>NZ_JAWRYI010000673.1:0-266 GCF_046534705.1 Pseudomonas sp. SIMBA_068
CATGGCTAGCATCAGGTCGACCACCACTTGTTCGAAGAAGCTCGGGGTTGCGGCTCGTACTTGAGCAAGCAGTTCATCGGCCAGTGATTGCACCAGTGCCTGATGAGCCTCGGCCAGTTGTTCGTCGGGAGTGGTTTCCGATGGGGCGATATCCAGCGCAGCGGGGATGTCCGCCGTTTGTGGCTTGGCGGTATGGAAGTCAGCGAACTCGGGGAATTGTTTCAGCCAGCTCACGGTGATGCGCGCGGGCCCATTGGCCAAGGCGT
>NZ_JAWRYI010000674.1:0-266 GCF_046534705.1 Pseudomonas sp. SIMBA_068
CTGCGGGCGCGGTTAAACGAGAGCTTTACCCGTGGCGCGGAAAATCAGGCGTTCCTGGTGGAAACCGTCCACGGTATCGACACCCTCAAATCCATGGCCGTCGAGCCGCAGGTCAACCGCAAGTGGGATAACCAGCTTGCCGGCTATGTGGCCGCAAGCTTCAAGACCCAGAACCTGTCGAACCTGGCTAACGAAAGTGTCGGCCTGATTGGCAAGCTGGTGACGGTAGCAACACTATGGCTGGGCGCTCGACTGGTAATTGATGG
>NZ_JAWRYI010000675.1:0-266 GCF_046534705.1 Pseudomonas sp. SIMBA_068
GATGAACTGTGGGGCGCCGAACGCGCCCTGGCAGCCGGGCTGGTCAGCGAAGTGTGCCCTGACGAACAACTGCCCGCCGTAGCCGCCGAACTGGCCGGGCGCCTGGCCAACGGCCCGACATTCGCCTACGCGCAAACCAAGCGGCTTATACGCGATGGCGCCCGGCGCACCCTGGCCGAACAGCTGGAAGCCGAGCGCCACGCCGGCCTGCTGTGTGGCCGTAGCCAGGACGGCGCCGAGGCGCTGCAAGCTTCGGTTGAACGTCG
>NZ_JAWRYI010000676.1:0-266 GCF_046534705.1 Pseudomonas sp. SIMBA_068
CGTGAATTTTTACTACTTTTATATCGTGCCTGAGCGATTTAACACGTGTTTTTGCAATATAAAACCCCAAAACACCGCCCATAACAGCTGCAAATATTTGCCACACTTCGCCCATTAGTAATAACTCAGACGTAGCAAGTGCAAAAACAAGACTTAAAAAAAGCGGCAGCATGTACACAGCAAATGCGTGTTTTACCATATGGCTATCATCAAGGGATAAAGTGATCTTCTGGCCTATTTCGACAGGGGACTCAAATTTATAAGGG
>NZ_JAWRYI010000677.1:0-266 GCF_046534705.1 Pseudomonas sp. SIMBA_068
TTCATCGAAGACAGCAAGGCCACCCTGGGCTTGCGCAACTTCTATATCAATACTGATAACCGTGACGGTCCTGGCGCGAACAAGAACGAAGAATGGGGCCAAGGCTTCGATCTGCGTTTCATCTCGGGTTACACCCAAGGTACCGTTCAGTTCGGTGTTGACGCTATTGGCCTGTACGGCGTTCGTCTGGATTCCAGCCCTGCCAAGAGTGGTAACTCCAGCGGGAGTGCTTCCGGTGGCACCATCTTTCCAAGCGACGGCAACCG
>NZ_JAWRYI010000678.1:0-266 GCF_046534705.1 Pseudomonas sp. SIMBA_068
GTCGTATTCTTTGTTATAGCGCACCATAAACTCATCAATTATATCCGTCATATTACTATCCATTTATTAAACCTGTAACCGTTCAAAATCATTATTTTCATTCTCTCACATTCTGCGATAATGGCATTAAATGTTACACATGCATCTGTTGTACTTGACGAAGTAAGTAAGGGTGACTTATCTGCAAGCCTGCATACTGGAATGATGTACAGTGGCCTTCTAAAGCATTGCGGAGCGTGAAAAGTTAACATAACAGAGGTTAACGC
>NZ_JAWRYI010000679.1:0-266 GCF_046534705.1 Pseudomonas sp. SIMBA_068
GGCGCCAGCGGGCCAAAGGTCTCTTCCTTGGCGACGGCGGCGTCTTTCGGCACATCGACCAGAATGGTCGGCTCGAAGAAGTTGCCTTCCATCACCTTGCCACCGGCCAGCAGCTTGGCGCCTTTGCCGAGGGCATCGGCAATGTGCTCCTGGACCTTGGCCACGGCTTTTTCGTCAATCAACGGACCGGTGGTGGTGCCCTCTTCGAGACCGTTACCGATCTTGAGCTTGGTCACCGCTACCTTGAGTTTTTCCGCAAACGCGTC
>NZ_JAWRYI010000680.1:0-266 GCF_046534705.1 Pseudomonas sp. SIMBA_068
GCCGGGGGTTGCCGACCGCTCAATCCATGAACGTAAATTCCTCGTAACGTTTCATGCGATTGCCCTCGCGTCCCATACTCTCCACTCCAATTTCGTAACTGTCTGATCGACGGCGCATTCATCGCTCCGTATAGTCGCTCGCTCACGTCACAGCTATCAACACATCCGCCCTGACGTTCGCAGGCAACGGCACCACATCCCGTTGTCGATGAAGCACGTCGGGCCGCTATCGTCCGAGTGCACGACATCAATCATTCAGGACTACG
>NZ_JAWRYI010000085.1:0-401 GCF_046534705.1 Pseudomonas sp. SIMBA_068
CATCACCGCCGTGGAAATGGCCCGCGCCTCCATCGTTGGCCAGCCCGTGCACTTGCTGAGCCCGCTGGTACCCTCGACCTACCTCCTGGTGGCCCTGGCCGGCATCGAGTTTGGCGATCACCAGCGTTTCACCCTCAAGTGGGCAGTGCTGGTGTGCCTGTGCATAATGTTCGCCGCGTTGCTGATGGGGATTTTTCCGCTGTTCAGCACTCTATAACCCTAACAACCCCACCGAGCGGCGCGACAGCCGCGCGGTTTAACACTCGCTCAAAGGAATACACATGGAATGGCTGACCAATCCGGAAATCTGGATTGCCTGCTTCATCCGGCCGGCCCTCGAGATCGTCCTGGGTATCGATAACATCATCATGATTTCGATCCTGGTCAGCCGCATGCCCAAG
>NZ_JAWRYI010000681.1:0-266 GCF_046534705.1 Pseudomonas sp. SIMBA_068
CCTGACCGCCTCGGGCCTGGACAACGGCCAGCCGTTCCCGTCTCTCAATCAGATGGATAAGCCGGTGCAGAACAGCGACGGCTCCACCGATATCTACTTTGGCCCGAAATCTCCGGGCGAGGGCAAGAACTGGATCAAGACCGTACCGGACAAGGGCTTCCTGGTGATCGTGCGGCTTTACGGGCCCAAGCAGGCATTCTTTGACCAGAGCTGGAAACCGAGTGATTTGCTCAAGCAGTGATGAGTATGCTCGTGTCGTGCCCGAT
>NZ_JAWRYI010000682.1:0-266 GCF_046534705.1 Pseudomonas sp. SIMBA_068
GCCAGGCCAGCGCGAGGTCGCCGGGCTCGTGGCCGAGCTCCTCGGCGAACGCCTCGTACGCCTCGATCGCGTCGCGGTGCTTCGCGAGAGTCTCCGCCGCGCGTCCCTCAAGCCGCCGCTTGCCCTCGTTCTGCTTGCGGACGACACCGCCGAGCAGTCCGCCCTGGAGCGGCGACCAGGCGATCACGCCGACACCGTTCGCCTGTGCGGCCGGGAGGACCTCCAGCTCGATCTGGCGGGTCAGGAGGTTGTAGATCGACTGCTCG
>NZ_JAWRYI010000683.1:0-266 GCF_046534705.1 Pseudomonas sp. SIMBA_068
CTGCTTCATCGCTGCGGCGCTTCTTAACGCCAAATGCATTTCCAAACATCAGCTGTCACCCCTTAGGCACGAACGCGTGACAGGACATCATCAAGCTCGCTGACGCTCTCTCCAATCTGTTCAACAGAACCCGCGAGCAGAGTAGAGGCCTTCGCCATTTCGACGTCCAGTTTACCCAGCGTTTTATCCAGGCTGCTTAAAACACCTTCAGAGAAGTCTTCAAACCCTTTCCCGAGCACATCACTGACATTTTCCATAAAAGCCTG
>NZ_JAWRYI010000684.1:0-266 GCF_046534705.1 Pseudomonas sp. SIMBA_068
GTTGCTCTGGAAACCATCGTGGCGGATCTCGTCGCGATGCTGACTGCCGCGCTGGTTAACCACCGCAAAGCCGTCGCCGATTTCAACGCCTTTAACGGCATTAATACTCATCAGCGCATGCGCCAGATCGGCATCCAGTCGGTCAAATACCGGCTCGCCCAGGCCTGGCGGCACGTGATCTGCCATGACCGTGACTTTAGCGCCAATGGAGTCGCCCTCTTTTTTCAGGCCGCGCATCAGTTCATCCAGCGCCTCCAGCTTGTCCG
>NZ_JAWRYI010000685.1:0-266 GCF_046534705.1 Pseudomonas sp. SIMBA_068
CAATCTTCGAGCCATGCGCAAACGCGCGGCGTGCGCACGGAAATTGCTCCGCCGCGAACGGTTTGTCGTCATGCCGTCGAATCATGGCAAGGAGTCGCGTTGCTCGTTTCGCCGTTCGCGCAAGCGCGCCGTATCGCGTGCATAGCTTCCGTCGCATGCGTCGTCGCTCCGGCGGCTGCGCGTGCGGCCAGCGAGTTCCGCGAATTCGGTGAAGCCACCGCCGGACCCGCCGGACCGCTGCCGCTCGCGTACGTCGCGCACGCGGC
>NZ_JAWRYI010000686.1:0-266 GCF_046534705.1 Pseudomonas sp. SIMBA_068
CGCTTTCGCACTCAATCCGCCGGGCGCGGTTGCGGTATGAGCCGGGTCACTGTTGCCCTGCGGCTGGTAATGGGTAAAGGTTTCTTTGCTCGTCATAAACATCCCTTACACTGGTGTGTTCAGCAAATCGTTAACGGCCCGCCGCATTCTGGCCGCAGCACCACAGAGTGCACAGGCGCGCAGTGACACTGCGCTGGATCGTCTGATGCAGGGGGCACCGGCACCGCTGGCTGCAGGTAACCCGGCATCTGATGCCGTTAACGATT
>NZ_JAWRYI010000687.1:0-266 GCF_046534705.1 Pseudomonas sp. SIMBA_068
GGTGGCACCTCGTTACCCTGAGCCGGGCGCTGGTTGGGGTTGGGCAGGGTCCTGGCCTGGGCGACGGGCGCCAGCAGGCACAGAAGCAACAGCGCCGTCAAACCCTTCACGGCGCTATACCGCCACGCCGCGGATGATGGTCACGGTGCAGTTGTAGATCTTCGACTCCGCACCCAGGCACCAGTTGATGTCGTTGTTGTTGAAGGGCCGATACAACGGCTGTTCATCGTCGTTGCGCGAGCAGGCGCACTGGCCGCAGGCGTGCT
>NZ_JAWRYI010000086.1:0-400 GCF_046534705.1 Pseudomonas sp. SIMBA_068
TTCGCAGCGCCGCCCAACTCCAGGTTTTCAAAGGTCGCACCGGTGGCGTCCACCGCCGACTTGATGCCAACGCTGATTTCACCGGCGTCGTTGTAAACGTCGTCGCCTTGCGCATCGTGGGTGTACGGTGCGCTGGTCTCGCCGGCCTTGATGGTGACCTGAGCGTTGTTGCTCAGGGTCACGACCAGATCGTGGTCCAGCGGCTGGTTGATGTGCACGGTGAACGTCGGTTTGACGTTCTCGGCGACCGAAGTCTGGTCGGCCGTGATGGTGACCTTGACCAGGTCACCTTCGTTGGTGCCGCCTGGGTTGCCTGGAGTGCCTGGCTCGTCAGTGACCTGGGTGCTGACAGGAGTCTTGTCCAGGGTCAGCTGTTCGAACTTGCCGACATCCGCGCCCG
>NZ_JAWRYI010000688.1:0-265 GCF_046534705.1 Pseudomonas sp. SIMBA_068
CTAGTATTCGATCCAGCTGAACCCCCTGATTGATGTTGGTTAATTCAGGCTTGAGCATGATGAGAACATGATGTTGATTCACATCCTGATGTTTTTTGACTTCGTACGGTTGAATTGTCACTGTCAAAGGCTCTTGTGTATTCACACATGCATGGACTGCATCAATGACTTTTTTTTTCATCTTTTTTACCACATTGTAACGCCTTTAAAAATTAAATCCTTTGTGACATCGCCCATTGAATGAACAGCCTTCATGACGAGATTT
>NZ_JAWRYI010000689.1:0-265 GCF_046534705.1 Pseudomonas sp. SIMBA_068
TCCAGCCCATCATGACGGTCTGGTGCTCGCCTGCTTTGGCGCGCTTCAGATATTCGCCCCACTCGTAGGTGACGATTTTGGCTTTGACGCCAATCTTCGCCCAGTCGCTCTGGATCATCTCAGCCATGCGACGTGCATTCGGGTTGTACGGACGCTGAACCGGCATCGCCCACAGGTCGATTGAGAAGCCGTCTGCCATGCCCGCTTCTTTCAGAAGCGCTTTGGCTTTCTCAGGATCATAGGCGTAGTCTTTCACGTCGTCGTT
>NZ_JAWRYI010000690.1:0-265 GCF_046534705.1 Pseudomonas sp. SIMBA_068
GTACGGTCAACACCGGGCGCTCACGAGCGGTATCCGCTACCGCAATTCCACGATATTTCACGCGCGTCACTTCAGATAACGGTTCCGGCTCCTGATGAATCGGGTGATCAGGCGCGGCAACGTAGACGTTCATTAACGTATAGAGCTTGCGCGAGTTGATCTCCGACGAGGAACGAAAATGCATATCCGGCGCGATAACAATATCCGCCCGCCCCTGCTCCAGCCGTTCCCACGCCCCCGCCAGCACTTCTGTGATGATTGCCAG
>NZ_JAWRYI010000691.1:0-265 GCF_046534705.1 Pseudomonas sp. SIMBA_068
TCCGCTGCAAAGCATGAGCCGTGAAGAGAAGCTGGATATCCTGCGTCGCGTCGATAAGGTTGCTCGCGAAGCGGACAAGCGCGTACAGGAAGTGACTGCCAGCCTCAGTGGTGTCTATGAATTAATTCTGGTTGCGGCCACCGACGGCACGCTAGCGGCGGATGTCCGTCCGCTGGTGCGTCTTTCCGTGAGCGTTCTCGTCGAAGAAGATGGCAAACGCGAACGCGGTGCCAGTGGCGGCGGCGGTCGTTTTGGTTATGAGTTC
>NZ_JAWRYI010000692.1:0-265 GCF_046534705.1 Pseudomonas sp. SIMBA_068
GTGGCCCACGGCGACGGTTTGCAGGGTTCCAGCTTTAACTATGGTTTCGGCGCACATAGCGACCTTGAATGGATTGAAGCAGCGGCGGATGTGGTGAAGCACGCCAAAATCGCGACGTTGTTGCTGCCAGGAATCGGCACTATTCACGATCTGAAAAATGCCTGGCAAGCTGGCGCGCGGGTGGTTCGTGTGGCTACGCACTGTACCGAAGCTGATGTTTCCGCCCAGCATATTCAGTATGCCCGCGAGCTCGGAATGGACACCG
>NZ_JAWRYI010000693.1:0-265 GCF_046534705.1 Pseudomonas sp. SIMBA_068
TCTAAATAAAAATACAGTAAATGAAAAAGAGAAGCAGCTAAGGGATGAAGTTAATTCTTTAATAGAGTTAACAAAGGATATCGACTACTAAGCACACCATAAATGTGTAATCACAACACCAGTAATGTGATCACTAATACCAGTAATGTGATCACTAATACCATCAATATGATCATCAATACCATTAAAGTGATCTTAAACACCATTAAACTGATCTAAAACAACTTAAAAACCATTATTTTTCAATTAGATAAGGAGTCTATAT
>NZ_JAWRYI010000694.1:0-265 GCF_046534705.1 Pseudomonas sp. SIMBA_068
GGCGATGCCAGCCTTAACTATGCTTGGGTCCTGAGCCATGCCTCGTGTGCCTTTGGAGTGAATTGGAATGCTGAGCCCCCCTGCCTTAGCACAACGCCGCTTTCCTCTGCATATCCATATCAGTGCAATGTTCACCTTGCTGTTGCTCCTGACGGGTGTGGTGCTGGGCCTCTACAACTACCAGCAGACCACGCGGCTGATCCTCGACAGCAGTGAAAAGCTTTTCCAGCGCATCGAGCTGGATGTACGCAGCGACGTCAAGGCC
>NZ_JAWRYI010000695.1:0-265 GCF_046534705.1 Pseudomonas sp. SIMBA_068
GTCGGGCATCAGCCGCTGGTCTTCACCGCACAGGCTGGCATCGCCGCTGGCCCAGCAGTGGGCACCGAAGTTCAGCGTGCCGTTGGCCAGCCGCTCAAGCCTGGCCGGGTTCTGCAGCTTCCAGTCCTGGCCGCCGGTCTGTACATCGCCGCTGGCCAGGCGCCCGCGCCAGCTGCCCTGGTCCAGGGCGCCATCCAGGCCCAGGGCCAGTTTCAACAGCGGTCCTTGCAGGTCCAGTTGCAGTTTCTGTTTCTTGATGTCGCCC
>NZ_JAWRYI010000087.1:0-400 GCF_046534705.1 Pseudomonas sp. SIMBA_068
CATCGGTACGCTGGCTGATTCCACGCTGATTGCCCGTCCGCTCGGCGAGCTGAAGCGGGTTATCTGCTGCAGCCCCCGCTATCTGGAACGGGCAGGCGTGCCGCAGCAGCCAGAAGCCTTGCTGCAACATGCCTGTCTGCGCTACGGACGTGAAGGTCAGAATGGCTGGGAACTGCAGGTCAATGGTAAACCCAAGTGGCTGGCGGTTCAGGGACCGATGGTGAGTAACACTGGCGAGGTCCTGCGTGATGCCGCACTGGCAGGCTTAGGACTGGTATTGTTACCCGCCTTTATTGTTGAGACAGCCCTGCAACGCGGTGAACTGGTGACCGTGCTGGACGACTATCTGCCGCCCCCGCTCTCCCTGAATGCGGTTTACCCGCAGCACCGTCAGCGCAGC
>NZ_JAWRYI010000696.1:0-265 GCF_046534705.1 Pseudomonas sp. SIMBA_068
GACACGGTAGAGTTTATAAACCGATGGCAGGGAAAAATGAAGGGGGAACTCTTCAAATATGACGCCTGTAACGAGAGAGGGCTTATGGATGGGTAAATAAAAATCTTATTTAAATCGAGAGTACTTTATTATCAAGCCTCGGATCTGTGAGTAATCGCTCTTCGCTCATAGCAGGCATAAGCCTGGACGATGGTCTGCTTTGTGCCATAAGCGGACGTTCAGGGTATCATGTTGCAGTTAATGTTGAAGGTCCGGCTTACTCCCT
>NZ_JAWRYI010000697.1:0-265 GCF_046534705.1 Pseudomonas sp. SIMBA_068
CTTTCAATTTGCTCACCTGCTTCACTGAGTGTGTAGTGAAACTCTACTGCCGAATTTTTACTAATTTGCATGCTGATCTCTTTCAATAATAACTATGTTAGGGCGTGATTTTACGCGAAATAGATTGGTTTATAAACTTAACGTGGTTGATTTAGTGTTTTTTGCAGATCAAGCAGAAGGTCTTTTTTGATTGGCTTGGCTTTAGGTTTTTCAGCTTGAGGAATAAAAAGTACTAGCTGACTGCCGGGCTTTAAAATACTTGAGG
>NZ_JAWRYI010000698.1:0-265 GCF_046534705.1 Pseudomonas sp. SIMBA_068
CGCCACAGAGGCACTTAACTCAGAAGGAACCTTAAAAAATACACTTAATAAAAAAGCCACAAAAGTTGCATTTACAATACCTAGACTGCAAGTACCTAGTATGAGTAATAGATTTTTACGTACATGAATAAACTGCTGATACAAAGGTAGCGCTAATGCGACTATGGCGGGCTCTAAAAGCCAGCTTAGTAGCTGGCTATGATGGGCAAACTTGGAGTAAGGCAGGTTTAAGTTAATCAATAACAAAGCAATAATGGCAATACTT
>NZ_JAWRYI010000699.1:0-265 GCF_046534705.1 Pseudomonas sp. SIMBA_068
GGGCCCTAAAGCCGGTGGCCCTAACTACCTACAGCGTTTGGTGAAAGAAAAAGCATCACCAGAAAACGTGCAAATGACAAACCTCACCCCAGATGAGCTTGACTTACACCACTACAGCGGTGCAAATGCCCAAGTAGAAAAGCTAATGGCTAATTCAATGCGCGATGAAAAAATTTGGCGAGCAACCCCGCTAAACGATCGTGTATCTGCTGTTCGTCAGCTACTAGCCAAAATTGCTACGGTTGAAATTATTGATGACCTTGCT
>NZ_JAWRYI010000700.1:0-265 GCF_046534705.1 Pseudomonas sp. SIMBA_068
GTACCCAGCGGCAGGATGCCCAGCACCGGGCGATGATCCGCTTCAGAAGAAGCCAGCGCAGTCGCAATTTCATTGATGGTACCATCGCCACCACCGGCCACCACGGTCGCGGCCTGCAGCGCAATGGCCTCTTTGACGTACCGATCGCCGTCACCTTTTTCAAACGTGACACGCACCGCAATGTCGAAGCCTTCTTCACGCAGGGTCGTAATAGCTTCGCGCAGATCATCATTACCCGCGCCTTTCCCATTCAGGATGAGCAGCG
>NZ_JAWRYI010000088.1:0-398 GCF_046534705.1 Pseudomonas sp. SIMBA_068
TATTCTTCTAATACCTGGAATGCTGTTTTCCCGGGGATCGCAGTGGTGAGTAACCATGCATCATCAGGAGTACGGATAAAATGCTTGATGGTCGGAAGAGGCATAAATTCCGTCAGCCAGTTTAGTCTGACCATCTCATCTGTAACATCATTGGCAACGCTACCTTTGCCATGTTTCAGAAACAACTCTGGCGCATCGGGCTTCCCATACAATCGATAGATTGTCGCACCTGATTGCCCGACATTATCGCGAGCCCATTTATACCCATATAAATCAGCATCCATGTTGGAATTTAATCGCGGCCTAGAGCAAGACGTTTCCCGTTGAATATGGCTCATAACACCCCTTGTATTACTGTTTATGTAAGCAGACAGTTTTATTGTTCATGACCAAAATCC
>NZ_JAWRYI010000701.1:0-265 GCF_046534705.1 Pseudomonas sp. SIMBA_068
AGACAGCCTCGCACCGCTACCCGAAACGCGGATTGAAAGAGAGGCGCTGGCGCTACAAAAACTCAATGTCTTTTGCCTCGCGGACGATGCCAACTGGCGAACTCAAAACGCATGGTGGCAAAGCTGCGTGGCAACGGTAACCTACATTTACTCGACGCTGAATCGCTACGATCCCACCTCTTTTGCTGATTCTCAGGCAATTATTGAATTCCGACAAAAATTAGCTTCAGAAATCAACAAGCTGCAGCATGCCGTTGCTGAAGGT
>NZ_JAWRYI010000702.1:0-265 GCF_046534705.1 Pseudomonas sp. SIMBA_068
TGGCGGCAATACCAAACCCGCCCCACAATGCATAAGCGACAGACAAGTCGATCCCTTTAACGGCCTGAGAAAGCGCACTAAAGGCAGCCAGCACCGCCGCCAGGGAGAGCAAGCCAAATATTTTGCGACGAAAGCCGTCAGAAAATTTCAAAAAGACGTTAGCAACGATTTCCAGCACGATTGCCAATGCCAGCCAGGCGGCGTGAACCCATTCAAACTGCGCCATGGTTCACCTCCAGTTCAGGTTTACGCGCTTTACGGGTAC
>NZ_JAWRYI010000703.1:0-265 GCF_046534705.1 Pseudomonas sp. SIMBA_068
GTGATAGCGCCTGGCTACTTTACGCATACACATAGGGGTAATAAGCCAGTATCAAACGATAAGTATATTTTAACCTCGTGGGTGCTATTTAACCGTGCAGAGCAAATATATGGTGCACCTAAAAGCTAAACCAATAAATAAGCCATAAGTAACACTTATGGCTTATTTATATATTTAGTAGACGACCTATTTAACCAAGTAGCTCGTCAAACATATCAAACAGCTTATCAAGCTCTTCGACTGTGTTGTAATGCATACAACCAAT
>NZ_JAWRYI010000704.1:0-265 GCF_046534705.1 Pseudomonas sp. SIMBA_068
GCAACTCCTTACACCGCTCGACCGGCAACTTGAACATCGCCTGGCGCAGACCATGCTGGTTGACCACCGCCTCGGCAGGTGCGGCAACGGCCATCCAGTGATAGAGGCCGCCCGCCACCCCGCCAATCAAAAATACGTTGAGCAACACCGAGACGACCAACCACGGCTTAAGGGTTTTGGCTGTCATTGCTCGGTTTCCTCGGCGTTGACGGTAAACACGACGTCGGCATCGCCTTGATCGAAGACGCTGGGCAACACTTCGGAT
>NZ_JAWRYI010000705.1:0-265 GCF_046534705.1 Pseudomonas sp. SIMBA_068
AGGGTTTGCGGCTGGAAGCACGCCAGAGCAGCATGCTGGGCCATGCTCGGCGCACTGATGTACAGGTTTTGCGCGAGTTTCTCCGGGTCGGCCACCGCGCCAGGCGGCGCCACCAGCCAGCCCAAGCGCCAGCCGGTCATGCCGAAATACTTGGAAAAACTGTTCAGCACAAAGGCTTCATCGTCCACTTCCAGCACACTGGGGGCATCCATACCGTAGGTCAGCCCGTGGTAGATCTCGTCCACCACCAAGTGGCCATGGCGTT
>NZ_JAWRYI010000706.1:0-265 GCF_046534705.1 Pseudomonas sp. SIMBA_068
GCAGTAAAGTGACGCTTTTTGTATTTTGAAATGAAGTAAATCAATTAAGTTACAATTACAAGGCGAGCTTTACTAATTCGTATAATTAAAGAATCTAGTTTAAGTAAGGTAAATAATATAAACAACAAGGTTATATTATTTATCTCTGTCTAATAACTGATACCTTTAACCCTATTAGCGTCAGCTTTTCTACCTGGGATTGATTAAATATTACTGCTAAAGAGTTTAAGGTTTGGTGAGTAATAGCCTTATGTTTAGGTGATAT
>NZ_JAWRYI010000707.1:0-265 GCF_046534705.1 Pseudomonas sp. SIMBA_068
CTGATGGAAATAACGTATTATTTACACCAAACGGACGAGACTCATCTTTATAAAATGATTTCAAGTACGTGTAAATCCAGTCACTTCCACGTACACGTGCAACATTAGTTAAATCCGGCGGAGCCGCACCAAACCATTTTGCTGCATCATCTTTAGCCATTGAGTTCTTAATATGGCTACCTACTTTTGAACCATCAAAAATAAGCTGCTCTTGGCCAACTTCCGTTGGAATACCAATATCACGGAAAGTACGTTCATAACGCTG
>NZ_JAWRYI010000089.1:0-398 GCF_046534705.1 Pseudomonas sp. SIMBA_068
GTTGGCTATCACCGACGAATGTACCCTGGCCGGTATCGTGCGCGCCTGGCAGGCCGCCAAGGCGCATGGGTTGCGGCTGATCGTCGGCAGCGAGGTGCAGTTGCACGACGGCCCCAAGCTGGTGCTGCTGGTCGAAAACCTGGCCGGCTACCAGAACTTGTGCGCACTGATCACCCGTGCCCGTCGGCGGGCAGAAAAGGGTGAGTACCAGCTTTTTCGTGACGACCTGCAGCTGCACGGTCAGGGCCTGCTGGCCTTGTGGGTGGCCGATGACAGTGACGATACGGCCACCGGAAAGTGGCTGCGCGATGTGTTCGATGAGCGCCTGTGGCTGGCGGTGCACCTGCATCGGGGCCACGACGATGCCATGCGCCTGCAACGCTTGCGGGCACTGGCGG
>NZ_JAWRYI010000708.1:0-265 GCF_046534705.1 Pseudomonas sp. SIMBA_068
CTGATCGCCTTAGCAATCAGCGCCGTCGTGATGTTAAGTGCTGGCCGTTTTCTGCCGCTGCTGCTGGCAGAGAACGCCGGCGTGATGCAACGGGCGCAGCTGCGTCAGGAGTTACAGCAGATGATGGCGACGCTGGAAAAAGCGGTGCGGCGTGCCGGTTATTGTCACGGTGAGTGTGGCAGTGGGGCGCTGCAAATCAGAGAGAACTGCCTGCTGCTGCGCTGGGATGAGAACAGCAACGGTAAATGGGAAGGGGTGAGCCATG
>NZ_JAWRYI010000709.1:0-265 GCF_046534705.1 Pseudomonas sp. SIMBA_068
GGCCAGGCCAATGCCAACATGTGCCGCTACCTGTTCCCCGAGCGCAGCGTGGCGGAACATGAAGCCTTTGCCGAGCGCAAGGAAGTGCGCTTTCGCCAACTCTCCCCGCAACTGATGCCCATGCCCGGCCTGCTGCGCCTGCTGGATTTTGCCCAGGAGCACGGCATCGGCGTGTGCGTGGTCACCAACGCGCCCCGGGCCAATGCCGAGCACATGCTCGAGGTGCTGGGCCTGCGGCAGCGCTTCCAGACGGTGCTGGTGGCCG
>NZ_JAWRYI010000710.1:0-265 GCF_046534705.1 Pseudomonas sp. SIMBA_068
GTAAAGTACTTGAGGTATCTAACGCCGACACCAATCAAATAATTGATGGTAAAACATTAGGCGAGCATTTATTAGAGCCTACACGTATTTACGTTAAACCTTTACTTGAGTTATTTAAGCACGTTGACGTGCATGCCCTTTCGCACATTACTGGCGGTGGCTTTTGGGAAAATATTCCACGCGTATTACCTGCATCAGCTAAAGCTGTGGTTAAAGGCGATAGCTGGCAGTGGCCAAGTGTTTTTAACTGGTTACAAGAAAACGG
>NZ_JAWRYI010000711.1:0-265 GCF_046534705.1 Pseudomonas sp. SIMBA_068
CCTACTCACAGGCTATTTATTGGAATGAGGGGATTATCCGTGAGCGCGGCCATGCAGGGAAGCGCGCTGTTGGTCGGGTAGCCATAAAGCCTCACGGGTGGCTGGCCGTGAAGTCATTCACGGCAAGCCGCTGGCATCACTCGCGCAGGGCAGTATCGCGCTCCAGCGGCGGGGTCAGGTGCAGCACGCGATTGCGCCCGCCTTCGGCCAGCAAGTAACCGCCTTTGCCATCCGCCACGATCGACTGTGGCGCCTTGAGGAAGGT
>NZ_JAWRYI010000712.1:0-265 GCF_046534705.1 Pseudomonas sp. SIMBA_068
GCCTGAAGGCTGGAGTGTCCAGCGGCGACCGACGCAACCCGGCCTGTACCCGGGTGGTGTGGGAGTATCTGGGGGAAGAGATCAATCGCGTCAATGCCTATCGGCAGGTAAAACTGTACCGGCCGGATGATCCACGTATAGATGACGATGTGCGTGAGCGTTTGAGCGTTGGGCCACTGCGCAACAGTTTGTTTGAGATTGAATAGATGTAGCGCCTGTACTGGCCTCTTCGTGGGTAAACCCGCTCCCACAGAGGCCATGCAGG
>NZ_JAWRYI010000713.1:0-265 GCF_046534705.1 Pseudomonas sp. SIMBA_068
GCGTGAAGAAGGTCGACATCATCGGCGAGCAGGCGGAGCGCATCTATATCCAGCTGTCGCACGACCGGCTCGCGACGCTCGGCGTGAGCCCGCAGGACGTGTTCGCCGCGCTCAACGGCCAAAACGCGCTGACGCCGGCCGGCTCCGTCGAGACGCGCGGCCCGGAGATCTTCATTCGCGTGGACGGCGCGTTCGACAAGCTGCTGAAGATTCGCGACACGCCGATCGTCGCGCAAGGTCGCACGCTGAAGCTGTCGGACATCGC
>NZ_JAWRYI010000090.1:0-398 GCF_046534705.1 Pseudomonas sp. SIMBA_068
GGTGTCGTCCGGCTCATCGATGGTCACGCCCATCTGGCGCAGCGCCACCGACATATGGCGGGTGTCATCGCTCTTCAGCGCACCACTCAAGCGGCTGGTGCCCTTGGCCAGGGCCGCCAGCAACAGGGCGCGGTTGGTAATGGACTTGGAGCCGGGGGGCGCGACCTTGCCGTTCAGGGGGAAGTTGGGCGGTGTCACGGTCACGGTTTTCTGCGAACTCAAGGTACAAGGCTCCTGGTCAAGGCAAGGTGGCTGGCGCGGCCAACGGGCGGACCCGAATAATCGGGTATAGGCGCGGTGCTTGTCGAGCGGGGATCATCGCCGAGCGGCATTTTCCGCAGTGCGGTCGGTGCTCGGGTGGTTCAGGCCGCTACCGGTCCCAGGACAAGAGCTGTAGG
>NZ_JAWRYI010000714.1:0-265 GCF_046534705.1 Pseudomonas sp. SIMBA_068
TCTGGCTGACGAAATCGCGGGGATGCACCAGTTTATAAACGCGTTGCACGGATTAAGTCTTCTGTCTGGAGAACGCCGCTCGGCCAAGCTGGAAGAGCTACACGGTCGATACGCGGGCACACCTACTGGTGATTTGCTCATTCGACTTTTCGAATCCAACATTGACAGTTCGAAAACTCCTTAGTCAGTGGAGTGGCTGAACCATGAAGAGCGATTCCATCAAGGTATTACTGTTCACTATGATTGATGTAGGAGTGTGCGCCCC
>NZ_JAWRYI010000715.1:0-265 GCF_046534705.1 Pseudomonas sp. SIMBA_068
GCCCTCGCCGAACTCACTGCCCAGCAATTCGCGGCAGACGCCGCCGCTGTGGCGATGCTGGAAAGGCGGCCGTTGGATACCACGACCCTCAACACTCAGTACACAGCGCTATATGCCGCCAGGCGCGAAGGCTTGAGAGCCGAGGCCAGGCTGCAACGCAGCCTCGAGCAAATCAACCCACACGAACTGACCCGCCTGGAAACGGTGCTCGACCAGCCACTGCGCGCCGCGCGCAACGAGGACGCGTGCGTGGCCGCGCTATGGC
>NZ_JAWRYI010000716.1:0-265 GCF_046534705.1 Pseudomonas sp. SIMBA_068
TATCCGGGACGTGACGTACCTGCATTGCGTAACATCAACCTGAAAATTCCGGCAGGGAAGACGGTTGCTCTGGTTGGACGCTCTGGTTCGGGTAAATCAACCATCGCCAGCCTGATCACGCGTTTTTACGATATTGATGAAGGCGAAATCCTGATGGATGGTCACGATCTGCGCGAGTATACCCTGGCGTCGTTACGTAACCAGGTTGCTCTGGTGTCGCAGAATGTCCATCTGTTTAACGATACGGTTGCTAACAACATTGCTT
>NZ_JAWRYI010000717.1:0-265 GCF_046534705.1 Pseudomonas sp. SIMBA_068
GTATCAAAGTTGCGCTGCGCGCGATGGAATCTCCACTGCGTCAGATCGTTTCTAACGCCGGTGAAGAGCCATCTGTTGTCGCTAACAACGTGAAAGCGGGCGACGGTAACTACGGTTACAACGCGCAGACTGAAGAGTACGGCAACATGATCGACTTCGGTATCCTGGATCCAACCAAAGTGACCAGTTCTGCTCTGCAGTACGCGGCCTCTGTTGCGGGTCTGATGATCACAACCGAATGTATGGTCACTGACCTGCCAAAAGG
>NZ_JAWRYI010000718.1:0-264 GCF_046534705.1 Pseudomonas sp. SIMBA_068
CTCTGGCTCGATCCGCAGTCCAGGGACCCGCAACTGCCTCAGCGCCTCCTCGGGCTGGCAGCGGGCAACGACCGAGGTAGCTGAACATGTACAAAGCGCTGTTGCTGGTTGCCTGTCTGCTTCTGGGAAGCTGTGGCAATGTCGGTGTCGAGCACTATGCCCAGGCGCAACCGAAGCTGGACCTGGCGGCGTTCTTCTCGCGCCCGGTGCAGGCCTGGGGGATGTTCCAGAAGCGTTCCGGCGAAGTGGTGAAGCGCTTCCACG
>NZ_JAWRYI010000719.1:0-264 GCF_046534705.1 Pseudomonas sp. SIMBA_068
GACTGAATGTTATGCAGCAGGTTATCTGGCGTGACATCGACAAAGGCGTCCAGCTCCTGGCTGCTCTCCAGGTCAGAAAGGAGATAAATGTAGTCGCGCCCAAGCTTACCCCATGAAGCCAGCAGCGGGTTGCCGACATCCTGTTCACCATCGCTGTTAAAGAGCTGCCCGGCATTTTCGCTATCACGAAATAGCGGCAATTCGCGATCTTCAAAACTGTGTCGACGCTGACGGGTCAGCAGTTTCGCCAGATAAGCAGGATCT
>NZ_JAWRYI010000720.1:0-264 GCF_046534705.1 Pseudomonas sp. SIMBA_068
GTCATGTTTCTATCTTTAATCAAAGCATTAACAGCACTTTTTGCCCTTTCGTTCTTTAATCGAATTTCATACCTGTTCCAATTCTCAACTTCATCATCTGGAATATTATATTTAGCCGCTTGCTCAAATCCTTTCTGATAAAAACACATATAAGCATCGGACTTTTTAGAACCAAAATAGATTGTAGTACCACGATCACTACCATCACTCAAAGCAAAAGAGCCATTATAATCTGAATTTCTGAATCTCGAAACACAATAACCT
>NZ_JAWRYI010000721.1:0-264 GCF_046534705.1 Pseudomonas sp. SIMBA_068
GTCGGCCAAGGGTAGTCGATCGATGACGTGTTGCTGTGTCTGACTGTGTTCAAGAGGCAGAAATTCCTTTTTCCGTCTCGCAGGTTCAGCGGTGAGGATCAGATCCAGACGTCGTTCTGGGCGGTGCGTTCGCCACCTTGATCGCCGGTGTTGAGCACGCCCTTGGGTTCGATCAGCAGCAGTTTGACCTCCTGCTCGGCCCAGGGTTTGTGCTCGACGCCCTTGGGCACCACGAACATCTCGCCACTGCCGATGGCCACCCGG
>NZ_JAWRYI010000722.1:0-264 GCF_046534705.1 Pseudomonas sp. SIMBA_068
ATGCCGCCAATCTCAGGGTATGACTGACGACCCGCTGGCGCTGACCGTGGGGCAGCAGATCAATGTGGTTATCTGGGTGATGTTCAGCGCGGTGCTGATCTTCGTTTCGCGCGCGCGGCTGCTGAATTTCATCGGCATCGGCGTGCGTCTGCGCGGCGAGGACCGCGAGCGGCTGCGCATGGCGGCGGCGGTGTTCGACAGTACCCTCGAAGGCGTGCTGGTGACCGACCGCCAAGGCTTGATCGTGCACGTCAACCGCGCCTT
>NZ_JAWRYI010000723.1:0-264 GCF_046534705.1 Pseudomonas sp. SIMBA_068
GTGGTCCTTCGCCACGGTGATGCTGTCGCTCTCAAGCTGGCTGCTGTCGATGATCCAGCGTGACGGCTGACGACCGGCCTCGTTACTGAGCCTGACCTCGGTGCCTTCGTTGAGGCCAATCAGGTATTCGCCGCCTGCGCCCTGGATGTCGTAGCGCAGGTAGCCGTACAGCTCCTTGGGCAGTTGCGGCACCACCAATTGCCGGTTGTGCCCATCTAGCAGCACTTCTACCGGCGTCTCGACGTACTCCTGGTGAATCCGCCG
>NZ_JAWRYI010000724.1:0-264 GCF_046534705.1 Pseudomonas sp. SIMBA_068
TAATTCTCTCTCTTTGAAGGCAAACGGGAAGCCGACGGTACATGGATAATCAGCGCTATCCATCGCCGCCACACTCAGGTTGTAACCGCCAGGTTTCGTGCAACGTTGCATATTGGCAATCAGCCCTGGGATGGTTTTAGCCTCAAGGAACATCAGCACCACAGTCGAAAGAATAAAATCGTACTGTCCAGCAAATGTGAGGTTATTCAGATCAACGACCCGAGTGTGTAAATTATCCAGATTTTCAATAGATTTAATGCGCTC
>NZ_JAWRYI010000725.1:0-264 GCF_046534705.1 Pseudomonas sp. SIMBA_068
GTTATGCCAGGTTGGCACGGTGTCGATTTGATACACGCAGGTCATCATCCAGACGAAAATGACGCCGAGCGCCATGCTGAAAAGTAACCAGAGTTTCCCCAACGCTTGCGGCATTTTACCGATGACTGCCACCAGCCACCATAATCCGCCAACGGCAAAAAATATGGAACCGGCAGCAATCTCGTTACTCAGACCAGAAGCTCCGATTCGATTCAGCGAGTTAAACGCCCGCAGTGGCGATCCCAGGTGCATGACAGAGGCAAT
>NZ_JAWRYI010000091.1:0-396 GCF_046534705.1 Pseudomonas sp. SIMBA_068
GGGGTGATTGATATCCGCGATCGCATCAAGGACGTGATCAAGACGGGGGGCGAATGGATCTCTTCCCTGGCGCTTGAAGACCTAGTCAGCCGTCACCCGGCGGTACGTGAAGTAGCAGTGGTAGGCATCGCCGACCCGCAGTGGGGCGAGCGCCCGTTTGCGTTGCTGGTGGTGCGTGATGGCCATGTGATAGGTGCGCGTGAGCTCAAGGAACATCTCAAGCCTTTTGTCGAACTGGGCCACTTGAGCAAGTGGGCCATTCCAAGCCAGATCGCGGTTGTTACTGAAATTCCCAAGACCAGCGTAGGAAAACTCGACAAAAAACGTATCCGTATCGACATCATCGAATGGCAGGCCAACAACAGTACGTTCCTGTCGACCCTGTGACGCCCTTCG
>NZ_JAWRYI010000726.1:0-264 GCF_046534705.1 Pseudomonas sp. SIMBA_068
GGCCGCCCAGGTTCTGGAACATGGACTGCAGCTGGCTGGTCATCTCTTCCATGCCCGGAGGAGCCATAATTTCAACGCCCATCGGTGCTGCGGCAAGATCGATCTCGATTTCTTTGTCATCAAGCTGGCCTTCACGCAGTTTTTTGCGGAATGCCTGACGAGCAGCGGACGGTTCCTGCTGCTGTTCGGTCTGTCCCCAGTTGTTTTTAGCAGGTGGGATCAGCACGTCGAGAATACGTTCTTCTGCCAGTTCTTCAGCGCGAT
>NZ_JAWRYI010000727.1:0-264 GCF_046534705.1 Pseudomonas sp. SIMBA_068
GTTCTTCAAAGGCCGTATCACTGCCGAGCCGCGCTGAGGCTGCCCAGTAGCGCACACCGTCACTTCCATACTGGTCGAGCAAGGCTTGAGGGGTGACCACATTCCCCTTGGACTTAGACATTTTCTTACGGTCGGGATCAAGGATCCATCCGGAGAGCGCGACATGCCGCCATGGCACGCAAGCGTGTTCAAACTGGCTGCGTACCAGAGTCGAGAATAGCCAGGTCCGGATTATGTCGTGACCTTGGGGTCTGAGATCCATGG
>NZ_JAWRYI010000728.1:0-264 GCF_046534705.1 Pseudomonas sp. SIMBA_068
CGAGTAGGTGCTGCTCTTTACCGTGCTCACAAACACGTACTCGCCCTTCACCGCGTCGGCGGTGACGGTGAATTGCAGGTAGCCGCGCTGCCGGGTGTCGGCGTAGGCCAGGTCGTCCACCAGCCCCAGCCCGGCCCCGATGGCGGCAGCGCCGAGCTGGGCGGTGGCGGCGCTGCCGTCCAGGGCGGGGCCCAGGCTGCCGAGGCCGAGGGCTTCGAAGCCCGGCGAGCTGACCGAGGTGCCGGCAAATTCGTGGCCGACGGT
>NZ_JAWRYI010000729.1:0-264 GCF_046534705.1 Pseudomonas sp. SIMBA_068
GTCAGCGAGGCGCGGACAGCGGCATGACGGTGCAGGTTGATATAGGTCTGCATCGTGCTCGTCACTTCGGGGCGCGGCACTTTGGGGCCGGTTTCGATTGCCTCGCCGCGTTCGAGCCGCTTGGCCTCCTTGCCCGTCACATAGCCTTCGTGGACCTCGACCTCGCCGCTTTCGCGCACATCTATATACACGCGCCCGCCCTTGCGCTTGGGTGCCTTGGCGAACTCATAGCGGTAGAAATATTCGCCGGGCGGGACGATCACC
>NZ_JAWRYI010000730.1:0-264 GCF_046534705.1 Pseudomonas sp. SIMBA_068
GCGCCTGCCCCGAGCAGTACCTCTGGGCTCACCGTCGCTTCAAGAGCCGGCCGCCAGGCGAGCCCAAGCTCTATAAGAAGCGCGGTTGACCCTCTGGCCTTGATGAGCGGCCCTGGTACGCCATGGATGGAGTGAAGCAATGAGTGCTGGACCGGTAACAGGTTTGATTCTTTCCGGCGGTGGTGCCCGGGCCGCTTATCAAGTCGGCGTGCTGGCGGCGATTGCCGAGTTGCTGGGCCCGGGGGCGCGCAACCCGTTCCCGGT
>NZ_JAWRYI010000092.1:0-394 GCF_046534705.1 Pseudomonas sp. SIMBA_068
CCGTATCCGGCAAGGGTTCGGGTAGGGGCCAATGTGCATCGAGCGGGGTACAGCAAGCGGGTAGGGGCGTCATGGGCGGTATTTTGCTTCAGTTGGCACGCCAGTGGATAGCCCGCAACGGTTCAGGTGCGGTTCAGAGCCCGTTCAGGGGGAGTTCAGGGGCGCCTGCGTAGTCTGGCACCCATAGCCAAACGCGTAGAGGTAACCCCATGACTGCGATCAAACAGCTGCTGTTGGCCTTAACCATGCTCAGCGCCACTGCCGGAGTGCAGGCTGCGGACGGCTCCTTTGCCGCGTTCGGCGGCGAGAAAACCAAGAAGTCCGGCAACCTGATCCACCGTGTCAGTTTCGACGACGCAGGCAGCCAGGCTGCGCCGTGGGGCCAGTCGCTGGG
>NZ_JAWRYI010000010.1:0-279282 GCF_046534705.1 Pseudomonas sp. SIMBA_068
AGAGTGAGGTTCTGGAAGGCCCGAAATATAAGGGCTACAGCGAATGTCCATACCATGCACACTCACCGGTGGGCGGGCGCTACGACCTGGCCATTGCCCTGGGCATCCTGGCCGCCGACGGCCAAGTGCCAGCGGCCAGCCTTGCAGAGGTCGAGTGCCTGGGCGAACTGGCGTTGTCGGGCAAATTGCGGGCAGTGCAAGGCGTGCTGCCGGCGGCCTTGGCGGCACGCGAGGCGGGCCGCTCGCTGGTGGTTCCACGGGAGAATGCCGAGGAAGCCAGCCTGGCCGGCGGGCTGGTGGTGTATGCGGTGGGGCACCTGCTGGAGCTGGTCGCCCACCTGAACGGCCAAGTGCCGCTGGCGCCTTACGCGGCCAACGGTTTGGTCCTGCATCCACGTCCCTACCCTGACCTGAGCGAGGTGCAAGGCCAGCTGGCGGCCAAACGCGCATTGATGCTGGCGGCGGCTGGGGCGCACAACCTGCTATTCACCGGGCCACCCGGCACCGGCAAGACCTTGCTCGCCAGCCGCCTGCCAGGGTTGCTGCCACCGTTGGACGAGCACGAGGCGCTTGAGGTGGCGGCCATCCAGTCGGTCAGCGGGCATACACCGCTGAGCAGCTGGCCGCAGCGACCCTTTCGCCACCCCCACCACTCCGCATCCGGCCCGGCACTGGTCGGTGGCAGCAGCCGTCCGCAACCGGGCGAAATCACCCTCGCCCACCATGGCGTGCTGTTTCTCGATGAGCTGCCAGAGTTCGAGCGGCGCGTGCTGGAGGTACTGCGCGAGCCGCTGGAATCGGGCGAGATCGTGATTGCCCGCGCCCGCGACAAGGTGCGCTTTCCGGCACGCTTTCAGCTGGTGGCGGCGATGAACCCATGCCCTTGCGGCTACCTGGGCGACCCTACTGGCCGCTGCCGTTGCAGCACCGAGCAGATCGCGCGTTACCGCAACAAGCTGTCCGGGCCGCTGCTGGACCGCATCGACCTGCACCTGACCGTCGCCCGCGAAAGCACCACGCTCAACAACCAGCCCTGTGGTGAAGCCAGTGCCAACGTGGCAGCCAGGGTGGCACAGGCGCGGGAGGTCCAGCAGCGCCGCCAAGGGTGCGTGAATGCGTTTCTCGACCTCGAAGGGTTGCGCCTCCATTGCGGATTGACGGCGGCGGACCAGGCGTGGCTGGAAGGGGCCTGCGAACGGTTGACCTTGTCGTTGCGGGCAGCGCACCGGTTATTGAAAGTGGCGCGGACACTGGCGGACCTGGAGGGCTGTGAGGCGATCGGCCGGCCACATCTGGCCGAGGCCCTGCAGTACCGGCCGGGAAATAACTAGATTGCCGGGGCCGCTCTGCGGCCCATCCGACCGGTCCGGCGCCCTCGCAAGGCCGCTCGTAAAAGGGACTGGTGGCACATCACTGACTACCCGCCAATGCCTCTTCAACCACCTTCAGCAACGCCTCTTCAGAGAAAGGCTTGCCCAGGCAGGCCAGCGCCCCGAGGCTCATCGCCGAATGCACCGCGCCATCATCCCAATGCGCCGACATGCAGATCACCGGCAAACGCCACTCCCGCCGCGCCAGTTCACGCTGCACGTCCAGCCCACCCATGCCAGGCATCTTCAGGTCGAGCAACACACAACCCGCCTGCCGCGCCAGCTCCGAGCCCAGGAACACAGCGCCCGCAGCAAACGAAAAGGTCTCGAACCCGGCCGAACGCAACAGGTTAGCCAGGCTTTTGCGCACCGAAGCATCGTCGTCGACGATGCACACCCATCTGTTCATGCGCCGCCCAGGCCCTCAGGCCGCGCCCCGATAATGGTGTGCATGGCCACCAGTTCGACCAGCGAGCGGGACTGCATCTTGTTCATGATGTTTTTCTTGTGCACCTTGGTTGTCACTTCACTGGTGCCGATCTGCCTGGCGATCTGCTTGTGCGACAAGCCATCGACCACCAGCGAGAAAACCTCGCGCTCACGCGGGGTCAGGCGCTGGTACTTTTCCTCGACCTGCCGCGCGTGGCGCCATTTACGCCCATCAGCCACGGCCCTGTGCCGCACGGCCTGTAGCAGCGTCAGCAGCTGGTCTTCGTCAAAAGGCTTGGTCAGGAACTCCACAGCACCGGCTCGCATGGCCTGCACCGTCATCGGGATTGTGCCGAAGCCCGTCATGAACACGATTGGCCAGGGCAGTGCCAGCCGGCGCAGTGCATCTTGCACCTCAAGCCCGTTGGTATCGGACAGGTGCATGTCCAACAGGAGGCAGGCATAGGGGGTTTCCAGGCGGGCGTCGAACAGCGCCTCGGCACTGGCAAACAGATGATGCGGGATATCCTGTGAGCGCAGCAGGCGGCCCAGCGCCGTACGCACCGACGGGTCGTCGTCCACAACCAGCACCGGCACATGAGCGCTGTGATCCAACGCCTCAAGGCTGTCGGCCGCAGCACACAGCGGCGACTGGACCTGCGCCTGGCAAGGGACATCGAAGCTGATCTCGGCGGCCAGGCGGTAACCCCGCCGCGGCACAGTCTGGATCAGCCCACGGTCGCCAAAGGCTTTACGCAGCAGAGACACCTGCACCTGCAGGTTGTTGTCCTCGACCACGGTGCCGGCCCACACCTGGCTGAACAGCTCGTCCTTGCCGACCACCCGGCCCTTGGCCTTGATCAGCGTGGCCAGCACCTCGAATGCGCGCCCGCCCAACACGATCGGCTTACCGTCGAGAAACGCTTCGCGCCGCTCCAGCGACACCTGGGCATTGCCTATTCGGATCATGGCTTCCTCGCACGGGCACGGGCGTTTGCGCCGCCCCGGGCAGCCTAGGCCGACGCACACATTGAGACAATTATCCCGAGGGATAGGTTGGCCCAAGCACTATACAAGTGCCGGTCGGCCCTCAGGGTACGATAACGGACAATAGCGTGCCCGTTCCTGCCAAGCGGGCTGCAACCCTCATCCGTACTGGGCTCGCTGCGTATACTCGCGCGTCAGGATGTCGCTGCCAGGGGGTTCCAGATGCTCGATGAACGCCTCGCTCACAGGCCCATCGATTTTGACCAGTCGATTGACGAGGGCTGGCTGAACCGGTGCGCTGTCACACCGCTGGGCCAGGAGGGCGAGCTCAGCTACTTCCGGCTGAGCGACGCCGTCACCGGCCAGTCGTGGATCGCTGCGCGCGCTCCGCTCGACGCACCCGCAGCCTGCCAGCGCCTGGAGCGTGACTACCAACTACAGCTGGACCCTCAGTGGGCGGTAATCCCCTCGGCGTTCGTGCGCTCGGCCGAGGGCCCGCTGCTGGTGTACCCGGCCGGCCACTCCATTGCCGACCTGCTGAGCGAAGGCCCGGCGGCCCTGGAGCCGTTTCTCGACATCGCGGTGAACGCCGCAAGGTCCCTGGCCCGGGCCCACGAACGCAATGTGCTGCATGGCGCATTGCAACCCGAACATGTGTGCCTGCAAGGCCCTCAGCGGGTGCGCCTGGGCTGCTTTCGCGCAGGCCCGGCGCAACTGATCGGCGAACAGGGCACCCCGCTCGGCAACTGGTCCTACCTGGCGCCGGAGCAGGTTTGCCCCCATGGCAGCAGCAGCGACCGGCGTAGCGACATCTATGCCCTGGGCGCTATCCTTTACCAGCTGTTGCTGGGCGAACTGCCGCTGGCGGGGCGCGACACCCAACACTGGCGCCAACTGCATGCAGGCGTGCAGCCAAGGGCAGCCTGCGAAGTGGACAGCAACGTGCCGCAGCCTCTGAGCCGGATCCTGGCCAAGGCCCTGGCCAAAGAACCGGACGCGCGATACCAGAGCGCTCGCGCCTTGGCAGTAGACCTTGCCTACTGCCAGCGGCAATGGGCCAGCAGCAAGACCATGGCAGCGTTCACCCCAGGCTGCGCCGACCCGGTCGCGCCCAACCGCACACGCCTGTATGGCCGCAGTGCGGAACAACAAGCCATTGCCCTGATGCTCAAGGGCCTGCGCCGCCACAGCACGCCACAAGCGCTGTTCGTCAACGGTGCCGCCGGCATGGGCAAGTCGAGCCTGGTCGAGGCCGCGCTGAAGAGCAACGCCCACGGCTACTGGGCCATCGGCAAGTGCAATAGCCTGGCCCAGGCCGTGCCCTATGCGCCTTGGGTGGAGATCCTCGGCGCGCTGACCAACCAGCTGCTGGCGAAGAACAGCCAGGACCTCGACACCCTGCGCGGCGAGATCTTGCGCCGCATCAAAGGCCACGGTCGGCTGCTGGGCAAGCTGGCGCCAGACCTGCAATTGATACTCGGCCCACTGCCCGCGCTGCCAGCAAAACCCACGCGCCTCGCGCTGCAGAAGGAATTACAGGCGATCGTAGAGTTCCTGCAGGTGTTCAGCCGCCCTGGTCAGCCACTGGTGCTGTTTCTCGATGACATGCAGTGGGCCGACGACGCCACGCAGCAGCTGCTGGCACAGCTGCTGGCACAGGCGCCCGCTAACCTGTTGCTGATCTTTGCCCGGCGCACTGACGCACAAGCTAGCAGTGCACAACCCGCCATGCCCGCAGGCGTGCGCAGCACCACCCTCAACCTGCGCCCGCTGGCCGTTGGCGCGGTGGCCGAGCTGATCGGCGAACGCTACCACGTCGCCCCCGACCAGACCTTGCAACTGGCCGAACTGGTGCACGACAAGACCGCCGGCAACCCGTTTTTCATCAACCAGATCCTCAGGGCGATGGTCGAGGACCAGTTGTTCACCTTCGATACCCAGGCCATGCGCTGGTCGTGGTGCCTGCAGGCCGTGGCCCGGCACCGCTATTCCGACAATGTCGCCGACCTGATGGTCCACCGCCTGGTGCGCCTGCCCGCGCCCCAGCGCGACGTACTGCGCATCGTCAGCGCAGCAGGCAACCGATGCGATGAACGCTTGCTCCGCCGGGTCCTTGCACAAGCGCCGGGCGAACCGTTGCAGGCCTTGATTGGCGCAGGCTTCCTGCTGCCGAGCCAGAACGGCCTGGGCTTTGCCCACGACCGGGTGATGGAAGCGGCTTATCAGCTCACGCCCGTGCGCGAGCGCGAATCGCTGCATGCATGCATTGCCCAGGCCATGCTGCAAACCTGGCCAGAGCACTTGCACGAGGTGCTTTTCGAGGCTGCCCACCAGCTGCAACGCGCCAGCCCACGCGGGTTTTCAGCGGATGACTGCGAAGTGTTCCTGCAGCTTTTACGTGAAGCGGCATTGCGCGCGCGCGACAGCGGCGCCTTTGCACAGGCTGCGGGTTACCTGCACACGGCCGAGCAGCTGCTGCACCACGGCAGCACCCTGGAAAGCCGCGCCACGCACGGCTTTGCCATCGCCTGCATGGCGGCGGAGTGCGACATGCAACTGTCGCGCATGGCTGCGGCCGAGGCCCAGCTCAGCGAGTGCCGACAGCGCGCACGTTCGGCGCTGGATCGGGCCCGGCTGTGCCAGTTGCAGGCCCGCCTGTTCACCTTGCAGAGCGACTATCAGGCAGCCATCGACAGCGCCTTATCAGGCCTGGAACTGCTGGGTATCCGCCTGGCACGCGGCGTCGACCGGCAACTGGTAGAAACCAGCCATGCCCGTGTGCTGGCCATGATCGAACAAAAGGGCCGCCACTGCCTGGAGTCGCTGCCGCGTGCCGACTCGGAGCAAGTGGCGGTGGCGATCGGCCTGCTGGCCACGCTGTCGTCATCGTTCTTTGTCCAGGACGACCTCGGCTTCCTGCACCTGGCCAAGCTCATGGAGTTGTCGCTGCTGCATGGCGTTGCCCCAGGCAGCACTTACGGCCTGGCCTGGTTCGGGGTGATGATCGCCGAGCGTTTCGGTGCCTACCACGACGGCCATGCCTATTGCCTGGCCGCGCTGAAGCTGATCGAGCGGCACGGCTTCGAGGGCGATCTGACCAGCGCGTTGCTGGCCCTGGACCAGGTCAGCGCCTGGACTTCGCCGATGGAGTTCGCCCGCCGCACCGCACTGGAAGCGGTCGACTCGGCACGCCTGAGCGGCGACCTGGCGATGGGCTGCTATGCCCGCAACCATCTGGTCTCCGACTCGCTGTTCATGGGCCGCTATCTGCCGGACGTCGCTGAGGAAGTGAAACAGGGCCTGGCCACCGTTCGCCGTTGCGGCTACAGCGATATAGAACAGATCCTGCAGGCCCAGCAAGCGTTCGTCGCCAACCTGAGCGGCGCAGCCTGCGTGGCCTCGACCACGCCGGTCAACTCAGCGACCACGCTGTTTTTCCGGCACCTGTTCACAGGCATGTCGGCCTTCTACCTGGGCAACATCCCACACGCCATGCGCCACCTGGCCAAGGCCGGTGACAATGCCTGGGCGGCGCCTGCGCATATCAACCTCGCCGACTACCACCTGTTCCACGGCCTGGCCCTGGGCAGCCCGGAGGCCCCCGCCAGCCTGGCCGACAAGCTGAGCGAGCTGCGAGGCTTGCGTGAGCGTTTCAGTCGCTGGGCCGGCTTCAACCCGGCGACCTTCCGCAACAAGCTGCTGCTGATCGAAGGCGTCATCGCCAAGCTTGAAGGTGACGGCCTGGCCGCCATCCGTTGCTTCGACCAGGCGCAGATCGCCGCCACCGCAGCGGGCTTCATCCACGAGCAGGCCCTGGCCCATGAACAGCTGGCCGAGGTGTGCATCCCCAGCGGTTTGATTTCCGGCGCCAACCTGCACCTGCGCATCGCCCGCGACTGCTTCCATATCTGGGGTGCGACGGGCAAGGTCCATCAGCTGGAGGCCTTGCACCCGTTTCTGCGCACCCAGCCCATCCAGGAGACCTACCGCGCCACCCACCAGGCCAAGCTCGACCTGGAAGCCGGTATCGAAGCCGCGCGCGCGTTGTCCGAGGAAGTGCTGCTCGAAGGCCTGATCGAGACCCTGATGGGCCACCTGACCCAGCATTCCGGTGCCGACCACGGCGCGCTGTTGATCGTCAGCGGCGCCGAATTCCAGATGGCCGCCCTCGCCTATATCGACGATGCCGGCCTGCACGTCAGCATGGACAACTGCCAGAAGTTCATGACCCAGGCACCGCTGTCGATCATCAACACCACCATGCGCACGCGCAAGCCGCTGGTCCTCAATGATGCCCAGAGCGATTGCCCCGAGGCTTTCCGCCAGGAGCTGCAGGCGCGCAACGCACGTTCGGTATTGTGCCTGCCGCTGGTGATCCAGGGCGTGCTGATCGGCTTGGTGTACCTGGAGAACCGCATGGTACCCAACTTGTTCGGCAGCCAGCGCCTGGCCATGCTGGAAATCCTCGCCTCGCAGGCAGCGGTCTCGCTGCAGACCGCCAAGTTCTATACGCGCCTGGCCGAAGACAACCAGAGCCGAGCGCAGATGGAAGCCGAACTGCGCCGCTCACGGGCGGAACTGGCGCGCAGTGCGCACCTGCAGGCGATGAACGAGCTGTCGGCGTCCATCGCCCACGAGATCAGCCAGCCGCTGCTGGGCATCACCTCCAACGCCGCCGCCAGCCTGCGCTGGCTCAAGCGCGCCAAGCCCGACCTGGAAGAGGCAATCGCCGGCCTGGAAGACATCCGCAACGACAGCGAACGTGCCGCCAACATCGTGCGTGCATTGCGCTCGCTGGCCAAGCAGTCGCCGATGCAACTCCAGGCGGTGAAGCTGGACGAGCTGATCCGCGAGGTGGTGCGCTTGACTTCGGCCGATGCCGCCAAGGCCACGGTTGACGTGCAGACATGCCTGCACGCGGGGGTGACCGTGACGGCCGACCCGGTGCAGTTGCAGCAGTTGGTGTTCAACCTGATCACCAATGGCCTGGAAGCGCTGGCGGGGTATCGCAGCGATGGCGTGCTGCGGATTGCGTCGACGGTGGCCGGGGATGAGGTGGAGCTCTGTGTGGACGACAACGGGCCAGGGATTGCACCCGAGGAACGGGAGCAGGTATTCGGGGCGTTCTACACCACCAAGAGTGGTGGCATGGGGATGGGGCTGGCGATCTGCAGTTCGGTGGTGCAGGCCCATGGCGGGCAGTTGCAGGCGCTGTTGTCTGAGTTGGGTGGATGTCGGATTCGCTTCACTCTGCCTGTGAATCCTGCTTAGCCTGTACCGGCCAATCGCCGGCAAGCCAGCTCCCACAGGGGACTCCACAGTATTCAACCCTGGCGCTGTACCTGAGGGAGCTGGCTTGCCGGCGATTGGGCCGCACAGCGGCCCCGCTCTAAATCAGCGCGAGGTCAATGCCGAATAGCTGTTCATCAGGTTGCGGTAGTTAGGAATGCGCTGCGACAGCAGGTTACCCAACCCTTCGATGTCATTACGCCAGTCGCGGTGCAGCTCACAGGCCACCGAGAACCAGTTCATCATCTGCGCGCCCGCCTGGGTCATGCGCGCCCATGCCGCCTGTTGCACGGTTTCGTTGAAGGTACCCGAGGCATCGGTCACCACAAACACTTCAAAGCCTTCAGCCAGTGCCGACAAGGTCGGGAAAGCCACGCACACATCGGTCACCACGCCGGCGATGATCAGCTGCTTGCGGCCGGTGGCCTTGATCGCCTTGACGAAGTCTTCGTTGTCCCAAGCGTTGATCTGGCCTGGGCGGGCAATGTACGGCGCGTCCGGGAACATCTCTTTCAGCTCGGGTACCAGCGGGCCGTTCGGGCCTTGCTCGAAGCTGGTGGTGAGAATGGTCGGCAGGCCGAAGAACTTGGCCAGGTCCCCCAAGGCCAGCACGTTGTTCTTGAACTCGTTGGGCGAGAAGTCCTGCACCAGAGAGATCAGGCCGGTCTGGTGATCCACTAGCAGGACCACGGCGTCGTCTTTGTTCAAGCGCTTGTAATCGGGTTGGCTCATGGGGTGACTCCTTGGGTTGGGAATACGGGCCGGCACTGTCCGCAAGGGCTTATACCGGTGGATAGCTTCGGCTTAAGGAATGGCCTGCGCCTGGCGCCAGGCCTTGGGCGGCTGGCCAACCAGGCGGCTGAACGCGCGGGTGAAATGGGCCTGGTCGCAAAAGCCGCACTCCAGGCTCACATGGGTGATCGGGACCTCTGTGGCAAGCAGGCGCTTGGCCTTTTCCATGCGCGCCAACAGGCGCCAGGCCTGGGGCGAGAGGCCAGTGTTGACCTTGAAGGCACGGGAGAAATGGCTGCGGGTGAGGTTGCACACGCCAGCGATCTCGATGATCGACAGCGAGCTGCGCAGCATCAGTTCCTTGGCCTGGCGCAAGCGTGCGGGCGTCAGTGCGCCGGTGGTTTGCAGCGGCTCTTGGGGCGTGCCGTGGTGCATGGCGACTCTCCTCTTGAATGCAGAAAGTCTCGCCCCCGGCACATGACAAAGTCCTGAGCCAAAGCTGAATTGTTCTTAATTGTGCGCAGCGGTATACCGTAAGATGCAGGCTGTACTCAGCTACCGAACGAAGAAGCATGCAGGTAAACGCTCACCGCACCGTGGCCATGGTGCTGTTCAACGACGTCCTGTTGCTGGACGTCATCGGCCCGATGGATGCATTCGCCATCGCCAACCGGTTTTTGCCGGCAGAGCGGCAATACCGGCTGCTCACCCTGGCCGAAGGGCAGGCAGCGGTGCGCGGCTCATGCGGGCTGAAAGTGGTGGCAGACCTGCGCCTGGAAGACCTGCCAGAAGCCGTCGACCTGTTGCTGGTACCCGGCGGCCCGGGGGCGTATGACACCGCCGTACCAGCGCTGGAGCGCTGGTTGCCACAGGCGGTGCGCAGTGCCAGGCGCTTTGGTGCCATTTGCACTGGGGTATTCCTGCTGGGCCGGGCCGGGCTGCTGGACGGCTACCGCTGCACCACCCACTGGAACTACGTGGAGCGCCTGGCACGGGCGTTCCCCGAGGCCAAGGTCGAGACCGAGCAGATCTACGTGATCGACCGCTGCTTGATCACCTCGGGCGGAATCACCGCAGGGATCGACCTGGCGCTGGCGGTGGTGGCCGAGGACCACGGTAAGGCATTGGCCCTGGAAGTGGCCAAGGTGCTGTTGGTCGCCCGCCATCGCCAGGGCGGGCAAACGCCATACGGGCCGTTGCTGGCAGCGGTACCGCGTGATGATTCGCCCATTGCCCGGGTACAGGCGCACATCGTCGACCATATCGAGCAGGCGCTCACCGTGCAGAACATGGCCGAACTGGTGGCCATGAGCAGCCGAAATTTCGCCCGCACGTTCCAGCGCGAGGTGGGAATAACGCCGCTTCAGTACCTGCAGAATGCCCGGATCGACCGGGCGCGCAAGCTGTTGGAAGGTAGTGACCTGCCGTTGAAGGTGGTGGCGGCGCAGTGTGGGTTTGGCAGCGACCGGCATTTGCGCAAGGTGTTCTGTGAGCGTATTGGCATGACGCCGGCGCAGTATCGGGCGCAGTTTGGTGGCGATGAATAGTTAGATCTGCACCGCCTTCTTCGCGGGCATGCCCGCTCCCACAGAGATAACACAGGCCTTAGGGGCTTAGCTGAGCCTGTGGGAGCGGGCGTGCCCGCAAAGAGGCCGCCACAGACTGTCACCTGTAATGGGACAATCTTTCTCCCATAAAGCAGATTGTCTACCACGCCCACATTCCCCAGAATCGTCGGCCAAACTGTTCAAACGCTGCCCCGGCAGCTCATGGAGTAAGCGCCAATGCCACACGAAGGCAGCCTTCTGCAAACCGCGGTGATCTTTCTGCTCGCCGCGGTCGTCGCCGTCCCCTTGGCCAAGCGCCTGCAACTGGGGGCTGTGCTCGGCTATCTGCTGGCCGGTGTGGCCATCGGCCCGCAGGCGCTTGGCCTGATCCGCGACACCGAAAGCGTGGCGCACATTTCCGAGCTGGGCGTGGTCCTGCTGCTGTTCATCATTGGCCTGGAACTGTCGCCCAAGCGCCTGTGGCTGATGCGCAAGTCGGTGTTCGGTGTCGGTACCGCCCAGGTGCTACTGACCGGCGCGCTGATCGGTGCCATCGCCCTGTTCGGCTTCAGCCAGACACTGCCGGCAGCCATCGTGCTCGGCTTGGGCCTGGCGCTGTCGTCCACCGCCCTTGGCCTGCAAAGCCTGGCCGAGAGCAAGCAGCTCAACGCCCCGCACGGCCGCCTGGCGTTCGCCATCCTGCTGTTCCAGGACATCGCTGCGATCCCGCTGATTGCCTTGGTACCGCTACTGGCCGCCAGTGGCCCGGACACCAGCCACGGCGACAGCCTGCAACACGGCCTGAAGGTATTCGGCAGCATCGCCGTGGTGATCATCGGCGGCCGCTACCTGTTGCGCCCGGTGTTCCGCACCGTGGCTCGCACCGGCCTGCCGGAGGTGTCTACTGCCACCGCACTGCTGGTGGTAATCGGCACGGCCTGGCTGATGGAAGAGGCCGGCATTTCCATGGCCTTGGGCGCCTTCCTCGCCGGCCTGCTGCTGGCCGACTCGGAATACCGCCACGAGCTGGAATCACAGATCGAGCCGTTCAAGGGCCTGTTGCTGGGGCTGTTCTTCATCAGCGTGGGCATGGGCGCCAACCTGCGCCTGCTGCTGGAAATGCCGCTGGTGGTGCTGGGCCTGACCCTGCTGCTGGTCGCGGTAAAGCTGGTGCTGCTGATAGGCGTCGGGCGCGTGGTCGGTGGCCTGAACAGCGCCAGCGCCCTGCGCCTGGGCATGGTGCTGGCGGCCGGTGGCGAGTTCGCCTTCGTGGTGTTCAAGCTGGGCAAGGACCAAGGCCTGTTCGACACTCAGACCTACGACCTGCTGCTGATGACCATTACCCTGTCGATGGCCATCACCCCGCTGCTGATGCTGGGTTGCGCCCGCGCCCTCAAACGCCCGCAACCGGCGCGTGAAGTGCCCGAGCAGTACAAGCAGATCCAGACGGATACACCGCGGGTGGTGATCGTCGGCATGGGCCGCATGGGCCAGATCGTCGCGCGTATCCTGCGGGCGCAGAAGATCCCGTTCATAGCGCTGGAAACCTCGGTGGATGCCATCGAGATGACCCGTATGTTCGAACAGGTGCCGGTGTTCTACGGCGACCCGTTGCGCCCGGAGGTGCTGCATGCCGCCAAGGTGGGTGAAGCGGAGTATTTCATCATCACCATTGATGACCCTGAAGCCGCTATTCATACCGCCGAACGAGTAAAACGCCTGTACCCACACCTGAAGGTGCTGGCCCGGGCACGTAACCGCCAGCATGTGCACAAGTTGGTGGATGCAGGCGCCGAGCCGATTCGCGAGACGTTCTACTCCAGCCTGGAGATGACCCGCCGGGCGCTGGTGGGGTTGGGCTTGAGCGATGAACAGGCGGCGGACCGGATTACCCGGTTTACCCAGCATGACGAAGAAGTGCTGGTGGCCCAGGGGCAGGTACGCGATGACCGGGCCAAGGTGATGCAGACGGCCAAGGAGGCGCGGGTGGAGCTGGAAAGGTTGTTTGATTCGGATGCGGATTGAGGGTTTTTGTCGTACGCCTTGAGGGTTGTGGTGCCTGTGAGATCGAGCGCCGCCCGCGCGGCGCTTCGCAGCACAAGGCTGCTCCTACATCTATTTCGGGCCAATTATTCCTGAGCCCTAGGCGCGCGGCCCTCTTGGTGCTCACCTCAATAACGTGTCGAACAAACAAGGCGTTCGCGCGCGCTGGTGCAGGCGTCACTGGCCCGAAACAGATGTAGGAGCAGCCTTGTGCTGCGAAGCGCCGCGCGGGCGGCGCTCGATCTCACAGGCGCCAAAAACCTATCGCCTGGCACCTGGAGGCCATCCTGCAACCTCCTGACGATCACTCGCCGCCATTACGCGCACCCAAAAAAACCATCACAGAATCGTCCGATTCTCAGCAAGGTCCTACTTTCCAGCCAACCATTTCCTACGTTAACGCCGCCCCCGAGGATTTATCCTACACATCGTGTCGACGCCCGTCTGATTGTCCGGGGAAGGCCTGCTCTCTAGGCTGACCGGGTCGCTGTCGGTTCAGCGATCGGGTGTGGAAACCCGTCTGATCTGAGGTGCTGTCTTCAATGGCAGCTGTGCGCGGGAGGCCGTATGGCCTACCGGGTTGCCTCCGACCGGTTTTCCACCCCGCGTACAGCTGCCACCCTTCGTGTGGAAACGGATGGTTGCAGGTCAACCCTGTGAGGTCACTCCAATGAAAAGAATCGTCCCCGATCCCCCCCTTCCCGAAACCACACAACGCCCTTTCAGCCGCTGCGATGCCGGCCATCCCCCATTGTTCACAGTAAACCCGGGCGTCTCCGCCCACGATGCCCTGGTGCATGTCGCCCAGTACCTGCGCGGCGCCTACGACTGCGGCTACAAAGCCTTGGAGCATCTGGATGACACCGGCAAAAGCCTATTCTGGAGCAACCTGAATGCAATCGAAATGGCAGAAGGATTGGTTGAGGCACTGCTGGATGGGATTGAGTCACAGCCAATAAGTTGAAGCGCATTGGATAAGCTTTGAGCAGGCTGCAATGATCAGCCTGCTCTACCGACATTCAGGAAACGACCTACAAAACGCGTCACCCTCCGTCTGATTGTTCGGGGGAACACTTCGCCATAGGCTCACCTGGCCCGCCGCCGCATCAGCGACTGTTCCCCGTCAGGTATCTCATTGAGCCCCAAAAACCCAGCCGCAACAATTGCCGAGAACAAAGGCCAGATGTCCTGGCTGGACGAACAACTACCCGACCTCAGAACACTTGCGCGCGATCTACGCACCCAGGCTATCGAAGAACTAGCGCCTGCTGATTCGCATGACGCTGCAATCGAGGTTGCTGCGCAGCAGCTGGGCTTCGACAGCGAAAAAACTGAGGAAGTAAGCATCAGCAGCCCAATGGGCGACATCCGGATTCTGCGCAGCTGTATCCACCACATCGTCGAGAAGAGACAGGACGCCCAGGAACGCTATGTAAAAGTAGCGCTGGACACGTTAATCGGACCATTTGAGATATGGCAGGTCGCTTACACCAATGATACCTGCAGACTGGCGTTCATTGGCGCCTACGAAACCAGGCGGCAGATGCTGGTAATCGTGACACTCGACAACGGCAAAATGCTGTGGAATTACATGCAGTGCGATGCAAAAAGCACTGAATAAACATCGCCACGGAAAGCTGCTCTACAAGCGGTACACTTTTTTGCCGACGAAAAAAAAGGGCCACTGTCACCAGTGGCCCTGTATTTGCGCTTGATATTCATATACACACCCTCAAGCGGGGGTGTGGAGGTCTCACCCGACGCTGATGATTCAGCCATCGACGGGGTTCCTACGCCAGCTAGTGCCGCTGAATGGCAGCTGGTTTCGCGCTCAAGTCAAACGCTAACAACACTCTACGATCAAGTCAACGATAGCGCCCCAGGGGAGGCCAATCATCAGGTTACTTAGTGTTACTTACCCGCAGTCACCGCGTTATAGCTGGTCATCAGGTTGCGATAATCCGGAATGTGGTTGGAGCACAGCGCAGCCAGCCCTTCGACATCGTTGCGCCAGTCGCGGTGCAGCTCGCAGGCCACGCCGAACCAGGTCATAAGCTGCGCACCCGCCTGGCTCATGCGGTCATGGGCGGCATCGCGGGTCATTTCGTTGAAAGTGCCGGAGGCATCGGTCACGACGAACACATCGAATTCTTCTTCCAGCGCCGACAGCGCCGGGAAGGCTACGCAAACCTCAGTCACCACACCGGCAATGATCAGCTGCTTCTTGCCAGTGGCCTTCACCGCCTTGACGAAGTCTTCGTTGTCCCAGGCGTTAATCTGGCCTGGGCGGGCGATATACGGCGCATCCGGGAACAGCGCTTTCAGCTCTGGCACCAGCGGGCCGTTAGGGCCTTGCTCGAAGCTGGTGGTGAGGATGGTTGGCAGGTTGAAGAACTTGGCCAGGTCAGCCAGGGCCAGTACGTTGTTCTTGAACTTGTCCGGCTCGATGTCACGCACCAGGGACAACAGGCCAGCCTGGTGGTCGACCAGCAGTACGGCAGCATCGTCTTTGTTCAGGCGGTTGTAGGTGAATTTGCTCATGGTCTGTGCTCCTAAGGGTTATGAATTTTTCAGCAATCCGGGGTGTTTCGCGTTGATGGGCACAGATTAAAATCATCACCTTTGCTGCACCAGACTGCGAAAACCGTCCTTAGCGTTCCGTTTGGAGAACGATCATTGGAAGACCTCAACTCCCTCTACTACTTCACCCAAGTCGTGGAGCACGGCGGCTTCGCCCCGGCCGGGCGGGCGCTGGACATGCCCAAGTCGAAACTCAGCCGGCGCATCGCCGACCTTGAAGACCGCCTGGGCGTGCGCCTGCTGCACCGCACCAGCCGCCACTGCTCGCTGACCGAAATCGGCCAGGCCTACTACAACCGTTGCCTGGCCATGCGCGTGGAGGCCGAGGGCGCGGCGGAAATCATCGAGCGCAACCGCAGCGAGCCACGCGGGCTGGTGCGCATCAGTTGCCCCACCACCCTGCTCAACTCCTGGGTCGGGCCGATGCTGACCCGCTACATGCTCAAGTACCCCCAGGTGGAACTGTTCATCGAGAGCACCAACCGCCGTGTCGACCTGCTGCATGAGGGCTTCGACATCGCCCTGCGCGTGCGCTTTCCGCCGCTGGAGAACACCGACATGGTGATGAAGGTGCTGAGCAACAGCACCCAGTGCCTGGTCGGCCAGCCGCACTACCTGGCGCAACTGCCCAAAGGGTTTGACCCACAGCTGCTGGGCACGCTACCCAGCGTGCATTGGGGCAGTGCCCAGCGCGAGTACCAGTGGGAACTGTTCCAGGGTGAGGACAACAGCCGCAGCATCGTCATCCCGCATACACCGCGCATGGTGACTGACGACTTGTTTGCCCTGCGCCACTTCGTAGTGGCCGGGGTGGGGATTGCGCACTTGCCGCGGGTGGCGGTGCGCGAGGACCTGGCGGCAGGGCGGCTGGTTGAGCTGATTCCGGACTGGCACCCGCGGTGTGGCATCGTGCATGCGATCTTCCCGTCGCGCCGCGGGCTGCTGCCCTCGGTGCGGGCGTTGATCGATCACTTGGCAGAAGAGTTCGCAATCAGCGACATGGCCTGATGCTCTTTGGGCAGCAGATCAATCAGCAGCGCCAGCAGCACCGCGCCAGCGGCTACGGCGAACAGCACGGTGTAATGGCCGCCATTGGCAGCAAACAGTGCTGAATAAGCGTAACCTGCAATGGCCTGAAAACTGGCGAACGATACCGTCGCCCTGCTCCACGTCGCATTCTGCCGGGCATGGCCATCGACCAGTTGGTGCACCCTGGCCAGCGCCAGCGGCACGATGCCCGGCGGGAACGAACCAATCAACAGTGCGGCGGCGCCGAGCAAGCGCAGGTCATGGCTAACCAGCAGCACCGCCAAGGCTGCCAGTTGCGCCAGCAACACCAGGCGAATGCCGGCACGTGCCCCCAGGTGGTCGGCCATTAGCCCGTAAGCCACCGGCCCGGCAATTGCCCCCAGGCCATACAGCCCCCAGATCACGGCCCCGGCATGTGTACCAGCGCCAAGACCCCGGCTGATGTAGTCCACCAGGAACATCATCGGTGCCACCAGTGCTGTTGCCATCAGCGCGTACTGACTGAAGAGAACAAGGATGGCGGGCGAGGCAACCCCTTGCTGCTTCGTCTGCGTAACCTGCGCATACTCGTGCTCGGCCGGCCAACCAGCCCAGCTGGTGAGGGTCAGCAGCAGCGACAGCAGGGCCAGCCCAAGCCAGGTCTGCTGCAAGCCTTTGCCCAGCAGCCAAGGCACCAGGCTCGCGGCACCGGCGATACCCAGGCCGATGCCGAGAAAGATCGCACCACTGGCCAGCCCACGCCGCGAGGCCGCGACATGGGGCAGGATTGCGCTGGCCGCCAGTACCATGATCACCCCGCCAGCCACCCCGGACAGTAACCGCCAGCCGAAGTACCAGCTCACCGACAGCGGCCAGGCACACGCCAGGAACGCCAGGCTGACACAGAGCATCATGCAGCGCAGCACTGATGCACTCGACCAGCGTGCAGCCAATGGCCTGCCGACGAGGGCGCCGATCAGATACCCGGCGAGGTTGGCAGCACCGAGGTAGACCACCGCCGAACTGTCGAACCAATGCGCGTCGATCAGCGCCGGAACCAGCGGTGTATAGGCAAAACGCGCCAGGCCGATACCTACCAGGCTCGCACACAGCCCGGCCCAGATCGGCAGCCAGGGGGAACGTGATGTTGATTCGCTCATGATATTCCCTTGCGCCAGCGTCGGCGCTTGTCGATAACGATGGGAACAGCATAAAGTGGCCGATCGCAGAAAAAATGCAGCGATTTTTCACTACTGCACTGCATCATTGCATCATCGAGGATCACGTTGATGAACTGGGACGATACCCGCGTCTTTCTCGCGCTGTGCCGCGAGCAGACCTTGCGAGGCGCAGCCCGTCGCCTGGGTGTGGACCAGGCAACCGTCGGCCGCCGGCTGTCGTCGTTGGAAAGTGCGCTGGACGCGACCCTATTCCTGCGCACCTCCAGCGGCTATTCGTTGACCAGCGCCGGCGAAGTGGCGATGCGTGCGGCACTCGAGATGGAGACGGCCGCCGCCGGCCTGCAGCGGCAGATCCTCGGCATGGATGAGCGCCTGAGCGGCGCAGTGCGGGTCACCACCACCGATTCCTTCGCCCTCGACTTCATCATCCCGGCGATTGCCCGCCTGCGCCTCGACCACCCGGGTATCGAAGTGCAACTGCACGCTTCGACGCAGATGCTCAACCTCAGCCAGCGCGAGGCCGATATCGCTGTGCGTACACATAAGCCGGATAACCCCGAGCTGGTTGTGCGCCGGCTGGCGCGCTGGCACAGCGGGCTTTTCGCTTCTCGCGAATACCTGCAGCGACGCGGTGAACCCCCGCCGGGCAGCGCATTTGCCGGGCACGAACTGGTGATCTACCAACCGTACCTGGACAGCGGCAAGGAGGTGACCCTGGCGGGCGAGTCGATAGCTCAAGGGCGGATTGCAATAACCTGCACCTCGGGTCTTATGGTGCGGCGGGCTCTGGCAAGTGGTATCGGCCTGGGTGAGCTGCCGGTGCCACTGGGGGAGCGCGATGGCCTTCAGCAGGTATGGCCGCCGGGCAAGCCTTACGACATCTGGCTGGTGACCCATCAGGATGTGCGGCACACCGCGCGGGTGCGGGTGGTGATAGAGGCTATTGTCGAGGCGTTCAGCGTCTAGGCAGCCTGTGCCGGCCTCTTCGCGGTGATAGCCGCTCCTGCAATGATGGTGCGGGCACCTCCCCCAGCACACCCTTACAAGACCGCTGGCCTACACTTGCTCCACAGTCCCGGATCATCCCACCCGGAGCCCTCATGATCCGCGCCACTCACGGACCGGGCCGCGCCCTGCTCGCCACGCTCGCCTTGTGCCCCACATTCAGCCAAGCCGACGAACCCGGCTGGTCGCTGCTCAGCCGCAACTACTTGCTGCACAGCGACTTCCGCTCACCTTCCGCCAGCGGCCAGAACTACCGCCAGGAATGGGCCCAGGGTTTCATCGGCGAGGTACGCTCCGGGTTCACCCAGGGCGCTGTCGGGGTGGGCCTCGATGCCCACGGTTTTATCGGCCTCAAGCTCGACGGCGGCCGCGGCCATGCCGGCACTGGCCTGCTGCCACGCGACAGCGATGGCCGCGCCGAGTCCGACTATTCCAGCGCTGGTGCCGCACTCAAATTTCGCCTGGGCAATACCCGGCTGCGCTATGGCGAGATGATGGTGGAAACACCGGTATTCGATACCGGCGACAAACGCCTGCACCCGGAATACGCCACCGGCTGGTTCGTGGAAAACGCCGACCTGCCCGACTGGCGCCTGCAGGCCGGGCGTTTCACCGCCTTCAGCAACCAGGACAACAGCTCTACCCATGACGACTTCAGCGGCTACGGCGCCAGTACTCACAACCGCGCAATCAGCCTGGCCGGCGCCACCTTCGCGCCCGCAGGCCCGTTCGGCGGCGCGCTGTATGCCGGGCAGTTGCAGGACACCTGGCGCCAGGCCTACCTGAACCTGAACATGGCTGAGCGCAACTGGCGCCTGGACGGGAACCTGTACAAAACCCGCGATACCGGCAACGCCAGCGCGGGCGCAATCGACACCCTCGCCTACAGCCTTCTGGCCAAATACAGTTTCGGCGCCCAGGCGCTGAGCCTGGCCTACCAGAAGGTCGAGGGCGACACCCCGTTCGACTTCGTCGGTGGCGATTCCATCTACTTGGCCAACTCGATCAAGTACGCCGACTTCAACGGCCCCGGCGAGCGCTCGTGGCAACTGCGCTACGACCTCAACTTTGCCACCCTCGGCGTGCCCGGCCTGAGCCTGATGGGCCGCTACGTCAGCGGCCGTGGTATCGATGGCAGCCATGCACCAGCGGGTGGCGCCTACACCGGCCAGTACGGACCGGGCGGCAAGCACTGGGAACGCGACATCGACCTGAAATACGTGGTGCAGTCAGGTGCGGCCAAAGACCTGAGCCTGTCGTTCTCCCACGTGAGCCACCGCGCCAACCAGGCCCAGGCCGGCGATGACATCGACCGCATCTACCTGATCATCGAATACCCACTCAAAGGCAGCTTCTGACATGAACACTGCCTCTTCGAACAGGTGCTGTACAGCACTCGGCACCCGCGCGATCCCTGTGGGAGCGGGTTTACCCGCGAAGAGGCCGGCACTGAAAACACAAGAAAGGGGCCAGACACTGGTCCCCTTCCTTCATGTCAGCTCAGCTTAGAAAGCAAAGCAAGAACAACCCAGCGCCCCCCAGAAGCCTTGGAAGTCATTCACCGGCACACTCGATTTGCGCGCTTTGTCATGACTGTGCGCATGTACCCCGCACGGCCCCGAGCACTGATGCACGGCTGCCGCCAACGATGGCGTACCCACGCGCCAGTGCCCTGGCACCTTGGCTACTGGCGACCACTCTGGCAGCACTGGCACCTGCGGTGGGCCAAGGCGATCGAATTCTCCCGCCGCGTACACCACCTTGCCATCGACGATGGTCAGCACCGACTCGATGCCCTTGATCGCCTCTTCATCGACACTGAAGAAGTCCAGCGACAGCGCCGCCAGGTCGGCCAGCTGGCCCACCTTGATCTGGCCTTTCTTGCCCTGCTCGCTGGAGAACCAGGCACTGCCCTGGGTGAACAGTTGCAGTGCGGTGTCGCGATCCAGGCCTTCCGGGTACAGCTCCATGCCGCCGACGGTCTTGCCGCTGACCAGCCAGTACAGCGAGGTCCACGGGTTGTAGCTGGACACACGGGTAGCGTCGGTACCGGCACCCACTGGCACGCCCATGTCCAGCATGCGCTTGATGGGCGGGGTCTGCTCGGCAGCCTTGGCGCCGTAGCGGTCGACAAAGTACTCACCCTGGAAGGCCATGCGGTCCTGGACGGCGATGCCACCGCCCAAGGCGCGCACGCGCTCGATGTTCTGGGGGGTGATGGTTTCGGCGTGGTCGAAGAACCACGGCAGGCCGTTGAACGGGATGTCGCGGTTGACCTTCTCGAACACGTCGAGCATGCGCGTGATCGATTCGTTGTAGGTGGCGTGCAGGCGGAACGGCCAGCGTTGCTCGACCAGGTGGCGCACCACCGGTTCCAGCTCTTCTTCCATGGTCTGTGGCAGGTCCGGGCGCGGCTCGAGGAAGTCCTCGAAGTCGGCGGCGGAGAACACCAGCATTTCGCCGGCGCCGTTGTGGCGCAGGAAGTCGGTGCCGCTGTGCAGCTTGACGCTGGAGGTCCACTTCTTGAAGTCGTCCAGCTCTTCCTTGGGCTTCTGGGTGAACAGGTTGTAGGCGATGCGCACGGTCAGCTGGTTGTTGTCGGCCAGCTCCTGGATCACCGAATAGTCGTCGGGGAAGTTCTGGTAGCCGCCGCCGGCGTCGATGGCACTGGTGAGGCCCAGGCGGTTGAGTTCGCGCATGAACTGGCGGGTGGAGTTGACCTGGTACTCCAGCGGCAGCTTCGGCCCTTTGGCCAGGGTGGCGTAGAGGATCATCGCGTTCGGGCGGGCGATCAGCATGCCGGTCGGGTTGCCAAACTTGTCGCGCTGGATCTCGCCTCCCGGCGGGTTCGGGGTGCTCTTGTCGTAGCCGACGGCCTTGAGCGCAGCGCGGTTGAGTAGCGCGCGGTCGTATAGGTGCAGCAGGAATACCGGGGTGTCGGGCGCAGCCTGGTTGATTTCTTCCAGGGTGGGCATGCGTTTCTCGGCGAACTGGAATTCGTTCCAGCCACCGACTACCCGCACCCACTGCGGGGTTGGCGTGCGCGCGGCCTGGTCCTTGAGCATGCGCAGGGCATCAGCCACCGACGGCACGCCTTCCCAGCGCAGTTCGAGGTTGTAGTTCAGGCCACCGCGGATCAGGTGCAGGTGCGAGTCATTCAGGCCCGGTATCACCGTGCGCTGCTTGAGGTCGATGATTTGCGTCGCGGCGCCCTTGTGGGCCATGGCCTCGGCGTCGTTGCCCACGGCGACGAAGCGGCCGTCCTTGATGGCGACGGCGGTCGCGGTGGGCTTTTCGCGGTCAACGGTGTGCAGCTTGCCGTTGAACAGAATCAGGTCGGCGGTCATGGAACCTCCTTGGGTGGATGCGTGAGCGGAACCGGCTTGGCCGGTGAAGGGCAATGCGGACCAGAGCGCGCCCGCGGCACCGAGCACGGTGCTGGTGGCGAGGAACTGGCGACGGGTCTTGTCGTTGCGGTCTTGGGCCATGGTGTTCTCCGTCTGGGTGCGGCGGCGGCAGGCGCAACTGCGGAGCATGCCGGTTAATGCTGGGTCAGGGCTTGGATGGATGTGCGGTAGGCTGTAGAAGGTTAGCCCTGATCAACATTAGTGCTGCCAGGGCCGGCCTATTCGCGGGCGAGCCCGCGAATGCCTCCCACAATTACCGCTGGAGAAACGCCAGCAAGTCCTCGTTCAACTGCTGCGCATGGGTCACCGCAAACCCGTGCGGCGCCCCGGCATACACTTTCAGCTCAGCCCCACGAATCAGCTCCGCCGCCTGCTTGCCGGTGGCCTCGAACGGCACGATCTGGTCGGCGTCACCATGGATCACCAACGTCGGTACATCGACCTTGCCCATGTCCGGCCGGAAATCGGTCTCGGAGAACGCCGTCACGCACTCCAGCGTGCCTTTGATCGATGCCATCAGCGCGATGTTCAGGGTCTGCGTCTGAACGCCCTGGGACACCTGCTGCCCATGGTTCAGGCCATAGAACGGCGTCGCAAAATCGGCAATGAACTGCGCACGGTCGGCCCGCAGGCCGGCACGAATACCCTCGAAAACCGACAGGTCGACCCCTTCAGGGTTGTCTTCACGCTTGCCGAACACCGGCGTCACCGCACCCAGCAGCACCAACCCGGCCACCCGCTCGCTGCCGTGGCGGGCGATGTAGCGGCTGACATCCCCGCCACCCATCGAGAAGCCCACCAGGGTCACGTCGCGCAGGTCGAGGTGTTCGATAAGCTGGGCGATGTCATCGGCGAAGGTGTCGTAGTCGTAACCGCTCCACGGCTGGCTCGAACGGCCGAACCCACGGCGGTCGAAGGCGATGGCGCGGTAGCCGCGGCTGGCCAGGAACTCCATCTGCGAATCCCACATGTCGGCATCCAGTGGCCAGCCGTGGCTGAACAGCACGGGCTTGCCGCTGCCCCAGTCCTTGAAATAGATCGAAGTGCCATCGCGGGTAACGAACGTGCTCATGTCGGTATCTCCTTGAAAGTATCGAAGTAAGGGCGCGACTCAACCGCGCAGCCAGTTGGCACAGCGGCGGGTTACCCAAGGCATGATGTAGAACACCACCGGCAGGATGACGAACAGGTTGACGATCAGGTTGCCGGTAATCGGGCCGCCCAGCTGCGGGAAGCGTGCAAACAACGGCGCCAGCAGTTGCGGAATGACCATGGTCATCGGGCAGATCACCAGGTAGGTCAGCAGCGCCTGTTTCCAGCGCGGTGGCTGGGCCGGCGTCGCGCCCGTCGGGCTAGCGAGAACGTGGTGTTGCAGGCATACGGTCACCACTTCACGGTTGTCTTGGAGTGCGGTGTTCATCGGCGTTCCTTGGGATGAGCTTGCCCGCATCCACTGTGCAACGGTGAACGGGCGGAGGATTGGATGGGTGTGCTGCCCTTTGGCGGGCACCGACTGGCGGTGCCCGGGGCGGTCGGCTTACTTGCCGGCGTTGAAGGCGTTGTAGCTGGTCATCAGGTTGCGGTAGTCCGGGATGTGGTTGGAGCACAGCGCGGCCAGGCCTTCAACGTCGTTGCGCCAGTCGCGGTGCAGCTCGCACGCCACGCCGAACCAGGTCATCAGTTGCGCACCGGCCTGGCTCATGCGGTCATGGGCGGCGTCGCGGGTCATGGCGTTGAAGGTGCCGGAGGCATCAGTCACCACGAACACATCAAACTCTTCTTCCAGAGCCGCCAGGGCCGGGAACGCAACACACACCTCAGTCACGACGCCGGCGATGATCAGCTGCTTCTTGCCGGTGGCCTTTACTGCCTTGACGAAGTCTTCGTTGTCCCAGGCGTTGATCTGGCCGGGGCGAGCGATGTACGGGGCATCCGGGAACAGGGCTTTCAGCTCGGGGACCAGCGGGCCGTTGGGGCCTTGCTCGAAACTGGTGGTGAGGATGGTCGGCAGGTTGAAGAACTTGGCCAGGTCAGCCAGGGCCAGCACGTTGTTCTTGAAAGCGTCTGGTTCGATGTCGCGGACCAGGGACAGCAGGCCAGCCTGGTGGTCGACCAGCAGTACGGCGGCGTCGTCTTTGTTCAGGCGGTTGTATTTGAAGTTGGTCATGGTCGTTGCTCCTAAGGGTTTCTGTCTTCAGTAAGTTGGGTGTTTCGCGCTGATGGGAGAAGATTAAAACCATCACCTTTGCAGCGGTAGATAGCGTTTTTTGGCTTTAACGTTCTGTTTTAGGAACGATAGATTGGCGTTGGTTTTGCTGGTCTCTTCGCGGGCTCGCCCGCTCCCACAGGGATCGCACAAGATTCAAAAGCAGCGCTTTACCTGTGCGAGCGGGCAAGCCCGCGAAGGAGCCAGCACAGGCTTGCATTGCCTGCCCGGCAAACCTGCTCTATTACTACCCACAGCCCTCCCCTCACCCCCGAGACCACCATGCTGGCGTTCATCCAGTCGTCCCCGTTGTTGCTCGGCACTACCCTCATCCTGCTCGACCTCGTGCTCTGGCAAGTCATCCCCACGCAGCGCCGTGCCTGGCGCATCGGCACGCGGCTGGTGATATTCCTGCTGTTCAGCTCGGTGCTGGTGGCCGCCGGCATGAGCCCGCTGCAACCGCCACCCTGGCCCGACGATGTCTCGCGCAACCTCATAGCCACGGTACTGGCCATCGGCTGGTGGCTGTTTGGCGCGCGCACGGTCACGGTGGTGTTCGGCCTGCTGCTGGTGGCCCGGGGCAGCCATGGCGGGCGGCTGCTGCAGGATGTGCTGGGGGCGTTGATCTTTTTGGTCGCTGTAGTGGCTGCCGCGGGCTATGTGATGCAACTGCCGGTGAAGGGCTTGCTGGCTACGTCCGGGGTGATGGCCATCGTCATCGGCTTGGCGTTGCAGAGCACCTTGGCGGACGTGTTCAGCGGCATCGTGCTGAACACCACGCGGCCCTATCAGATTGGCGATTCAATCTCCATCGACGGCACCGAAGGCAAGGTGCTGGACATCGACTGGCGCGCCACGCGGCTGCTGACCGGCACCGGCAGCCTGGCGGTGATCCCCAACTCGGTCGCGGCCAAGGCGCGGCTGCTCAACCACAGCCGCCCGGCCGATGTGCATGGGGTGTCGATCAGCGTGGTGGTGCCGGCCAAAGTGCGGCCCAAGCGGGTGTTCGATGCGCTGGAAAAGGCCTTGCAGGGCGTCAGTGCCATTCTTGCGACCCCAAAGCCGAAGGTGACGGTGAAGGCCTCGACGCTGGAGTCCGTGGAGTACGAGGCCAGCGGCTTCGTGGCCGACGCGGGCACCAAGGGCGACGCACGCAATCAGCTGTTCGACCTTGCCCACCGGCACCTGGAGGCCAGCGGGGTGATGTGGAACGTGGACCTGGCCATGCCGCCGCGCAGCCGACAGCGCGAGGTGCTGGACGAAGTGCGGGTGTTCCGCTCGCTAAGCGATGAGGAGCGTGACGCGCTGAGCCAGCGCATGACGGCGGTGGAGTACCTGGCGGACCAGGTGATCCTGGGCGTGGGTGAGCATTCCGAGCACCTGCTGGTGATTGGCAGCGGGGTGGTGTCTGCGTCGGTGCGTGATGGCGACAAGCGGATCGAGGCTGGGCGCATGGGGCCGGGTGAGGTGCTGGGGATCGAGGGGATCATCGATGAGGACGACTCGTTTGCCGAGTTTCGCACACTGACCGGTTGCGTGCTGTACCGCATCGAAAAGGAACAGGTGAAGAGCTGTTTGCAGCAGCGTGGCGAAGTGCAGACGGCGTTGAGCAAATTGCAGCGGTTCCGCAGGCAAAGCCGGGAGTCGTTGTTGCTGCAAAAGCCGGCCCTGATCAAGAAAGGCGGCTTCCTCAGCTGGTTGCACAAGTAAACCTGGCCGGTCTCTTCGCGGGCACGCCCGCTCCCACAACAACCCCACAGGTTTCAGCATCTGCGCGATTCCTGTGGGAGCGGGCGTGCCCACGAAGAGGCCAGTACTTACAACACAACCCTCAGGCACTGCCCCGCGTGGTAAAGCGAGAAGCCAGATTCGTAGAACGCGGTCCGCAGCGAAGGCGCACTCACGCCGCTCATCGGCGAGAACGGAATCGGCAGGCTGTCCGCGTCACCCTTGAGCAGAAACTCGGCAAAGGCACGGCCGATCACGGTACCTGTGGTGTTGCCACGCCCGTTGTAACCCGTAACCGCGACCAACCCTGGCGCCGGCTCGAACAGGCGCATCAGGTGGTCAGGGGTAAAGTCGATACAGCCGGTCCAGTGCATTTCCCACTCGACCTTGCCCAGTTCCGGGTAATAGTGGCTCTGGATGCGGTCCGCCCAGCTGCGCACAAACCACGCCGGCTTGTTGTCGACCCGGCCCAGGCTGCCGAGCAGCAGGCGGCCCTGATCGTCGCGGCGGATGCTGCTAAGCACGGTGCGGGTGTCCCACGAGCCTTGGCCATGTGGCAGTACCTTGTCGGCCGCGGCACCCTGCAGCGGCTTGGACGCCACCTGGTAGTAGTAGCCACGGAAGAACTGCTTCTGCAGGTTGCTCCAGTCGCCTTCGGTGTACGCGCCAGTGGAAACAACCACCTTGTCGGCGCGCACCGAGCCACGCGCAGTCTTCACCCGCCAGCCATCGCCATCACGTTCCAGGCCTTCGACCGAAGACTGCTGGAACAGCTTGCCGCCCAGGCGCGCCACGGCAGCCGCCAGGCCCTGGGTGTAGCCCATGGGGTTAATGGTGCCAGCGCGGCGGTCGAGCAACGCGGCGGAAATCTTGTTGGTACCGCAATATTCCTGGCACTGGGCGCCGGTCAGCAGCTCCACGTCGGCACCACGGCGTCGCCATTGTTCGTGGCGGGCCTCGAGGTCAGCGATGCCGGTGGCGTTGTGCGCCATGTGCAGCGTGCCTTTGTGCTGGGCCTGGCAGTCGATGCCCAGGCGCTCGATCATGGCGAACACTTCACCCGGGGCTTCGCCGAGCACCTTGTTCAGGCGGCTGCCCTGCTTCTGGCCGAGGGTGGCCTCGACGTCGTCGGGGCGGATCCAGGTGCCGGCGTTGACCAGGCCGACGTTGCGCCCGGAGCCACCGTGGCCGATCTTCCAGGCCTCAAGCAGGATCACCGACTTGCCCTGTTCGAGCAGGTGGATGGCCGCCGACAGGCCAGTGATGCCACCGCCGATCACGCAGACATCAGCCTTGTGCTCACCGGCCAGGGCCTGGGCGGCAACGGTCGGTTTGCTGACGAATTCCCACAAGCATTCTTGACGCAGTTCGGACATGGCCGGCTCCAGCAATTTGTTCTTGTTGGGGCTGCTTCGCAGCCCATTCGCGGCACAAGGCCGCTCCTACAGGAGATCGCGATGCCTGTGTAGGAGCGGCCTTGTGCCGCGAACCGGGGGCTATGCCCCCGGCCATGCAGCATCAATACATCAGTCGAACACGATACCCTGCGCCAGCGGCAGCTCACGCGAGTAGTTCACGGTGTTGGTCTGGCGACGCATGTAGCCTTTCCAGGCATCCGAACCCGACTCACGACCACCGCCGGTTTCCTTCTCGCCGCCAAACGCACCGCCGATCTCGGCGCCGCTGGTACCGATGTTGACGTTGGCGATACCGCAGTCGCTGCCCGAAGCACTCTGGAAGCGCTCGGCTTCACGGATGTCGGTGGTGAAGATGCACGACGACAGGCCTTGTGGCACTTCGTTGTTCAGGCGCAGGGCCTCTTCGAAGTCGTCGTAGGCCAGCACATACAGGATCGGGGCGAAGGTTTCGTGGCGCACCACGTCGCTCTGCGCCGGCATTTCGGCAATGGCAGGCGACACGTAGTAGGCGTTCGGGTACTGGTCGGCCAGCTGACGCTCGCCACCAAACACCTGGCCACCTTCGTCGCGGGCCTTGGCCAGCGCGCCCTGCATGGCGTCGAACGACAGCTTGTCGATCAGCGGGCCCACCAGGTTGTCCTTGCGCGGGTCGCCGATACGCACTTTGCCGTAGGCGGCTTTGACGCGGGCAACCACTTCGTCCTTGATCGAGCGGTGCACGATCAGGCGGCGCAGGGTGGTGCAACGCTGGCCGGCGGTGCCGACAGCCGAGAACAGGATGCCGCGCACGGCCAGGTCCAGGTCGGCGCTCGGCGCCAGGATCATGGCGTTGTTGCCGCCCAGTTCCAGGATGCTGCGGCCGAAGCGGGCAGCAACGCGTGGGCCGACTTCGCGACCCATGCGGGTGCTGCCGGTGGCGCTGACCAGCGGTACGCGCGGGTCGTCGACCATGGCTTCGCCAGCTTCACGGCCGCCGATCACCAGTTGTGCCAAGCCAGCCGGAGCATCGCCGAAGGCTTTCAGGGCTTTTTCGAACAACGCCTGGCAGGCCAGGGCGGTCAGCGGAGTCTTCTCGGACGGTTTCCATACCACCGAGTTGCCGGCCACCAGGGCCAGGGCGGTGTTCCAGGCCCACACGGCAACCGGGAAGTTGAAGGCGCTGATCACGCCGACCACACCCAGCGGGTGCCAGGTTTCACGCATGTGGTGGCCCGGGCGCTCGGAAGCGATGGTCAGGCCGTACAGCTGGCGCGACAGGCCAACGGCGAAGTCGCAGATGTCGATCATTTCCTGCACTTCGCCCAGGCCTTCCTGGGTGATCTTGCCGGCTTCGATCGAGACCAGCTCGCCCAGGTCGGCCTTGTGCTCACGCAACACTTCGCCGAACAGGCGCACCAGTTCGCCACGGCGCGGGGCCGGCACAGTGCGCCAGGCGTCGAATGCGCTCTGGGCCTGATCGATGCGGGCGATGGTCTCGGCCTTGCCGAGCAGTTTCACCGAGGCGATCTGGCTGCCGTCGATCGGCGTGTGAACAGGGTAGTCGCCCTGGGTGTAAGCCTCGGCGGCAACGCCAAGGCGCTCGAGCAATCCAGCAACCATTTGTGCATCTCCTACATCGGTGATGGGGTGGAAAAATGATGTGGATCAGTATTAATCCGATCACATAGGTACAACAAACGACCTTTATTCCGCATATCATTCCGTCAGGTAATGATTTGAGCCGCAGAGACCGCTATGTCCAAACGCCTGGTGCCTTCCATGACCGCCCTGCAGTGCTTTGAGGCTGCAGCCCGCCATTTGAGCTTTACCCGTGCCGCCGAAGAACTGCACCTGACCCAGAGCGCCGTCAGCAAGCAGGTGGCGCAGCTTGAAGACATGCTGCGCCACCACCTTTTCCTGCGCATCCGGCGGCGCTTGCAACTGACCCCCGCCGGCAGCCTGTACTTGGCCGAGGTCAACAAGATCCTCACCCAAGTGGATATGTCCAGCCGCTACGTGCTCACCTACGGCGAGCAGACCGAGATATTGAAGGTAGCCACTCAACCCAGTTTTGGCGTGCGCTGGTTGATCCCGCACCTCAAGGGTTTTGGCAAACGCCACACCAACATCCACCTGGACATACGCAACGAGATGGAGCCGTTCGCCCTGCTGCAGGGCTCGGCGGACGTGGTGTTCTTCTATGGCCAGGGCACGTGGCCGGGGGCCACTTGCGTGGAGCTGTTCCGTGAGGAAGTGGTGCCGGTGTGTGCGCCAGAGCTGCTGGCCGGGCGCACGCTGGGCGATGCTGCAGAACTGGCCGACCTGGTGCTGTTGCAAAGCACTTCGCGGCCGGAGGCCTGGCATGAGTGGTTCCTGGAGTTGGGGTTGCAGAGCGTCAGCGCCTACCACGGGCCTCGTTTCGATACGTTCTATATGGCGTTGAGCGCTGCACAGGCCGGTTGCGGGGTGGCGCTGGTGCCGCGTTACCTGGCGGCGAAGGAACTGGCGGAAGGGAGCCTTGTGGTGCCGTGGAACCATGCGATGCGCAGTGCCGGGGCGCATTACCTGGCGTATGCCGAGCATGCGGCGGAGGTGCCCAAGGTGCGGGCTTTGGTGGAGTGGATTCACGAGCAGCTTCAGCCTTGAGATTGCCAGGGCACAAGGCCGCTCAACAGCAACGCGGTCCCCTGTAGGAGCGGCCTTGTGCCGCGAATGGGCTGCAAAGCAGCCCCAATGGCCCTGAAGGTCGATCAAAAAAGGAATGACACACTCACTTTTTTTCGCTTGTGAGCCAAGTGCATTCCCAGCTTTCATGTAAGCGTCCGAACCCAACCAGGAAGCTAGCGATGCCCGCCCACGATTTCGTCAGCCCAGACAGCATTCGCGCGCAGTTCTCTGCCGCCATGTCGCTCATGTACAAACAGGAAGTGCCGCTGTACGGCACGCTGCTGGAGCTGGTGAGCGAAATCAACCAGCAGGTCATGGTCCAGCAGCCCAAGGTTGCCGAAGCCCTGCGCTGGACCGGCGAAATCGAGCGCCTGGACCACGAACGCCACGGCGCCATCCGCGTCGGCACCGCCGAAGAACTGGCCACCATCGCCCGCCTGTTTGCCGTCATGGGCATGCAGCCGGTCGGCTACTACGACCTCAGCTCCGCTGGCGTGCCGGTGCACTCCACCGCTTTTCGCGCGGTACACGAGCAGTCACTGCACGTCAGCCCGTTCCGTGTGTTCACCTCGCTGCTGCGCCTGGAGCTGATCGACAACCCGCAGCTGCGTGAGCTGGCACAGAGCATCCTGGCCAAGCGCCAGATCTTCACCACCCGCGCCTTGGAACTGATCGCCCAGTGCGAGCGCGATGGCGGCCTGAACGCAGCGGATGCCGAAGCGTTCGTGCAGGAAGCGCTGCACACCTTCCGCTGGCACCATGACGCCACCGTGACCGCCGAGCAGTACCAGCAACTGCACGACCAGCACCGCCTGATTGCCGATGTGGTGGCCTTCAAGGGCCCACACATCAACCACCTGACCCCACGCACCCTGGACATCGATGCGATCCAGCTCGGCATGCCGGCCAAGGGCATCCCGCCGAAGGCCGTGGTCGAAGGCCCGCCCACCCGCCGCCATCCGATCCTGCTGCGCCAGACCAGCTTCAAGGCCTTGCAGGAAAAGGTCGCGTTCAGCGACCAGCAGGGTAGCGAAGGCAGCCACACCGCGCGCTTTGGCGAGATCGAGCAACGTGGCGCGGCCCTGACGCCGAAAGGCCGCCAGCTGTACGACAAGCTGCTCGACGCCACCCGCGCCGCCCTGGGTGGCGCACCGGCCGAAGCCAATGCCGAGCGCTACATGACCTTGCTCAAAGATACCTTTGCCGAATTCCCGGATGACCTGGCGCAGATGCGTGAACAGGGCCTGGCGTACTTCCGCTACTTTGCCACTGAGAAAGGCCTGGCTGCGCGTGACCAGGAGGGCCGCCCGACCACCCTGCAAGGGCTGATCGACGCTGGCCATGTGCATTTCGAGGCGCTGGTGTACGAGGACTTCCTGCCGGTAAGTGCGGCGGGGATCTTCCAGTCCAACCTGGGCGACGATGCACAGGCCGAATACGGCAGTAATGCCAACCGCGATGCGTTCGAAGCGGCGTTGGGGCTGCAAGTGCAGGATGAGCTGGCACTGTATGCGCAAAGCGAGCGCCGCTCGCTGCAGGCCTGTGCACAGGCGTTGAACCTGGGATCGATGTAAGGCTTTGGATTGCCGGGGGCCGCTTTGCGGCCCTTTCGCGACGCAGCCCCAGAGGTTCAAACCAGAGGCGGCAGGATTTCCACATCCGGCAAATCCATCGCCGCCACCTCGTCTGCCAGAAAATCACTCAAGCGCCGCAACCGTTCGCCACCCGGCCGGGTGCGCGGCCATACCAGGTAGTAGTCCATCCCACTGGGCACTGCTGTCGGCCAAGGCAGGCTCAACCGCCCCTGCGCCACATCTTCGGCCACCATCAGCAAATCACCCATGGAAATCCCGTAGCCCCGTGCAGCGGCAATCATGCCCAGCTCCAGGGTGTCGAACACCTGACCGCCCTTGAGCGAAACCTTGTCGCCAAGCCCCATGCGCTCCAGCCATTCCCGCCAGTCACGCTTGTCCACCGTGGGGTGCAGCAGTTCGATAGAGGCTAGCCGGCCCACGTCCCAAGGCTCTTCGTCGAGCAGGTCCGGCGCACCGACCGGGATCAGCAACTCCGGAAACAGCTTGCGCACCTCCCACTCCGCCGGGAACACGCCGTCGCTGAGCAACACTGCGCAATCGAACGGTTCCTGGTTGAAGTCCACATGGTCGACGTCCATCCATGCGCTGGTCAGCTGCACTTCGTTGCCCGGTTGCAGGTGGCGGAACCGGCTAAGGCACGCCAGCAACCAGCGCATGGTCAGGGTCGATGGGGCTTTCATGCGCAAGATGTCATCTTCGCCGCGCAAGTTATCGCAGGCCCGCTCCAGCGCCGCGAAGCCTTCGCGCACCCCGGGCAACAGCACCCGCGCCGCTTCGGTCAACTGCAGGCTGCGGCCACTGCGCACGAACAGGCGGCAGGCAAAGTGCTCTTCCAACGTACGGATATGCCGGCTGACAGCACTTTGGGTAATCGACAGCTCTTCGCCCGCACGGGTGAACGAGCAAAGCCGTGCAGCAGCTTCGAATGCGCGCAGGGCATACAACGGAGGGAGCTGTCGGGACATGAGGCACCTGCCATACGGGACTGTGGAGCGAATCATCAATGAGCATATATACATGAGTTAGACTCATGCCAAGGATCGCTTTTATCCTTTTGTGCAAAGTTGACCGAAGCCTCAGAATCGCCCTTCGTTGTTTTCCCCAGGAAAAAGGACCACCCCATGCATGTCGCGCCCACCACAGAACTCAAGGCTTTGCTGCGCCTGGCCGGGCCGCTGATCGCCTCGCAGTTGGCGCACATGCTGATGGTGCTGACCGACACGCTGATGATGGCCCGTATCAGCCCGCAAGCGCTGGCCGGTGGCGGCCTGGGCGCGGCGAGCTACTCGTTCGTGTCGATCTTTTGCCTGGGCGTGATCGCTGCGGTCGGCACCTTGGTGGCGATCCGCAAGGGCGCCAACGACATCGAAGGTGCCACCCGCCTGGCACAGAACGGCGTGTGGCTGGCCTGGGGCCTGGCGCTGATCGCCGCGCTGGCCCTGTGGAATCTTGAGCCGGTACTGCTGCTGTTCGGGCAACAGCCCGAAAACGTTGCCTCGGCCGCCGAATTCCTCACCCTGCTGCCGCTGGCGCTGCCCAGCTACCTGACCTTCATGGCCTTGCGTGGCTTTACCAGCGCGCTGGGCCGCTCGACCCCGGTGATGGTGATCAGCGTGGTCGGCACGGTGCTCAACTACCTGTTCAACGTGGCGTTGATCGAAGGCATGTTCGGCCTGCCAAAGCTAGGCCTGATGGGCATCGGCCTGGTCACCGCAGTGGTATCGCTGGGCATGGCCATCGCCCTTGCTTTGTACATCCGCTGGCATTCGGCCTACGCCGCCTACCCGCTGCGCAAGGGCCTGTCACGCCCGTCGCTGCCAGCCCTGCGCGAGCTGTGGCGGCTGGGCCTGCCAATTGGTGGTACCTACATGGTGGAAGTGGGCCTGTTCGCCTTCGCTGCGCTGTGCATGGGGGTACTGGGCAGCACCGAACTGGCGGCACACCAGATCGCCCTGCAGATCGTGTCCACGGCGTTCATGGTGCCGACGGGCTTGTCCTATGCGGTGACCATGCGCGTGGGCTTGTACTACGGCGCTGGCAACCTGCTGGCGGCGCGCAGTGCCGGGCGCGTGGGCATCGGCTTCGGGGCGATGATCATGTTCGCCTTCGCCGCGCTGTTCCTGCTGCTGCCCGAAGCGCTGGTGGGGCTGTTCATCGACCGCAATGACCCGGCCTTTGCCGCGATCTTCCAGGTGGCCGTGCAGTTGTTGATGGTGGCGGCGTGGTTCGAGCTGTTCGATGGCATGCAGACCATTGCCATGGGCTCGATCCGTGGGCTGAAGGATGCCAAGACCACCTTCCTGATCGGGCTGGTGTGCTACTGGCTGGTGGGGGCGCCGAGCGCCTGGTTGTTCACCTTTACCCTGGGCGGTGGTGCAGTGGGGATCTGGTGGGGGCTGGCGCTGGGGCTGGCGTGTGCGGCGGTGGCGCTGACCTTTGGCTTTGAGTGGCGGATGAAGCGGCTTTTGAGAAAGGCGGTGGCGCGCGCAGGGGCTGCTGCTTCCGCCTGACTTCAGGGCCTCTTCGCGGGCACGCCCGCTCCCACAGGATTGCGCGGTCCCTGTGGGAGCGGGCGTGCCCGCGAAAGGGCCCTAAAGGACAGCATCCAACTGACAGCCAGGCACCTTCAGCAAAAAATCGATCAGCTCCCCGACCGGCAGCGGCTTGCTGACCAAAAAGCCCTGCACCTGGTCACAGCCAAACCCACGCAACAACGCCAGCTGCTCTTCGCTCTCCACTCCCTCGGCCACCACTTCGAGGTTGAGGTTGTGCGCCAGGTTGATCATGGCGTGCACCAGCTTGCGGTTCTCCTCGCGCATTTCCATTTCTGCTACAAAGCTGCGGTCCACCTTTAGCAAGGTGATCGGCAGGCTGTTGAGGTGCACGAACGAAGAGAACCCTGTGCCAAAATCGTCGAGCGAGAAGCGCACGCCCAAGCGGCCGAGGGCGTCCATGGTCTGGCGCACCACCTCGTTGCGGCGCATCACCGCCGTCTCGGTCAGTTCGAACTCCAACCAGCGGGCGTCCACGCCATGCTCAAGGATCAGGCGGCTCAGGGTGGCCAGCAGCTGGCTGTCCTGGAACTGCCGAAAACTCAGGTTTACGGCCATGTGCAGCGGCTCCAGCCCGCGCTCACACAGCGCCTGCATGTCGCGCAAGGCACGGGAGATGACCCAGTAGCCCAACGGCACGATCAGGCCGCTCTGCTCGGCCAGGGGCACGAATTCGCTGGGCGGTAACAGCCCGCGTTCGGCATGGCGCCAGCGCACCAGCGCCTCCAGGCCGACAATGCGCCCGTCGGCCAGGTCGAGCCGCGGCTGGTAGTGCAGCTCCAGCTCGTCACGGCGCAGCGCGCGGCGCAGCTCGCTTTCCAGGTCAGCAAGGCTGCGGGCGTTGCGATTGATGCGTTCATTGAACACATGGAAGGTGCAGCCCTGGCTGCCCTTGGCCTGGCGCATGGCAATGTGCGCATGCCACATCAGCGGGTCGGCACCGCTCTGCGCGCGGGCATGGGCCAGGCCCAGGCTGCAACCCAGCAGCAGGCTTTCGCCGTCGATCCAGTAGGGTTCGGCCAGGGCCTCGACGATGCGCTCGGCAATCCATTCAGCGCGGTTGGCGTCACGGCGGGTGTCGATCAGCAAGGCGAACTCGTCGCTGCCCAGGCGAGCCAGCTGGTCGCCTGCTTCGAGCTGGTTTTGCAGCCGCGCCACCACCTGCAGGATCAGGCGGTCGCCGCTCTGGTGGCCCAGCGCATCGTTGACGTGGCGAAAGTTGTCCAGGTCCAGGTGGCCCAAGGCAATGCCACGGCCCTCGTTCTCGGCCAGGCGCGCGGTCAGCAAGGCCTGGAAGCCCTGGCGGTTGGCGATGCCGGTCAGTGGGTCCTGTTCGGCCAGGCGCTGCAAGGTGGCCACCAGCACCCCGCGTTCGCGCACATGGCGCAGCGAGCGGCGCAGGGTGTCGGCATTGAGCTGGTCGCGTACCAGCCAGTCGCTGACGGCGCTGGGCGCCACCTCGGGCTCGTGCTCGAGCAGCAGGATGGTCGGCAGCTCGCAGCGCCCAGGCACCGGCTGCAGGGCCGGGGTTGCCAGCACCACGGCCTGGCGATCATGGCTGAACAGGCTATCGACCGAGTCCCAGTCAGGCGCGGTCAGCAGCACGGCACTGCCGTTAAGGGCAGGTATGCAGGCGTGCAACAAGGCGGCCCATTGCGGCTCATCAGCCAACAGCAGCAAACGCAAAGGTTCGACAGGCGTGGACAAGCGGGCTCCTTAGGACTTCACGGTGCAACGATAACTGCCAGTATGCTACTGCATTAATGAAAATGATTTTCACTTTTATACATGCATTTGCGGCCGTAGCATCCCGACGTATTTTGTCGTGCATCGTGCTCGAAACCAGACGAGCCGGCAAATATGATTTTTTCAGTTGCTAGCATTAGTGGCGCTAATAATGAGGCGGACAAAAGTCTGACTCAGACGTCAGACGGTCGCGCCACAACCGCCCCATGCCTGTTAGAATGCGCGGCTATTTTCTGGCGACCCCCGGTTTCTAGCATGTCCCGACTCAATCCCAGGCAGCAAGAAGCCCGTGACTACGTCGGCGGCCCTCTTTTGGTGCTCGCCGGTGCAGGTTCGGGCAAGACCAGCGTGATCACGCGCAAGATTGCCCACCTCATTCAGAACTGCGGCATCCGTGCCCAGTACATCGTGGCGATGACCTTCACCAACAAGGCCGCACGCGAGATGAAGGAGCGGGTCGCCACCCTGCTGCGCCCGGGGGAAGGCCGTGGCCTGACGGTGTGTACCTTCCACAACCTGGGCCTGAACATCATCCGCAAGGAGCACGACAAGCTGGGCTACAAGCCAGGCTTCTCGATCTTCGACGAGTCCGACATCAAGGCGTTGCTGTCGGACATCATGCAGAAGGAATACTCCGGCGACGACGGCATCGACGAGATCAAGAACATGATCGGTGCCTGGAAGAACGACCTGGTCCTGCCACCCGAGGCCCTGGAAAAGGCGCGCAACCCGCGCGAGCAGACCGCCGCCATCGTCTACACCCACTACCAGCGCACGCTCAAGGCGTTTAACGCGGTGGACTTCGACGACCTGATCCTGCAGCCGGTCAAACTGTTCCAGGAGCACCCCGAGGTACTGGAGCGCTGGCAGAACCGCGTGCGCTACCTGCTGGTGGACGAATACCAGGACACCAACGCCAGCCAGTACCTGCTGGTGAAAATGCTGATCGGCATGCGCAACCAGTTCACCGTGGTGGGCGACGACGACCAGTCGATCTATGCCTGGCGCGGTGCCCGCCCCGAGAACCTGATGCTGCTCAAGGAGGACTACCCTTCCCTGAAGATCGTCATGCTCGAGCAGAACTACCGCTCCACCAGCCGCATCCTGCGCTGTGCCAACGTGTTGATCGCCAACAACCCGCACGCGTTCGAGAAACAGCTGTGGAGCGAGATGGGCGTGGGCGACGAGATCCGCGTCATCCGCTGCAAGAACGAGGAAGCCGAGGCCGAACGCGTGGCCATGGAAATCCTCACCTTGCACCTGCGCACCAACCGCCCGTACAGCGATTTCGCCATCCTCTACCGCGGAAACTACCAGGCCAAGCTGATCGAACTGAAGCTGCAGCACCACCAGGTGCCGTATCGCCTGTCGGGCGGCAACAGCTTCTTCGGCCGCCAGGAGGTCAAGGACCTGATGGCCTACCTGCGCCTGTTGGTGAACCCGGACGATGACAACGCCTACCTGCGGGTAATCAACGTACCGCGCCGCGAAATCGGCTCCACCACCCTGGAAAAGCTCGGCAACTATTCCACCGAGCGCGGCATTTCTATGTACGCCGCCAGCGAGGAGCTGGGCCTGGGTGAGCACCTGGACGCCCGCTACACCGAGCGTTTGCAGCGCTTCAAGCACTGGCTCGACGGGGTACGCCACAAGGTAGCACTGGAAGACCCGATTGCCGCGCTGCACGAGATGATCCGCGATATCGACTACGAGAACTGGATCCGCCAGCAGACCGCCAGCGACAAGGCGGCGGACTTCCGGATCAGCAACGTCTGGTTCCTGGTCGAAGCGCTGAAAAACACCCTCGAGAAGGACGAAGAGGGCGACATGACCATCGAGGACGCCATCGGCAAGCTGGTGTTGCGCGACATGCTCGAGCGCCAGCAGGAAGAAGAAGAGAACGCCGAAGGTGTGCAGATGATGACCCTGCACGCCTCCAAGGGCCTGGAGTTCCCCTACGTGTTCATCATGGGCATGGAAGAGGAAATCCTCCCGCATCGCTCCAGCATCGAGGCCGACACCATCGAAGAGGAGCGCCGCCTGGCCTACGTGGGCATCACCCGCGCGCGCCAGACCCTGGCCTTCACCTTCGCTGCCAAGCGCAAGCAGTACGGTGAAATCATCGACTGCACGCCCAGCCGGTTCCTTGACGAACTGCCTCCGGACGACCTGGCCTGGGAGGGCCTGGACGATGCGCCGGTCGAGGTAAAGGCCGCACGCGGCAACAACGCCCTGGCCGATATCCGGGCAATGCTCAAACGCTGATCAACCATTACTCTTAAACTTTGCCGCTATTTGCGGCCACCTTTGCTACATCGAGGAAAACAAAGTGGAAGCACTGCATCAGAAGATTCGCGAAGAAGGCATCGTGCTTTCCGACCAGGTTCTCAAAGTCGACGCGTTTCTCAACCACCAGATCGACCCGGCGCTGATGCAGCTGATCGGTGACGAGTTCGCCCGCCTGTTCGCCGATGCCGGCGTGACCAAGATTGTCACCATCGAAGCCTCGGGCATTGCCCCGGCCGTGATGACTGGCCTGAAACTGGGCGTACCGGTGATCTTTGCGCGCAAGCACCAGTCGCTGACCCTGACCGAGAACCTGCTGACTGCCTCGGTGTACTCCTTCACCAAGCAGACCGAGAACACCGTGGCCATTTCGCCACGCCACCTCAACAGCAGCGACCGCGTGCTGGTGATCGACGACTTCCTGGCCAACGGCAAGGCGTCGCAAGCGCTGATCTCGATCATCAAGCAAGCCGGTGCCACCGTGGCTGGCCTGGGTATCGTGATCGAGAAGTCGTTCCAGGGCGGCCGTGCCGAGCTGGACAGCCAGGGCTACCGCGTTGAATCGCTGGCCCGGGTGAAGTCGCTGGAAGGCGGTGTGGTCAGCTTCATCGAGTAAGCCTGTACCGGCCCCATCGCCGGCAAGCCAGCTCCCACAGGTACTGCACAAGGCTCGGCCTCTGTGAAACTCCTGTGGGAGCTGGCTTGCCGGCGATGGGCTGCAAAGTAGCCCCGGCAATTTTCAGGTCGCCGCCAACCCTGCCAGCAAAAGCCGCTGATACAGCTCTTCCTTCAATCCCTGCGGAGCGGCCAGCCCCATCCGCCCCAGGTGCCCTTGATACCCCTCCGGCCCCGGCGCATCCAACGCTGCCTTGCCCAGCTCCAGCACCTCGCTCAGCTTGAACTTGCTCTTCAACCAGTTCAGCGCCCGCAACAGGTCGCGCTCTTCAGCCGTGAAGTCCGTCCCCATCGGATACTCCGGGAACAGCCGCGCATGCCGCACCCTGATTGCCTCCAACCGCTGCGGCGTATTGTCAGTAAAGCGAGCGTCCAGCTCAAAATCCTTGGGCAGCTTGCCGGCCTCTTTTGCCTGCTCGATGAGCCCCTGCTGGAAACGCGAATCGCTCACCGCCAGCAACCGCGCAATCACCTCGCTGTCGGTCTGCCCACGCAAGTCGGCAATGCCGTATTCGGTCACCACGATATCGCGCAGGTGCCGGGGTATGGTGCAGTGGCCATACGTCCAGAACAGGTTTGAAGTCACCTCCCCGCCTGCCTCGCGCCAGCTGCGCAGCAGCAGAATCGAGCGCCCTCCCTCTAGCGCATGGCCTTGGGCGACGAAGTTGTACTGCCCGCCCACGCCACTGAGCACGCGGCCGTCTTCCAGCTGATCGGCCACCCCGGCGCCGAGCAAGGTCATGGCGAATGCCGTGTTGATGAAGCGCGCATCGCGGCGCTGACGTCGCTTGAGTTCTTCCTGCCCGTACAGCTCGTTGATGAAGCTGATACGGGTCATGGCAAACCGCGCGCGCTGTTCGAGTGGCATCTCCCTCAACCGCTGGTAGAACGCCTGCGGGCCAAGGAAAAAACCGCCATGCACCACTGGCCCTTCGTCATCGGCCGGGCGCCGCAGCAGGCCTGCTTCGGCCAGTACCAGCAGGCCATTGACGAACATCTCGCTGCAGCCGTACAGGCCTTGGGCAAACGTCCCCAGCCCCCCTTCGCGCTCGATCAGCGCATGCCACGGGCCCGTATCCAGCTCGTCGAGCAAGGCGCGGTAGCCTGCGTTGTCACCCTGGCGGGCCAGCAACGCGGCGGCAACTGCATCGCCCATTGCACCGATGCCGATCTGCAGGGTGCCGCCATCGCGTACCAGTGTGCTGGCGTGCAAGCCGATGCAGTGGTCCTGGGTGCCCACCGGCATGTTCGGTGTGGAGAACAGGCGACGTTGCTCGGCCTCGTCGATCAACAGGTCGAACGCATCGATGGGCAGTTCCGCATCGCCGGGCATGTAGGGCAGTTCGGCGTGCACCTGGCCGAGCATGAGGATGGTCTCGCCGGCCGCGCGGCGCTTGGCGATCATCGGCAGCAGGTCGAGGGTGATGTCGGGGTTGCAGGCAAGGCTCAGGTGAACAGGCCTTTCAGGTGTGGCGGCCACCAGTTGCGCGACCAGGTTCAGGCCCTTGGCGTTGATGTCGCGTGCGGCGTGGCTGTAGTTGCTGCTGATGTAATCCTGCTGGGCAGCCTCGCTGTGCAGCAGGCTGCCGGGCTGCATGAAAAACTGCTCGACGCGGATGTTCGGCGGCAGGCTGTCATTGCGCAGGTCGGCAAGGTAGTCGAGCTCTTCGTAGTCGGCGAAGACGCGCTCGACGAAGGGTTCGAGAAAGCGCCGCTGCAGGCCGTCGCCCAATGGTGGGCGGCCGAGGGACAGCGCCGTGTAGATAGTCAGCCGCCGCTCGGGCAGCTCGCGCACCCGGGCGTACAGGGCGTTCACGAAAGCATTAGGCTTGCCCAGGCCCAAAGGCAGGCCCATGTGGATATGGGCTGGCAGCCGGGACAAGACCTGCTCGACAGCCTGGTCGATGGAGCAGAGGTGCATCGGGGCCTCCTGAGACATCCATGGGTTCAGGGGTTGGACATGGCACTGGCGGGTTGGTTGCCTGTGCTGGCCCTTTCGCGGGCACGCCCGCTCCCACAGGATAACCACAATCCTCAGGTTCTGTGGGGGACTTGTGGGAGCGGGCGTGCCCGCGAAAGGGCCAGCACAGGCACCACAAAAACAAAGCCCGCCATCAACGGCGGGCCTGATGCAATTCAGCTGTGTCTTACAGCCCGGACATCTTCTTGATCGCCCCTTTCAGGTCGTCATCCGAGCAGTCCGCGCAGGTGCCTTTGGGCGGCATGGCGTTGATGCCGGTAATGGCCTTGGCCAGGATGCCATCCAGGCCGCCCTGGTGGTCGGCGCGTTCTTTCCACGCGGCGGTATCGCCCACTTTAGGCGCACCAAGCAGCCCGGTGCCATGGCAGGCATTGCAGTGCTTGGCGATGATCTCATCTGGGGTCTTGGCACCCCCGCCTCCCGCTGCAACAGCCACTTCCATGCCTTTGCATTCCTGGCCCTGGACGCACACCTGGCCAACCGGCTCCAGGCGTTTGGCAATGTCGTCATTGGTCGCAGCGGTTGCGCTCATTGCCCAGAGGGCGAATACGGCTGCTGGTACGGCCAGCATCTTCTTGATTTGGTTCACGCGAACACCCTCATGGTGGCTAATCACGCTCGCGGCCACGGAACGGCGAGCGTTGAAAAGTATAGCGGGAACCCAGAGGCCGTGAAACGACCCTACACGGGAAAGGGGTATTGCCGAATCAATGCACTGCGCTGGATCAAAAGTTTGAAGGCGTCGCCGCACTGATCAGGCGCGCAGGCTGGTTGAAAGGGTTGCGAAAGCGGTGCGGACGCGTGCTTTCGAAGTAGTAGCTGTCGCCTTCTTCCAGGATGAAGATCTCGTTGCCGACCACCAGCTCCAGCCGCCCTTCGAGCAGGATGCCGGTTTCCTCGCCGTCATGGGTGAGCATCTCGGCACCGGTGTCGGCACCTGGCGGATACACCTCGGTGAGAAACGCGATGGCACGGTTGGGGTGCGACTTGCCGACCAGCTTCATGGTCACCGCGCCATCCGAGATATCAATCAGCTCGTGGGCCTTGTAGACGATCTGAGTGGGGCTTTCAGGTTCCAGCTCGACCGAAAAGAACTCGACCATCGACATGGGAATGCCGCTCAGCACCTTGCGCAGCGAACTGATGGAGGGGCTCACGCTGTTCTTCTCGATCATCGAGATGGTGCTGTTGGTCACACCGGCACGCTTGGCGAGTTCGCGCTGGGACAGGCCCTTGAGCTTGCGGATGGCTTGCAGTCGTTCGCCGACGTCCAAAGCTGGAGCCTCCTGAAACGGTGGAAAGGGGGGTGGATGTGAACGATATCATGGCAATGCCGTTCAGTATTTACAACACACCGCCCCTCAACCTGTCCGCTTCAGCGTGTCATTCGCCGATGTAGTCCCGCGGTACCCGCTTCAGGTTGCAGAAGATCTGGTAAGGAATAGTGCCCGCGTGTGCGGCCACTTCGCTGGCCAGCACCTGCTTGCCCCACAATTCGACCGGGCTGCCGACGGTGGCTTGCGGCACGTCGGTCAGGTCGATGTTGAGCATGTCCATCGACACCCGGCCGATCAGCTGAGTGCGCTGGCCGGCGACCAGCACCGGGGTGCCGTTGGGTGCCTGGCGCGGGTAGCCATCGGCATAGCCCATGGCGACCACGCCAACACGGGTTGGCCGTGGGCTGACGAACTTGGCGCCGTAGCCCACCGGCTCGCCGGCAGGCAGCTCGCGCACGCTGATGACCCGCGATTGCAGGGTCATCACCGGTTGCAGGCGTGCGGCCTGGGCCTGGGGCACTTCGAACGGCGTGGCGCCGTACAGCATCAGGCCTGGGCGTACCCAATCGCCGGGCGCTTGCGGCCAGCCCAGCACGCCGGGCGAGTTGCGCAGGCTGCACTCGGCAGCCAGGCCCTGGCGGGCGGCTTCGAACACGGCGATCTGCTGGGCGGTAGCGTCGGCATTCAGTTCGTCGGCGCGGGCGAAGTGGCTCATCAGCACGATGCGCGAAACCTTGCCGCTGGCCAGCAGGCGCTGGTAGGCGTCGTGGTAGTCCTTGGGGTGCAGGCCGACGCGATGCATGCCGCTGTCCAGCTTCAGCCAGACGGTGAGCGGCTTATGCAGCTGGGTTTTCTCGATGGCTTCCAGCTGCCACAGCGAGTGCACCACGCACCACAGGTCGTGCTCGGCAATCAGCGCCAGCTCGCTGGCTTCGAAGAAGCCTTCCAGCAACAGCACCGGGGCCTTGATACCGGCGGCGCGCAACTCCAGCGCCTCTTCGATGCAAGCCACGGCAAAGCCGTTGGCTTCGGCCTCCAGGGCCAGGGCGCAGCGTACGGCACCGTGGCCATAGGCGTCGGCCTTGATCACGGCGAGGGCTTTGGCACCGGTCAGTTCACGGGCCAGACGGTAGTTGTGGCGCAGGGCCTGGAGGTCGATCAGGGCGCGGGCGGGACGCATGGCGGCTGCCTTATGGTGGTTCGGGTTGAAAACGGTATTGGATTCTTCGCGGGCTCGCCCGCTCCCACAGGAGCATCACAGGTATTGAAGACTGTGCAGTACCTGTGGGAGCGGGCGAGCCCGCGAAAAGGCCGGTACAGGCTATTACTGCTGGTGAACCGGCGCGCCCTGCCCGTGCTTGGTCGCTTCCCGGCTGTTGCCATAACGGGAAATGTCCAGGCCTTCGGCACTGATCTGCGGTTTCTTGCGCGCAATCAGGTCGGCCAGCAGGCGACCGGAGCCGCACGCCATGGTCCAGCCCAGGGTACCGTGACCGGTGTTCAGGAACAGGTTGCGGAACGCCGTGGCACCAACGATCGGTGTGCCGTCCGGGGTCGCCGGACGCAGCCCGGTCCAGAAGCTGGCCTGGCTCAGGTCACCGCCGCGAGGATAAAGGTCGTTGACGATCATCTCCAGCGTTTCGCGCCGACGCGGGTTCAGCGACAGGTCAAAACCGGCAATTTCAGCCATGCCGCCAACCCGGATACGGTTGTCGAAACGGGTGATCGCGACCTTGTAGGTCTCGTCGAGAATGGTCGAAGTCGGGGCCATGTCGCCGTTGGTGATCGGTACGGTCAGCGAGTAGCCCTTCAGCGGGTACACCGGCGCCTTGATGCCCAGCGGCTTGAGCATCTGCGGCGAGTAGCTGCCCAGCGCCAGCACGTAGCGGTCAGCGGTTTCCAGCTTGCCGTCGATCCACACGCCATTGATGCGGTCGCCCGCGAAGTCCAGGCGTTGGATGTCCTGGCCAAAACGGAACTCCACACCCAGCTTGATGGCCATGTCGGCGAGCTTGGTGGTGAACATCTGGCAGTCGCCGGTCTGGTCGTTAGGCAGGCGCAGGGCGCCGGCCAGAATGTCCTTCACGCCAGCCAGGGCGGGTTCGACGCGGGCAATACCCTCGCGGTCCAGCAGTTCGTAAGGTACGCCAGACTGCTCGAGCACAGCAATGTCCTTGGCCGCGGCATCCACCTGGGCCTGGGTGCGGAACAGCTGGGTGGTACCCAAAGAGCGGCTTTCATAGGCAATGCCGGTTTCGGCGCGCAGTTCGTCCAGGCAGTCGCGGCTGTACTCGGACAGGCGCACCATGCGCTCCTTGTTCACCGCGTAACGGCTGGCGGTGCAGTTGCGCAGCATCTGCGCCATCCACAGGTACTGGTCGACGTCGCCGGTGAGCTTGATGGCCAGGGGAGCGTGGCGCTCCAGCAGCCACTTGATGGCCTTCAGCGGCACGCCTGGGGCGGCCCAGGGCGAGGCATAGCCGGGCGAGATCTGGCCGGCGTTGGCAAAACTGGTTTCCATGGCCACCGCCGACTGGCGGTCAACCACCGTCACTTCGAAACCTTGCCGGGCCAGGTAGTAGGCACTGGCGGTTCCGATTACACCGCTACCAAGTACCAGAACTCGCATCGTTATATCCCTCACACGCGGCACGCCGCAGACTTTTATTGATATGGCATGAATGGGCGCAGTATAGGAATTTGAGACCAGTGCAATTCACTATATAAAAGCCTATTATTGGCGAGAATTCTCGGCAAAATCGCCTTTCACGGAGGGGCATCCCCTATGAGAACCCAGCACCAGAGCAAGCGTGAACTGGACAAGATCGACCGTAACATCCTGCGGATCCTGCAGAATGACGGGCGTATTTCCTTCACCGAACTGGGCGAGAAAGTTGGGCTGTCCACCACCCCTTGCACCGAGCGGGTTCGCCGTCTGGAGCGCGAGGGCATCATCATGGGCTACAACGCCCGCCTGAACCCGCAGCACCTCAAGGGCAGCCTGCTGGTGTTCGTGGAAATCAGCCTGGACTACAAGTCGGGCGACACCTTCGAGGAGTTCCGCCGCGCGGTGTTGAAGCTGCCCCACGTGCTGGAATGCCACCTGGTGTCAGGTGACTTCGACTACCTGGTGAAGGCGCGCATTTCGGAGATGGCGTCGTACCGCAAGCTGCTTGGCGACATCCTGCTGAAGCTGCCGCACGTGCGCGAATCGAAGAGCTACATCGTGATGGAAGAGGTTAAAGAAAGCCTCTGCCTGCCGATCCCGGACTGAGGCTAGACCAGCACCTGGCGGGTGGTGGCAATGAACTGGTGCACGAGCTGCTCGGCTGCGGGCTCGATCATCGGCTCAGGGCCACGGCCACGCGGGCAGGCCATGCGTGGCGTGGTGCCAAAAAGGCGGCAGATCATCGGGCGCTCTTCATACACCGTGCAACCGTTGGAGCCTAGGTGCACACAGTCCAGGCGCTCTAGGGCAGCTGCCTGCTCGGCCTGGGACTTGCGCGGCAGGCGGGCCATTTCTTCTGTCGACGTGGTGACCGGGCCGCAGCAGTCGTGGCAGCCGGGCTCGCACTCGAACGAGGGAATGAGTTCGCGCAGGAAGTGGATCTTGTGACGGTTGCAGGACATGGCTAGGTACAAAATTGAAGACTGGAGTTGGATTATAGGGCCAATCGCCCGCAAGCCAGCGCCCACAAGTGCACCACTGGTCTCAGCCTTTGCACAGCTCCTGTGGGAGCTGGCTTGCCGGCGATGAGGCCGGTTGCCCACCCTAGAGCCCCGGCTTATCCTCCCCCACTAGCCCACCAGCACCCAGGAACGAACCAATGATCCACAGCGCGCAGCACGCCGCCTCCTATTACGCCGCCAGCAGCGCGCCACACCCTGACTACGCCTTCCTGCAGGGCGAGCACAGCGCCGATGTATGCATCGTCGGCGGCGGCTACTCGGGCCTGAACACTGCCATCGAACTGGCCGAACGCGGCCTGTCGGTCATCCTGCTGGAAGCGCGCAAACTGGGCTGGGGCGCCAGCGGGCGCAATGGCGGGCAGTTAATCCGCGGCGTCGGCCACGGCCTGGAACAGTTTCTGCCGGTAATAGGCGAGGAAGGCGTGCGCAGCATGAAGCTGATGGGCCTGGAGGCCGTGCAGATCGTCCGCGAGCGGGTCGAGAAGCATGCCATCGCCTGCGACCTGACCTGGGGCTACTGCGACCTGGCCAACAAGCCAGCCGAGCTGCTGGGCTTTGCCGAAAACGCCGAAGAACTGCGCAGCCTGGGCTACGCGTATGAGCTGCGGCTGGTCGGCAAGGACGATATCCACAGCGTGGTCGGCGCCGACTGCTATGTGGGCGGGCTGATCGACATGGGCTCCGGCCACCTGCACCCGCTCAACCTGGCCTTGGGTGAAGCGGCCGTGGCCAGCAGCCTGGGCGCAAAGCTGTTCGAGCAGTCCGAGGTTACCCGCATCGACTACGGCCCCGAAGTGCAGGTGCATACCGCCCAGGGCCGGGTACGCGCCAAGACCTTGGTGCTGTGCTGCAACGCCTACCTCAACGGCCTCAACCGCGAGCTGGGCGGCAAGGTGTTACCCGCCGGCAGCTACATCATCGCCACCGAGCCGCTGGGCGAAGAGCGCGCCCGCGCGTTGTTGCCGCAGAACATGGCGGTGTGTGACCAGCGCGTGGCGCTGGATTACTACCGGCTGTCCGCCGACCACCGCCTGCTGTTCGGCGGTGCCTGCCACTATTCAGGCCGCGACCCGAAAAACATCGCCGCCTACATGCAGCCCAAGATGCTCAAGGTGTTCCCGCAGCTGGCCGACGTGCGCATCGACTACCAATGGGGCGGCATGATCGGCATTGGCGCCAACCGCCTACCGCAGGTTGGCCGCCTGGCCAGCCAGCCAAACGTGTATTACGCTCAGGCCTACTCAGGCCATGGGCTCAACGCCACCCACTTGGCCGCGCGGCTGCTGGGCGAGGCCATCAGTGGCCAGGAAAGCGGGCGTTTCGATCTGTTCGCCAAAGTGCCGCATATCACCTTCCCCGGCGGCAAGCACCTGCGCTCGCCGCTGCTGGCGCTGGGCATGCTGTGGCACAGGCTTAAAGAGCTGATCTGAAAACTGACGAGGTCGGCGTCGGAGCGGCCTTGCGTCTCGTTGTTAGTCTTTCCAGAAGGGTTTACGCCCTTCGGTACGGGCCTGCTCCCAGCTCAGCCCGACATCGCGCAACTCGTCATCCGTCAGCTGCAGCAGCGCCCTACGGGTGTGCCAGCGATGCAGCATCAGCCCCCAACGCCCAAGCCCTTCCGGCGCTTTGAATACCTTGGCCTGCTGCCCGGCTTCCAGTTCCCTGGCCATCAGTTGCAAGCGCACATCGCTCATGCCGCCCATCACCGCACCCTCTCGTTCAGTTGATACCGTGGAGACAGGATGCGCGTCGGCACCATCGACAATACAGATCCAATACAGCCTTATTATTCCCATACAGAATTGGCCGTCGGCCGACTGAATGCTGTATTTTCAGCCCAACTGTACCGGTCGCTATGCCAATGCAGCGCAGGAGTATGCCGTGACCCTCTACCTGAACCTGGCCGAACTGCTCGGCGCCCGTATCGAGCAAGGCCTGTATCGCCCCGGCCAGCGCCTGCCATCGGTGCGCGCCCTGAGTGTGGAACACGGAGTAAGCCTGAGCACCGTGCAGCAGGCCTATCGCATGTTGGAAGACGGCGGCATGGTCTCGCCCAAGCCCAAATCCGGCTACTTCGTCAGCGACCACCGCCACCTGCCAGCCCTGCCCGCCGTAAGCCGCCCGGCCCAGCGCCCGGTGGATATCTCGCAGTGGGAACAAGTGCTGGAGCTGATACGCAGCACGCCGCGCCAGGATGTGGTCCAGCTCGGCCGTGGGATGCCCGACATCAACAGCCCTACCCTCAAGCCGCTGTTGCGTAGCCTGGCTCAGTTGAGCCGGCGCCAGGACATGCCTGGCCTGTACTACGACAACATCCACGGCAACCTGGCCCTGCGTGAGCAGGTGGCGCGGCTGATGCTCGACTCCGGTTGCCGCCTGAGCCCGGCCGACCTGGTCGTGACCACCGGTTGCCACGAGGCGCTGTCGTGCAGCATTCGTGCGGTCTGCGAGCCAGGCGACATCGTCGCGGTCGACTCGCCCAGCTTCCACGGTGCCATGCAAACCCTGAAGGGCCTGGGCATGAAGGCGCTGGAAATCCCCACAGACCCGGTGACCGGCATCAGCCTGGAGGCGTTGGAACTGGCGCTGGAACAGTGGCCGATCAAGCTCATCCAGATCACCCCCAGCTGCAACAACCCGCTCGGCTACATCATGCCCGAGGCCCGCAAGAAGGCCCTGCTGAGCCTGGCCCAGCGCTACGACGTGGCGATTCTGGAGGACGATGTGTACGGCGACCTGGCGTACACCTACCCGCGCCCGCGTACGCTCAAGTCGTTCGACGACGATGGCCGCGTGCTGTTCTGCAGCTCGTTTTCCAAGACCCTCGCCCCCGGCCTGCGGGTGGGCTGGGTGGCGCCCGGGCGCTACCTGGAGCGGGTGCTGCACATGAAGTACATCAGCACCGGCAGCAGCGCCAGCCAGCCGCAGCTGGCCATCGCCGACTTCATCGCCGGCGGCCACTACCAGCCCCACGTGCGGCGCATGCGCAGCCAGTACCAGCGTGGCCGAGACCTGATGAGCGAATGGGTAACCCGCTACTTCCCGCCGGGCACCCGCGTCAGCCGCCCCCAGGGTGGCTTCATGCTGTGGGTGGAACTACCCGAACATTTCGATACGCTGCGCCTGAACCGGGCTTTACTGGAGCAAGGTGTGCAAGTTGCGGTGGGCAGCATCTTCTCGGCTTCGGGCAAGTTTCGCCACTGCCTGCGCATGAACTTCGCCGCGCGGCCGACGCCGCAGATCGAGGCTGCCGTGCGCAAGGTAGGGGAAACCGCCCTTCGTCTACTGGATGAAGAAAGCGCCGACGCGTAACTTTGCGCCGCCCGCGACGGTCCAACCCCAAAGCCCTTGCTGCACAGGACGATCCACCCTTGAGACTCCAGCACGCCTTGCCTCTGCTGCTGGTGCTGCTCGGCCTTGCCGGCTGCGCCAGCGTCAGCTCGCCCCGCGAAACCAGCCAGGCGCTGCCCGCCAATGACTCCGCCTTCGGCCGCTCGGTACTGCGCCAGGCAGCACCCTACGGCGGCCGTTCGGGCTTTCGCCTGCTGCCCAACAGCAATGAAGCGTTCCGCGCCCGTGCCGAACTGATCCGCAACGCCCAAGCGAGCATCGACCTGCAGTACTACATCGTCCACGACGGCCTCAGCACCCGCGCCCTGGTGCATGAACTGCTGCGTGCCGCCGACCGTGGCGTGCGTGTGCGCATCCTGCTGGACGACACCACCAGCGACGGCCTGGACACCATCATGGGCACCCTCGATGCCCACCCCAACATCCAGATCCGCGTGTTCAACCCGCTGCACCTGGGCCGCAGCACAGGCGTAACGCGCGCCATGGGCCGGCTGTTCAACCTGTCGCGCCAGCACCGGCGCATGCACAACAAGCTGTTCCTGGTGGACAACAGCATGGCGATTGTCGGCGGGCGTAACCTGGGCGACGAGTATTTCGATGCCGAGCCCAACCTCAACTTCACCGACATCGACCTGCTGGGTATAGGCCCGGTGGCCGAGCAGCTGGGGCACAGTTTCGACCAATACTGGAACAGCGCCCTCAGCCGGCCGATCACCGACTTCCTCTGGCATGAGCCGGATGCCAACGACCTGCGTGCCAGCCGCCATCGCCTGGAAGTGTCCCTGGCCGAGGCGCGCACCCAGCGCAAAGCCCTGTACGACCGCTTGATGGCCTACCAGTCGCAACCGCGCCTCGATGTGTGGCGCAACGAGCTGATCTGGGCACACGCCCAAGCGCTATGGGATGCCCCAAGCAAGGTGTTGGCCGACGACGAGCCAGACCCGCAACTGCTGCTGAGCCAGCAACTGGCACCAGACCTGGCCAACGTGCACCGCGAGCTGATCCTGGCTTCGGCCTACTTTGTGCCGGGTGAACCGGGGCTGCTGTACCTGACCGGCCGCGCCGACGCCGGCGTTTCGGTGAAACTGCTGACCAACTCGCTGGAAGCCACCGACGTGCCGGCGGTGCATGGCGGCTATGCACCCTATCGCCGGGCCTTGCTTGAGCACGGGGTGGAGCTTTACGAGCTTCGCCGCCAGCCAGGCGATCCCAGCGCAGGGCGGTTGAGCTTCCGTGGCAGCTCCGATTCGAGCCTGCACACCAAGGCGATCGTTTTCGACCGGCGCAAGACTTTCATAGGCTCGTTCAACTTCGACCCACGTTCAGTGCTGTGGAACACCGAGGTCGGGGTGCTGGTAGACAGCCCGGAGCTGGCCGAATACACCCGCGAACTGGCCCAGCAGGGCATGGCGCCCGCGCTGAGCTATCAGGTGAAATTGATGGGTGACAAGCTGGTGTGGGCCACCGAGGACAATGGCCAGCGGCACGTACTGACGTCTGAACCGGGTGGAATGTGGCGGCGGTTCAATGCCTGGATCAGCAAGGCGGTTGGCTTGGAGAAGATGTTGTAGTTGCCATCTTTGGGGCTGCTTGCAGCCCCAAAATCCATCAGGCAGAAACCGGTTCAAACGCCCCACGCCGCTGGGTCAACACCACAAGCCCCGCAGCCCCGGCCGCCATCAGCCACAACAGCGCATGCCCGCTGACCCACTGGCTCCCCGCCCCCGCCAGCAACGGCCCGAGCAGGCAACCAATACCCCACAGCTGCGCAACATGGGCGTTGGCCCGCACCAGCGCATCATCACGGTAGCGCTCGCCAATCAGCACCAGCGACAAGGTGAACAAGCCCCCTGCACTGGCCCCGAACAACACCCACAACGGCCAGATCGCCGGGGTATGCAGCAAGAGCGGAATCGCCAGGCTGGACACCAGCAACGTCACCGCGCAGCCGGTGAACAGGGTGCGGCGCGACATATGATCGGCCAACGCGCCGATGGGCAACTGCAGCAACGCATCCCCCACCACCACGGTACTGACCATGAACAGGGCGATCTCGGTGGTGAAGCCCTGCTGCAAGCAATACACCGGCAGCAAGGTAAGGATCATCGCCTCGAACGAAGCGAACAGGGCAATGGCCCAGGCGATCACCGGCAAACGCCGGCAGAAACGGAACAGGTCGCCGAAGGTAACGTTGCAGGCTTCCGTGCTGGGTGCACCGCCACGCCCCAACAGGATCAGCGGCGCGACCAGCAGCAGGCCCGTCGCGGCCCAGAAACCGAAGTCGTCATCGGAGCCGAGAAAGCCCAGCACCAACGGCCCGGCCAGCTGGCTCAAGGCGTAGCTGCTGCCGTACAACGCCACCAGGCGGCCACGCCATTGCTCGACCACCAGCTGGTTGATCCAGCTTTCGCCGAGGATGAACACCACGGTCAGGGACATGCCGATCATCAGCCGCAGCAGCAGCCACAGCGGGTAGCTTGGCAACAGGGCCAGCAGGCCGATCGACAGCGCCCCACCCCACAGGCACAGGCGCATCGCCGAGGGCACGCCAACCCAGCCTGCCAGGCGGCTGGCCAGGCTGGCACCGGCCAGTACGCCCAGCGCCGGCATCGCCGCCATCACACCGATGGCAAAGCTGCCGTAGCCCCAAGCCTCCAGGCGCAGGGACACCAGCGGCATGCTCACGCCAAGCGCCAGCCCGACACTGAGCACCGATGCCAGTACGGCGAAGTAGGTACCCCAACGCATTGCAGCCTCCCAGCCAGAATTCGTGAACAGCAAAAACGACGAAGCCGGGTCAGCGTGAGCCGACCCGGCTATTGTTGGGGCTGCTGTGCAGCCCATCGCCGGCAAGCCGGGCTCCCACAGGTACAACGGAGGCCTTGCGGGCTGCGAAGAACCTGTGGGAGCTGGCTTGCCGGCGATTGGGCCGCAACGCGGCCCCCTGGAGTTACAGCTTGATCCAGGTCGCCTTCAGCTCGGTGTATTTCTCCAGCGCATGCAGCGACTTGTCACGACCGTTGCCCGACTGCTTGAAGCCACCGAACGGTGCGGTCATGTCGCCGCCGTCGTACTGGTTGACCCAGACGCTGCCAGCGCGCACGGCACGGGCGGTCTTGTGGGCCTTGGAAATGTCCGACGTCCAGATGCCAGCGGCCAGGCCGTATGGCGTGTCGTTGGCAATGGCGATGGCCTCTTCGGCGGTGTCGAAGGCAATCACCGACAGCACCGGGCCGAAGATTTCTTCCTGGGCAATGCGCATGGCATTGGTCACGCCGTCGAAGATGGTCGGCTCGACGTAGGTGCCGCCAGTCTCTTCCAGGGTGCGCTTGCCGCCGGCCAGGAGCGTGGCGCCGTCCTTGTGGCCAGCCTCGATGTACGACAGCACGGTGTTCATCTGCTGGGTGTCAACCAGGGCACCGACCGTGGTCTGTGGGTCCAGCGGGTTGCCTGGTTTCCAGCCTTTCAGGGCCTCGACCACCATCGGCAGGAACTTGTCCTTGATCGAACGCTCGACCAGCAGGCGCGAGCCTGCGGTGCACACTTCGCCCTGGTTGAAGGCGATGGCGCTGGCAGCGGCTTCGGCAGCAGCTTGCAGGTCCGGCGCGTCGGCGAAGACGATGTTCGGGCTCTTGCCACCGGCTTCCAGCCAGATGCGCTTCATGTTCGATTCGCCTGCGTACACCATCAGCTGCTTGGCGATCTTGGTCGAACCTGTGAACACCAGGGTGTCGACGTCCATGTGCAGGGCCAGGGCCTTGCCTACGGTGTGGCCATAGCCTGGCAGCACGTTCAGCACGCCAGCCGGGATACCGGCTTCGATCGCCAGCTGGGCAATGCGAATGGCGGTCAGCGGCGATTTTTCGGACGGTTTGAGTACGACCGAGTTACCGGTGGCCAATGCAGGGCCGAGCTTCCAGCAGGCCATCAGCAGCGGGAAGTTCCACGGTACGATGGCACCGACCACACCTACCGGCTCGCGGGTAACCAGGCCAAGCTGGTCATGCGGGGTCGGGGCGACTTCGTCGTAGACCTTGTCGATGGCTTCGGCAGTCCAGTGAATGGCTTGAGCCGCACCCGGGATGTCGATGCTGGAGGAGTCGCCAATCGGCTTGCCCATGTCCAGGGTTTCAAGCAGCGCCAGCTCTTCAACGTTCTTGCGCAGCAGGTCGGCGAAGCGGATCAGCTTGGCCTTGCGCTTGGCCGGGGCCAGTTGCGACCACACACCGGCGTTGAAGGTGGCGCGGGCGTTTTCCACAGCGCGGTTGGCATCGGCCAGGTCGCAGCTGGCAACCTTGGCCAGGAAGCGTCCGTCGACCGGGCTCAGGCACTCGAAGGTTTCACCGGATGCGGCATCGGTGTATTCGCCGTTGATGAAGGCGCGGCCTTCGATCTTCAGTTGCTGGGCACGTTGTTCCCAGTCCGCACGGGTCAGGGTAGTCATACGAAACTCCTCCTCTTGTTTAGGTGCAACGCCGCACTGAGGACTCACAGGCGTTGTCAGAATTCTGGCCGGGCGACGAGCGCACACTGGCAAGCGATACCCTAAACCAGCCGGTGTAAACTATCAATATATTTGACACGAAAGGCTGAAAAGCCTACTGATGTTCATTTTATTAAACAAAAACAGGAGCCGCACCATGAGAATCGACAGCATCATCGACTTCGCGCAGGTCATCACCGAGGCCGAACGCTACCGCCCGGCGGCGGAGAAAATCCTCAAGGGCGAGCCAGACCAGGCGGTCTACAACCACTACTCCAGCCCTTGCGGGCAGTTTGCCGCAGGCGTGTGGGAAGGCGAGGTGGGGCAGTGGACGGTGAACTACACCGAGCATGAGTATTGCGAAATCGTCCAGGGCGTTTCGGTGCTGCGCGACCAGGATGGCGGGGCCAAGACCCTGCGTGCCGGTGATCGGTTTGTCATCCCTGCCGGGTTCACGGGCACTTGGGAAGTGCTGGAGCCTTGCCGCAAGATCTATGTCATGTTCGAGCAGAAGTAAGGCCCGCGAAGACGCCCTGACAGACATAAAAAAACCCGCGTCCTTTCGGAAGCGGGTTTTTTCAGGTTGCCGATCAATTACTTGATCTTGGCTTCCTTGTACACCACGTGCTTGCGAACAACCGGATCATATTTCTTGATCTCGATTTTGTCCGGGGTGGTGCGCTTGTTCTTGTCGGTGGTGTAGAAGTGGCCGGTACCGGCACTCGAAACCAGACGGATCAATTCACGCATGATGTTCTCCCTTAAACCTTGGCGCCAGCTTTACGGATGTCAACCAGAACGGCGTCGATGCCGCGCTTGTCGATGATACGCATGCCCTTGGCGGAAACGCGCAGACGCACGAAACGCTTCTCGGATTCAACCCAGAAACGGTGGTGCTGCAGGTTCGGCAGGAAACGACGACGGGTTTTGTTGTTTGCGTGGGAAATGTTGTTCCCGGTTACTGGACCCTTACCAGTAACTTGACAGACTCTCGACATGACTCAGCCCTCTAAAACCACATGCCCAACCCGGCATGGGTTGGCCGCTTAATCTCTCAGTCTTTGGCGCCTGGGCGCCGTGATTCTGGAGGTCTTATCGACCGGATCCGCTTATGCGACAGGCCGAGCCCCTAGAAAAGAGCGCTGCTTTATACCAGAAAGACTTGGCTGCAACAACACTAGATACACATTGACGCAACCCAGAACGTGCCGGGCCAGCATAGCGGCAGGCCCCGTCGGCCGTCGACCACTCGTCGCCATATTTGTAAAAAAGGGTGTGGTCATTTACCGACGGGCGCACTAGGGTAGGCCTTTTCCAGACTGCACTGGCAGATGGGCCACCGACAGCCAAGGAGCCACCATGCGTGCTGCCGCCCTTTCCTTATTGTTCAACTCACTGTTCGCCGCCGGCGCCCTGTTCGCTGCCGGCGTAGCCCAGGCCGCGCCGCTGAGCGTTTGCAGCGAAGCCAGCCCCGAAGGCTTCGACGTGGTGCAGTACAACTCGCTGACCACCACCAACGCCACAGCTGACGTGCTGATGAACCGCCTGGTGGAGTTCGACGCGGCGCAAGGCAAGGTGGTGCCGAGCCTGGCAGCCAGCTGGACGGTGTCGGCCGACGGCCTGGTGTATGATTTCACCCTGCGCGATGGCGTGAAATTCCACACCACCCCCTACTTCAAGCCAGGCCGTGAGCTGAACGCCGACGACGTGCTGTTCAGCTTCCAGCGCATGCTCTACCCCGCCCATGCCTGGCACAAGACCGCACCGGGTGGCTACCCGCATGCCCAGTCGCTGCAACTGGGCAGCCTGATCAAGGCAATCGAGGCGCCGGCGCCAAACACCGTGCGCTTTACCCTCAGCCACCCGGACGCCACATTCCTGGCCACGCTGAGCATGGGCTTCGCCTCGATCTACTCCGCCGAATATGCCGACAAGCTGCTGAAGGCCGGCACGCCCGAGAAGCTCAACAACCAGCCGATCGGCACCGGGCCGTTCGTCTTCCAGCGCTTCCAGAAAGACGCCGTGGTGCGCTATCGCGCCAACCCTGACTACTTTGCCGGCAAGCCGGCGGTCGACCCGCTGATCTTCGCCATTACCACCGATGCCAACGTGCGCCTGCAGAAGCTCAAGCGTGGCGAGTGCCAAGTGGCCCTGTCGCCCAAGCCGCTGGACATTGCCGAAGCAGGCAAGGACGGCAACCTCAAGGTGGCCACGACCCCGGCATTCATGACTGCCTTCGTCGCCATCAACAGCCAGCACCCGCCGCTGGACAAACCGGAAGTGCGCCAGGCCATCAACCTGGCGTTCGACAAGCAGGCCTACCTCAAGGCCGTGTTCGAAGGCTCCGCAGTGGCCGCCAACGGCCCCTACCCGCCCAGCACCTGGAGCTATGCCAAGGACCTGCCCGGCTACCCGCTGGACCTGAAGAAAGCCAAGGCCCTGCTGACCAAGGCCGGCTTGGGCGATGGCTTCAGCACCACCATCTGGACCCGCCCGTCGGGCAGCCTGCTCAACCCCAACCCCAGCCTTGGCGCGCAGATGCTGCAGGCCGACCTGGCCAAGATCGGCGTCAAGGCCGAGATCCGCGTAATCGAATGGGGCGAGTTGATCCGCCGCGCCAAGGCCGGCGAGCACGACCTGCTGTTCATGGGCTGGGCGGGCGACAACGGCGACCCGGACAACTTCCTCAGCCCGCAGTTTTCATGCGCTGCGGTCGAGTCGGGGACCAACTTTGCCCGCTTCTGCGACAACCGCCTGGACCAGCTGATCAGCGCCGGGCGCACCACCAACGACCAGAGTGTGCGTAGCCGGCTGTACCAGCAGGCGCAGACGTTGATCCAGCAACAGGCGCTGTGGGTACCGCTGGCGCACCCGAAGGCGGCGACGCTGCTGCGCCAAGGTGTGGAGGGGTACCAGGTGAGCCCCTTCGGGCGGCTGGATTTCAGCAAGGTGTCGGTGACCAAGTAACCCTGTGCTGGCCCCTTTGCGGGCTTGCCCGCAAAAAGGCCAGCACAGGCAGTACCAAGGCCTAAGCCACAATCCACCCATGCTCGACCATCGACAACGGCTCCCCGTCGCCGATGATGATGTGGTCCAGCACCCGCACGTCGATCAACGCCAACCCCCGCTTCAGCGACAAGGTCAGATGGACATCGTCCTGGCTCGGCTCGTTGTGGCCTGAAGGATGGTTGTGGCACAGGATCAGCGCCGCCGCGTTGTGCAGCAGTGCCCGGCGCACTACCTCCCGTGGGTAGACACTGGCCCGGTCTATCGTGCCCCTGAACAGGATCTCAAACGCCAATGGGCGGTGCTTGGTATCCAGAAACAGGCAACCGAACACCTCACTGATCTCATGGCGCAACATGGCCTTGAGATAGCGCCGCACCGCCGCTGGGCCCTCTAGCGCCGGTGCGCGCTCGAGGTTCTCATCCAGATAACGCCGGCCAATCTCCAACAGCGCCTGTAACTGTGCGTATTTCACGGTGCCAATGCCCGGCTCGCGCAGCACCGCTTCGCGTTCGGCCTCAAGAAACTGCCTAAGCCCGCCAAAACGCACCAGCAGCCCTCGCGCAAGGTCCAGCACATTGCGCCCGGCAACCCCCGAGCCCAGCAATACGGCGAGCAACTCTGCATCCGAGAGCGCAGCAGCCCCGCGCAGCAGCAACTTCTCCCGCGGCCGTTCTTGCGCCGGCCATTCCCTGATATTCATCCCCGCCCCCTGCCCTTGCTGCGGCCCATTTCGACCCTGTGTTAATCTATTTCGCCTCGTACATGCGACGTACTGCCGCAGGCAATTTCAAACGTCGCCGCCCGCTCTCACTGGAAAAAGGCAAGCCTATGCAGCGGCTGTATCGCAAGCGCATCGTTCTCGGCGTGGGTGGCGGCATTGCCGCCTACAAAAGCGCCGAGCTGATCCGCCGTCTCCTGGAGCACGGCGCGCAGGTGCGCGTCGTCATGACCCGTGGTGGTGCCGAGTTCATCACCCCGCTGACCCTGCAGGCGCTGTCGGGCCACCCGGTGCACATGGACCTGCTTGACCCTGCCGCCGAAGCGGCCATGGGCCATATCGAACTGGCCAAGTGGGCCGACCTGGTGCTGATCGCCCCGGCCACGGCCGACCTCATGGCGCGCATGGCCCAAGGCATGGCCGACGACCTGCTGACCACCCTGGTGCTGGCCACTGACGCCACCGTCGCCGTGGCCCCGGCCATGAACCAGGCCATGTGGCGCGACCCGGCTACCCAGGCCAACCTCGAACTGCTCAAGAGCCGTGGCATCCAGGTGTTCGGCCCGGCGTCCGGCAGCCAGGCCTGTGGCGACGTGGGCCTGGGCCGCATGCTCGAAGCCACCGACCTGGCCTGGTGCGCCGCAGAAAGCTTCAAGCGCCAGGCGCTGACCGGCAAGCACGTGCTGATCACCGCCGGCCCGACCCAGGAAAACATCGACCCGGTGCGCTACATCACCAATCATAGCTCCGGCAAGATGGGCTTCGCCCTGGCCGAAGCGGCTGCCGAGGCCGGGGCTCGGGTCACCCTCGTTACCGGCCCTGTGCACCTGCCAACCCCCGACCGGGTCAGCCGCATCGACGTGGTCAGCGCGCGGGACATGCTCGCGGCCTGTGAAGCGGCCATGCCGTGCGACCTGTTCATCGCCTCGGCGGCGGTTGCGGACTACCGCCCGGAGGTCGTTGCCACGCAAAAGTTGAAGAAAGATCCTACGACCGGCGACGGCATGCTGCTGCAGATGGTGCGCAATCCCGATATCCTTGCCACCATTGCTGGCCGCAGCGACCGCCCGTTCAGCGTCGGCTTCGCCGCCGAAACCGAACACCTGCTCGATTACGCCACGCGCAAGCTCAAGGACAAGAACCTCGACCTGATCGTCGCCAATGATGTGGCCAACCCCAGCATCGGCTTCAACAGCGAAGAAAACGCCTTGACCGTGATCGACCGCCAGCAGCACCAGACCCTCTTCGCGCAGACCAGCAAGGGCAAGATCGCCCGGCAACTGGTCGCCTTCATCGCCGATCGGCTCAACCAGGTTCAATAAGTTACATGCACGCTCTTCAAGCCAAGATCCTCGACCCACGCCTGGGCAGCGAATTCCCGCTGCCGACCTACGCCACCCCCGGCTCCGCCGGCCTGGACCTGCGCGCCCTGCTCAAGGAGGACACCGTCCTCGAGCCCGGCCAGACCCTGCTGATTCCTACCGGCCTGTCGATCTACATTGGCGACCCGGGCCTGGCAGCGATGATCCTGCCGCGCTCGGGCCTGGGCCATAAGCACGGCATCGTGCTGGGCAACCTGGTCGGCCTGATCGACTCGGACTACCAAGGCGAGCTGATGGTGTCGTGCTGGAACCGTGGCAACACGCCGTTCACCATCGCGGTTGGCGAACGTATCGCCCAGTTGGTGCTGGTCCCGGTGGTACAGGCCCACTTCGACATCGTCGAAGCGTTCGATGAAAGCCAGCGTGGCGCTGGCGGCTTCGGTCACTCCGGCAGCCACTGAGCCGGCAAATGACCGTTCAGGCCAAGGATGGCGAACTCTCTGGCGAAAGCACCGTCCAAGCGTTCAGTTTGCGCCTGCCCAGAAAGCCTTTGACTAATGGAGCTTCCAGAGATGAACGATATGGCCCACCTGGTCCCCGCCGCACTACCCGACAGCATTTTCCGCGCGTATGACATCCGCGGCGTGGTCGGCAAAACCCTCCACGCCGAAACCGCCTACTGGATCGGCCGCGCCATCGGCGCGCAGAGCCTGGCCCAGGGTGAACCGCAGGTTTCTGTAGGCCGCGATGGCCGCCTGTCGGGCCCGATGCTGGTCGAGCAGCTGATCAAGGGCCTGGTTGACGCCGGTTGCCAGGTCAGCGACGTCGGCCTGGTGCCCACCCCGGCGCTGTACTACGCGGCCAACGTGCTGGCCGGCAAGTCGGGCGTGATGCTGACCGGCAGCCACAACCCGTCGGACTACAACGGTTTCAAGATCGTCATCGCCGGCGACACCCTGGCCAACGAACAGATCCAGGCCCTGCTGACCCGCCTGAAAACCAACGACCTGACCTTGGCCGAAGGCCGCGTGGAAAAAGTCGAAATCCTGGAGCGTTATTTCCAGCAGATCGTCAGCGACGTGAAACTGGCCAAAAAACTCAAAGTGGTGGTGGACTGCGGCAACGGCGCTGCCGGCGTGGTCGCACCGCAGCTGATCGAAGCCCTGGGCTGCGAAGTGATCCCGCTGTTCTGCGAGGTCGACGGGAACTTCCCCAATCACCACCCGGACCCGGGCAAGCCGGAAAACCTCGAAGACCTGATCGCCAAGGTCAAGGAAACCGGTGCCGACATCGGCCTGGCCTTCGACGGTGACGGCGACCGCGTCGGCGTGGTGACCAACACCGGCAGCATCGTCTACCCCGACCGCCTGCTGATGCTGTTTGCCCAGGACGTGCTGGCACGCAACCCGGGCGCCGAGATCATCTTCGACGTCAAATGCACCCGTCGCCTGACCCCGCTGATCGAACAGCACGGCGGCCGTGCACTGATGTGGAAGACCGGCCATTCGTTGATCAAGAAGAAGATGAAACAGACCGGTTCGCTGCTGGCCGGCGAAATGAGCGGTCATATCTTCATCAAGGAACGTTGGTACGGTTTTGACGATGGCATCTACAGCGCCGCGCGCCTGCTGGAGATCCTCAGCAAGGCCGGGCAGAGCGCCGAAAACCTGTTTGCCGCCTTCCCGAACGATATTTCCACGCCGGAAATCAATATTGATGTGACCGACGAGGGTAAATTCAGCATCATTGATGCACTGCAACGCGACGCCGACTGGGGCGAAGCCAGCCTGACCACCATCGACGGTGTGCGGGTCGACTATCCCCACGGCTGGGGCCTGGTTCGCGCCTCCAACACCACGCCGGTGCTGGTGCTGCGCTTCGAGGCCGACAGCGACGCCGAATTGCAACGTATCAAGGATGTATTCCGTACCCAGTTGCTGCGGGTTGAGCCTGAGCTGCAACTGCCGTTCTGACCGACTATCTGTTCCTTACAGGAGCCCTGCATGACCCTCGATCGCGATGCCGCTTCCCATGTAGCCGAGGTTTTGTCCGAAGCACTGCCTTACATCCGCCGCTTTGTCGGCAAGACCCTGGTGATCAAGTACGGCGGCAACGCGATGGAAAGCGAGGAGCTGAAAACAGGCTTCGCCCGTGACATCGTGCTGATGAAGGCTGTGGGCATCAACCCAGTGGTGGTCCACGGTGGTGGCCCGCAGATCGGCGACCTGCTCAAGCGCCTGTCGATCGAAAGCCACTTCATCGACGGCATGCGCGTCACCGACTCGGCGACCATGGACGTGGTGGAGATGGTGCTGGGTGGCCAGGTCAACAAGGACATCGTCAACCTGATCAACCGCCACGGCGGCAGCGCCATCGGCCTGACCGGCAAGGACGCGGAGCTGATCCGCGCCCGCAAGCTGACCGTCAGCCGCCAGACGCCCGAGATGACCACCCCGGAAATCATCGACATCGGCCACGTGGGCGAAGTGGTGAGCGTGAACACCGACCTGCTGAACATGCTGGTGAAGGGTGACTTCATCCCGGTGATCGCGCCGATCGGCGTGGGCGCCAACGGTGAGTCGTACAACATCAACGCCGACCTGGTGGCAGGCAAGGTAGCCGAGGCGCTGAAGGCCGAGAAGCTGATGCTGCTGACCAACATCGCCGGCCTGATGGACAAGCAAGGCCAGGTACTGACCGGCCTGACCACCGAGCAGGTCAACGAACTGATCGCCGACGGCACCATCTACGGCGGCATGCTGCCGAAGATCAAGTGCGCACTGGATGCGGTGCAGGGTGGCGTGAACAGCTCGCACATCATCGACGGCCGCGTACCGAACGCGGTGCTGCTGGAGATCTTCACCGACAGCGGCGTGGGTACCCTGATTACCAATCGCAAGCCACGCTGATCGTTGATCTGTCCCGGCCTCATCGCCGGGACAGGCAGCACAAAAAAGGCGACCCTCATGAAGGGTCGCCTTTTTCATTTCCAAGCCAGGATCAGATCCCGTACTGCGCCCGGTAAGCCTCGACAGCCGGCAGATGCTGCTTGAGCTGCGGGTCATCGGCCAGGAACTCCAGCACCTGGGTCAGCGAAACGATGCTGACCACCGGGATACCGAAGTCGCGTTCCACTTCCTGGATCGCCGACAGTTCGCCATTGCCGCGCTCTTCGCGGTTGAGCGCGATCAGCACGCCAGCGGCCTTGGCCTGCTGGGCGTTGATGATCTGCATGACCTCGCGGATAGCGGTACCGGCGGTGATCACGTCGTCGATGATCAGCACATCACCGGCCAGCGGCGCGCCGACCAGGCTGCCGCCTTCGCCGTGGCCCTTGGCTTCCTTGCGGTTGAAGCACCATGGCACGTCGAGCTGATGTTGATCGGCAAGGGCCACGGCAGTGGTCGCCGCCAGAGGGATACCCTTGTAGGCCGGGCCGAACAGCACGTCGAACGGGATCTTGCTATCGACGATGGCTGCGGCATAGCACCGCCCCAGCTCGGCCAATGCAGAACCGGTGTTGAACAGGCCGGCATTGAAGAAATACGGGCTGGTACGCCCCGATTTCAGGGTGAATTCACCGAAACGCAGTACCCCGCGATCGATGGCAAAACGGATAAAGTCGCGCTGATACGGCTGCATGAATAGTCCCGGACACCACGGATTTAGCTAAATGGGTTGAGCTCGGGTATCATACACGCACGAGATTTTTGGGGCCATTTATGCGGATCATCAGTGTGAACGTAAATGGCATTCAGGCTGCGGCCGAGCGTGGTTTGCTCAGCTGGCTACAAGCCCAGAATGCCGACGTCATCTGCCTTCAGGATACCCGCGCCTCGGCCTTTGAACTCGATGACCCAGCTTTCCAGCTCGATGGCTATTTCCTTTATGCCTGCGACGCGGAGGTGCCTGCCCAAGGTGGTGTGGCCCTTTACTCGCGCATGCAGCCCAAGGCAGTCATCACCGGCCTGGGCTTCGAGACAGCCGACCGCTACGGGCGTTACCTGCAAGCAGATTTCGACAAAGTCAGTATTGCCAGCCTGCTGCTGCCTTCGGGCATGAACGGCGACGAAGACTTGAACCAGAAATTCAAGTTGATGGACGACTTCGCCAAGTACCTGGACAAACAGCGTCGCAAACGTCGCGAATACATCTATTGCGGCTCGTTCTACGTGGCGCAGCAGAAGCTCGATATCAAGAACTGGCGTGACAGCCAGCAGTCACCGGGCTTCCTGGCGCCGGAACGCGCCTGGATGGATGCGATCACCGGCGAGATGGGCTACGTCGATGCCCTGCGCGAAGTCAGCCGTGAAGGCGACCAGTACAGCTGGTGGCCGGACAACGAGCAGGCCGAGATGCTCAACCTGGGCTACCGGTTCGACTACCAGATCCTCACCCCGGGCCTGCGCCGCTTCGTGCGCAACGCCCGCCTGCCGCGTCAGCCGCGCTTCTCCCAGCATGCGCCGCTGATCGTGGACTATGACTGGACGTTGACCATCTGATTGCTGTTCAAACACGAAAAAGCCGACATTGATGTCGGCTTTTTCGTATCTACAGGAACAGTCAGTCAGCCAGAGCAGCCTGCTGCAGCTCGAAGATATCGTTCATGCCCTTCTGCGCCAGGGCGAGCATGGCGTTGAAGTCTTCCGGCTGGAACGGCGCGCCTTCGGCGGTGCCCTGCACTTCGATGAAGCCACCGGCGCTGGTCATCACCACGTTCAGGTCGGTTTCGGCAGCGGAGTCTTCCGGGTAGTCCAGGTCGAGGACGGCTTCGCCCTGGTACATGCCTACCGACACGGCAGCAATCATGTGCTTGAGCGGGTTGCCGCCCTTCAGGCCGCCGCGCTTCTTGATCACCGCCAAGGCGTCGCACAGGGCGACCATGGCACCGGTGATGGACGCAGTACGGGTGCCGCCATCGGCCTGGATCACGTCGCAGTCGACATACAGGGTGATGTCACCCAGCTTGCTCATGTCCAGCGCGGCGCGCAGCGAACGGCCGATCAGGCGCTGGATTTCGAGGGTGCGGCCACCCTGCTTGCCACGGCTGGCTTCGCGCTGGTTACGCTCACCGGTGGAGCGCGGCAGCATGCCGTACTCGGCCGTCAGCCAACCTTGGCCCTGGCCTTTGAGGAAGCGCGGCACACCGTTTTCCACGCTGACCGTGCAGATGACCTTGGTGTCACCGAACTCGACCAGTACCGACCCTTCGGCGTGCTTGGTGTAGTTGCGGGTGATGCGGATCGAGCGGAGCTGATCGGCGGCGCGACCACTTGGACGTTTCATCTGGGATACCTGTACTGGGACTTTGAATCTGCCGAGCATTATAGAGCCCGCAGCGCGGGGAAGACATGCCTATTGTCGCGCCCGACACAGCCCGTCGCCTTTTCCGACTGCCATGGCCACCCCTCTGTAACATAGGTGGATTGGGCGCCGAGGCCCCACTGCGCTACAATCCTGCGCCTTGCAGCCGAGAGGCTCCCACCGTTCATTCATCTACGCGAGGTACTCCCCATGGTGCACAGCATGACCGCTTTTGCTCGTGTCGAGCGCGCCGGCAGCCAAGGCACCCTGATCTGGGAGCTGCGTTCGGTCAACCACCGTTACCTGGAACCCCACCTGCGCCTGCCCGAGGCCCTGCGCGACCTCGAAGGTGCCGTGCGTGAAGGCCTGCGCCAGGGCCTTTCGCGGGGCAAGGTGGAATGTACGCTGCGCCTCAATGAAGACAGCAACGGCAAGCCGCTGAAGGTAGACCGCGAGCGCGCGGCACAGCTGGTCGCAGCCGCCGAGGAAGTGGCCGGCCTGATCAAGCAGCCGGCACCGCTGAACCCGCTGGAAGTGCTGTCGTGGCCGGGTGTGCTGGTGGCCGACACCAGTGACCCACAGGCGCTGAACGCCGAAGCCATGGCCCTGTTCGAAGAAGCACTGGCCGAACTCAAGGCCGGCCGCCAGCGCGAAGGCCAGGAACTGGCCCGGCTGATCAACGAGCGCCTGGACAACATGACCAGCGAAGTCACCACCCTGCGCGCCCTGGTGCCGCAGATGCTGGCGGCGCAGCGGCAGAAGATTCTCGACCGTTTCGGCGACATGCAGGCCGAACTCGACCCGCAGCGCCTGGAGCAGGAAATGGTGATGCTGGCCCAGAAGAGCGACGTGGCCGAGGAACTCGACCGCCTCAGCACTCACGTCACCGAAGTGCGCCGCGTGCTCAAGGGTGGCGGCGCCGCCGGCCGACGCCTGGACTTCCTGATGCAGGAACTCAACCGCGAAGCCAACACCCTCGGCTCCAAGGCCTTCGACCCACGCAGCACGCAAGCGGCGGTCAACCTGAAGGTATTGATCGAACAGATGCGTGAACAAGTACAGAACATCGAGTAAGGCCAACCCGACCATGAACCACAGCAGCGGCACCCTCTACATCGTTTCGGCCCCTTCGGGCGCCGGGAAGACCAGTCTGGTAACAGCCCTGACCAAGGACGACCAGCAAATTCGCGTCTCGGTCTCGCACACCACCCGCGCCATGCGCCCGGGCGAGGAACACGGGGTGAACTACCACTTCGTTGTCCACGAGGAGTTCAAGGCGCTGATCCAGCAAGGCGACTTCCTGGAGCATGCCGAAGTGTTCGGCAACTTCTACGGCACCTCGCGCAGTGCGCTGCAGCAGACCCTGGACCAGGGCTATGACCTGATCCTGGAGATCGACTGGCAAGGCGCCCAGCAGGTGCGCAAGCTGATGCCGCAGGCGTTGTCGGTGTTCATCCTGCCGCCAAGCCAGGAAGCGCTTCGTCAGCGCCTGGACGGCCGCGGGCAGGACAGCGAAGCAATCATCGCCGGGCGCATGAAGGAAGCGGTCAGCGAGATGGTGCACTACGACGAGTATGACTACGTGATCATCAATGATGATTTCGACGCGGCGCTGGAAGACTTGAAAGCGGTGTTCCGCTCGAATCGCCTGCTGCTGAAGAAGCAGCAACAGCGAAACAGCGGGCTGCTGAAAGAACTGCTCTCCTGAGATACCACACGGGGCTGCTTTGCAGCCCTTTCGCGGCACAAGGCCGCTCCTACATTTGACAGCGTACGCCGTGCCTTTGTAGGAGCGGCCTTGTGCCGCGAAAGGGGCGCAAAGCGCCCCGCCGCTTCATTCCTGCAAAGGCAGGGTAGCCTGCTGACGCAGGGTAGCCCCCAGGAAGTAAGCCGGCGCCCGCATGCGCGACAGCATCATCAGCCCGATGCCGAGCACCGAGATGATCGCGGCAATCACGAATACCAGCCCCAACCCGCCCACATGCGAGCCACTGCCGAAGTCCGGCGAGGCGCTGTCGATGGCGGTCCGCGCGAAGATCACCGACAGGATAACCCCACCGACCAGCGGGCACAGGCCGCGCATGATGAAGTGACGCAGGCTGTCGAACAGGCTGGCGCGGAAATACCAGACGCAGGCGAACGCAGTCAGCGAATAGTAGAAGCAGATCATCATGCCCAACGCGGTGATGGTGTCCGCCAGCACGTTCTCGCTCAGGGTACGCATGGTCACGTAGAACAGGCCTGCTGCCAGGCCAGCGCAAATGGTGGCGTAGCGCGGGGTCTGCGAGCGCGGGCAGACGCTGGCGAACTTCTGCGGCACCGCACCGTAGTAACCCATGGCCAACAGGGTGCGCGCCGGTGCCACGAAGGTGGACTGCAGCGATGCCGCGGTGCTGGCCAGCACGGCGATGGACATCAGGATTGCCAGCGGCCCCATGACCGGGCCGGCCAGGTGGGCGAAGACGTTCTCCTGGATGCGCGGGTTGTTCAGGCCCAGCCCGGTTTCGCTGATACCGGCAAACTGCAGGGTGGCGATGGCGGTGAACAAGTACAGGCCGAGGATCAACATCACGGTCCAGGTAGCGGCCTTGCCCGGCACCTCTTCGCTGCCCACCGACTCTTCGCTGACGGTCAGGCACGTGTCCCAGCCCCAGAAGATGAAGATCGACAGCGACAGCCCGGCGGCAAAGGCCGAGAACGACTCGACACCGAACGGGTTGAACCAGGCGAAATCGAACGCCAGCGGTGGCGGCGCAGTGGTGCCGCCGAAGGCGGCAAAGGCAAAGCCGATCAGCACCAGCAACTGCAGGGCCACCAGGCCGTACTGCACGGTCATGGTGGTGGCGATGCCGCGACAGCAGATCCACACGGCCAGGCCGATGAACACGCAACAGGTGCTGATGTTGATCAGCAGATTGTCGGCCAACGCTGCCAGTTCATGCTTGCCGGTGATCTGGCCAAGGAACAGGTAGAAGAAATCGACCGCCACCCCCGCCAGGTTCGACAGCACGATGGTAGTGGCGACCACCAGCCCCCAGCCGCCGATCCAGCCGATCATCGGGCCGAAGGCACGCGCCGACCAGGTAAACGAAGTACCGCTGTCCGGTTCTGCCGAGTTCAGTTCACGGTAGCCCAGGGCCACCAGCAGCATCGGCAGGAAGCCGACGATGAACACGGCGGGCAGGTGGGCACCCACCTCGCGCACGGTCGGGCCAAGGGCGCCCGTCAGGGTGTAGACCGGGGCGATGGTGGAAATGCCCAGCACCACGCTGGCCAGCAGGCCCAGGCGGCCTTTGGCCAAGCCCTTGCCGCGTTGGGTGTTGCCCGCGTCGGCCGCCACATCGGGTGGGCGGCCGGCTTCTGTATAATTGCTCATGAGTATTTGCCGTAAATTTTGGAATTGTTTTCGCAGGCCTTGCGCACAAGGCCTGCTTTCACTCATTGAAAGCTTGCTGCCGGGAACCAGTCATCCAAGACCTTCGGCTGACGTCAGAATGTCTCCTGCCGTGCGCCCTCCCGTGCCGCGTAGGCAACGCAGGCCTCGCGAAACGCCTGGAACAGGCGCAGCGAGACCGGGTTTTCGGTGAAGCGCCACTCCGGGTGCCACTGCACGCCAAGCACAAAGCCCGGCGCCGCAGGCATGGATACCGCTTCGATCAGGCCATCCGGGGCCCGTGCCTCGACACGCAAGCCCGGGGCGAGGCGGTCGATGCCCTGGCTGTGCAGCGAGTTGACCTCGAACTGCGCCGCCAGGCCCAGGCGCTCGAACAACCCGCCTGGCTCGATGCCGACAGGGTGACGAGGGCCGTATTGCACCTCCAGGGGTGCGTCCTCAGGTTCGCGGTGGTCAAGGTACCCGGGCATTTCCTGCACGCGCTGGTGCAGGCTGCCGCCAAGCGCCACATTCAGTTCCTGGTAGCCACGGCAGATGCAGAACACTGGCACGCCGGCGGCAATCGCTGCCTGCAGCAGCGGCAGGGTCAGGCGATCGCGCGCCAGATCGTGCCGGGTACCGGCTACGCTAGGGGCGCCATTGTAATGATGCGGTTCGATATTTGAAGGCGAGCCGGTAAAAACAATGCCGTGCAGCCGGGCCAACAGCGCCTGCGTGTCGCTGCCCCCGTCTCGGGCCGGCAGGATCAGCGGCAAACCGGCAAAGCCGGCCGCCTCGATATACTTGTCGCCTACCGTGTGCGACGAGTTCTTCCCCACCTGCTGGCGGCAGGCGCTGACACCGATCAAGGGGACCGCATTTGCGCTCATGGGCTTACACCGTGTGCAGGTACCAGTTGTACTCAAGGTCGGAAATCGACACTTCGAACTCGGCCAGCTCGCTTTCCTTGCAGGCCACGAAGATATCGATGTAGTCCGGGCTGATGTATTGGTTGAGCACTTCGCTGTCGTCCAGCGCGCGCAGGGCATCACGCAGGTTGTTCGGCAGGCTCTGTTCCAGCTGCTCGTATGAGTTGCCCTCGATCGGGGCATCCGGCTCGACCTTGTTGGTCAGGCCGTGATGCACGCCGGCAAGGATTGCCGCGAGCATCAGGTACGGGTTGGCATCGGCGCCGGCCACGCGGTGTTCCAGGCGCACGTTTTCGCTGCTGTCGGTAGGCACGCGCACGGCCACGGTGCGGTTGTCCAGGCCCCAGCTCGGCGCATTGGGCACGTAGAACTGCGCGCCGAAGCGGCGGTAAGAGTTGATGTTCGGGCAGAGGAAGGCCATCGACGCCGGCATGGTCTCCAGCACACCACCAATGGCGTGGCGCAGCGTGTCGCTTTGCAGCGGGTCATCGCTCGAAAAGATGTTCTTGCCGGTTTTCTTGTCCAGCAGCGAGATATGCACGTGCAGGCCGTTGCCGGCCTGGCCCGGGTAGGGCTTGGCCATGAAGGTGGTGTCCATTTCATGGTCGTAGGCAACGTTCTTGATCAGCCGCTTGAGCAGGATCGCGTAGTCGCAGGCCCTCAGCGGGTCGGCCACGTGGTGCAGGTTGACCTCGAACTGCGCCGGGGCGCTTTCCTTGACGATGGCATCGGCAGGCAGGCCCTGCTCCTTGGCCGCTTCGAGCATGTCCTGCAGGCAGTCGGCATATTCGTCGAGGTCGTCGATCAGGTACACCTGGGTCGACTGCGGACGTTTGCCGGAAATGGGCGAGCGCGGCGGCTGCGGGCGGCCGTTGAGGTTGTCCTGATCGATCAGGTAGAACTCCAGCTCGAACGCCGCGCAAATGGTGAGGCCCAGATCGTCGAACTTGCTCACCACCTGACGCAGCACTTCACGCGGGTCGGCGAAAAACGGCGCGCCTTCGATCTCGTGCATGGTCATCAGCAGCTGGGCGGTGGGGCGTTTCTGCCACGGCTCATCCGACAGCGTGCCGGGGATAGGGAAGCAGATGCGGTCGGCATCGCCAATGTCCAGGCCAAGGCCGGTGCTCTCTACCGTGGAACCGTTGATGTCCAGGGCGAACAGCGAAGCCGGCAGGTTGATGCCTTTCTCGTACACCTTGTGCAGGCTGGCCCGCTCGATGCGCTTGCCACGTACCACGCCATTCATGTCGGAGATCAGCAGGTCGACGTACTGCGTTTCCGGATGGGCCTGGAGGAAGTCATTCATCTCGCTGGAAGAACTGGCGCACGGGGTTACCGACGTCATGGTGTACATCCTTTGATGTGCTGCGGCGATGTGGGGATACGGCTGGCGCCTCACGGGCGACGATGGTTGCAGCTGTTGTTTTTTTCACTTTCCCATCGTGGGGATTGGTTACCCGACCGGACGCATTGATTCCGGGGGGCCGTTTCACTATAAAATGGCCCCGACGCAACAGACATTGGCATTTCGGCAAGCAGAGCGTGCACCAATGCAATATCAGATCACCCACGCTGACCTCTCCCTGGTCCTGGCACTGGAGCGCGGCCGCTCGCTGGCCAAAGCCGCCGAGCTCCTCAAAGTCGACGTTTCGACGGTATTCCGCTCGATCCGACGGCTGGAGTCGGCGCTGGGCACCGCCTTGTTCGTAAAGAGCCGCAAGGGCTACCTGCCGACCGACACTGCCCAGGCCCTGGCCGAGCAGGCCGAGCGCGCGGAACAGGCGCTGGAGGCGGCGCGCATTGCCATGACCAGTGGCGAGCAGGTTGTAAGCGGCACGGTGCGGGTGACCTGCACCGAGGCGGTGATGCATAGCCTGCTGCTGCCGGCGCTGGCCGAGTTCATGCCCAACTACCCGGCCTTGTCGCTGGAGATGGGCACCTCGAACACCTTCGCCAACCTCAGCCGGCGTGATGCCGACATTGCCCTGCGCCTGACCAACACACCACCGGAGCACCTGGTGGGTCGCAACCTGGGGTCCACTTCCTATGTGGTCTGCGGCCAGCCGCAGTGGCGCGAGCGCCTGGCCGAGTCGCCCGCCGGTGTGCCATGGATCGCCCCCGACGACTCGATGCAGGACCACCCCACAGTGGTCTGGCGCAACCAGCAGCACCCTGGGTTGAGCCCGCGCTATCAGTGCAGCGGCATGTCGACCATCGCCCAGCTGGTAACTGCCGGCCTGGGCGTGGCGGCGCTGCCGGACTACATGGTGCACGCCCTGCCCGGCGTGGATGCGCTGAGCGGACCGCTGCCGGGTTGCGACACCCAGCTGTGGCTGCTGACCCGGCCGGATTGCCGGGCGCTGCGCTCGGTGCAGACCCTTTTCGAAGAGCTGACGCCGCGGTTGCGTGGCGCGATGCTCTGAGGTTATCGTCGGCTCAAGTATTGCGGCTGTCTGTTCCGGCCCTTTCGCGGGAAAACCCGCTCCCACAGGGTAGGCGGTGCCTGTGGGGGCAGGTTAACCCGCGAAGAAGCAAACACAGTGCTTCAAGGTGACCGCCCGGCAAAACAGCGCTTCCCTATTGGCTGGTGAATTTTTATACTATCGAGTCCGCCTGCCCATTACTGGGCTGCACGCCCACCGCATTTGCTACTGAGGAAGACCATGGCCCGCGTAACTGTTGAAGACTGCCTGGAACACGTGGATAACCGCTTCGAGCTGGTCATGCTCTCGACCAAGCGCGCTCGCCAGCTGGCGACCGGCGGCAAAGAGCCACGCGTTGCGTGGGAAAACGACAAACCGACCGTTGTTGCCCTGCGTGAAATCGCCGAAGGCATCGTCACCAACGAGTTCATCGCCGCTGAAGAGATCGTCACCGAGGATCCGGTCTTCGCCGCCTTCGAGGACGAGAACAACGAGGCTGTCTGATTGATGCCAGGTCGACGTCGCACGGCGCAAGGCCCTCGTCCTCCGCAGGAGGTGAACCCATGCCGGGTATAGAAGCCTTGGCCGAACGGCTGTCGACCTACCTTGGCCCCGAACAGGTCAACCTGGTCCGGCGCGCCTATTTCTACGCCGAACAGGCCCACGATGGGCAGCGCCGCCGCAGTGGCGAGCCCTACGTGACCCACCCGCTGGCCGTGGCCAGCATCCTCGCCGACATGCACATGGACCATCAAAGCCTGATGGCGGCCATGCTGCACGATGTGATCGAAGACACCGGTATCGCCAAGGAAGCCCTCAGCCAGCAGTTTGGCGAGACGGTGGCCGAACTGGTCGATGGGGTCAGCAAGCTGACCCAGATGAACTTCGAGACCAAGGCCGAGGCGCAGGCCGAAAACTTCCAGAAGATGGCCATGGCCATGGCCCGCGACATTCGCGTGATCCTGGTCAAGCTGGCCGACCGCCTGCACAACATGCGCACCCTGGAAGTGCTGTCCGGCGAAAAACGCCGACGCATCGCCAAGGAAACCCTGGAAATCTACGCCCCCATCGCCAACCGCCTGGGCATGCACACCGTGCGCGTGGAGTTCGAGGACCTCGGCTTCAAGGCCATGCACCCGATGCGCTCGTCGCTGATTCACCGGGCGGTGAAAAGCGCACGCGGCAACCGCAAAGAGATCGTCGCCAAGATCGAGCATTCGCTGGCCAACTGCCTGGCTGCCGACGGCATCGAGGGCGAGGTCAGCGGCCGGCAGAAACACCTCTATGGCATCTACAAGAAGATGCGCGGCAAGCGCCGTGCCTTCAACGAGATCATGGACGTGTATGCCTTCCGCATCATCGTCGACAAGGTCGATACCTGCTACCGCGTGCTTGGCGCCGTGCACAACCTGTACAAGCCGCTGCCCGGTCGCTTCAAGGATTACATCGCGATTCCCAAGGCCAACGGCTACCAGTCGTTGCACACCACGCTGTTCGGCATGCACGGCGTGCCCATCGAAATCCAGATCCGCACCCGTGAGATGGAAGAGATGGCCAACAACGGCATTGCCGCGCACTGGCTGTACAAGTCCAACGACGATGAACAGCCCAAGGGTAGCCACGCCCGCGCGCGCCAGTGGGTCAAGGGCATCCTCGAACTGCAGCAGCGTGCCGGCAACTCGCTGGAATTCATCGAGAGCGTGAAGATCGACCTGTTCCCGGACGAGGTCTACGTGTTCACGCCCAAAGGCCGCATCATGGAGCTGCCCAAAGGCTCCACGGCGGTGGACTTCGCCTACGCGGTGCACACCGACGTCGGCAACAGCTGCATCGCCTGCCGCATCAACCGCCGCCTGGCGCCGCTGTCCGAACCGCTGCAAAGCGGCTCGACGGTGGAAATCGTCAGCGCCCCAGGCGCACGGCCGAACCCGGCCTGGCTCAACTTCGTGGTGACCGGCAAGGCGCGCACGCACATCCGCCACGCGCTCAAGCAACAGCGCCGCTCCGAGTCCATCAGCCTGGGCGAACGCCTGCTGAACAAGGTGCTCACCGGCTTCGACAGCAGCCTGGAGAAAATCCCCCAGGAGCGCATCCAGGCGATTCTCGCCGAGTACCGTCTGGAACTGATCGAAGACCTGCTCGAAGACATCGGCCTGGGCAACCGCATGGCCTACGTGGTCGCACGCCGCCTGCTGTCGGCCGACGGCGAGCAACTGCCTGCACCGGAAGGCCCGCTGGCGATCCGTGGTACCGAAGGCCTGGTGCTGAGCTACGCCAAGTGCTGCACGCCAATCCCTGGCGACCCGATCGTCGGCCACTTGTCAGCCGGCAAGGGCATGGTCGTGCACCTGGAGAATTGCCGCAACATCAGTGAAATCCGCCATAACCCGGAGAAGTGCGTACAGCTTTCCTGGGCCAAGGACATCACCGGTGAGTTCAATGTCGAACTGCGTGTCGAACTGGAGCACCAGCGCGGCCTTATCGCCCTGCTGGCCAGCAGCGTCAACGCCGCCGACGGCAACATCGAGAAGATCAGCATGGACGAACGCGACGGCCGTATCAGCGTGGTCCAACTGGTGGTCAGCGTGCACGACCGTGTGCACCTGGCGCGTGTGATCAAGAAGCTGCGTACCCTGACCGGTGTGGTCCGCATCACCCGCATGCGTACGTAGTCCGCCAACCGCAAGGAGTCATCATGAGCAAGACCGTCATCACTAGCGACAAGGCCCCAGCCGCCATCGGCACCTACTCGCAGGCGATCAAGGCCGGCAACACGGTGTACATGTCGGGCCAGATCCCGCTGGACCCTAAGACCATGGAACTGGTCGAAGGCTTCGAAGCCCAGACCGTGCAGGTGTTCGAGAACCTCAAGTCCGTGGCTGAAGCCGCTGGCGGTTCGTTCAAGGACATCGTCAAGCTGAACATCTTCCTCACCGACCTGAGCCACTTCGCCAAGGTCAACGAGGTAATGGGCCGCTACTTCGAACAGCCCTACCCGGCCCGCGCCGCCATTGGCGTTGCCGCGCTGCCGAAAGGCGCCCAGGTCGAAATGGACGCCATCCTGGTCATCGAATGATGCCCCGGTGACGGGCGCCCTGCCCGTCACCCCCTCCTTTGCAAGGTTATCCCGTCATGCGTCAAGCACTGCCCCTCGCGCTGGCAGCCCTGCTACTGGGCGGCTGCGCCAGCCACAAACCCGAAGATTTCAACGGCACCTGGATCAACCAGGAGGCCATCACTGCTGCGGTAAAAGGCGGCAGCCTGCGCCAAGCGCTGAATGAACACGGCCCCGTGTTCGAATGGAAGCTCGACGTTGCCAGCCAGCAGGCCAGCTACAGCAATGGCTTCGAGGCCGCTGACGGCCAGCTGAGCAGCAACGAAAAGCAATGGCAGGCCAGCTTCGAGGGCGGCCAGACCGAGCAGCTGTCGCTCGACGGTGACGAGCTGCAAGCCGTCGACCAGCGTGGCGCCAAGCAGACCTTCGTCCGTGCCAAGGCGCCGGCGACTGCCAATGCGCCGCTGGGCAGCAGCTTCGAGAAAGCGCTGTACCAGGCCTACCTGGGCGGCAACTGGAAGGTGGTCGAAGGCGAGGGCAAAGGTGCCAGCGTGCGCTTCAGCGACACCGGCAACGTCACCGGCCTGCCGGGGCCAGACCGTTTCGCACTGTGCCTGGCAGGCGACTGCGCGACCATGGGCGGCAGCAATGACAGCCTGTGGCTGGAGCGTAACCAGCGTGGTGCACCGTTCATCATCAAGCGTGATGGCGACACACTGGAGATTTTCCAGGCAGTGAACCGTGCGCAACCGGATGAAATGCCGGAGCTGGCGGCGGGCAAGCGCCAGTGGGTGCTGGAGCAGAACTGAATCCTGCTGCATTTGCACTGAATGTACTGGCCTCTTCGCGGGTAAACCGCTCCCACAGGGTAATCACTGTCTTCAGGCCTTGTGATATCCCTGTGGGAGCGGGTTTACCCGCGACGAGGCCGGTAAATTCAACGCCCTCCTTTCAGGATGGCTGCGTACCCTTCCTTGTAGCTTGGGTACACCGGCGCCCAGCCCAGCGCCCGGGCCCGGGCGTTGCTGCAGCGCTTGCTGCCGGTACGCCGCACCCGTTGTTCATCGGACCACTCGGTAACCCCCATGTATGCCCGCAGCCAGGCGACCACGTCAGCCAGCGGCGCCGGGTCGTCATCAACGCCAATGTAGTAGTCGTCCAGCACCTTGCCATCGGCATCGGCCTGCAGCAGGTGCGCCAACAAGCTGGCAGCATCCTCGGCATGAATACGGTTGCCATACAGCGGCGGCTCCTCGGCGACGCGGTAACCCTGGCGCACCTGGCTCAGCAGCCACTCGCGGCCTGGGCCGTAGATGCCCGTCAGGCGCACAACGCTCGCCGGGATACCACTGGCCAGCGCCAGCCGCTCAGCCTCCAGCATCACCCGCCCGGAATAACCTTCGGGCTCGGTGGCCGCGCCTTCCTCGACCCACTCGCCGTCCTTCTGCGCATACACGCTGCTGCTGGAGACGAACAACAGGCGACGGGGGCGCTGGCCTCGCTCGGCCAGCCAGGCCAGCACATGGCGCAAGCCATCCACATAGGCCGCCTGGTAACCGGCCTCGTCGTGCTGGCTGGCCGCCACGCAGTACACCAGGTAATCCAGTGGACCCTGTGGCCAGGCTTGCGGGATCGACGGTTCGGCCAGGTCCGCGGCAACCGGTTGAACGCCCGCAGGCAGCTGCCCGACAGCGCGGCGCAGGCCGCTTACCTGCCAGCCTTTGCCCAGCATTTGCAGGGCCAGACGCCCACCTACATCACCACAACCCACCACCATCACGGAAAGGTCTGACATCTCTGAACTCCCTAGACCAATTGATCAGCCCGGCCACGCTACACGATGGGCGGCTAGACCATAGGCGAAAAAAGCAACAAGATTACTTTTGTTAACAAGAATTACTTGCAATAATGGCCGCCAATTTGTTCTCGGCCTACCTCGAGGCCTTGGAGAACGCTCACTTTATTTCTTCATCAGGTCCGGCCAGCATGACACGTATTCAACCTTCCGCTTCGCCAACCCCGTCGCGCGCCTGGCGCGCCATCGCCGCGCTGACACTCAGCCTGGTGCTGGCCCCGGTGGCCATGGCCGATGAGCCAACCGCCAGCGCCGCCGCGCCTGCTGCTGCCACTGCCCCGGCCGCACCTGCTGCAGCCCCGGCTGCCGACGCGCAGGCGCCTGCTGCCAACGCCACTGCTGCCACCCCGGCCGATGCAACGCCCCCGGCAGACTCGAACGTTCAAGCCTTGGTAGAAGACACCTCGCTGGGCATGGCCCACGACCTGTCCCCATGGGGCATGTACAAGAACGCCGACATCGTGGTGAAGATCGTCATGATCGGCCTGGCCATCGCCTCCATCATCACCTGGACCATCTGGATCGCCAAAGGCTTCGAGCTGATGGGCGCCAAGCGTCGTCTGCGTGGTGAAATCGCCCAGCTGAAGAAATCCACCACCCTGAAAGACGCGAGCGAAGTCTCAAACAAGGAAGGTACCTTGGCCCACACCCTGGTCCACGATGCCCTTGAAGAGATGCGGCTGTCGGCCAATGCCCGCGAAAAAGAAGGCATCAAGGAGCGCGTCAGCTTCCGCCTGGAGCGCTTGGTTCATGCCAGCGGTCGCACCATGAGCAGCGGCACCGGCGTACTTGCCACCATCGGTTCCACCGCGCCGTTCGTCGGTCTGTTCGGTACCGTATGGGGCATCATGAACAGCTTCATCGGCATCGCCAAGACCCAGACCACCAACCTGGCCGTAGTTGCCCCAGGTATCGCCGAAGCCCTGCTGGCCACCGCCCTGGGCCTGGTCGCTGCAATCCCGGCTGTAGTCATCTACAACGTCTTCGCCCGCTCTATCGCAGGCTACAAGGCCCAGGTGTCCGACGCCTCCGCCCAGGTACTGCTGCTGGTCAGCCGTGACCTGGACCACCAGGGCAGCGAGCGCGCTGCCCCGCACATGGTGAAAGTGGGGTAAGCCATGGGCCTGCATCTCAACGAAGGTGGCGACGACCTCGCCGAAAACCACGAAATCAACGTTACGCCGTTCATCGACGTGATGTTGGTGCTGCTGATCATCTTCATGGTCGCGGCCCCCTTGGCCACGGTCGACATCAAGGTCGACCTGCCCGCTTCAACCGCCAAACCGGCGCCGAGGCCCGAGAAACCGGTGTTCGTCAGCGTCAAGGCCGACCAGAAACTGTACGTCGGCGACGATCAGGTTGCTGCGCCCGACCAGCTTGGCCCGATGCTCGACGCCAAGACCAAGGGTGACAAGGAAACCACCATCTTCTTCCAGGCTGACAAAGGCGTGGATTACGGCGACCTGATGGAAGTAATGAACAACATGCGCGCGGCCGGCTACCTCAAGGTCGGTCTGGTAGGTCTCGAGACGGCAGCCAAGAAATGACGAAAACGCGCTCAAACATGGCGCGCTACGGTGGCAGCCTGGCGATCGTGCTGGGCGTGCACGTGGTCGCCGTGCTGCTGACGCTCAACTGGTCGGTGCCCCAGGCCATCGAACTGCCCCCGGCAGCGATGATGGTCGAGCTGGCACCGTTACCGGAGCCAGCGCCACCACCGCCACCGAAAGCGGCGCCACAGCCACCGGCACCGGTCGAAGAACCGCCACTGCCCAAGCTGGCCGAAGCCCCCAAGCCCAAGATCGCCATCCCCAAGCCGCCCAAGCCGAAGGCCAAGCCCCAGCCGCCGAAACCCGAGAAAAAGCCTGAGCCGCCGAAGGAAGCGCCACCCACCGAGCAAACGGTAGACGCACCGCCAAGCAATACGCCACCGCAGAAGTCTGCGGCACCGGCGCCGAGCATTGCGTCCAACAGCAACGCCCTGCCAACCTGGCAGAGCGACCTGCTGCGCCACCTGGCGAAGTACAAGCGTTACCCGGAAGACGCGCGCCGTCGCGGCCTGCAAGGCATCAACCGCCTGCGCTTCGTGGTCGACGCCGAAGGCAAGGTGGTGTCGTACTCCATGGCAGGTGGATCGGGCAGTGCTGCACTGGACCGGGCGACCCTGGAAATGATCCGTCGGGCCGGCACGGTACCCAAGCCGCCACCCGAGTTGCTGAACAATGGCACGATCGAAGTCGTGGCACCGTTCGTCTACTCGCTGGACCGCCGCTAAGACTTTTGCTTCTGTCACAAATCGGCAACTCTGATAACGTGCGTCTATCGATTGCAGCCGCTATGCTGGGCCCGCAACTTCATGGACGCACGTTATGACCCTCACCGAATTACGCTACATCGTCACACTCGCCCAGGAACAGCACTTCGGCCATGCCGCCGAACGCTGCCACGTGAGCCAGCCGACCCTGTCGGTCGGTGTGAAGAAGCTCGAGGACGAGCTTGGCGTTCTGATCTTCGAGCGCAGCAAAAGCGCGGTACGCCTGACCCCGGTCGGCGAAAGCATCGTCGCCCAGGCGCAGAAGGTACTGGAGCAGGCCCAAGGCATTCGCGAACTGGCCCAGGCTGGCAAGAACCAGCTGACCGCCCCGCTCAAGGTCGGTGCCATCTACACCGTCGGCCCCTACCTGTTCCCGCACCTGATCCCGCAACTGCACCGCGTAGCGCCGCAGATGCCGCTGTACATCGAAGAAAACTTCACCCACGTGCTACGTGAAAAGCTGCGTAACGGCGAGCTGGATGCAGTAATCATCGCCCTGCCGTTCAACGAAGCCGATGTGCTGACCCTGCCGCTGTACGATGAGCCGTTCTGCGCCCTGATGCCCGCCGACCACCCATGGACGGCAAAAAAGACCATCGACACCGCCATGCTCAACGACAAGAGCCTGTTGCTGCTCGGTGAGGGCCACTGTTTCCGCGACCAAGTACTGGAAGCCTGCCCGACCCTGAACAAGGGCGGCGAAGGCGCCAGGCACACCACGGTCGAATCCAGCTCGCTGGAAACCATTCGCCACATGGTGGCCTCGGGCCTTGGCGTGTCGATCCTGCCGCTGTCGGCGGTGCACAGCCATCATTACGCCCCTGGCATCATCGAAGTGCGCCCACTGACTGCACCGGCACCGTTCCGTACCGTGGCCATCGCCTGGCGCGCCAGCTTCCCGCGGCCGAAGGCCATCGAGATCCTCGCCGACTCGATCCGCCTGTGCTCGGTCGCCAAAGCCCCTGCGGAACAACCGGCCTGAGTCATGAGTGAGCTGTCGAAGGTCCCGGTCACGGTACTCAAGGGTGTTGGCGAGGCCATGGCGGAAAAACTCGCCAAGGTCGGCCTGGAGAACCTGCAGGATGTGCTGTTCCACCTGCCCCTGCGCTACCAGGACCGCACCCGCGTGGTGCCGATCGGCCAACTGCGCCCCGGCCAGGATGCGGTTATCGAAGGTGTGGTCAGTGGTACCGACGTGACCATGGGCAAGCGCCGCAGCCTGGTGGTACGCCTGGGCGACGGCAGCGGCGTGCTGACGTTGCGCTTCTACCACTTCAGCAACGCGCAGAAGGAAGGCCTGAAACGTGGCACCCACCTGCGCTGCTACGGCGAAGCCCGCCCCGGCGCCTCGGGCCTGGAAATCTACCACCCGGAGTACCGCGCGCTGAACGGCGACGAGCCGCCGCCCCCGGTCGAACAGACCCTGACGCCGATCTACCCGTCCACTGAAGGCCTAACCCAGCAACGCCTGCGCCTGTTGTGCCAGCAGAGCCTGGGCCTGCTTGGCCCGCGCAGCCTGCCCGACTGGCTGCCTGACGAGCTGGCCCGGGACTACCAATTGGCGCCGCTTGACGATGCCATCCGTTACCTGCACAACCCGCCAGCCGACGCCGACCTCGACGAACTTGCCGAAGGCCAGCACTGGGCCCAGCACCGCCTGGCCTTCGAAGAACTGCTGACCCACCAGCTGTCGCAGCAACGCCTGCGCGAGAGCCTGCGCAGCCTGCGGGCGCCGGTGCTGCCCAAGGCCACGCGCCTGCAGGCGCAGTACCTGGCCAACCTGGGCTTTCAGCCGACCGGCGCACAACAGCGGGTGGCCAACGAAATTGCCTACGACCTCAGCCAGCACGAGCCGATGATGCGCCTGGTGCAGGGCGATGTCGGTGCCGGCAAGACCGTGGTCGCCGCCCTGGCAGCACTGCAAGGGCTGGAGGCCGGCTATCAGGTGGCGCTGATGGCGCCCACCGAGATCCTCGCCGAACAGCACTTCATCACGTTCAAGCGCTGGCTCGAGCCGCTGGGCATCGAAGTGGCCTGGCTGGCCGGCAAGCTCAAGGGCAAGGCCCGGGCCAGCGCCCTGAAGCAGATTGCCAACGGTGCGCCGATGGTGGTCGGCACCCACGCGCTGTTCCAGGAAGAAGTGAAGTTCAAGCACCTGGCCCTGGCGATCATTGACGAACAGCACCGTTTTGGCGTGCAGCAACGTCTGGCCCTGCGCAAGAAAGGCGTAGCCGGCCAGTTATGCCCGCACCAGCTGATCATGACCGCCACGCCTATTCCGCGCACCCTGGCCATGAGTGCTTACGCCGACCTGGACACCTCGGTGCTCGACGAATTGCCGCCTGGGCGCACCCCGGTAAACACCGTGCTGGTAGCCGACAGCCGACGCTTCGAGGTGGTCGAAAGGGTTCGCGCAGCCTGCGCCGAGGGGCGCCAGGCCTACTGGGTGTGCACCCTGATCGAAGAATCCGAAGAGCTGACCTGCCAGGCCGCCGAAAGCACGTATGAAGAACTTGGCAGCGCCCTGGGCGAACTGCGTGTGGGCCTGATCCACGGCCGTATGAAGCCGGCTGAAAAAGCCGAAATCATGGCGCAGTTCAAGGCCGGTGAATTGCAGCTGCTGGTCGCGACCACTGTCATCGAAGTAGGCGTGGACGTACCCAACGCCAGCCTGATGATCATCGAAAACCCCGAACGCCTGGGCCTGGCCCAGTTGCACCAGCTGCGCGGCCGGGTTGGCCGGGGCAGTGCCGTCAGCCATTGCGTGCTGTTGTACCACCCGCCGCTGTCGCAGATCGGCCGCGAACGCTTAGGGATCATGCGCGAGACCAACGACGGCTTCATCATTGCCGAGAAAGACCTCGAACTACGCGGCCCAGGCGAAATGCTGGGGACACGCCAGACCGGCCTGCTGCAATTCAAGGTCGCCGACCTGATGCGCGATGCCGACCTGTTACCGGCTGTGCGCGATGCCGCCCAAGCCCTGGTGGCCCGCTGGCCGGACCATGTCAGCCCGCTGCTCGACCGCTGGCTGCGCCATGGCCAGCAATATGGCCAAGTGTGACGCTAGTCCCAGAATGGATCCAGATTTGCTCGCAGGCTGGTTATACTTCGCGTTTAAAAGAATCAGTGGATACGGACCATGACTGAAGTTGCCCTGGACACCGCAACCCCACACGCCCCCACGGTAATCAGGCTGCTGCTCGACAAGATCGGCGTCGTCTACCGCGAGGTGGTCCAACACCCGCACTTGCCTGCGGCTTCGCGGGTGCAGGCGGTGCTTCTAGACGACGAGGTCGGCGCCCTCATGGTGCTGTTCCCGCAGAGCCAACTGCTGGACCTCAACCGCCTGACCGAGCTGACCGGGCGCAAGCTGACTGCCGTGTCGGTGCCGCGCCTCAAGCAAATGCTCGACAAACATCAGCTCAAGGCCCTGCCCGGCATTCCCGCGCTGACCAGCTCACCGTGCCAGTACGAAAAGAGCCTGCTCGACGCCGAGACCGTGTACATCCAGTCTGGCGAAAGCGGGCTGCTGCTGGCGATTGAGCGCGCGCACTTCAAGCGCATGCTGGTCAAGGCCAGCGCCAGCAGCTTCGGCCAGGAAGTCGAGGCCATCAGCCCCAACCTCGACCGCCCCCATGACGACACCCTGGAAATCACCAATGCCGTTCAGGCCTTCACCGCCCGGCGCATCCAGAAACGCCTGGAAGAAACCATCGAGATCCCGCCACTGGCCGATACCGCGCAGAAGATCATCAAGCTGCGGGTAGACCCCAACGCGAGCATCGATGACATCACCGGCGTGGTCGAAACCGACCCGGCGCTGGCGGCACAGGTGGTGAGCTGGGCCGCGTCGCCCTACTACGCTTCGCCGGGCAAGATCCGCTCGGTAGAAGACGCCATCGTGCGCGTGCTGGGCTTCGACCTGGTGATCAACCTGGCCCTGGGCCTGGCGCTGGGCAAGACCTTGAGCCTGCCGAAAGACCAGCCGCAGCAGGCCACACCCTACTGGCAGCAGTCGATCTACACTGCCGCGATCATCGAAGGCCTGACCCGCGCCATGCCTCGGGCAGAACGCCCCGAAGCCGGTCTGACCTACCTGGCCGGGCTGCTGCACAACTTCGGCTACCTGCTGCTGGCGCACGTGTTCCCGCCACACTTCTCGCTGATTTGCCGCCACCTGGAGGTCAACCCGCACCTGAACCACACCTATGTGGAACAGCACCTGCTGGGCATCAACCGCGAACAGATCGGTGCCTGGCTGATGAAGCTGTGGGACATGCCCGAAGAGCTGTCGACCGCGCTGCGCTTCCAGCACGACCCGGCCTACGACGGTGAGTACTCGGCGTTCCCCAACCTGGTGTGCCTGGCCACCCGCCTGTTGCGCTCGCGGGGGATTGGCTCCGGGCCGCAGGAAGAGATTCCTGACGAGTTGCTGGAGCGCCTTGGGATTACCAGGGAAAAGGCCGAGGATGCGGTGAACAAGGTGCTCGAAGCCGAGAACCTGCTGCGCGAACTGGCTTCGCAGTTTCAAGCACCGCATTAAGGCCATTGGGGCTGCTGCGCAGCCCCGGCAATTTCAGCCTTTCTTCTTCGGTATCAGGTACTTCATCAGCCCCTGGAACCACATCACCAGCGCCGGGTTGCCCTTGATCTGGATGTTCTTGTCCTGAATCCCCTGCATGAACGCCAACTGCTTGTTGCCCGCCTGCATCGTGGCGTAGCCGTAGGCAGCGTCCTTGAAGGCGATGGCGAAGGCCGGCTGCGGATGTGCGCCGCTTTTGCTGCTGATGCGCTCGTTGTTGACGACGAAGTGCCGGGCAACCTTGCCGTCCAGGGTCTGCATCTGGAACACCAGGTCCTTGCCCTTGAGCTGCTGCTGGAATGCCGGGTTGTTACGGCTGGCCCTGGCCATCAAAAGCCCCATGGCCCAGAGAAGAAAGCGGAACTTCATCGACACGCCTCGATTGAAAAGTGACTAAGTTTCGCAGTTTATCCTCTTAACGACCTTTTTATGCAAGTTCGCAGCAGTTACCGCGTGTAAAGCACAACGGGCGCCATGAAGGCGCCCGTTCGGGATCAACGAATCGTCAGCGGAAGCTTACTTTTTCTTGGCGGCCTTGGCTGGCGCGGCCGGTGGATTGACGCTGTCCTTGAGGTTCTTGCCTGGCTTGAAGGCCACGGTATTGCTGGCTTTGATCTTTACCGGCTCACCCGTTTGCGGGTTTTTTCCGGTACGCGCGCCGCGATGACGTTTTTCGAAGGTGCCGAAACCGACCAGGGTCACCGTGTCCTTGTCCAGGGCACCGGTAATGCTGTCGAGAATCGCGTTCAACACCTGATTGGCCTTTTCCTTGGTCAGATCAGCCTTATCGGCGATGACGGCGGCGAGTTCTGGTTTGCGCATAGTGAAGCCTCTTTGACGGAATTCTTGTTGTTATGCCGTGCTGCCTTTGGGAGCAGCGCTCAAGGCACCGCAGGCTCTAATCTGCGGCAGACGGAAGTGAGAATGGCACGTGCTCAGGGGCCGCGCCAGTATCAGGCCGGCCATTGTGCAGGCAACAACAGGATAAATCCGACAGAACGCCCTCTATTTACGCCATTACCGGCGGTAACTGGCGATTCAGTGCCAGCTTGTCCATCACGGCAGCCCCGGTCAGGGCATACCCCAGCAATGCGCCGTCAGCGCCGTGGCAGAGCACCTTGAGGTCACTGCCCTGCCCCTGCACCTGCCAAGTGCCCTCGTGGGCCAGGGGCGGCGGCGAAACCACCAGCGGGCAGGCCGGGGTTTTCACGGTGATCGGCATCGGCCCGTAGGCAACCGCGGTCGGTTTGCCGGCCAGGGTTTGCGCCAGCGCCCGGGCACAGCTCATCAGCGGCATCACGTAGAGCAGGTTGATGCCATCGACCTCGGCACAGTCGCCGAGGGCAAAGATGTTGGCGTGAGAGGTACGCAGTTCGCGGTCTACGCTGACGCCACGATTGGTCTGCAAGCCGGCTGCTGCAGCCAGGTCAATACGTGGGCGCAGGCCGATGGCCGAAACCACCATGTCGCAGGCGATCACGCTGCCATCCGACAGGTGCGCCTCCAGGCCCTGGGCCACCTGCTGCAGGCGGGTCAGCACCGGCCCCAGGTGGAAGCGCACACCCAGGCCCTCCAGCCCGCCCTGCACCGCTGCCGCAGCGGCGGGATGCAGCAGGGTCGGCATGATCTGTTCGCACGGCGCCACCACGTCGACCTGGAAGCCACCCAGGCTCATGTCGTTGGCGAATTCGCAGCCGATCAGGCCGGCACCGAGGATCAGCACACGTTGTTTGCCTACGGCGGCGGCACGGAAGCGTGCGTAATCTTCCAGGTCGTTGATCGGGAACACCAGATGGTTGCCATCGCCTTCGATCGGCACCTGCACGGTCTGCGCCCCCCAGGCCAGCACCAGGTCGCGGTACTGCACGGCCTCTTCGCCTATCCACAGGCGCTTGTGGCCAGGGTCGATGCCGCTGATCCGGGTATGGGTACGGATCTCGGCGTTCAGTTGCTCGGCCATGACGCCCGGTTCGGCCATGCACAGGCCGTCGGCGTCCTTCTGCTTGGCAAAGCCCATGGAGAGCATGGGCTTGGAGTAGGAGCGACCATCGTCGGCGGTGATCAGCAGCAGCGGCGTCTGCGCATCGTGCTTGCGAAATTCACGGGCCAGGTTGTAGCCCGCCAGGCCGGTACCGATGATTACCACAGGGGACGTCATGTCGTGCTTTCCTCGATTAGCCGATGGAGATCATTTCAAAGTCGCTTTTACCCACGCCACAGTCCGGGCACAGCCAGTCGTCAGGCACATCCTCCCAACGAGTGCCGGGGGCGATGCCGTCGTCGGGGCAGCCTTCGGCTTCGTCGTAGATCAGGCCACAGACAATACATTGCCACTTTTTCATCAGGTCTTTTTCCTCGGTTCAGGCTGGGGGCTTTATCTGGCGGGTCTTCGCCCTGCTTCAGGCATTATGCAAGCAGTCGGGGCAATCATGCTAAGCTCGCCGCCTCATTGGTTGTAACAAGCAGACCGACGTGTCGTACGAATCCCCGCAAGCAGCCGCTGTCGCGTGGCTGCCGTATTCACAGCTGGCGACCGACTTCGACCAGCCTACCCTTGACTGGCTATTCGACGAAGGCTCGCTGACCCGCCGCCTGACCCGCCTGTCTTCAGATCACTTCTCCGTAACCCCGCTGTTCGAGGGATGGCAAGCGCTGCGCGAGGATGAATGCCAGGCGTTGGGCATTGCTGCCGGCAGCGAAGGCTGGGTGCGCGAGGTGTACCTGCGCGGCCATGGCCAGCCGTGGGTGTTCGCCCGCAGTGTGGCCAGCCGCAGCGCCCTGGAGCGCGGCGGGCTGGACCTGGAAACCCTCGGCAGCCGCTCGCTGGGCGAGTTGCTGTTCTGCGACCAGGCGTTCATCCGCCACCCGATCGAAGTGTGCAGTTATCCACAGGCCTGGCTACCGACCGACGCAGCCCATGCAGCCCTGTGGGGCCGTCGCTCGCGCTTTGAACGAGGCGGCCTGGAGCTGCTGGTGGCAGAAGTGTTTCTGCCGGCATTGTGGCAAGCGGCCAGGGAGGAAAACCGCTGATGTACCTGCAACTGCTCAAGTCGCTGAACCGCCTGCACCCGCGGGCCTGGGACTTCGTCCAGCTCAGCCGCATGGACCGCCCGATCGGTATCTACCTGCTGCTGTGGCCAACCCTCTCGGCGGTGTGGATTGCCGGCAACGGTTCTCCCACCGTGGCCAACGTGCTGATCTTCGGCCTTGGCGTGGTGCTGATGCGGGCCGCGGGCTGCTGCATCAACGACTTTGCCGACCGTAAGGTGGACGGCCACGTCAAACGCACCGCCGACCGGCCGCTGGCCAGCGGCCGGGTCAAGCCGCGCGAGGCGCTGGCATTGTTTGCGATTCTGGTCGCGGTAAGCTTCCTGCTGGTGCTGTGCACCAACAGCCGCACGGTGTGGCTGTCGTTCGGCGCGGTGGCGCTGGCGTCATGCTACCCGTTCATGAAGCGCTACACCTATTACCCACAGGTGGTGCTGGGGGCGGCGTATTCCTGGGGCATCCCCATGGCCTTCACTGCCGCGGGCGGCGAGCTGCCGGCCAGCGCCTGGCTGCTGTACATCGCCAACCTGCTGTGGACGGTGGGTTACGACACCTATTACGCCATGGTCGACCGCGATGACGACCTGAAGATTGGCGTGAAGTCGACCGCCATTCTGTTCGGCGAGGCCGACCGCACCATCATCCTCACCTTGCAGCTGCTGTCGCTGGGCTGCCTGTTGCTGGCGGGCAGCCGCTTCGAGCTGGGGGGCTGGTTCCACCTGGGGTTGCTGGGCGCTGCGGCGTGCTTTGCCTGGGAGTACTGGTCGACGCGCAAGCTGGACCGCGAGTCGTGCTTCAAGGCGTTTTTGCACAACCACTGGGCGGGGTTGCTGGTGTTCATTGGTGTGGTGCTGGATTACGCGTTTAGCTGAATATCTTGGGGCTGCTTTGCAGCCCTTTCGCGACACAAGGCCGCTCCCACATTGATCGGTGTATGCAGGACCCTGTGGGAGCGGCCTTGTGTCGCGAAAGGGCCGCGAAGCGGCCCCGGCAATATCAAGGCTTGGCGATATGCCAGACGTCTTTCACGCCGTCACCTGTCTTGTCCCCGGCCTTCTTGTCCTTGATGAAGGTATACAGCGGCTTGCCGTCGTAGGCCCACTGCATCGAGCCGTCGTCACGCTTGATCTGCGTCCACTTGCCCTCGTTCTTATCCCCTTCTTTGGCCATCAGTGGAGGCCAGTTCTGCGCACATGCGTCATTGCACATCGACTTGCCGCCAGCATCCTTGTCAAAGGTATAAAGCGTCATGTTTGCCGGATCAGGTGTGACCAGCACGCCATTCATTTCTTTGGCCTGATGATGGGCCGACGCCACCGCCGGAAGCGCCAGCGCAGTGAAAAGGGCCATCCAGCTCAGCGTTTGTCGTGTCATTGGATTCACCATTGTTTCCGGGAAAATTGGGTTCGGGTGCCACAATTGCGGCTCTTTCAAGCCTAGTTCAGTCACGCAATGTCGCCAGAACGGCCAACGCCCTGTCACACAGCTGCAATAATTCCGTTATCTAATGCGGGCCAAGACACCGAATCCAGGAGAGGTTTTGAGCATGGTTGGCAGGAACATTCTGATCGTCGACGACGAAGCGCCCATTCGCGAGATGATCGCCGTTGCCCTGGAAATGGCCGGCTATGACTGCCTGGAAGCGGAAAACTCCCAACAGGCCCACGCGATCATCGTCGACCGCAAACCGGACCTGATCCTGCTCGACTGGATGTTGCCCGGCACCTCCGGCATTGAGCTGGCCCGCCGCCTGAAGCGTGATGAGCTGACCGGCGACATCCCGATCATCATGCTCACCGCCAAGGGTGAAGAGGACAACAAGATCCAGGGCCTGGAAGTGGGCGCTGACGACTACATCACCAAGCCGTTCTCGCCGCGTGAGCTGGTAGCGCGCCTGAAAGCCGTGCTGCGTCGTACCGGCCCGAGCGACAGCGAAGCGCCGATCGAAGTGGGCGGCCTGCTGCTCGACCCGATCAGCCACCGTGTCACCATCGACGGCAAGCCCGCCGAGATGGGCCCCACCGAATACCGCCTGTTGCAGTTCTTCATGACCCACCAGGAGCGCGCCTACACCCGTGGCCAGTTGCTGGACCAGGTGTGGGGCGGCAACGTCTATGTCGAGGAACGCACGGTCGACGTGCACATCCGTCGTCTGCGCAAGGCGCTGGGTGAAGCCTACGAAAATCTGGTACAAACCGTCCGGGGCACTGGCTACCGCTTCTCGACCAAGAGCTGATCGAGCTCCAGAGCGCCAAGCTGCACGTCGTTGTACAAGGACCGTCAATTGAACCAGAACTGGCACGCAACCCTGATTCGCCATCTGTTGTTGCTGATTACCGTCTGCCTGATCGGCGGGCTGGTCAGCGGCTACTATGGCTGGAGCCTGGCCATTGGCCTGGCGCTCTACTTGGGCTGGACCCTCAAGCAACTGCTGCGCCTGCACGACTGGCTGCGCAACCACCAGCCCGATGAAGCACCGCCCGATGGTTACGGCCTGTGGGGCGAGGTGTTCGACAGCATTTACCATCTGCAACGCCGCGACCAGCGCGTACGTGGCCGCCTGCAGGCAGTGATCGACCGGGTGCAGGAGTCCACCGCCGCGCTGCGCGACGCGGTGATCATGCTCGACAGCGACGGCAACCTGGAATGGTGGAACCGTGCCGCCGAAACCCTGCTGGGCTTCAAGACCCCACAGGACGGTGGCCAGCAGGTCACCAACCTGGTGCGCCACCCACGCTTCAAGGAATACTTCGAGGCGGAGAACTACCTCGAACCGCTGGAAATCCCCTCGCCCATCAACGACCGCATGCGCGTGCAGTTGCACATCACCCGCTACGGCAACAACGAACACCTGATGCTGGTGCGCGATGTCACTCGCATCCACCAGCTGGAACAGATGCGCAAGGACTTCGTCGCCAACGTGTCCCACGAATTGCGCACACCGCTGACGGTGATCACGGGTTACCTCGAAACCCTGCTGGACAACGTCGAGGATGTGAACCCGCGCTGGACCCGCGCCCTGCAGCAGATGAGCCAGCAAGGTTCGCGCATGCAGACGCTGCTCAACGACCTTCTGCTGCTGGCCAAGCTGGAAGCCACCGATTACCCGTCGGACAACCAGCCGGTGGCGGTCGAAGCCCTGCTCGCCGCGATCAAGAACGACGCCCAGGCCCTGTCTGGGCCACGCAACCAGCGCATCACCCTCGAAGCCGCGCCCGGCGTCAAGCTGAAGGGCAGCGAGTCGGAACTGCGCAGCGCCTTTTCCAACCTGGTGTTCAACGCGGTGAAGTACACCCAGGACGAGGGCAACATCCGCATCCGCTGGTGGGCCGATGCACAAGGTGCGCACTTGTCTGTGCAGGACTCGGGGGTGGGCATCGACGCCAAGCACTTGCCGCGCCTGACCGAACGCTTCTACCGGGTGGACTCCAGCCGTGCGTCGAATACCGGTGGCACAGGGCTGGGGCTGGCGATCGTCAAGCATGTGCTGATGCGCCATCGCGGCAAGCTGGACATCAGCAGCGTGCCGGGGCATGGCAGCACCTTTACCTGTCACTTTGCGCCAGCACAATTGGTCACCGAAAAGGCTTGAGATCGGGGCTGCTGCGCAGCCCTTCGCGGGCACGCCCGCGCCCACAGGGACCACAATAAGCCCGCCGCCCTTTGCTTTTACGGCCCTAGCCGCTACATTGGATCCCCTGTGCCAGCAAGAGCTGGCACTTTTTTTCTCTCAATCTCAAAGACGGACCCCGTTAAAACTCCATCATGGACCCTTCCCCTGGTATCAGCGTCACCTCGTTATTCGCCGATTTCGGCATGATCATCTTTGCCTTGCTGCTGGTGCTGCTCAACGGCTTTTTCGTTGCCGCCGAGTTCGCCATGGTCAAGCTCCGCGCCACCCGCGTGGAATCCATTGCCGAGCAGCATGGCTGGCGCGGCAACATCCTGCGCAAGGTACACAACCAGCTCGACGCCTACCTGTCGGCCTGCCAGCTGGGCATCACCCTCGCCTCCCTGGGCCTGGGCTGGGTCGGCGAACCGGCCTTTGCCCACTTGCTCGAGCCGCTGCTCGCATACTTCGGTGTCGACTCGCCCGAACTGATCAAGGGCGTTTCGTTCTTCGTCGCGTTCTTTGTCATTTCCTACCTGCACATCGTGGTCGGTGAGCTGGCGCCCAAGTCCTGGGCCATCCGCAAGCCCGAGCTGCTGTCGCTGTGGACGGCAGTGCCGCTGTACCTGTTCTACTGGGCGATGTACCCGGCGATCTACCTGCTCAATGCCAGCGCCAACACCATCCTGCGCATTGCCGGCCAGGGCGAACCGGGCCCGCACCACGAGCACCACTACAGCCGTGAAGAGCTGAAGCTGATCCTGCACTCCAGCCGTGGCCAGGACCCAAGCGACCAAGGCATGCGTGTGCTCGCCTCGGCCGTGGAAATGGGCGAGCTGGAAGTGGTCGACTGGGCCAACTCGCGTGAAGATATGGTCAGCATCGATGCCCATGCGCCGCTGAAGCAGATCCTGGCTTTGATACGTCGCCACAAATTCAGCCGCTACCCGGTGTATGACGCCGAGCGTGAAGAATTCACCGGCCTGCTGCACATCAAGGACCTGCTGCTGGAGCTTGCCGAGCTGGAGCACTTGCCCGAAACCATCGACCTGGACGACCTCGCCCGGCCACTGGAGCGCGTATCGCGGCACATGCCGCTGTCGCAACTGCTGGAGCAGTTCCGCAAGGGCGGCGCGCATTTCGTGCTGGTGGAGGAAGCCGACGGCAAGGTCATCGGCTACCTGACCATGGAAGACGTGCTGGAAGTACTGGTGGGCGATATCCAGGACGAACACCGCAAGACCGAGCGCGGCATTCTCGCCTACCAGCCAGGCAAGCTGCTGGTACGGGGTGATACGCCGCTGTTCAAGGTAGAGCGCCTGCTGGGCATCGACCTTGATCACATCGAGGCGGAAACCCTGGCGGGGCTGATCTACGAGACGCTCAAGCGTGTGCCTGAAGAAGAGGAAGTGCTGGAGGTCGAAGGGCTGCGCATCATCATCAAGAAGATGAAAGGGCCCAAGATCGTGCTGGCCAAGGTGCTCAAGCTGGATTGAGGGGTATGGGGCTGCTTTGCAGGCCCGGCAATCTCAAGGGTTACCCGCAGTAAAGTCGGGTAACCCGCTGATCGGCCGGTCGAACCGGTAAGGTATCGACTCCAGCGCCAACCCCACATTGCGCTGCACCACGAAATGCAGGTGCGGCCCTGTGCTGTTGCCGGTATTGCCCGACCTGGCCAGCATCTGCCCCTGGCGTACCCGTTGCCCCTCCGCCACCACCACCGAACCACGCATCAGGTGCAGGTACACGCCCATGGTGCCGTCCGGGTGCAGGATCCTGACAAAGTTACCCGAGGGGTTGGGCGCGCGACCGCTCTGGCTGTTTTCCGTCTTCACCACCACGCCCTCGCGCGCCGCGATGATGGTAGTGCCTTCGGGCATGGCGATATCCATGGCGTAGCGCCCCTTGGGCCCAAAATGGCTGACACGGCCGTTAGGGCCCTGGGTGACGCGGAATGGCCCGCCGACCCAGGGGAACGCATACCGGAAGCCCTGGGGCCGCTTGCCCGGGTCACCCATGGCCTGCAGCAGGGTCGAACGGTAGTTCAGCAGCAGCCCGGGCCGCCCCCTGAGCACGCTGAGCATTTGCGTGGTGCGCGGCGGCAGCAGCCGGCGCACGATACGCGGGGCATCGCCGCCTTGCGCGTTTACCAGGTTGTCCAGGCGCAATTCGACCTCTACCGGCACATGCAGCTCGTTGCGTGCCGAAAAGCTCACGCCGCCGTCGAAGGTTTTCGCGTTCAGCAGCACCTGGCCTTCGAGCGTTTCGACCATGGGCTCGCGCAGCACCAAGGGCTTGGCGCCCGGGCCTGGCCGGTCGGAATATGAGATGACACCGAAGTCGTCGGTGATCTTGTAGAGCGTCACACCCAGGCTCGACGCCGAGGCCATGAGCAATGCACAGAACAGCAGCAGGCGGGCGGGCATGATAGTGGCTTTTTGACAGTTATGATCTATCGAAGCCTAGCAGCGGGTTTTGAGGCAGGTATTGCAGTTGGTCGGATGGCGCTTTCTCTGTGGGAGCGGCCTTGCCGGGGCGCTCCCACAAGGGTTGACCTGCTGCCTGGTTGTCAGGCGCCGGGGGTGAAGTGCTTCTGCGCCGTCCCGCGGGCAATCAGGCGCGACAGGTAATCGAGCTTCTGGGCGTCCTGGTCGACAAACTTGAAGGTCAACTGTAGCCAGTCGCTGTCGGGCTTGGGCTCCAAGGCTGCGACGGCATGCAGGTAGCCGTTCAAACGCGCAACTTCAGCGTTCTCGCCCTGCTCCAGGTCCAGCACGGCGCCCTCCAGCACCTGCGGCAGCGCTTCGCTGCGGCGTACCACCAGCAGTGCCTCTTTCAGGCTCAGCGCCTTGATCACGCACGGTTGCATGCCGCTAGCCAGGCGCAACTGGCCTTGGCCGCGCCCCGTCGGAGCAGGGGCCGACGGCGTGGGTGCATTGACCAATGGTTTGGCAGCGCCCGGCGCTGGCGCGGGGGCCGTCACCTTGGCCGCCTCTGGCTTGCCACCTGTCAGGGCACTCAGCGAATCGTTGGCGAATGCCGAGTTGGCCCGCGCCGGGCCGATGGCCATCAGGCTGTCGAGCTTGCCGATCTTGGTCAGCGCCTTTTTCACCTTGGTCAGCAGTTGCTCGTTGGTGAACGGCTTGCCGACAAAGTCGGACACGCCCGCCTGGATCGCCTGAATGACGTTTTCCTTGTCGCCACGGCTGGTCACCATGATGAACTGCAGGTTCTTCAGCGCAGGCTGCTGACGGCACCAGGTGAGCAATTCCAGGCCGGACATTTCCGGCATTTCCCAGTCGCACAGGACCAGGTCGAAGGCTTCCTTGCCGAGCATGGCCATGGCCTTGCGACCATTGACGGCGTCGTCGATGGCCATGCCCGGGAAGGCATTGCGCAGGCACTTGCGGACCAGGTCACGGATAAACGGGGCGTCATCCACGACCAGCACATTCACTTTACTCATCAATACTCCTTCTGAATCCCGACTAGCCTACTGCCAAATAATGGCTATTTGCTACAACCTGGTCACGCCGGGACTTCTTCACATCGTTCGCGGGTGCCTGCCGGCTCCTCGACCGCAAACGAAAACGCCCGGCCGAGGCCGGGCGTCGAAGCTCGGGAGCAACCTTACTTATCGTCAGATTCGCCCGGAACATTAGCCTTTTCGCCATCGGCGACAGCGGTACCCTGCACTTCTGCCGTCATGCGCTTGAGGCCCATGTGGCGAACGTCGGTGCCGCGCACCAGGTAGATCACCAGCTCGGAAATGTTGCGCGCGTGGTCACCGATACGTTCCAGCGAACGCAGCGCCCAGATCACGCTCAGAACCCGCGAGATGGAGCGCGGGTCTTCCATCATGTAGGTCACCAGCTCGCGCAGGGCGGTCTTGTACTCGCGGTCGATGGTCTTGTCGTACTGGGCCACCGACAACGCCAGGTCGGCATCGAAGCGGGCAAAGGCGTCCAGCGCATCGCGAACCATGTTGCGCACCTGGTCGCCAATGTGGCGCACCTCGACGTAGCCGCGCGGCGACTCGCCTTCTTCGCACAGCTGGATGGCGCGGCGAGCGATCTTGGTCGCCTCGTCGCCGATGCGCTCAAGGTCGATCACCGACTTTGAAATGCTGATGATCAGCCGTAGGTCCGACGCCGCCGGCTGGCGACGGGCGAGGATGCGCACGCATTCCTCGTCGATGTTGCGCTCCATCTGGTTGATCTGCTCGTCGACTTCGCGCACTTGCTGGGCCAGGCCCGAGTCGGCCTCGATCAGCGCCGTAACGGCGTCGTTGACTTGTTTTTCCACCAGGCCACCCATGGCCAGCAGGTGGCTGCGCACTTCTTCGAGCTCGGCGTTGAACTGCTGGGAAATATGGTGGGTAAGGCTTTCTTTGTTGATCATCGTTCGCTCCGCGAAGAGGCTGCAAGCTTCATGTAGTTCGTGTCATTCCCTGTGGGAGCGGGCCGCGTGGCTGCTAGCCGTAGCGACCGGTGATGTAGTCTTCGGTCTGTTTCTTCGCCGGGTTGGTGAACAGGGTATCGGTGTCCCCGAATTCGACCAGTTTGCCCATGTACATGAACGCGGTGTAGTCCGAAACCCGGGCCGCCTGCTGCATGTTGTGGGTCACGATGACGATGGTGTACTTGGATTTCAATTCGTAGATCAGTTCTTCAACCTTCAGGGTCGAGATCGGGTCCAGTGCCGAGCAAGGTTCGTCGAGCAACAGCACTTCCGGTTCCACGGCAATGGTGCGGGCGATGACCAGACGTTGCTGCTGGCCGCCGGACAGGCCCAGCGCCGACTCGTGCAAGCGGTCCTTGACCTCGTCCCACAGGGCCGCGCCTTTCAGCGCCCACTCGACGGCTTCGTCGAGCACACGCTTCTTGTTGATGCCCTGGATACGCAGGCCGTAGACCACGTTCTCGTAGATGGTCTTGGGGAACGGGTTGGGCTTCTGGAACACCATGCCCACACGACGGCGCAGCTCGGCCACGTCTTCGCCCTTGCGGTAGATGTTGTTGCCGTAGAGGTTGATGGCGCCTTCCACACGGCAGCCGTCAACCAGGTCGTTCATGCGGTTGAAGGTGCGCAGCAGGGTCGACTTGCCGCAGCCGGACGGGCCGATGAAGGCGGTCACGCGCTGCTTGGGAATGTTCATGCTGATATCGAACAGCGCCTGCTTGTCGCCATAGAACAGGCTCAGGCCCGGCACTTCGATGGCCACGGTTTCTTCGGCCAGTTGCAGGCCCTGCTTGTTGCGGCCCAGGGCAGACATGTCGATGCCGTGGGTATGAGAATCTTGCTGCATGGTCTCACTCCGTTTGTAGCTGCGAGCTTGAAGCTGCAAGCTGCAAGTTAGGGCAAAGCGGCAATCTGCTTGGAGCTTGCCGCTTGTGACTTAAAGCTCTGATCAGCTGTCCAGCGCCTTGTACTTCTCGCGCAGGTGGTTGCGGATCCACACGGCCGAGAGGTTGAGGGAGGCGATCACCAGTACCAGCAGCAGTGCCGTGGCGTACACCAGCGGCCGCGCGGCCTCGACGTTCGGGCTCTGGAAGCCGACGTCATAGATGTGGAAGCCCAGGTGCATGATCTTCTGGTCCAGGTGCAGGTACGGGTAGTTGCCGTCCACTGGCAGCGAAGGCGCCAGCTTCACCACACCCACCAGCATCAGCGGGGCCACTTCACCGGCGGCGCGGGCCACGGCGAGGATCATGCCGGTCATCATGGCCGGGCTGGCCATGGGCAAGACAATCTTCCACAGCGTCTCGGCCTTGGTCGCGCCCAGGGCCAGCGAGCCCTCGCGTACGGTACGCGGAATACGCGCCAGGCCTTCTTCGGTGGCCACGATCACCACCGGTACGGCCAGCAGTGCCAGGGTCAATGATGCCCACAGCAGGCCCGGGGTACCCAGGGTTGGCGCCGGCAGTGCTTCAGGGAAGAACAGGCGGTCGATAGAACCACCCAGCACGTAGACGAAGAAGCCCAGGCCGAACACGCCGTAGACGATCGCCGGCACGCCAGCCAGGTTGTTCACCGCAATGCGGATCAGTCGGGTCACCGGGCCTTGCCGTGCGTATTCGCGCAGGTAGACGGCAGCCAGCACACCGAACGGGGTGACGATCACGGCCATGATCAGGGTCATCATCACGGTACCGAAAATGGCCGGGAAGATACCGCCTTCAGTGTTGGCCTCACGCGGGTCATCGCTGAGGAACTCCCAGACCTTGGCAAAGTAGGTACCCAGCTTGGTGAAGCCGGACATGCCGTTCGGCTGGATGGCGTGCACCACCTTGCTCAGGTTGATTTCCACTTCGCGGCCGTTGCCATCGCGTGCCACCAGGCTGTCGCGGGCGAAGGCCTGGTGCAGGCCGCTCAAGCGGTCTTCGATGGCCTTGTAGCGGCTGTTCAGCTCGGCCCGGTCGGCGTCCATGTCGGCCTGGGCGGCGGCGTCCAGCTTGCCGTCCAGCTCCAGCTTGCGGGCGTGCAGGCGCAGGCGCTCAAGGCCATGGTTGATGGCACCGATGTCCTTCTTCTCCAGCTGCTGCAGCTCACCGTTGAGCTGGCTGGCGCGCTTGAGGCGGGCCTGCAGTTCGTTCCAGGCAGCAGGGCCTTCGGCAACCACGCGGCCTTCTTCCTTGACGCTGACCAGGTAGCCATAGAAGTTGCCCCACTCGCGGCGCTCCAGGGCGATGAGGTCGGCCGGGCGCTGTTCATCGACCAGCCAGTCGCCGACCACCCAGGTGAAATCGCTGCCGTTGAGGTCGCGGTTACCCACCTTGATCAGCTCGCGGGTCATGAACTCCGGGCCCTGCTCCGGTACCGGCAGGCCGGCCCCCTTCAGGCGGGCACGGGGTACCTCTTCCTTTTGCACCACTTCGCCGATGACGATGTGGTCAGCCTGGCCCGGTACCTTGTAGGTGGCCTGGACAAGATCGGCCGGCCAGAAGTGGCCCAGGCCGCGCACGGCAATCACCGCCAGCAGGCCAATGGTCATGATCACCGCCATGGCCACGGCGCCGCCGCTCATCCAGACGCCTGGGGCGCCGCTCTTGAACCAGCCTTTGAGGGAATCCTTTTTCACGGATCGCTACCTTTCTATCAAAGCGACGAGTATTTCTTGCGCAGACGCTGGCGAATCAGCTCGGCCAAGGTGTTCATGACGAACGTGAACATCAGCAGCACCAGCGCGGCCAGGAACAGCACGCGGTAGTGGCTGCCACCGACTTCCGATTCCGGCATTTCCACGGCCACGTTGGCGGCCAGGGTGCGCATGCCCTCGAACAGGTTCATCTCCATCACCGGGGTGTTGCCGGTGGCCATCAGCACGATCATGGTCTCGCCCACCGCACGGCCCATGCCGATCATCAGCGCCGAGAAGATACCCGGGCTGGCGGTGAGGATGACCACGCGGGTCAGGGTCTGCCAAGGCGTCGCACCCAGCGCCAGCGAGCCCAGGGTCAGGCTGCGCGGCACGCTGAACACGGCGTCTTCGGCAATGGAATAGATGTTCGGGATGACCGCAAAGCCCATGGCGATACCCACGACCAGGGCGTTGCGCTGGTCGTAGGTGATGCCTAGGTCATTGGTGATCCACAGGCGCATGTCACCGCCGAAGAACCAGTTTTCCAGGTGCGGGCTCATGGTCAGGGCGAACCAGCCGGTGAACAGGATGACCGGTATCAGGATCGCGGCTTCCCAACCATCTGGCACACGCAGGCGGATCGACTCCGGCAGGCGGCTCCAGGTGAAGCCGGCCAGCAGGATGCCGAGCGGCATCAGCAGGAACAGGCTGAACACGCCTGGCAGGTGGCCTTCGAGGTAAGGGGCCAGGAACAGGCCGGCGAAGAAGCCGAGGATCACCGTCGGCATCGCTTCCATCAACTCGATCACCGGCTTGACCTTGCGGCGCATGCCCGGGGCCATGAAGTAGGCGGTGTAGATGGCGGCGGCAATGGCCAGCGGGGCGGCCAGGATCATCGCGTAGAACGCGGCTTTCAGCGTACCGAAGGTCAGCGGCGAAAGGCTCAGCTTGGGTTCGAAGTCGGTATTGGAAGCGGTCGATTGCCAGACGTATTTCGGTTCGTCGTAGTTCTCGTACCACACCTTGCCCCACAGCGCGCTGAAGGAAACTTCAGGGTGCGGGTTGCGCAGGCTCAGCGGCAGCAGCTTGCCGCCCTCTTCGATGATGATGCGGTTGGCACGCGGCGACAGGGCCAGGGTGCCTGGGCCGTCGGCGGCCGGCTCGACCAGCAGGGTGCGGTGCGCCGTGCTGTGGAACACGCCCAGCTTGCCGTCGGCGTCCAGGGCGATGAAGCCCTTGCGGCGCTCTTCGGCGTCAATCTGCACAACCGGGGCCTTGCCCATCTGGAAGGTACGGATCTGCTTGAAGCGCGATTCGCCGTCCGGGTCCCGTGCCATGAACCATTGGGCCAGGCCACCTTTGGAGTCACCGATGATCAGCGATATGCCGCCGACCAACTGGGCGCTGGCGGTAATTTCGGTGTCAGCGCTTTCGGCCAGCTTGTAGCGGCCGTTGAGGCTCTTGTCACGCAGGCTGAACACGTCGGCGGTGGCGCGGCCGTTGATCACGTAGAGCCACTGCTGACGCGGGTCGATGAAGATGTTCTTCACTGCTTCGGTCATCTGCGGCAGCACGATACGGTTCTGCTCGGTGGTGACCTCTTCGGTCATCATGTTTTCGGTGCGGGTCAGCTGCACCACCTGCAGGTGCGCGCCGGTAGACCCGGCCAATACCAGGGTGTCGCCATTGACGTTGACGTTGACGTGCTCCAGCGCACGGCCCTGTTCGTCGAGCACGAACGGCTGCTCACCGTAGGGGTAGTCGATGCCGGGAGTGATGGTTTTCTTGTTGTCCGGGTAGGTGATCTTGTAGGTATGGTGGAACACCAGCGCCTGACCATTGGACAAGCCCAGCACCACCAGCGGGCTGCCCGGCTGGTCGCTACTGATCGAGGTTACCTGGGTGCCTGCCGGCACTGGCAGGTCGACCCGCTGGAGCTCGTTACCGGTCTTGGTATCGAAGAACAGTGCCTGGCCCTTGTCCGAAACTCGCATCCCCACCAGGTTCTGTTCTTCAAGCGCGATCATCAGCGGCTTGCCGGCATCCTGCTGCAGCCAGGTCGGCTCAAGGGCCTTCTTGCTGGTCAGCTCGGCACCCTGGAACAGTGGCAACACCACATAGGCCAGGTAGAAGAAGATCAAGGTGATTGCCGCCAATACGGCAAGCCCGCCCACCAGCACGTACCAGCGGGTCAGGCGGTCCTTCAGCGCGCGGATGCGGCGCTTGCGTTGCAACTCGGGCGTATTGAAATCAATGCGCACGGGCTGGGAGTTTTGGGTCATGTTGGAATTGGCCAGATCATTCATGCGCACACCCTAGCGGTCCCGTGTGACAAAAACATTACAAAGTGGTGACGCACGAAAGCCCGCCGCACAGAAGATCTGGCTTCGGACTGGAAATACGTGGAAGAGGCCGGGCATCAGCACCGGCCCCTTCTTCAGTTACTTACTTCTTTGCGACGTTACCAGCGTGCGACAGGCCCAGGTCAGCCAGGGTCTTGTCGACGACTTTGGACGGCAGCGGGATGTAGCCATCCTTCACCACGACCTGCTGGCCCGCTTGCGACAGCACCAGCTTGACGAACTCGGCTTCCAGCGGGGCCAGAGGCTTGTTCGGGGCCTTGTTGACGTAGACGTACAGGAAGCGCGACAGCGGGTACTTGCCGTTCAGGGCGTTTTCTTCGTTGTCCTCGATGTACTCGGTGCTGCCCTTCTTGGCCAGCGGAACAGTCTTCACGCTGGCGGTCTTGTAGCCGATACCCGAGTAGCCGATGCCGTTCAGCGAGCTGCTGATCGACTGCACGACCGAAGCCGAGCCAGGCTGTTCGTTCACGTTAGGCTTGAAGTCGCCTTTGCACAGGGCTTCTTCCTTGAAGTAGCCGTAGGTGCCCGACACCGAGTTACGGCCGAACAGCTGCACTGGCTTGTTGGCCAGGTCGCCGGTCACACCCAGGTCGCCCCAGGTTTTCACGTCTGCTTTGCCACCGCACAGGCGGGTGGAGGAGAAGACTGCGTCGACCTGCTCCATGGTCAGGCCTTTGATCGGGTTGTCCTTGTGCACGAACACGGCCAAGGCGTCGACGGCGACCGGGATGGCGGTCGGCTTGTAGCCGTACTTCTGCTCGAAGGCCTGCAGCTCGACGTCCTTCATCTTGCGGCTCATCGGGCCGAGGTTGGCGGTGCCTTCGGTCAGCGCGGGTGGCGCAGTGGAAGAGCCGGCCGCCTGGATCTGGATGTTTACGTTCGGATATTCCTTCTTGTAGGCCTCGGCCCACAGAGTCATCAGGTTCGCGAGGGTATCGGAACCGACGCTGGAGAGGTTACCCGAAACACCGGTGGTTTTGGTGTAGGTCGGGATTGCAGGATCGACAGCGGCTACCGCGTTGGCGGTTGCAACGCCAGCGGCGGCAAAGGTGAGGGCCGCCATCAAACGCTTCAGTTTCATGCCTTGCTCCTAGCAGGAATATTGGGGTGTTGGATGGAACGGGCCCAAGTATCGGCAGGCCGCATGAACACGATATGACTTCATTGTGACAATTGGATGAAAGGCCATCACTGATAACAGGTCTGGCCTCTTCGCGGTGTACGACCGCTCCCAAAGGGGTTGTGCTGAGCCCTGTGGGAGCGGGCGTGCCCGCGAAGAGGCCAGCAGCCCCGAAACAGATCAGCGCTTGTTGGCGAGCAGGTACAGGCCCACGGCCAGACCAACGGCGCACAGCCCTGCCACATAGTAGGCAGGCGCCATCGGGCTTACTTTCAGCAGCGCGGTCACCACCATCGGCGTCAAACCGCCGAAGATCGCGTAGGCCACGTTGTACGAGAACGACAGCCCGCTGAAGCGCACCGCCGCCGGGAATGCCTTGACCATTACATAAGGCACCGCGCCGATCACACCCACGCACAGGCCGGTCAGCGCGTACAGCGGGAACAGCAGCTCGGGCCGGGTCGGCAGGCTGTGGTAGAAGGTCCAGGAGCTGGCCAGCAGCAACAGGCTGCCGATCACGAACACCCGCCCCGCGCCGAAGCGGTCGGCCAGGCTGCCGGCGCCGATGCAGCCGAAGCTGAGCAGCACGATGGCCATGCTGTTGGCCTTGAGCGAGTCGATCGGGCTGATGTGGTAGAAGCTCTGCAGCAGCGCAGGAGTCATCAGGATAACCACCACGATACCGGCCGACAGCATCCAGGTCAGCAGCATCGACAGGATGATCGGGCCGCGGTGGTCGCGCAGCACGGCGCGTAGCGGCAGCTCCTCGGCCAGCGCCTTGCGTTGCTGCATCTCGGCGAACACCGGGGTTTCGTGCAGCCAGCGGCGCAGGTACACCGAGAACAGGCCGAACACACCGCCGAGCAGGAACGGAATACGCCAGGCGTAATCGGCCACTTCTTCAGCGCTGTACACGCTGTTGATCAGGGTTGCCACCAGCGAGCCCAGCAGAATGCCCGCCGTCAGGCCTGCGGTGAGGGTGCCGCAGGCATAGCCGGTGTTGCGCGCCGGTACGTGCTCGGAGACGAACACCCAGGCGCCCGGCACCTCGCCCCCAATCGCAGCGCCCTGGATCACCCGCATCAGCAGCAGCAGGATCGGCGCCCACATGCCGATTTGTGCATAGGTTGGCAGCAGGCCCATGATCAGGGTCGGCAGGGCCATCATGAAGATGCTCAGGGTGAACATCTTCTTGCGCCCGAGCAGGTCACCGAAGTGGGCCATGATGATGCCGCCCAGCGGCCGCGCCAGGTAGCCGGCGGCGAAGATGCCGAACGTTTGCATCAGGCGCAGCCACTCGGGCATGTCGGCCGGGAAGAACAGCTTGCCAACCACCGTGGCGAAGAACACGAAGATGATGAAGTCGTAGAACTCCAGTGCGCCACCCAGGGCGGACAGTGAGAGTGTCTTGTAATCACTGCGGGTCAGCGGCCGCGGGGGCTGCTCGATACTGCTCGGCACGGAAGTCATCGCTCGTTGTTCTCTTGTAGGGCATGCAGGCCGCTTGGCACGCGGCTTCTGGATTGGGAGACAGGCGAAGATAGCAAATTGCCGAGGCGCGCCGAAAGCGATACAAAATCCATACAGATATTCATGAATGCGCGGTCGTCGCTGGCGGTTATGCTCTATATACTGGCGATTCGTAGGAAAAGGTTGCTGCCAGCGTGGGATGTTGTGCGAAAACGCCGGTCTTTATGTCAGACGGTTTCGCAGAGTTTCCCTACGGCCGTCCAGTGAAACGAAATCGGCGTAGTATGTTTCAAGCTGAATCGTTTACCCGGCCTTTGCGCCACATCAACGGAAAGCGTCACGGGTCAGAGGCCCCATCGCATGATTGAGCTCGAACAAGAAGATCCAATCCCGCAAGGCGACCTGGCCTTGCAGATCACCGCACTCCCGCGCGAGACCAACGGATTTGGCGACATCTTCGGCGGCTGGCTGGTTGCCCAGATGGACCTGGCCGGCACCGCCATGGCCAGCCGCGTCGCCGGTGGCCGCGTGGCGACCGTGGCCATCGAACGCATGGCGTTCCTGGTACCCGTCGCGGTGGGCGCACAGCTGTCGTTCTATACCCAGACCCTGGAAATCGGCCGCAGCTCGATCCAGATGATGGTCGAAGTGTGGAGCGACGACCCGTTGTCCAGTGAATGGCGCAAGGTTACCGAAGCAGCATTCGTCTTCGTTGCCATCGACGGCAGTGGCCGCACCCGTTCCGTGCCTCGTCGCTGAGCCACGCGGGCGGTAAACTCATTGCATGTGCCCGGGTCCAAGGCCCACTGGCAATCAATGAGACGAACGCAATGGCTACCTACCAGGTCGTAACCGAGCAACATGGCGAACTCAACTGCTGGCGTATCAGCAGCGACCGCGCCGAACTCCTGATCGCCCAGCAGGGGGCACAGATCCTCAGCTACCAGCGGGTCGGCGAGCCGCCGCTGCTGTGGCTGAGCGACCAAGCCATCTTCCGCCAGGGCAAGTCGGTCCGCGCCGGTGTGCCGGTGTGCTGGCCGTGGTTCGGCAACCTGCAGCGCAACCCCCAAGCCGTTCAGGCCATGTACCACGGCGAGCAGGCGCCTGCTCACGGGCTGGCGCGCTCGCGTGACTGGCAGCTGCTGGGTATCGAGGCAGCGGGCACCGGCCTGCGCATCGAATTCCAGTTGCCTGAAGCGCAGGGCGATCTACCCGACTGGCCTCATGATGTCGAACTGAAACTGGTGATAGAGCTGGATGAAGCGCTGAAGCTGAACCTGACCAGCCGCAACATGGGCAATACCCCCGTTACCATCAGCCAGGCACTGCACAGCTACTTCGCGGTTAGTGATGTGCGCCGGGCGCGGGTCGAAGGCGTCGAGGGCCTGGGCTATATCGAAACGCTGGCGGACTGGGAACAGCGTGAGCAGCAGGGGGCACTGGCGTTTGCCGGGGAGACTGACCGGATCTACCTCGACACCCCTCAGACCCTGAGCATTGTCGACCCGCACTGGAACCGGCGGATAAACCTGACCAGCAGCGGCTCGCGGTCGGCGGTGATCTGGAACCCATGGACTGATCGGGCGCGGGAGCTGGCGGACATGGCTGACGACGGCTGGCAGCGGATGCTGTGCATCGAGACGGCGAATGTGTGGGATGACCTTGTGGAATTGAAGCCTGGCGCGAGTCACTCACTGAGCGTGGTAGTTGCCAGCGAAGCGCTTTGATCTGAAGCCCCCGGGACCGCTGCGCGGTCCTTTCGCGACACAAGGTCGCTCCTACAAGGGACCGCGCAACGCCTGAGGCTCGTGGTGACCCTGTGGGAGCGGGTTTACCCGCGAATACGCCGGTGCAGGCAATCAGAGGTCTGCGTCTTCCACCACCCTCACCTTCCCCGCATCCAGCGCATAGGCCGCATCGGCCAGGTCATTACTGACCTTCTCTACCTTCAGCTTGCCGCTGACCCACAGCGGTGTGTAGATGTCATCGATCTTCAACCCTTTCGGGTAGCGCACCAGCACCAGCTGGTTCGGCGGCGGAGGCGGCACATGGATGCACGCGCCTGGGTAAGGCACCAGGAAGAACAGCGTGCTGTTGCCCTTGGCGTCGCTTTCCAGTGGCACCGGGTAGCCGCCCAGGCGAATGTCCTTGCCGTTCATGGTCGCCACGGTCTTGGTCGAATACATCACCGCTGGCAGGCCCTTGCTCTGCTTCAGCCCGCCCTTGTCGGTAAAGGTGCCCATGGCTTCCGGCGAGTTATGGTCGATTTCGGGCATTTGCTCGAGCGCTTTCTGGTCCGACTTGGGCATCAGCTCCAGCCAGTCGGTTTCAGGCAGTTCGGCATGGGCCAGGGTACTGGCCAACAGGAGGGGGACGAGGAAAAAGGCTCGCATGGCAATGCTCGGCAACCCGGATGAATTGCCGGGCATTCTAACCAGTATTCAGCGTTTCTTGATAAATCCGTAGATCACCAGAAGGACCACGGCACCGATCAGCGCGCCAAGGAAGCCCGCCGCCTGCCCGGCCTGATAGATGCCCAGTGCCTGGCCGCCATAGGTAGCCAGCAAGGAGCCGGCAATACCCAGCAGGATGGTCATGATCCAGCCCATGCTGTCGTCGCCCGGCTTGATGAAGCGGGCCAGCAGGCCAACGATGAGGCCGATGAAGATGGTTCCAATGATGCCCATGGCAATCCCTCTGCAGTGAATATGGAGCAAGCCAAAGCCTAGACGGGCTTTGGCTTGTTGCCATGTTCAGAGGGCAAGCCGCTTGCAGAAGTTCGATCTGTAGCCCGATCAGTTGCTGATCAGAGCCTCTACTTCGGCAATCTTGCGCTCGAGGGTGGCCATGTCATGGCAGCGCAGGGTGGCGTGGCCAACCTTGCGGCCGACCTTGAAGGCCTTGCCGTAGTGGTGCAGATGGCAGTCGCCGATGGCGACAACCTTGTCCACGGCCGGCACTTCACCGATGAAGTTGAGCATCGCGCTCTCGCCCACCTTGGCGGTCGAGCCCAGCGGCAGGCCGGCAACGGCGCGCAGGTGGTTCTCGAACTGGCTGCACTCGGCGCCTTCGATGGTCCAGTGCCCGGAGTTGTGCACACGCGGGGCGATTTCGTTGGCCTTCAGGCCACCGTCAACCTCGAAGAACTCGAAGGCCATGACGCCGACGTAGTCCAGCTTCTGCAGCACACGGCCCACGTAGTCTTCGGCCAGGGCCTGCAGCGGGTGCGCCTGGCTGGCTACCGACAGGCGCAGGATGCCGCTTTCGTGGGTGTTGTGCACCAGCGGGTAGAAGCGGGTTTCGCCATCACGGGCACGCACCGCCACCAGCGACACTTCGCCAGTGAACGGCACGAAGCCTTCCAGCAGGCACGGCACGCTGCCCAGCTCGGCGAAGGTGCCTACCACGTCTTCTGGCGTGCGCAGCACCTTCTGACCCTTGCCGTCGTAGCCCAGGGTGCGGGTTTTCAGCACGGCCGGCAGGCCGATGCTGGCCACCGCAGCGTCCAGGTCTGCCTGGGAAAGGATGTCGGCGAAGGCCGGGGTCGGGATACCCAGGTCGCGGAACATGCTCTTTTCAAACAGGCGGTCACGGGCGATGCGCAGCGCTTCGGCGCTGGGGTAGACCGGCACGAACTGCGAGAGAAACGCCACGGTCTCGGCCGGAACGCTTTCGAACTCGAAGGTGACCAGGTCGACTTCGTCGGCCAGCTGGCGCAGGTGGTCCTGGTCGCCGTAGTCGGCACGCAGGTGCTCGCCCAACGGCGCGGCACAAGCGTCCGGTGCCGGGTCGAGGAAAGCGAAGTTCATGCCCAGCGGGGTGCCCGCCAGGGCCAGCATGCGGCCCAGCTGGCCGCCACCGATTACACCGATCTTCATGGGTTGAGCCTCAAGCCTGGCGGGGGTCTGGGTTGTCCAGCACAGTGTCGGTCTGTTCGGTGCGGAACTGCTTGAGCGCCGCGTGGTACTGCGGGTATTTGGCGCCCAGGATGCTGGCCGACAGCAGCGCAGCGTTGATCGCACCGGCACGGCCGATGGCCAGCGTGGCAACCGGCACGCCGGCTGGCATCTGCACGATCGACAGCAGCGAATCGACGCCCGACAGCATCGACGACTGCACCGGCACACCCAGCACCGGCAGGTGGGTCTTGGCGGCGCACATGCCTGGCAGGTGGGCTGCGCCACCGGCACCGGCGATGATCACCTCGATGCCGCGGCCTTCGGCCTCCTCGGCATACTGGAACAGCAGATCCGGGGTGCGGTGGGCAGAAACCACCTTCACTTCGTAGGGAATGCCGAGTTTTTCCAGCATATCGGCGGTGTGGCTAAGGGTGGACCAATCGGACTTGGAGCCCATGATCACGCCAACCAGTGCACTCATCGTCGAGCCTCTTCGCTTGTGCGCCCGTGGGCGCGTCAAAAAACAACAAGCCACGCGGGACGACCGGCGTGGCTTGTTTGCTGATCTGGACCGGACGCATCCGGTCGAAAGGCCGCGCAGTATACCGTAAGGTGGTGCGTTTAAGGCACCCCGGCGACCAAACTGTCGGGCCTTATTTTTCGGGGCTTTGGCTGACTTTCGGGTCAACCGCCGCCGCACCCTCCAGCTTGCGCCACAACAGCCTGACGTTGGCCTTGCGCACCAGGGCGCAGCGGTACAGGCGAATTTCCAGTGGCACATGCCACTGGCTGCCGCCACACACGGCCAGCTCGCCTCGTTCCAGCTCGCCACGCATCGACAGGCGCGGTACCCAGGCAATACCCATGCCCTCCAGCGCCATGCTCTTGAGGCTGTCGGCCATGGCGGTCTCATACACGGTGGTATAGCGCAGGTTGCGCTGGCGCAGCAGCAAATTGACCGAGCGGCCCAGGAAGGCGCCAGCGGTATAGGCCAACAACGGCACGCTGCCCTCACCTTCCAGGTCGAACAACGGCTTGCCCTCGGCATCCACGGCGCACACCGGCAACATTTCGGTGTTGCCCATGTGCAACGACGGGAAGATCTCGGCATCCATCTGCAGGGCCGCGTCCGGGTCATAGAAGGCCAGCATCAGGTCGCAGCCACCTTCGCGTAATGCATGCACGGCATCTCCGACGTTAGTCGCAACCAGGCGGGTGGCGATGTTCAAACCGTCGTTGCGCAACTGGGCCACCCACCGGGGGAAAAAGCCCGACGCCAGGGAGTGCGCCGCAGCCACCTGCACAACCTCGCCCTGCCCGCCCTCAAGATGATGCAAATGGCGGAGAATTTCGCTTAACTGGTCGACAACAGTGCGCGCCGTGACGAGAAAAAGCTGGCCGGCCTCTGTCAGTTCAATGGGCGTGCGGGAACGATTCACCAGCTGCAACCCCAACGCCGCTTCAAGGCTGCGAATACGCCGGCTGAAGGCCGGTTGGGTGACGAAACGCCGCTCTGCGGCCTGAGAAAAACTGCGGGTAGAAGCCAGCGCACTGAAATCTTCCAGCCATTTGCTTTCAAGGTTCACGAAGCACATCTCCCGGCGTGCACCAAAATGGAACACGCTCGAATGTCAATTGGCGTCACATGAAACACTATGCCGTTTGTGCATAGGTTAGCGTGCAACAGCATTGGCCGCAAAATCACCTTCAGGCCTAGGATTGGCGCCATTCCGGCATGTGCCGGGTCAATATCGAGATGATATACATCATGTCCTCCGCTGCATCGTTCCGCGTCGAAAAAGATCTGTTGGGTACCCTTGAAGTTCCTGCTGATGCCTACTACGGCATCCAGACCCTGCGCGCTGCCAACAACTTCCACCTCTCCGGCGTTCCGCTGTCGCACTACCCGAAACTGGTAGTGGGCCTGGCGATGGTCAAGCAGGCAGCTGCTGACGCCAACCGTGAGCTGGGGCACTTGAGCGATGCCAAGCACGCCGCGATCAGCGCAGCCTGCGCACGACTGATCAAGGGCGACTACCACGAGCAGTTCGTGGTGGACATGATTCAAGGCGGTGCTGGTACTTCTACCAACATGAACGCCAACGAAGTCATCGCCAACATCGCGCTGGAGGCCATGGGCCATCAGAAGGGTGAGTACCAGTACCTGCACCCGAACAACGATGTGAACATGGCGCAGTCGACCAACGACGCCTACCCGACCGCTATCCGCCTGGGCCTGCTGCTGGGTCACGATGCGCTGCTGGCCAGCCTCGACAGCCTGATCCAGGCCTTCGCTGCCAAAGGTAAAGAGTTCGACCACGTACTGAAGATGGGCCGTACCCAGCTGCAGGACGCCGTGCCGATGACCCTGGGCCAGGAATTCCGCGCCTTCGCCACCACCATGACCGAAGACCTCAACCGTCTGCGTTCGCTGGCGCCTGAGCTGCTGACAGAAATCAACCTGGGTGGTACTGCCATCGGTACCGGCATCAACGCCGACCCGGGCTACCAGATGCTCGCCGTACAGCGCCTGGCAACCATCAGCGGCCAGCCGCTGGTACCGGCTGCCGACCTGATCGAAGCCACCTCCGACATGGGCGCCTTCGTGCTGTTCTCCGGCATGCTCAAGCGTACCGCGGTCAAGCTGTCGAAGATCTGCAACGACCTGCGCCTGCTGTCCAGCGGCCCACGCACCGGCATCAACGAGATCAACCTGCCAGCGCGTCAGCCAGGCAGCTCGATCATGCCAGGCAAGGTCAACCCGGTTATCCCGGAAGCCGTCAACCAAGTCGCCTTCGCCATCATGGGCAACGACCTGGCCCTGACCGTCGCCGCCGAAGGTGGCCAGCTGCAGCTGAACGTGATGGAACCGCTGATCGCCTACAAGATCTTCGACTCGATCCGCCTGCTGCAACGCGCCATGGACATGCTGCGCGAGCACTGCATCGTCGGCATCACTGCCAACGAACAGCGCTGCCGTGAACTGGTCGAGCACTCGATCGGCCTGGTCACTGCCCTGAACCCGTACATCGGCTACGAAAACGCCACCCGTATCGCCCGCGTTGCCTTGGAAACCGGCCGCGGCGTACTGGAACTGGTGCGCGAAGAGAAGCTGCTGGACGAAGAGATGCTCAACGACATCCTGCGTCCGGAAAACATGATCGCTCCACGTCTGGTTCCGCTGAAGGCGTAACCCGGCTGCTGCAAACAGTCTCACCAGGTTAAGGGACTAGACACCTCTCAACCTTTCAAGGCCCGAGCGATTGCTTCGGGCCTTTTTTTGCCTGATGGATTTTGCCTGAACGCCCGGATATCGGCACACAACTTGCTCCATAATGCGTCCCAGCCCCACGGGATTACCCAGCATGCTGCACAGTCACCTGACCACCCTCAACGCAGTTTCGCTGATCCTCAACGTGTTCCAGGCGGACGGTTGCGAGGCTTCGGCGCTGCTGGCCGGCAGCGGCATTGGCCCGGCCGACCTGGGGCACGCCGATGCGCGCATCACCACCCAGCAGGAACTGCAGGTGTGCGCCAACGCCGTGGCCCGGCGCGAGGACATCGGCCTGGAACTGGGCCGCCGCATGCACGTGTCGTGCTACGGCATGCTCGGTTACGCCCTGCTCTCCAGTGCCACTTTGGGTGACGCCTTGCGCCTGGCGCTGCAATATCCGGCACTGCTGGGAACAGTCTTCAAGCTGCGCTTGCTCGACGATGGCCAGCGGGTCTGGTTCAGCGCCAGCGATTACCACGACAGCCCGGCGCTGAGCGCTTTCAACGCAGAGTTCTGCCTGGTGTCGCTGAAAGTCATCTGCGATGACCTGCTTGGCCGCCCGCTACCATTGCTGGGCGCCCGCTTCGAGCACCCACGGCCCGGTTACCACACGCACTATGCCAATGCATTCCAGTGCCCGGTCGGTTTTGCCGCCGAGGACAATGCCTTCGCCTTCGAACGGCGCTGGCTGGATACGCCGCTGCCGCTGGCCGACCCGATTACCCACAAGGCCATGAGCGAGCGCTGCCGGCGCCTGAACCTTGAGTTCACCGGCCGTCAGGCCTGGCTGGGGCGGATTCGTCAGTTGCTGACGCAGCAACTGGATGCCGCGCCGGGGCTGGAAGGCCTGGCACGGCAGATGAACTGCTCATCCCGCACCTTGCGTCGGCATCTACAGGCGCTGGGCAGCAGTTATCAACAGCTGCTGGACGAGCTCAGGTTCGAGCGGGCCAAGCAGTTGCTGGCCGATGAGCAGATGCCCATCTACCGTATTGCCGAAACGTTGGGGTTCAGCGAGACGGCCAGTTTCCGCCATGCCTTCCAGCGCTGGAGTGGTGTGGCACCCAGCCACTTCCGCGGTTGACCTGTTCCGGCCCTATCGCCGGCAAGCCGGCTCCCACAGGTCATCCGCTGCATTCAAGGCCTGTGCAGTACTTGTGGGAGCTGGCTTGCCGGCGATAGGGCCAGCACAGGCCAATCAACCTTGGCCACATCGATCCCCTTTTGGCCACTTGCGTCGTTCTCCGCTACTGACCTGCCCATGACAATGGACCCACGCCAGTACCCACCCGGAGAACAACAATGCTGACGATCTATTCCGATGACCACCGCCTGCACCACGGCCGCTGTGAGCTGATCGACGGCAAGCTGATGCCCTGTTTCGAAATGCCTTCGCGTGCCGACCATGTGCTCGACCAGGTGAAAAAGCGCAACCTCGGTGATATCCAGGCCCCTACCGACTTTGGCCGGGCGCCATTGCTGCGTATCCACAGCGCCGATTACCTGAATTTCTTCGAAGGCGCCTGGGCCCGCTGGGCTGCACTGGGCCAGGAAGGCGACCTGCTGCCGTTCACCTGGCCTGCTCGCACCCTGCGCCAGGTAAAACCCACTGGCCTGCACGGTGAGCTGGGCTATTACAGCTTCGATGCCGGTGCGCCGATTACCGCGGGCACCTGGCAAGCGGCGTACAGCGCAGCCCAAGTTGCCCTTACCGCCCAGGCAGCGATCCAGCAAGGCGCCCATTCGGCCTTCGCGCTGTGCCGCCCGCCAGGGCATCACGCCGCAGGTGAAGTGATGGGCGGCTACTGCTACCTGAACAACGCTGCCATCGCCGCCCAGGCGTTCCTCGACCAGGGCAAGCGCAAAGTCGCCATCCTCGACGTCGACTACCACCACGGTAATGGCACCCAGGACATCTTCTACAGCCGCGACGACGTGTTCTTCGCTTCGATCCACGGCGATCCGCAGGACGAGTTCCCGTTCTTCCTCGGCTATGCCGACGAAACCGGCGAAGGTGCCGGCGAGGGCTGCAACATCAATTACCCATTGCCGGCCGGTAGCGATTGGGCCGCCTGGAACGCCGCCCTGGAAGACGCCTGCCAGCGCATCGCCAGCTATGACGCCGACGTGCTGGTCGTCTCGTTGGGTGTGGACACCTTCAAGGACGACCCCATTTCGCAGTTCAAGCTGGACAGCCCGGACTACCTGGAAATGGGCAAGCGCATCGGCCAGCTCGGCAAGCCGACCCTGTTCGTGATGGAAGGCGGCTACGCTGTGGAAGAAATCGGTATCAACGCGGTCAATGTGCTGGAAGGCTTCCAGCGCGCCCAGCCAGGAGCCCGGTAATGGTCCGACTCAAGCGTCTGCTCGCCCCGTTCATCGCTGCCACCCTGTTCACCGGTGCCCTGCAAGCCCAGGCCGAGCAGCGCACCTTGCGTGTGTATAACTGGTTCGATTACATCACCCCGCAGACCTTGACCGACTTCCAGAAGGACAGCGGCGTCAAACTGATCTACGACATCTTCGACACCAACGAAGCGCTGGAGGCCAAGCTGCTCACCGGCAACTCCGGCTATGACGTGGTGGTGCCGTCCAACGTGTTCCTCGCCAAGCAGATCGAGGCCGGGGTATTCCAGCCGCTGGACCGCAGCAAGCTGCCGAACTGGCAACACCTGGACCCGGCGCTGATGAAGCTGATCGAGGCCAACGACCCGGGCAACAAGTTTGCCGTGCCGTACATGTACGGCACCGTGCTGATCGGCTTCAACCCGGCCAAGGTCAAGGCGGCACTCGGCGACAATGCGCCGGTAGACAGCTGGGACCTGATCTTCAAGGAAGAGAACATCGCCAAGCTCAAGCAGTGCGGGGTGGCCCTGCTGGACTCCCCTTCGGAAATTCTGCCCCTGGCCCTGCAGTACCTGGGCTTGCCACCGAACAGTGACAAACCGGCCGACTACAAGAAGGCTGAGGCACTGATGCTGAAGATTCGCCCGTACATCACCTACTTCCACTCCTCGAAGTACATGGCAGACATCGCCAATGGCGATATCTGCGTGGCGGTGGGCTACAGCGGCAGCTTCTCGCAGGCCGCCAACCGCGCCCGCGAAGCCAAGAACGACGTGGTGGTGGACATGCGCCTGCCCAAGGAAGGCGCGCCGATCTGGTTCGACATGCTGGCGATTCCAAAGAATGCGGCCAACCCGGAAGATGCCCACACGTTCATCAATTACCTGCTGCGGCCGGAGGTGATTGCGCCGATCAGCGACTTTGTCGGGTACCCCAACCCGAACAAGGATGCGACCGACAAGGTGAACCCGGCGATTCGCAACAACCCCAACCTGTACCCGACGGCGGAGGCGATGGCCAAGCTGTATACCCTCAAGCCATTGGCGAGGGATGCAGAGCGGGCCAGGACCCGGGCCTGGACGCGGATCAAATCCGGCACCTGAGTCGCCTGCTTCGCGGGCATGCCCGCTCCCACATTGATCGCATGCCACGCGGGCTCTGTGGGAGCTGGCTTGCCGGCGATTGGGCCGCATAGCGGCCCCATTCACCTTCTCCAGGCCTTTCGCAGTTTCATCAGTGCCTCGGCAATCTCTCCCTCCGACACCGCCGCAAAGCCCAGCACCAGCCCCGCTCGCTTATCCACAGGCACCTCGCTGTCCGCCAACCAGAAATTACTCAGCGGCGTAACCTCCACACCCACCGCTTCAGCCTTGGCCACCAGTGCCTGCTCCCGCGCAAAGTTATCCACATCGACCTTCACATGCAGCCCGGCCGCCACTGCCGGCATGGCGCCCAAACCTGGAATATCCACAGGCCAGCCTGCCTTGAGCACATTGCGTCGGCTCAACGCTGCCTTGCGCATGCGCCGGATGTGCCGCTGAAAGTGCCCGCGGGCGATGAACTCGGCCATCACGCATTGGCTGCTGACCTCAGAATGGCGCACCGCAAGCGCCTTGCCCTGGCTGAACGCCTGCGCCAACTGCGGTGGGAGTACCAGATAGCCCAGGCGCAGCGCCGGGAAGGCAATCTTGCCGAAGGTGCCGACGTACAGTACCCGCCCGTGCCGGTCGAGCGCCGCCAACGGAGCCAAAGGCGCGCCGCTGTACCGGTACTCGCCGTCGTAGTCGTCCTCGATGATCCAGCCATCGTTGCGGTCAGCCCAGGCCAGCAGCTCCAGGCGACGCGCCAGGCTCATGGTTACCCCGGTCGGGTACTGGTGAGCAGGCGTTACATAAGCCAGCCGGCAGTCTTCCAACTGCCCGAGCCGGGCGCAGTCCATCCCCTCTTCATCCACCGGTACGCCGTACAACTGGCCACCCGCCACTGCGAAGGTGTGACCGGCCGCCCGATACCCCGGGTTTTCCACAGCCACACCGTCGCCCGGCTGCAACAGCAACTGTGCACAAAGGCTTATGGCCTGCTGTGCACCACTGGTGATCACAATTTGTTCAGCCATGCAACTCAGCCCACGCGAGCGACGCAAGTAGGCAGCGATCAGTTCGCGCAGCATCGGCTCGCCCGCCGGGTCGCCATAACCCAGTTGTGCGGGGCTCGGATTACGCCAGAAACCCGCCTGCAGCTTGGCCCAGACGTCAAACGGGAACAGGTCGAATGCGGGAATACCGACGCGAAAAGCACGCGGCTGGCCGCTTCTTGGCGGCGGCAAGTGGTTGGTTTTCAGCCGCTGCAAAGCTGCACTGGAACGTCGGTTGCTGGATAAATCCTCAGTGTCTTTTAATGAAATTGTGGATAAGCCTGTTGATAACCCATGGGATAACCCTGTGGATACTTGTGTGGATAGTTTTGGTAGCCGGCTTACATAGGTGCCATCGCCCACCCGGCTTTCGATGTAGCCCTCGGCGTACAACTGATCATAGGCCCGGACCACGCTGTTGCGTGACAGCACCAGCATGGTGGCCAACTCGCGGGTGGCCGGCAGCCGGGTACCGCTGCTCAAGCGGCCGTCCAGCACTCGCGCGCGCAGGGCCTGGTACAGCTGCTGGCTGAGCCCGCGGCGGCGATCCAGGGCGATCCCGGAAGGGTCGAAAGGCAAAACAAGGGGGCTATCACTCATGGCATTGGACCTATGAAAACAGGCAGTAATGGCTCTTACCCAGAACCAATAGCCTGCCTAGGATGGCACCATTGCACAAGGAAACCGAGCATGTACAACAGCAAACCCCACCAGGAACACGACCTCGGCCGCCTGCACCAGCACATGCTCGACACCCGCCTGGCCGTGCTGGTCAGCCAAGGCGAACAAGGCCTGTTGGCCACACACCTGCCGGTACTGGTCGACACGGGCGAAGGCGAGTTCGGCACCGTCTATGCACACCTGGCACGGGCCAACCGCCAATGGCAGGACCTGGCACAAGGTGGCGAAGCCCTGCTGGTCTTCCCCGGCGCCGATGCCTATGTAAGCCCCGGCTACTACCCAAGCAAAGCCGATAACCCCAAGGTCGTGCCGACCTGGAACTACCTGGCCGTACACGCCTATGGCCCGGCCGAAGTCATCCATGAAGCCGAGCCTCTGCTCGCTATCGTCAGCCGCCTGACCGAGCGCCACGAACAAGGCCGCAACGAACCGTGGAGCGTCACCGACGCCCCGGCTGACTACATCGAGGGCATGCTCCGCGCCATCGTCGGTATCCGCCTGCCCATCGCCCGCCTGCAAGGCGCGCGCAAGCTCAGCCAGAACCGCTCCGAGCAAGACATCTCCGGCGTGCGTGAAGGCCTGAGCGCCAGCCCTGATCAACTGGACAACCAACTCGCGGCGCACATGCGCCAACTGTGAAGGAATAGCCCCATGCCCAGCGTTACCCTGCGCCCCGTCAACGCCCAAGACCATGCCGCCTGGCTCGCCCTGTGGCAGGCCTACCTGCACTTCTATGAAACCGAGTTGGCCGATGAAGTCAGCCTCAGCACCTGGCAGCGCCTGCTCGACCCAAGTGAGCCGACCCATTCGGCACTGGCCTGGGTCGATGGCAAGGCGGTGGGGATGGTCAACTTCATCTACCATCGTTCCAACTGGAGCATCGAAAACTCCTGCTACCTGCAGGACCTGTACGTGGACAGCTCGCAACGTGGCCTGGGCATTGGTCGCCAGCTGATCGAGCACGTCTACACCACAGCCAAGGCCGACAACTGCATCAAGGTGCACTGGCTGACCCACGAAACCAATGCCACCGCCATCAGCCTGTATCAGCAGGTTGCCGAGCGCTCGGGCTTCATCCAATTCCGCAAAGGCTTGTAGGCCGAACATGACAGACGCATTGAACTGGAAACCCGCCGCAACGCCCGAGGCCGAGCCCATTGACGGCCGCTTCATCCGCCTGGAAAAGCTCGACCCGGCGCGCCATGGCGACGACCTCTGGGAAGTGCTGCAAGGCCCAACCGCCGACCCGGTGCTGTGGGACTACCTGCCCTATGGCCCGTTCGCCGAACGTGTCGCCTTCGACCGTTGGCTGGAGGGTAACGCCGCAGGACGCGACCCGCTGTTCTACACCGTCATCGACCGCCCCAGCGGCCAGGCCCAGGGCATTCTCAGCCTGATGTCGATCGTGCCCGACCACGGCCGCATCGAAATCGGCCACATCGCCTTCGGCGCCGCCATGCAGCGCACACCCAAGGGCACCGAGGCGGTGTACCTGCTGGGCAAGCTGGGCTTCGGACTGGGCAACCGCCGGCTGGAGTGGAAGTGCAACAATGCCAATGCCCGCTCCAAGCGCGCGGCTGAACGGTTCGGCTTCGTCTACGAAGGGGTGTTCCGCAAGCACCTGGTGGTTAAGGACCACAACCGCGATACGGCGTGGTATTCGATTACCGATGATGAATGGCCAGCAGTGGCTGCGGGGTTCGAGCGGTGGTTGGGCGAGGAGAATCAGCGGCCCGAGGGGCAGGTGAATACACTTGAAGCATGCCGCAACGGCTGATAGCTGTACGGGTCTCACTGGCCTCTTCTCGGGACAAGCCCGCTCCCACAGGTTTACCACTGCTTTTGAGGGCAGTGTCGTACCTGTAGGAGCGGGCTTGTCCCGTGAAGAGGCCGGCAAATACAGCACAAAAAAAGGGGAGCATCCGCCCCCCAGAGGTTAATCGCTTGTAGATGAAGGCTTATCTCAGCCTTCGATCTCGATCAGGATCTCACCCGGCGTCACGCGATCGCCCTTGGCCACATGGATGGCCACGACCTTGCCGGCGATGGCTGCCTGCACTTCGGTTTCCATCTTCATGGCTTCGGTGATCAGCACGGCCTGGCCAGCCTTGACCACGTCACCTTCCTTGACCAGTACATCGACGATGTTGCCTGGCATGTTGGTACTGACGTGGCCCGGGTCGGTGGCTTGCTTGCGCTTGCTGCCGCCGCCGACAAACTCGTTGAGCGGCTCGAACACCACTTCTTCCGGCATGCCGTCGATCGACAGGTAGAAGTGGCGCTTGCCTTCGGCCTTCACGCCAACGCCAGTGATGTCGACACGGTAGGTTTCGCCGTGCACGTCGATGACAAACTCGGTCGGGACGCCTTCACCGCCTGGCGCAGAAACGGCGCCAGCCTCTGGAATTGGCAACAACGCTTCCGGGGTAAGGGTGCCGGCTTCGCGCTCTTCGAGGAACTTGCGGCCAATGTCCGGGAACATGGCAAAAGTCAGCACGTCTTCTTCACTGCGGGCCAGGGCGCCGATGTCGGCACGCAGCTTGGTCATCTCTGGCTTCAGCAGGTCGGCCGGGCGCACGTCGATCACTTCTTCGCTGCCGATGGCCTGGCGGCGCAGCTGCTCGTTGACCACACCCGGGGCCTTGCCGTAACCGCCTTGCAGGTACAGCTTCACTTCGTTGGTGATGGTCTTGTAGCGCTCGCCGGCCAGCACGTTGAAGAACGCCTGGGTGCCGACGATCTGCGAGGTCGGCGTCACCAGCGGCGGGAAGCCGAGGTCTTCACGCACACGCGGGATCTCTGCCAGCACTTCGTTCATGCGGTTGAGCGCGCCCTGCTCTTTCAGCTGGTTGGCCAGGTTGGAAATCATGCCGCCCGGCACCTGGTTGACCTGCACGCGGGTGTCCACGGCGGTGAACTCGCTTTCGAACTGGTGGTACTTCTTGCGCACGGCGTAGAAGTACAAGCCGATTTCCTGCAGCAGCTCCAAGTCCAGGCCGGTGTCGAACTCGCTGCCCTTGAGCGCAGCAACCATCGACTCGGTACCCGGGTGGCTGGTGCCCCAGGCGAAGCTGGAGATCGCGGTGTCGATGTGGTCGGCGCCGTTTTCCACCGCTTTCAGCTGGCACATGGCGGCCAGGCCGGCAGTGTCGTGGGAGTGGATGAACACCGGCAGCGACTGCTCGGCCTTCAGCGCCTTGACCAGTTCACCAGCGGCGAATGGGGTCAGCAGGCCGGCCATGTCCTTGATTGCCACCGAGTCGCAACCCATGGATTCCATCTGCTTGGCCTGGGCAACAAAGGCGTCGATGGTGTGCACAGGGCTGACCGTGTAGGCGATGGTGCCTTGGGCGTGCTTGCCGGCGGCCTTGACCGCTTCGATGGCCACGCGCAGGTTACGCACGTCGTTCATGGCGTCGAAGATGCGGAACACATCGATGCCGTTTACCGCAGCCTTGGCGACAAAGGCCTTGACCACGTCGTCGCTGTAGTGGCGGTAGCCCAGCAGGTTCTGGCCCCGCAGCAGCATTTGCAGGCGGGTGTTGGGCAAGGCTGCACGCAGCTTGCGCAGGCGCTCCCATGGGTCTTCCTTGAGGAAGCGCACGCAGGCGTCGAAGGTGGCGCCGCCCCAGACTTCCAGCGACCAGTAGCCGACTTTGTCGAGCTTGTCGCAGATCGGCAGCATGTCTTCGGTACGCATGCGGGTGGCCAGCAGGGACTGGTGGGCGTCGCGCAGGATCGTGTCGGTTACGTGAATTTTCTTGGACATTATAGGTTTCCTCACAGGCCTGCGTGGGCGGCGATAGCGGCGGCGATGGCCAGGGCCAGCTCTTCGGGTTTGCGCTTGATCGAGTAGTTGGTCAGCTCAGGGTGGCTTTCGACGAAGCTGGTATTGAACTGCCCGCTACGGAATTCCGGGTTGCGCAGGATTTCCTGGTAGTACGCGGCGGTGGTCTTCACCCCTTGCACGCGCATGTCGTCCAAGGCTCGCAGGCCGCGGTCCATGGCCTCTTCCCAGGTCAACGCCCACACCACCAGTTTCAGACACATGGAGTCGTAGAATGGCGGAATGGTGTAGCCGGTGTAGATCGCTGTATCGGTACGCACACCCGGGCCGCCGGGGGCGTAGTAACGGGTGATCTTGCCGAAGCTGGGCAGGAAGTTGTTCTTCGGGTCTTCCGCGTTGATGCGGAACTGCAACGCGTAACCGCGGTGCTGGATGTCTTCCTGCTTCACCGACAGCGGCAGGCCCGAGGCGATGCGAATCTGCTCACGGACAATGTCGATACCGGTGATTTCTTCGGTGATGGTGTGCTCCACCTGCACCCGGGTGTTCATTTCCATGAAGTACACCTCGCCATCGGCGAGCAGGAACTCCACGGTGCCGGCGTTCTCGTAGTTCACCGCCTTGGCCGCACGTACCGCCAGGTCGCCGATGTAGGCGCGCTGCTCGGGCGTGAGCTGGGGGCTTGGAGCAATTTCGATGAGCTTCTGGTTACGGCGCTGGATCGAGCAGTCGCGCTCGAACAGGTGCACCACGTTGCCGAAGCTGTCACCGAGGATCTGTGCCTCGATATGCTTGGGGTTGACGATGCACTTTTCCAGGAACACTTCTGCCGAACCAAAGGCCTTGGTAGCCTCGGAAATCACCCGTGGGAAGTTCTGTTCCAGCTCTTCGCGGCTGTTGCAACGGCGAATACCGCGGCCACCGCCACCGGAGGTGGCCTTGAGCATCACCGGGTAACCGATGCGCTCACCTTCGCTCAGGGCTTCATGAATATCGGCAACGTTGCCTTCGGTGCCCGGAGTTACCGGCACACCGGCGGCAATCATGGTGCGGCGCGCTTCGGTCTTGTCGCCCATGCCGCGAATGACGTTTGCGGCGGGGCCGATGAACTTGATCCCGCGCTCGGCGCAGATCTCTGCCAGTTCAGCGTTTTCCGACAGGAAGCCATAGCCCGGGTGCAGGGCATCACAGCCGGTTTCCACAGCCAGGTTCACCAGCTTGCGCGGGTTCAGGTAACCGGCCAGCGGCTCGGCACCAATGCTGTGGGCTTCGTCGGCGCGCTTGACGTGCAATGCGTGCCGATCGGCGTCGGAATAGATCGCTACCGAGCGTATGCCCATCTCGGCGCAAGCACGCACGATCCGAACTGCGATTTCACCTCGGTTGGCGATCAGGATTTTTTTTATCACTGGAGTCTTCCCAAAGCCGTAGGAACAGTCGAGCCGGTTCTACCGGTCGGCGCGTGGCCAGGCGTTGCTAGCCAGTCGCGTATTCACCCTAGCGCTGTGGTTCGATAAACAAAAATCAATATTTGTTAGAGGCAACATTAGTAAAAGCTTATAGTGCAGTTACAAGGTGTTGCCGAAGGGCGGGTAAAAATGCGTAAGTCATTGATGCGTATGACTTTGCGTCAATTGCAGATCTTCAATGAGGTGTGCGATTTGCGCTCGTACAGCCGTGCGGCGGAGGAGATGTCGCTGACGCAACCCGCCGTTAGTCTACAGATCCGCCAGCTCGAAGAGCTGATCGGCCAGCCGCTGTTCGAGTACGTGGGCAAGAAGCTCTACCTGACCGAAGCGGCCGAAGCCCTGCAACGCGCCAGCCGCGACATCTTCGGGCGCCTCGAGAGCCTGGACATGCAGCTGTCGGACATGCAGGGCTCATTGCAGGGGCAGCTCAAACTGGCGATCGAGTCCAGCGCCAAGTACTTCGTGCCACACCTGTTCGCCGCCTTCAAGCAGCGTCACCCGGAGGTCAACCTGACCCTTACGGTGGTCAATCGCGCCCAGGCCATCCGCCGCCTTTCGGATAACCGCGACGACATCATCATCATGTCGATGGTGCCGCAGGACATGGGCCTGGAATTTCTGCCGTTCCTCAACAACCCGATCATCGCGGTGGCACCGCCCGAGCACCCGCTTTGCAAGCTGGACCAGCTGCGCCTTCAGGACCTGGAGCCTCATACCCTGCTGGTACGCGAACAAGGCTCAGGTACGCGCAAGGCCTGCGAGGAGTATTTCAAGGACAAGCGCGTGCATTTCACCCAGACCCTGGAGGTGGCCTCGGCCGATGCCCAGCGCGAGTGCGTCATCGCCGGCCTGGGGATTGCCCTGCTGACCCGCCATGCGGTCAACCTGGAACTGGCCACCGGTGCGCTGAAGGAGCTACCGGTGGAAGAGCTGCCGCTGTACCGCAGCTGGTGCGTGGTGCAGTCCAAGGCCAAGCGGCAGTCGCCGGTGGCCTTGGCGTTTCTGGCGTTCATCCGCAGCGAACGTGCGCTGATCAGCGCGCTTGTTGAGCGTTTTTCGGGGAAGTTGCCGCTGAAGACTGCCACACTGTGAGTGCTTGCAACTCGGGATAGTCCACCAGGTCGCGCAGCAGTTGACGTTGGTCGCAATACACCTCGATCGCGCGGCGGTATTCCATGCGGCGCTGATCTTTTTCCTGCTGCTTGCGAGCTTTGGCGTTGGGTTGGTAGATGCCGTCGTGGTCACGTGCCATTGCCTGTCTCCCAGATAGGATGCGGGAGTTTCAGACTGGCCATGAAGGTTTACGGTTTGGCTGTGGGATGGTGACAAAATCGTGAATTTTTACTGCCTGTAGCGGCCTCTTCGCGGATCGCCCACTCCCACAGGTACTGTGCACCTTTTTGAATCGGTGCAATTGCTGTGGGAGCGGGCAAGCCCGCGAAGAGGCCGCTACAGGTTTGAATTCAGTCGTCTGTAGCCTTGATCGACTTGGGCGACAAACGCAGGCTGCGCAAGCTGCGCTTCACGCTTTTCAGGTGGTTGACCAGGCTCGGGCCGCGCGCCATGGCCACGCCCATGGCCAGGACGTCGATTACCACCAGGTGAGCGATACGCGAGGTCAGCGGGGTGTAGATTTCGGTGTCTTCATGCACGTCTATCGCCAGGTTCACGGTCGACAGCTCGGCCAGCGGCGTCTGGCTTGGGCAAAGGGTAATCAGGTTGGCACCGCTCTCACGCACCAGGTTGGCGGTGATCAGCAGGTCCTTGGAACGGCCCGACTGGGAAATGCACACCGCCACATCGCCAGGCCTCAAGGTTACTGCCGACATCGCCTGCATGTGCGGGTCGGAATACGCGGCCGCACTGAGCAGCAGTCGAAAGAACTTGTGCTGAGCGTCCGCCGCAACCGCGCCGGATGCACCAAAGCCATAGAACTCCACACGCTGCGCCTGGGCCATGGCGCTCACGGCCTGTTGCAGCGCATGCGGGTCGAGGTGCTCGCGCACTTCCATCAACGTGTGCAGGGTGGTGTCGAAAATCTTCAGGCTGTAGTCGGCAACCGAGTCGTCTTCATGAATGGCGAACTGACCAAAACTGGCCCCGGCGGCCAGGCTCTGCGCCAGCTTCAATTTCAGGTCCTGGAAGCCCGAACAACCGATCGCACGGCAGAAACGCACGATCGTCGGTTCACTGATACCCACGCTGTGCGCCAGGTCGGCCATCGAGCTGTGCATGACCGCAGCCGGGTCGAGCAGCACGTGGTCGGCCACTTTGAGTTCCGATTTGCGCAGCAGGTGGCGCGATTGGGCGATATGTTGCAACAGATTCACGGGCTGGACTCGGTTATGATCGACTGGCCGGGTTGTAGCTTTCTTGTAGTTATACTACATGGACGCCAACCCGCCCAGTTAAACGAACGTGGAGAGTGGCGGTTTGACTATTCCTTGCGACATTCTGGTGTTCGGTGGCACCGGCGATCTGGCCCTGCACAAACTCCTCCCGGCGCTCTATCACTTGTATCGCGAGGCGCGCCTGAACAACGCGGTACGCATCATCGCCCTCGCCCGCCGCAACATAAGCCGTAACGAATACCTCAAGCTCGCAGAACGCCATTGCCGAGCGCAGATTGCCCGCAATGACTTCGACGAAGACGTATGGCAACGGTTTGCCGCGCGCCTCGACTACTTCCCCATGGATGCATCGCAAAGCGCAGACTTCGGTCGCCTGGCGCGCTACCTGGGCGAACCTGGCGGGCTGACGCGCATTTTCTACCTGGCCACCGCTCCCAACCTGTTCGTGCCGATTGCCAACCACCTGCGTAACGCAGGCCTGGCCGACCCCGAAGCACGCATCGTGCTGGAGAAGCCGATTGGTCACTCGCTGGCCTCGGCCACCGCCATCAACGAAGCGATTGGCGCAGTGTTCGACGAAAACCAGGTATTTCGCATCGACCACTACCTGGGCAAGGAAACCGTGCAGAACCTCATGGCCCTGCGCTTCGCCAACGCCCTGTTGGAGCCGGTGTGGCGCAACAATCAGGTCGACCACGTACAGATCAGCGTTTGCGAAACCCTGGGGGTAGAGAACCGCGGCGCCTACTACGACCGCGCCGGAGCAACCCGCGACATGCTGCAAAACCACCTGTTGCAGCTGCTGTGCCTGGTGGCCATGGAGCCACCTGCGCAGTTCGAGGCTGAAGCGGTGCGCGACGAAAAGGTGAAGATCCTGCGGGCCCTCAAGCCCATCACCGGCCAGGACGTGCAGGACAAGACCGTGCGCGGTCAGTACGGTGCCGGGCACATCGGCGGCCAGGAGGTGCCGGCCTATTACTTCGAAAAGGACGTCGACAACGACAGCGATACCGAAACCTTCGTGGCCATCGAAGCGCACATCGACAACTGGCGCTGGGCAGGTGTGCCTTTCTACTTGCGCACCGGCAAGCGCATGGCGCGCCGCTCGTCGCAGATCGTCATCCAGTTCAAGCCGGTACCCCACGAGCTGTTCAGCGGTGGCCAGGTCAACCAGCTGTTGATCCAGCTGCAACCGGATGAGCGCATCAGCCTGCGCATGATGACCAAGAGCCCAGGCAAGGGCATGCGGCTGGAACCGGTCGAGCTGGACCTGAACCTGGCTCAGGTATTCAGCCAGACCCGCCGCTGGGAAGCTTACGAACGCCTGCTGCTGGACATCGTGGAGGGTGATTCGACACTGTTCATGCGCCGCGATGAGGTGGAGGCGGCCTGGCACTGGATTGATCCGTTAATAAAGGGTTGGCAGGAACACTTTCAGGCGCCACGCCACTATGCCGCCGGGAGCAATGGCCCGGAACAGGCCGGTAGCCTGCTGGCCAGGCATGGCAGGCATTGGTACAGCTGAAGCGCTTCGCTCTGCTGTGCGGGCAGGTGCTGCAAGCACTCTGTCCTGGGAAGGTCATACCGCTCTTCCCAAGACAGGAGTATGGAAATGATCATCGAATGCAAAGACTGGAAAGCCCATCACGACAAGATGCCACCAGGCACTCGCCTGCGGGTGCAGGGCACAATCACCGTGAGTCATGCAGGCATAGTCCCGGTACTGGTCAAACGCAGAATGCAGGACAAATCCATGGCCATTGCCTTGGAGCTTGAGCTGCACCAACAGGACGGTAACTTCATGCAGGTTGCCTGCGACAAGGAAGTGATGTTCGAAACGCAAGACGAGCACGGCCAGATCCCGAAGGTGGACATTATCCACGACGGTAAACTGATCGCCTGCATCACCGACATCGTGGAAACCCATTGATGTAGACGCGGTGGCCACTGCAAGCGCATCGCCTGTAGTGGCCGCTTTGTATGTTTGCCAGGGTGAATATTTATACAGTGCCATTTACCCTTCCCCTGCTGCGCCCTAGAATGGCCCGATGCACACAGATGACCTCTCCCTCCTGCTGAACTCCCTCAACGATGCTCAACGCCAGGCCGTCGCGGCCAAGCTCGGGCGTCAACTGGTGCTTGCTGGCGCCGGCTCCGGTAAAACCCGCGTGCTGGTGCACCGCATCGCCTGGCTGATCCAGGTTGAGCATGCATCGCCGCATTCGATCCTGTCGGTGACCTTCACCAACAAGGCGGCGGCAGAAATGCGCCACCGGATCGAGCAACTGCTGGGGATCAACCCGGCAGGCATGTGGGTCGGCACCTTCCACGGCCTGGCCCATCGCCTGCTGCGGGCCCACTGGCAGGAAGCGCGGCTGGTGCAGAACTTCCAGATCCTCGACAGCGATGACCAGCAGCGCCTGATCAAGCGGGTCATGCGCGAGCTGGGCCTGGACGAGCAGAAGTGGCCGGCACGCCAGGCCCAGTGGTTCATCAACGGGCAGAAGGACGAAGGCCTGCGCCCGCAGCATATACAGGCTGGGGGCGACCTGTTCCTGGCGACCATGCGCGAGGTGTATACCGCCTACGAACAGGCCTGTGAGCGCGCCGGGGTCATCGACTTCTCCGAACTGTTGCTGCGCGCCCTGGACCTGTGGCGCGACCACCCGGGCCTGCTTGAGCACTACCAGCGGCGCTTCCAGCATGTGCTGGTAGACGAATTCCAGGATACCAACGCCGTGCAGTACGCCTGGCTGCGCCTGCTGGCGCGCGGTGGTGCCAGCCTGATGGCGGTGGGCGACGACGACCAGTCGATCTACGGCTGGCGCGGTGCCAAGATCGAGAACATCCACCAGTACACCGCCGACTTCCCCGACGCCGAAATGATCCGCCTGGAGCAGAACTACCGCTCCACAGGCGGCATCCTCAAGGCCGCCAACGCGCTGATCGTCAACAACACCGGGCGCCTGGGCAAAGAACTGTGGACCGACATGGGCGAAGGCGAACCGCTGACCCTGTACGCGGCCTACAACGAGCACGACGAAGCGCGCTACGTGGTGGAAACCATCGAAAGCCTCGTCAAGCAGGGCAATGCGCGTAACGAAATCGCCATCCTGTACCGTTCCAACGCCCAGTCGCGGGTGCTGGAAGAGGCCCTGCTGCGCGAGCGTATCCCCTACCGCATCTATGGTGGCCAGCGCTTCTTCGAACGCGCCGAAATCAAGAACGCCATGGCTTACCTGCGGCTGATCGAAGGGCGTGGCAACGACGCGGCCCTGGAGCGGGTGATCAACGTGCCGCCACGCGGCATTGGCGAGAAAACCGTCGAAGCCATCCGTGAGCATGCCCGCCATAGCCAGCTGTCGATGTGGGAAGCCATGTGCCAGCTGCTGGCGGCCAAGGCCATGAAGGGCCGCGCCGCCAGCGCCCTGGGTGCCTTCATCGAGCTGATCGAGGGGTTGGCTGCCAAGGTCACGGACATGCCGCTGCATACCATGACCCAGACCACCATCGAACAGTCCGGGCTGATCACCTATCACCAGGAAGAAAAGGGTGAAAAGGGCCAGGCACGGGTAGAAAACCTTGAGGAACTGGTGAGCGCGGCGCGCAACTTCGAGTCCACCGACGAAGACGCCGATCTCTCGCCGCTCTCGGCCTTCCTCGGCCATGCCTCGCTCGAAGCCGGCGATACCCAGGCCGACGAGCATGAGGACAGCGTCCAGCTGATGACCTTGCACAGCGCCAAGGGCCTGGAGTTCCCGTATGTGTTCCTGGTGGGCATGGAAGAAGGCCTGTTCCCGCACAAGATGAGCCTGGAAGAGCCCGGCCGCCTGGAAGAGGAACGCCGTCTGGCCTATGTCGGGATTACCCGCGCCATGCGCCAACTGGTCATGACGTACGCCGAAACACGTCGCTTGTATGGCAGCGAGACCTACAACAAGGTGTCGCGTTTCGTACGTGAAATTCCGGCCGGCCTGATTCAGGAAGTGCGCCTGTCCAACAGCGTCAGCCGCCCGTTCAGTGGGGCCAAGACGGCCACTAACAGCAACCTGTTCGCCAATGCCAACATTCCGCAGACAGCGTTCAACCTCGGTCAGCGTGTGCAACATGCGGTGTTTGGCGAAGGCGTGATCCTCAACTTCGAGGGTTCGGGCGCCCAGGCACGGGTGCAGGTGAACTTTGCCGAAGGCAGCAAGTGGCTGATGCTGGGGTACGCCAAGCTCGAAGCCATCTGAAGACCAAGGCCGCCCTGCCGGGGGGCCTTGTAACATTCAGGCAAAAGCTCGAAACACTATGTCGCTGGTCATGTGCCTTGGAACCTGTGCACCATGACGCGCGTGCAATCCACAACAGGGGATATCCCACTTATGCAACGTTTTCTTAGCATCGCACTGGCGCTCTGCGTCGGCCTGACGCTGAGCCTGGACGCCAACGCCAAGCGTTTCGGCGGCGGCAAGAGCTCGGGCTCCGCGCCTATCCACCAGACCCGCCAGGCTACGCCAACCACGCCTGCCGCCGCACCGGCTGCCGCACCTGGTCGTGCAGCTCCGGCCGCCAGCGGTGCTTCGCGCTGGCTGGGCCCACTGGCCGGCCTGGCCGCCGGTGGCCTGCTGGCGTCCATGTTCATGGGCGACGGTTTCGAGGGCTTCCAGATCATGGACTTCCTGATCGTGGCGCTCATCGCCTTCCTGGTGTTCCGCTTCATTGCCGCACGCCGCCGCCAGCAGCAGCCGCAAATGGCCATGCCAGGCCATGCGCCGATGCAGCGTGAAGCTCACAACCAGCCGGCACAGCAATCTGTGTTTGGTGGTTCGGCTGCACCTGCCGCCGCTGCCCCGGTGATCAACGCCCCGGCCTGGTTCAACGAGCAAAGCTTCCTGGCTGCTGCCCGTAACCACTTCCAGTCGCTGCAGCAGCACTGGGATGCCAACGAAATGGACAAGATCACCGAGTTCGTCACCCCGCAAATGCTCGAGTTCCTCAAGCGTGAGCGTGCTGAACTGGGTGACGGCTTCCAGTCCACCTACATCGACAACCTCGAAGTACAGCTGGACGGTATCGACGACCGTGCCGACCGTACCGACGCCACCCTGACCTTCCGTGGCGTGTCGAAGAACTCGCGCTTCGACCAGGGCGAAGTGTTCAGCGAAAGCTGGCACATGGTTCGCGCCCCAGGCGAGAACCAGCCTTGGCTGGTCGCCGGTATCCGTCAAAACGGCTAACCGCAGCGTGCTGTACAAAAAACCCCGGGCCTGTCCCGGGGTTTTTGCTTTTGCCAGAGTGGCCTACTAGGGTATAACGCGCAGCGTTGTCATCTAGGTCAGAGGAAGTGAACCGTGGAAGAAGTGATCGAACAACTCCGTGAAGCCAATCAGCCAGTGCCGGTGCCCCTGGAGCTTCCCGACGAGGACCAGTTGGTCGAAATCGAAGAAGAGCTGTTCATCAACATACCGTTCGTGTTCAAAGAGTTTCTACTGACCGTCAGCGACGTGGTGTATGGCTCGCTGGAGCCGGTGACTGTCACCGACCCACAGTCGCACACCTACCTGCCCGACGTCGCCGCCAACGCCTGGGATGCCGGCGTGCCGCGCGACCTGATTCCGCTGTGCCAGGACGGCGACAACTACTACTGCGTCGAAGAAGACGGCACCGTGGTGCTTTGGGATGCGGAAGAGGAAATCGCCGGTGAAGAGAGCTGGGAGTCGGTGTGGCACTGGGCGCGGGATGTGTGGCTGGAGAGCTGATCTCAATCTCTGCAGCGCCTGTGCGATACCTGTGGGAGCGGCCAAGCCCGCGAAGAGGCGGGTACAAGCACAGGAAAATTTATGGCCCAGTGCCATCAATGTAGCTAGAATCGCCAGGCTTTCTGCGCCTGGCGACATTGCTACCGCTCCATCCCCTCGGACGACGATGAAATCTTGCGCAGGGAGCATTGCTCCCTTCAGTGCGTATTCTCGCGACTGTTTTCCAGCGTCTCCAGCAAGGCAATCTGCATGCGCGTGTGCACGCGGATGAACCAGCGCCACAACAAGGCCACCACCACTGCGGCCACCACGGCAATGACCAACAGCAACTCGCTGGTGGGCAGAATGCTCGCCGACAAAGCCGACAGCAGCACGAAAATCACCAGCAGTGACAACAGCGGAATAACTTCGGCGATCACGCGGCGTACACGCTGGGTATGCCGCCCGGCCATTTCCGGCTTCACGCCCATTTCTGCCAGCAGCATCGACAGCGCCTTGAGCTTACGATAGGCAGCGATCAGGAATGGCAGCGACAGCAACAACGCCGCCCCCCAGATCATCGCCTTCTGCTGGCTGACATCGCTGACCCACTCACTGAGCCAGTTGCCGATACGCCCTGCAAAGTAACCACCACTGAAGAAGATGGCGATCACCAGCGCCAGGTTCACCCCCACCTGCAACAGGATGCGCCGGATCATTGCGGCCAGCATGGCGCTCTCGCCCTGCGGCTGGATGTTGCGCAACCACTCGCCATACAACGAAAGCACCCGCGCCAGGCGGCTGGGCACCACATTGCCAAGCTTTTGCGACAGCGGGTCGGCCGCACGGATCAGGTAAGGCGTCAACAGCGTGGTGATGGCCGATACTGCGACCGCCACCGGGTATAGGAAGTCGCTGGTCACCTGCAGCGTCATGCCCAGCGCGGCGATGATGAAGGAAAACTCGCCAATCTGCGAAAGGCCCATGCCCACCCGCAGCGACGTGCGCCCGTCATTACCGGCAATGAACGCCCCCATGCCACAGGAGAGCATCTTGCCCAGTACCACCGCCAAGGTAATGACCACGATCGGCCAGGCGTAATCGACGAGTACCTGAGGGTCGATCATCAGGCCGATGGCGACGAAGAAGATGGCGCTGAACAGGTCGCGTACCGGCTCGATCAGGCGTTCGATCTTCAGCAACTGACGCGATTCGGCCATGATCGCGCCAATCAGGAAGGCGCCCAGCACCATGCTGTATTCCAGCTTCACCACCAACAGGCAGAAGCCGAAGCACAGGCCAAGCACGGTAATCAGCAGCATTTCGTTGCTTTCGAACTTGGCCACATAGGCCAGCAGCCGCGGCACCAGCAGAATGCCGATGACCAATGCAACGATCATGAACAGCGACAATTTTCCTACGGTGGAGAACACTTCCCCCGAGCTGACCGAGCCGCTGACAGCGATGCCGGACAGCAGGGCGATAATGCCGATACCGAGGATGTCCTCCACGATCAGTACGCCGAAGATCAGCTGGGCGAAGCGCTCGTTCTTCATCTTCAGGTCGTTCAGTGCCTTGACGATGATGGTGGTCGAGGAAATAGCCAGGATCGCGCCGAGGAACAGTGAGTCCATGGTGCTCCAGCCGAACCAGCGTCCGATCTCGAAACCGATCCAGATCATCAGCACGATTTCCAGGAACGCCGCGATGAACGCCGTGGCGCCAACCTTGAACAGCTTGCGCAGGCTGAATTCGAGCCCCAGGCAGAACATCAGGAAGATCACCCCTAGTTCGGCAAGGATCTTGATGGTCTCTTCGTCATGGATCAGGCCGAATGGCGGGGTGTGCGGGCCGATGATGAAGCCTGCGACAATGTAGCCCAGCACCACCGGCTGCTTGAGGCGGTGAAAAACAATGGTGACCACGCCAGCGACCATCATGATGACTGCCAGGTCCTGGATGAAGCTGATGGCATGCATGGCGTGATACTCCTTTTCTCGTCTTTTTTATGGATGCCTGGGCAGACCGCTCCTCTGCCAAGGCAAACCTGAGCGAGCAGCAAGTACATACTGTATTGAATGCAGGAAAGCCCATGGTGCATGGGCGTACTCAGGTTAACATCGCACCTCGCCGCAAATAGCCGGTGCAATATGCAGAAACAGATCGGCTGGAAAAGCGCCGCTGATGGCATGATCAGCGTGACGATGGCGCGTCAGGCAACGTCCCGTATTCGTACGGCAAATTCAAAAGAGGGGAACAGAAGTGTCAGCAGATAACGCCCTCCATTCGCCCGATTCAGCGCAACCTCACCGTGAGCACACTATGGAACCTGGAAACGCCCAGCTGAGCATGACCGTCCTGATGACCCCGGACATGGCCAACTTTTCTGGCAACGTACATGGCGGCACCCTGCTCAAGTACCTCGACGAAGTGGCCTACGCGTGCGCCAGCCGCTATGCCGGCAGCTATGTGGTTACCCTGTCGGTCGACCAGGTGATCTTCCGCGAGCCCGTGCACGTGGGTGAACTGGTGACCTTCCTGGCGTCGGTCAACTACACCGGCAACACCTCGATGGAAGTCGGCATCAAAGTGGTGACCGAGAACATTCGCGAGCGCTCGGTGCGCCATTCCAACAGCTGTTTCTTCACCATGGTCGCAGTCGACGACAATCGGCGCCCGGTGCCGGTGCCGCCGCGCCAGCCGCACAGCAGCGAAGAAAAACGCCGCTTCCTGCAAGGCCAGCAGCGCCGCCAGATCCGCCAAGAGCTGGAGAAGCGCTACCAGGACCTGAAAACCGACGCGATCTAAAACGCCAGCAACTGCGCCTCGAAGCGCACCCGCGGGTGGGCGATGCGGTCCTGGGCCCGTACCAGCTGCAGTTCGTAGCTGGCGCAGGCCTGGGTTTCCAGCAGCACCTCATGCACGGCTGCAGCGGTGAATTCGAACGCCTGCACCCAGCTGTCGCCGAGCAGCACGCGGGCCAGGAACAAGCCTGAGGTCAGATCACCCACCCCCACCGGCTGACGCGGGAACGCCAGCAGCGGGCGGCGCAGGTGCCAGCTGTGCTCGGCGGTCACCAGCAGCATTTCGAACTGGTCTTCGGCCCGCCCGGGGTAAACCAGGTGTTTGACCAGTACCACCTTCGGCCCACGCTGCAACAGCCTGCGCGCCATGCTCACGCAATCCTCCAGCGACTGCGCGCGGCGCCCACAGAAGCTGTCCAGCTCCAGCTGGTTGGGGCACAGGATGTCGGCCCGCGCCGCCGCCTCGTCGAGCAGGAACTCGCTGACTTCCTGTGGCACGATGCAGCCTTTCTCCGGGTGCCCCATGACCGGGTCACACAGGTACAGAGCCTTCGGGTTTACCGCCCTGATCCGCTCGACACCCGCCAGGATAGCCCGCCCCTGCTCGGCACTGCCCAGGTAGCCAGAAAGCACCGCATCGCAGTGACCCAGTTCGCCAATGTTGGAAATACCTTCCACCAATGCAGGAATTTGCGCCGGGGCAAGCACTTCACCCGCCCACTGGCCATACTGTGTGTGATTGGAGAACTGCACGGTATTGAGTGGCCAGACATTGACCCCGATACGCTGCATGGGAAACACCGCGGCGCTGTTGCCGGCGTGGCCGAACACCACATGGGACTGGATGGCGAGCAGGTGCGGGGTACGTTTCATGCGGGGGTTTCCAAAGCTGTTTCAAGGATTGTGCGCAGCGCAGTATGAACTCGATTGCCACCTGTACGACAGGCCAGGGACGCAGTTAAGCTGGATCTACCTGTTTGGAGCATATGCAAATGTTGACCCTGGAGAATGTCTTCGTCCTGATGCTGTTAGCCACGGCAGGCGGCTGGTTGTGGCACAACCATGGGTTGCGCGAAAAAGCCCTTGAACGGGTCAAACAGCACTGCGCCAAGCTCGACCTGGAGCTGCTCGACGATGCCGTCGCACTCAAGCGCATCGCCTTTGTCCGTGATGCCAATGGCCGCAAGCGCCTGGCACGCATCTATGCCTTCGAATTCACCGTTACCGGCGAGCAACGCCACCCCGGTACCGTGACCCAGTTTGGCGCGCACAGCGTGCAGATCGAGCTGGCGCCCTACCCGTTCGAAATCAAGACCCCGCCACGCACCGACAATGTCATCGAGATGCAGCAGTGGCGCCAGGAGCACAATCGCTGGCGCAATTGATCACCTGACGCGGCATTCGCTCAACCCCGCTTGCAGCGTGGGTTGCGATTGCGGCTGATCAAAAATCAGCTCGATACGGCTATCCCTTCGCCATTCACTGGGCTGCCACATCGGCATGTCACCCTTGAGCCCATTGAATGACTGCCAACCTTCCAGGCTGTGGATAACCCCTTTCGCACGCCGCCATGGCAAGGTCCTCAAGAACGCCAGTAGGCGCTGTGGATAAAACTGCTGTGCGGGATGCCAGCGCCAGCCAATGCTCCAACCTCCCTCCCCCTCTTGGGCAAGACAGATCGGCTGGCTGGGGTCTGTCCACAATATTGTTGGGGCTCCCCCAAGATTGTCGACAATCTGGTTTTCCTCAAATTGGCTGTCGACAATCTGTACCAGGGCACCAGGAAGGCTTGATAGCGGCACCTGGCCCTGTACCGACCACATCACATTCTTATCGTTAAATTTATTAGTTATCAACAACTTAGATTTTTCATCCACAGCCTCTGACTTGTTGAAAACCACGTATTCAGACGCGTTGAAAGCCTGCTGTTGGGCCTCCGGAAGCGGCTCGTTTCGCGCCATGGATTGCGCATCGACAACCATCAACAACGGCTGGATTGTCAGCACTCCAGCCCACGGAGCCTGTTTCAGCTGAGCAAGCAGCTGCAGCGGGTGGCCCAGGCCAGACGGCTCGATAAAAAGCCGGTCAGGCCGGGATTTGCGCAATAACCGGCCCAGGCCCACCTGAAACGGCATGCCGTTGACACAACACAGGCAGCCGCCTGCAACCTCGCCGATGGCGATGCCATCTTCGTCACGGCTGAGCAAGGCCGCATCCAGGCCAACCAGGCCGAATTCGTTGATCAATACCGCCCAGCGTTCGTTGCCCGGGCGCTGGGCAAGCAGATGGCGGATCAGGGTGGTCTTGCCGGCCCCCAGTGGGCCAGCAATCACATGGGTGGGAATGTTCTGCAGCATGGGATGGCTTCAGGCGGGGTGATGGCTCACTATGCGCCGTCAGGCTAGCCAGTCAAGGCTGAGCAGCAGGCGCCCTTGCTGGCCCGAGGGCGAGCGGTGCACCAGCCCTGCACCTTCGTTGCCCTGCCACTTCTCGCCCTTGAGTACAGCCACTTCACCGACGTGCAATTTCTGAATATTATCCACAGGCACTTGAGCTGTGTGTAACTCCCCGCGTGGGCTCTCCTGCTCACGCAACCACTCGCTACCCGGGCCCGCGTAGGTGGTGAGCAATCGCAACGGCACGTTATCCACATGAAAGCGTGGGCACATGGGCCCGGTCAGCACCCGCAGGCGCAAACCGACCCGCCGCGCGCCAACCAGGCAGGTATATGCCGCCACCAGCCAGGCTACATCGGCCACGAATGCTTCGTAACCGTGGAAGTCCGCCGCTTCGCGTAGCAAATCCGACAAAACCGGCATCTGCTGCTCGTCCACCTCGATTACCCACTGATCTGCCAGGGGTTGCTTAAGGCTGACTACCAGCTCGGCAAAATCCTCCAGCTGTGGCGGCAAGCGCCGGCGCCAGACCGCCAGGTTCACGCCGTCCTGCAGCACGTCGGTCAACACCAGCGGCGTTTCGCCAAACACCTGGAAGATATCCACAGGTTTGAGCGCCTGGTTCATGCTGCCTCCTCGTGCCAAGGGCCAAATGGATCAGGCAGACGCAACCAGCCCATAGGTCCCAACTCCATTTCTTCATCCGTCAACAAGCAGGCCTCAAGCTCTGTGGATAACTTTTTGAAGTCAATATTCTGGCCAATGAACACCAATTCCTGCCGGCAGTCACCGGTTTCGGCGTGCCAGTGTTTCAAGATATCGGCAGTGTTATCCACATCCTGCGGCCACTGCTCGCGCGGCACGAAACGCCACCAACGGCCCGCCAGGCCGTGACGCATCATGCCACCTGCCTGGGACCAGCTACCGGCTTCCTGGTACTTGCTGGCCAACCAGAAAAAACCCTTCGAACGCAGCAGCCGACCATTGCTCCAGGGCTTGTGGATAAAATCGAAAAAGCGCTGTGGATGAAGTGGCCGCCGCCCCTGCCAGGTTGTGGCCGCGATGCCGTACTCTTCGGTCTCCGGCATATGCTCGCCGCGCAATTCTTGCAACCAGCCAGGCGCTTGAGCTGCCTGGTCGAAGTCGAAAAGGCCAGTGTCCAGGATGCGCGCCAGCGGCACCTGGCCCATGACCATGGGCACGATCTGCGCCCGGGCGTTGAGGCTACGCAAAATGGCCATAAGTTCTTCACGCTCGTGCTGACTGATCAGGTCGATCTTGCTCAACAACAGCACATCGGCGAACTCCACCTGCTCAATCAGCAGATCACTGATCGACCGCTCGTCCTCTTCGCCCAAGGTTTCACCACGGCTGGCCAGGCTGTCTGCTGCCTGGTAATCGCGTAAAAAATTCAGGCCATCGACCACAGTGACCATGGTGTCCAACCGCGCCATGTCGGAAAGGCTGCGGCCCTGCTCGTCGCGAAACGTGAACGTCTCGGCAACCGGCAGCGGCTCCGAGATACCCGTGGACTCGATGAGCAAATAATCGAAGCGGCCTTCCTCGGCCAGCCGCGCAACCTCTTCGAGCAGGTCTTCACGCAGTGTGCAGCAGATGCAGCCGTTGCTCATCTCGACCAGTTTCTCTTCAGCGCGGTTGAGGCTGACGTTGCGCTGCACCTCGCTGGCGTCGATGTTGATTTCACTCATGTCGTTGACGATGACCGCGACCCGCAGGTTGTCGCGGTTACGCAGCACATGGTTGAGCAGAGTGCTCTTGCCGGCGCCAAGGAAGCCAGACAGCACGGTGACAGGGAGACGATTGGACATGGCGAAACCTCTTCAGGCGAGCGCATTCGAAACGATGCATTGCACAATGTTATAAAGTAACAATACAATTTCGCCAAGCCGTTCTCGACGGACAAGTATTCACCGGGGATGAAAATGAATCTGCTGCGCGCCATGGTGTTGCTGTTGCTCGCCATGCCTACTTCGCTGATCGCCATGCCAAAGAACAGCCCGTTGGCGATGTGTACACGCAGCGCGACACTGCTTGCCTGCCAGGACGGCAAAGGCAGCTATTACAGCATGCGCAGCGAAGGCAATACGTTCTACCTGCGCGGCTACGACTTCACCAGCCGGCGCCTATGGGCACAAACCAACAGCCTCTATGGCACGTTGACCTTTTTTACCGGCCTGGCCAGCGATGGCGAAGCCTGGGTGGGTTACAGCCGTCGCGTTGGCTGGACCACCCTGAACCGCGTATCCAGCTCCAGTGGGCAGCGCTTCAAGCTGCATTGCAGCCTGATCGCCGGTTGCCACTGATGCCTCTTTTTGTTTGGAAAGCCAGATGACCCAGCTCAAGCTCCCCGACATCGCAGCACAAACCCTGGAGTACACCTTGCCTTTGGACTGGGTGGGCATGTGCGGGATCGCCTCGCCTGTGCAATTCGAAGGGCGCACCGCAGCCGCCAAAATCGATGCAGGGGTAAGCCTGGTAGACTGCAGTTCACGCGGTATCCATATGTCGCGACTTTACCTTGCCCTTGAGACATTGGAGCGCCAGCCCCTCACTCCACTCGCAATCAGACAGCTACTGGCTGATTTCCTGAGCAGCCATGAAGGCCTTTCTTCGGCAGCCTACCTGCGCCTGCGGTTTGAGCATCTGCTGAAAAGGCCGGCCTTGATCAGCCCCTTGGCAGGCTGGAAAAACTACGCCGTTTCGGTCGATGCACGGCTAGAAAACGAAATGTTCCACGTGGAACTATCTGTTTCCGTACCCTACTCCTCTACCTGTCCATGCTCAGCTGCGCTAGCACGCCAGCTGATCCAACAGCAGTTCCTGGACGACTTCAGCGAAGACCAAGTCGAAAAGTCCGCAGTAATGCAGTGGCTTGGCAGCGCCGAAGGTATTGTGGCGACGCCGCACAGCCAACGAAGTACCGCACACATTCAAGTAAGGCTGCGCAGCAATGAGCACGTATTACCCATCACCGAAATGATCGATTGTATTGAGGCAAGCTTGGGGACCGCTGTGCAGACCGCGGTGAAGCGTGCGGACGAGCAAGCCTTCGCCTTGGCCAACGGGCAGAACCTGATGTTCTGTGAGGACGCCGCACGACGCCTGCACAAGGCGCTACGGCAGTTGGAATGGAGCACGGCGTTCAAGCTGCGCGTGGAGCATGCAGAAAGCCTACATGCCCACGACGCGGTCGCCATCAGCCAATGGCAATGGGACGTCAGCTGCGCGGTTTGACAGTGCCACAGTCATTGCCCAGCCACACCGCACGGGTGTTCATGCTGCCTTGCTGCTGCACACCCGAAGCGTTGAAGGTACCACTGACCTGCGTGGTGAATTCCCGGTCACTGAGGAAGGTGGCCTGGCCAGTGCCCTGTGCCTTGGGGCAGCTGAACTGAAACTTCCACACATTGCCGGTACGGTCGGTGATCTTCTGCGTGCAGCCCGACTTCGGGTCCTGCAGTGGGATGTCGTTGGTTGCCACCTGCTCTGGCGTCAGGCACGAACGCACGCCGTTGCCACCGACCGTCACCCCTTGTTTGGCCAACACCCCTTCCATCATCGCGCGCTGCTCTGGCGGCAGGTTTTTCAACTGACCGAGCATGAACTGCATGTCGGGTAGCGGCTTGCCATCGACCTGCATGTTGCTGGTGGTCAGCTCCCACAAACCTGGTTGCAGCACCTGCGCATGCACCAGCGGGCTGCTCGCAGCCAGGGCCAACGCCAACAGTGGCAGACGAATCTTCATGGACGATCGCTCCTGAAAAAACCGGCCAATCGGGCCGGGCTGAACCTTGGACGCCAAATCCACCTTCAGGTTGCAAGGCGGACCGGGAACGTGTTCTGTTAGCTCAAGTGTACTCGGCAAGCAGGATGCATATGGACTACCACAGCCCCTACTTTTTTGGTTACCTACTCGGACTGATTCACCTACTGGGTATCGTCGCCGCACTGCACGCAATCTTCACCGTGCGTACCGCCCAAGGTGCAATCGCCTGGGCCATGCCCTTGTTCTTCATCCCCTACCTTACCTTGATCCCCTACCTGGTCTTCGGCGCCCGCTCGTTCTATGCCTACATCAAGGCCAGGCGCCAGGCCAACCAGGAAATGCACGTGGCCATGGCCAATCTCAACTGGCGGCCCTGGGTGGAAGAAGCCCTGACCGCCCGTGAATCAGAAAGCTATGCAGCCCTGCGCGCAATGCCAAAACTGGGGCGCATGCCCTGCCTGGCGAACAACCAGGTGAAGTTGCTGATCGATGGCAAAGCCACGTTCGATGCCATCTTCGCCGCCATCGACAAAGCCCGCGACGTGGTACTGGTGCAGTTCTTCATCATCCATGACGACACCCTCGGCAAGGCATTACAGCAGCTGCTGTTACGCAAGGCTGCCGAAGGAGTGCAGGTGTTCGTGCTGTATGACCGCGTTGGCAGCCATGCCTTGCCAGCCAGATACAGCCAGCAGCTGCGCGACGGCGGCGTACAGATTCATGCCTTCGCCACTCGCCGCGGATGGTTCAACCGCTTCCAGGTGAACTTCCGCAACCATCGCAAGATCGTGGTAGTGGACGGCCTGCTGGGTTTCATTGGTGGGCACAACGTAGGTGACGAATACCTCGGTGAGCACCCGAAACTTTCCCCCTGGCGCGACACCCATGTACAGATCGGCGGGCCGGTGCTGGCCTGTCTGCAGGAGTCGTTCGCCGAGGATTGGTACTGGGCCACGCGCCAGCTGCCGCCGCTGATCCTGCCGGATACCTACCCAGATAACGGGGTGCTATGCCAGGCCTTGGCCAGCGGCCCGGCCGACCCGCAGGAAACCTGCTCGCTGTTCTTCCTCGAAGCAATTCATTCAGCTACCCGACGGGTGTGGATCACCAGCCCTTACTTCATCCCTGACGAGGCAGTGTTCGCCGCCTTGCGCCTGGCGGTCCTGCGTGGGGTCGATGTGCGAGTGCTGATCCCGTCGCGGCCAGACCACCGGGTGGTCTATGCCGCCTCCAGCCTGTTCGCCTTCGAAGCGGTGCGCGCAGGTGTACGCATGTTCCGCTATCAGCCGGGCTTCCTGCATCAGAAGGTGGTGCTGGTGGATGATGATGTCAGCGCGATCGGCAGCGCCAACCTGGACAACCGCTCGTTCCGTCTGAATTTCGAGATCACCCTGCTGACCGTCGACCGCAGCTTCGCAGACCAGGTCGAGCACATGCTGATCAACGACTTTGAACAATCGCGGGAAATTACTGCGGAGGACAGCCTCGACACTCATCGACTGCAGCAATTGGGGATGCGGATTGCACGGCTGATTTCGCCAATTCTTTAAGCTAAGCAGTCTGGGTATGGGAGCGGCCCTTTCGCGACACAAGGCCGCTCCCACAAAATCCGCATCTACATGCTTAGCGATACAGGTCTTCGCGCGTCCAAGGCAGATCGTGGTGGCCATCCGCATAAGGCTTCACTGCCAAGATCTGGTGCAGGTTGATCCAGCCCTTCTCAAAGGCATATGCACAACCTGCAAGGTACAGACGCCAGATGCGCAGAGTCTTTTCCGGCACCAGCGCCGCCGCCTTATGCAACTGGTTCTCAAGGTTGGCGCTCCAGTGGTGCAGGGTCTTGGCGTAGTGCAGGCGCAGGCTTTCCACGTCTACCACCTCCAGCCCCGCTTCACAGATGTTGGCGCTGATCATCGACAGGTGAGGTAGCTCGCCATGGGGGAACACGTAGCGGTCGATGAACTCACCTGCACCACGCCCGACCGGGCGTCCATCGATGTGCTTGGCGGTGATGCCGTGGTTCATCACCAGCCCCCCTTCCCTCACGGCGCCGAACAGTTTCTGGCAATACAGCGCCAGGTTCGCATGCCCGACATGCTCGAACATGCCAACGCTGACAACCTTGTCGAAGCGGCCATCCTGAGGCAGGTCTCGGTAGTCGAGAATCTGCAGGTCGACCTTGTCGGCCAAGCCTTCGGCCTTGACCCTCTGCCGACCGAGCTTGAGCTGCTCCTTGCTCAAGGTGATGCCGAATACCTTAGCGTCATATTCACGTGCAGCGAAGCGCGCAAGGCCACCCCAACCACAGCCAACGTCCAGCAGGTAGTCGCCGGCATTCAGGCGCAACTTGCGACACAGGTGGTCGAACTTGTCCTGCTGTGCCTGATCGAGCGTGTTATCAGGCTCGCGAAAGTAAGCGCACGAATACACCATGTCCTGATCCAGCCACAGCCGGTAGAACGCGTTGGAAACATCATAGTGATAGGAGATGGCTTCAGCGTCAGTGCTTTTGTCATGGGCAAGCCGCGCCGGCGGAGCTTCTTCGAAATCAGGTAACAGCGCCTCGCTCAGTTCATCGCATACCCGGATGGCTTCACCGATGTCGCCTTCCAGCTCCAGCTTGCCTTCGACGAACGCGGTGCCCAACTGCTCCAGGCTCGGGTGCGTCAACTGGCTGATCAACTGGGGCTCTTTGACCAGGATGGTGACCTGCGGGCTAGGCCCCAGATCGAACTGGTTACCGTCCCACAATTTCAGCCGCAGCGGCAGATGCAGGCTCTGCAGTGCAGGTGGAAGTTGCGCGAGCATGAACAACCCTCCTATCCGTGTTTGACTACGACGCCTTAAATTTCGAACGTCGCCGGATCAGAGTAGTTCATTGGTGAGATGTTTCCTCTAAACGAGACCAAGGTCTAGAACCAACGGGTCTTATACGCGCAGCAGATTGTATACAATTCTTGCATCTCAGCTTAACCTTGTGCCCCTCTCGCGCTTCTACATCCTGGAGTTGAACCCATGAAATCCTATGACGTGGTGATCATCGGCGGTGGCCCTGGCGGCTACAACGCAGCCATCCGCGCTGGCCAGCTGGGCCTGAGCGTTGCCTGCGTGGAAGGCCGCTCGACCTTGGGCGGCACATGCCTGAACGTCGGCTGCATGCCATCCAAAGCACTGTTGCATGCTTCCGAGCTGTACGAAGCCGCCAGCGGGGACGAGTTCGCCCACCTCGGTATCGAAGTAAAGCCCACCCTCAACCTCGCCCAGATGATGAAACAGAAGGACGAGAGCGTGACCGGCCTGACCAAAGGCATCGAATACCTGTTCCGCAAGAACAAGGTCGACTGGATCAAAGGTTGGGGCCGCCTGGACGGCATCGGCAAGGTTGTGGTCAAGGCTGAAGATGGCAGCGAAACTGCGCTGCAAGCCAAGGATGTGGTCATCGCCACCGGCTCCGAGCCTACCCCTCTGCCAGGGGTGACCATCGATAACCAGCGCATCATCGACTCGACCGGTGCGCTGTCCTTGCCGCAAGTGCCCAAGCACCTGGTGGTCATCGGTGCCGGGGTGATCGGCCTTGAGCTGGGTTCGGTATGGCGTCGCCTGGGTAGCCAGGTGACCGTTATCGAATACCTTGATCGCATCTGCCCAGGTACCGACACGGAAACCGCCAAAACCCTAGAAAAGGCACTCGCCAAGCAAGGCATGGGGTTCAAGCTGGGCAGCAAAGTGACCCAAGCCACTGCAAGTGCCGATGGCGTGAGCCTGACGCTGGAGCCTGCTGCCGGCGGCACCGCAGAATCGCTGCAGGCCGATTACGTGCTGGTGGCTATCGGCCGCCGCCCTTATACCAAGGGGCTGAACCTTGAAAGCGTGGGCCTGGAAACCGACAAGCGCGGCATGCTCGGCAACGAACACCACCGCACTTCAGTGCCCGGTGTGTGGGTGATTGGTGACGTCACTTCCGGCCCAATGCTGGCGCACAAGGCCGAAGACGAAGCGGTAGCCTGCATCGAGCGCATTGCTGGCAAGCCCCACGAGGTCAACTACAACCTCATCCCTGGCGTGATCTACACCCGCCCGGAGCTGGCCACCGTGGGCAAGACCGAAGAGCAGCTCAAAGCCGAAGGGCGTGCTTATAAAGTAGGCAAGTTCCCCTTCACCGCCAACAGCCGCGCCAAGATCAACCACGAGACCGAAGGCTTCGCCAAAGTCATCGCCGATGCCCAAACCGATGAAGTGCTGGGTGTGCACCTGGTGGGCCCAAGCGTCAGCGAGATGATCGGTGAGTTCTGCGTGGCTATGGAGTTCTCGGCCTCGGCAGAAGACATTGCCCTGACCTGCCACCCCCACCCGACCCGCTCCGAGGCCTTGCGCCAGGCAGCGATGAATATGGACGGCATGGCGATGCAGATCTGAGCGGAGCCGCCAGGTTGATGCTGCCGAATCGTATGTCTGGGCGCGCTGTTTACTAGGCATCAGAAAGAAAAAAGCCCTCCTTGTGGAGGGCTTTCGAACCGGACAATCAGCGTCGGTTATTCGACAGTAACCGACTTGGCCAGGTTACGCGGCTGGTCCACGTCGGTGCCTTTGAGCACGGCCACATAGTACGACAGCAGCTGCAGTGGAATGGTGTACAGGATCGGCGCCAGCGCATCGGCGATGTGCGGAACCTTGATCACGTGAGTGCCTTCACCATTGGTCATGCCAGCGTGCTCGTCGGCGAACACTACCAACTCGCCACCACGGGCACGCACTTCCTGCAGGTTGGATTTCAGCTTTTCCAGCAGTTCGTTGTTCGGGGCAACGGTAACCACCGGCATGTCGTTATCCACCAGTGCCAGCGGGCCGTGCTTCAGCTCGCCGGCCGGGTAGGCTTCGGCGTGGATGTAGGAGATTTCCTTGAGCTTGAGCGCACCTTCCATCGCCACCGGGTACTGTGCACCACGGCCGAGGAACAGGGTGTGGTGCTTGTCGGCGAACAGCTCGGCGATTTTCTCGACAGTAGCGTCCATGGCCAGGGCTTCACCCAGGCGGGTCGGCAGGCGACGCAGCTCTTCAACCAGCTCGGCTTCGACGCCCTCTTCCAGGGTACCGCGGACTTGGCCCAGGGCCAGGGTCAGCAGCATCAGCGACACCAGCTGAGTGGTGAAGGCTTTGGTCGAGGCCACACCGATTTCCGGGCCGGCCAAGGTCAGCAGGGTCAGGTCCGACTCACGCACCAGCGAGCTGATGCCCACGTTGCAGATTGCCAGGCTGCCGAGGAAGCCCAGCTCCTTGGCGTTACGCAGCGCGGCCAGGGTGTCGGCGGTTTCGCCAGACTGCGAGATGGAGACGAACAGGGTATCCGGCTGCACCACCACCTTGCGGTAACGGAATTCGCTGGCCACTTCCACCTGGCACGGGATACCAGCCAGGCTTTCGAGCCAGTAACGGGCGACCATACCGGCGTGGTAGCTGGTACCACAGGCAACGATCTGCACGTTGCGCACTTTAGCGAACAGGTCGGCAGCCTTCGGGCCGAAAGCCTGGACCAGCACGTTATCCTTGCCAAGGCGGCCTTCCAGGGTGCGCTGAACAACGCTTGGCTGCTCGTGGATTTCCTTGAGCATGAAGTGGCGATAGTTGCCCTTGTCGGCAGCTTCGGCACCTTCATGGTACTGCACGGTTTCGCGCTGGACCTTGTTGCCTTCCTGGTCCCAGATGGTGACCTGGTCACGGCGGATTTCAGCGATGTCGCCTTCTTCCAGGTACATGAAGCGGTCGGTGACCTGGCGCAGGGCCAACTGGTCGGACGCCAGGAAGTTTTCACCCAGGCCCAGGCCGATGACCAGCGGGCTGCCACTGCGTGCAGCCACCAGGCGGTCAGGCTGCTTGGCACTGATCAGTGCCAGGCCGTAGGCGCCATGCAGGCGCTTCACAGCGGCTTTCAGGGCATCGGCCAGGTCCGGGATGCTCTTCAGGGTGTGGTGGATCAGGTGGACGATGACTTCGGTGTCGGTCTGCGAATTGAAGACGTAGCCCAGGCCTTTGAGCTCTTCACGAAGCTCTTCGTGGTTTTCGATGATGCCGTTGTGCACCACAGCCACTTCATCGCCCGAGAAGTGCGGGTGGGCGTTGCCTTCGGTTGGCGCACCGTGGGTAGCCCAACGGGTGTGGGCGATGCCCAGCTGGCCGGCCAGTGGGTCGGCTGCTACAGCAGCGTCCAGCTCGCTGACCTTGCCGATGCGGCGGCGGCGCTGCAGTTCACCGCTCTGGGTGAGCACGGCAAGACCGGCGCTGTCGTACCCGCGGTACTCAAGACGCTTGAGACCTTCGATCAGGATGGCTGTGATATTGCGCTCGGCGACGGCACCAACGATTCCACACATGTTTTATTGCTCCTGGCTGATCGCGGCGCAGATCAGGTTGATGCCGCGAGCTTGAATTTGTTCGCGTGCCTCTGCGGGCAGGCGTTCGTCTGTAATAAGGGTGTGCACGCTGCCCCAGGGCAGCTCAAGGTTGGGGATCTTGCGCCCCACCTTGTCCGACTCGACCATCACGATCACTTCACGGGCGACTTCGGCCATGACGCGGCTAAGCCCGAGCAGCTCGTTGAAGGTGGTGGTACCCCGGCCCAGGTCGATGCCGTCGGCGCCGATGAACAGCTGATCAAAATCGTAAGAGCGTAATACCTGCTCGGCCACCTGGCCCTGGAACGACTCGGAATGGGGGTCCCAGGTGCCACCGGTCATCAGCAGCACCGGCTCGTGTTCGAGGTCGCAGATGGCTCGGGCCACGTTCAGCGAATTGGTCATCACCACCAGGCCGGGCTGGCGCCCCAGTTCGGGGATCATGGCTGCCGTGGTGCTGCCGCTGTCGATGATGATGCGCGCATGTTCGCGGATACGCCCGACGGCGGCACGCGCAATGGCCTTCTTGTAGGAAGACACAGGCTGGGCCGGCTCACCGAGCAGTTCTTGCGGCACCGGTACCGCACCGCCATAGCGCCGCAGCAACAGGCCGTTGGTTTCGAGGGCAGCGAGGTCTTTGCGAATGGTCACTTCCGAAGTTTCGAAACGCTTGGCCAAGGCGTCCACGCTCACCTCACCCTGCTCGCTGAGCAAAGCCAGGATATTGTGCCGCCGCTGGGGTGTATTTCGTTTCGACATTCGCGCTTAAGTTTCGTTTCGAAAGATAATGGTTGCAATCAAAACCTAAGACGCTCGTTTCGTCAAGCAGTTGCTGCCCTGTGGATAGTTTCGTCAGATTTGGCGCGGTCCTACACCTGTCACCGATCGGCCAATAAAAAAGCCGACTTATTCACATAAGTCGGCTTTTGATCGAACAGCTGTGAATAACTCAGCTCTTCTTGATTTTCTCCGGCCGCTTCCAGCCAGAGATATTGCGCTGGCGCGCACGACCCACAGCCAGGTCGGCGGCTTCGACGGTCTGGGTGATGGTCGAACCGGCTGCGGTGGTCGCGCCGGCCTTGATTTCCACAGGCGCCACCAGCGAGTTGTTCGAGCCGATGAACACGTCCTCGCCCATCACTGTCTTGAACTTGTTGGCGCCATCGTAGTTGCAGGTGATGGTGCCAGCGCCAATATTGGTGCGTGCACCGATTTCAGCATCGCCCAGGTAAGTCAGGTGACCGGCCTTGGCGCCTTCACCCAGGTGGGCGTTTTTCAGTTCGACGAAGTTACCCACATGGGCCTTGGCGTCCAGCACGCTGCCAGGGCGCAAGCGGGCGAACGGGCCGGCATCGCTGCCCTCGCCCATCACGGCGCCTTCAAGGTGGCTGTTGGCCTTGACCACCGCGCCTTTGCGCAGGGTGGTGTTCTTGATGACGCAGTTAGGGCCGATTTGCACATCGTCCTCGATGACCACTTTGCCTTCGAGAATCACGTTGATGTCGATCAGCACATCACGACCAACGGTCACTTCCCCCCGTACATCGAAGCGCGCCGGGTCCCGCAGGGTCACACCCTGGGCCATCAGGCGGCGGCCTTCACGCAGCTGGTAGTGACGCTCCAGCTCGGACAGCTGACGACGATCGTTGGCGCCCTGCACTTCCATCGGGTCATGTGGCTGTTCAGTGGCTACCACCAGGCCGTCGGCCACTGCCATGGCGATGACGTCGGTCAGGTAGTACTCGCCTTGGGCGTTGTTGTTCGACAGGCGGCCCATCCAGTCGGCCAGGCGCGCGGCTGGCAGGGCCAGAATACCGGTGTTGCCTTCCTTGATCGCTTTCTGCGCGTCGTTGGCGTCCTTGTGCTCAACGATGGCAGTCACCTGGCCTTGCTCGTCACGCACGATGCGGCCATAGCCGGTCGGGTCGTCAAGCGTGACCGTAAGCAGGCCCAGCTGCTGGTCATTGGCCTTGGCCAACAGACGTTGCAGGGTCTCCACTTCGATCAACGGTACATCACCGTACAGCACCAGCACGGTGTCGGCGGTCACGGCCGGCAGTGCCTGGGCTACCGCATGGCCGGTACCCAACTGTTTTTCCTGCATGACGAAGTTCAGGTCGTCAGCGGCCAGGCGCTCGCGAACCAGCTCGGCACCATGACCAATGACCACGTGAATACCTTGCGGCTGCAGCTGGCGCGCGCTGTGGATAACATGGCCGAGCATGGAGTTGCCGGCTACCGGGTGCAGCACCTTGGGCAGCGCCGAACGCATACGGGTGCCTTGGCCGGCGGCGAGAATAACGATATCGAGTGACATTACTGGCTACCAATCCTGGGCGGTCAGTGAAAGACCGGGGGGAGAAAAATCAGAAAAAGAAAAAGGGTAGCCGAGGCTACCCTTTTACTCAATCGCAACAGAAGTTATCAGCCGAGGCCGATTACTTGCCTTTGCGCATTTGCTGGACGGTACGCAGCTGGGCTGCGGCCTCGGCCAGACGTGCGGCGGCGGCACTGTAGTCGAAGTCCGCGCCTTTCAGATTCAGGGCGTTCTCGGCAGCCTTGAGGGCTTCCTGAGCTTGCGCTTCATCCAGGTCTGCAGCACGTTGCACGGTATCGGCAAGCACCTTGACCATGTTCGGCTGAACCTCGAGGAAACCACCAGAGATGTAGAACACCTCTTGGGCGCCACCCTGCTTGGTCAGCGTAATCGGACCTGGCTTCAGATTGGTGATCAGCGGCGCGTGGCCTGGAGCGATACCAAGATCACCCAGGTTACCGTGCGCAACCACCATCTCGACCAGACCGGAGAAAATTTCTCCTTCCGCGCTGACGATATCGCAATGGACTGTCATAGCCATCTGCTTGCCTCAACCTGATAGCGCCCCTTGCGGGGCGCAGGAATTACAGTTTCTTGGCTTTCTCGATCGCTTCGTCGATGCTGCCGACCATGTAGAACGCTTGTTCTGGCAGGTGGTCGTAGTCACCTTTGAGGATGCCGCTGAAGCCAGCGATGGTGTCTTTCAGGGAAACGTACTTGCCTGGCGAACCGGTGAAGACTTCGGCCACGAAGAACGGCTGCGACAGGAAGCGCTGGATCTTACGAGCGCGGGCTACCAGTTGCTTGTCGGTCTCGGACAGTTCGTCCATACCCAGGATCGCAATGATGTCCTTCAGCTCTTTGTAGCGCTGCAGAACATACTGAACGCCACGAGCGGTGTCGTAGTGCTCGTTGCCGATCACGTTCGGGTCCAGCTGGCGCGAAGTCGAGTCCAGTGGATCGACCGCTGGGTAGATACCCAGGGAGGCGATGTCACGGGACAGAACGACGGTGGCGTCCAAGTGGGCGAAGGTGGTCGCTGGCGACGGGTCGGTCAAGTCGTCCGCAGGTACGTATACAGCCTGAACGGAGGTGATCGAACCTTCCTTGGTGGAGGTGATGCGCTCTTGCAGAACGCCCATCTCTTCAGCCAGGGTCGGCTGGTAACCTACTGCCGAAGGCATACGGCCCAGCAGTGCGGATACTTCGGTACCGGCCAGGGTGTAACGATAGATGTTGTCGACGAACAGCAGAACGTCGTTACCTTCGTCACGGAACTTCTCAGCCATGGTCAGGCCGGTCAGCGCTACGCGCAGACGGTTTCCTGGTGGCTCGTTCATCTGACCGTAGACCAGTGCTACTTTGTCGAGAACGTTGGAGTCCTTCATCTCGTGGTAGAAGTCGTTACCCTCACGAGTACGCTCACCCACACCAGCGAACACGGAGTAACCGCTGTGTTCCATGGCGATGTTACGGATCAGTTCCATCATGTTTACGGTCTTGCCGACACCAGCACCACCGAACAGACCAACTTTACCACCCTTGGCGAACGGGCAAACCAGGTCGATAACCTTGATGCCGGTTTCCAGCAGGTCGTTGCCGCCTGCCTGGTCAGCGAACGAAGGCGCTGGCTGGTGGATACCGCGACGCTCTTCTTCACCGATCGGGCCGGCTTCGTCGATCGGGTTGCCCAGTACGTCCATGATACGGCCCAGGGTGGCCTTACCAACAGGAACGGAAATGGCAGCGCCGGAGTCAACGACTTCCAGACCGCGCTTCAGGCCTTCGGTGGAGCCCATCGCAATGGTACGAACCACGCCGTCGCCCAGCTGCTGCTGAACTTCCAGGGTGGTTTCCGCGCCTTGTACTTTCAGCGCGTTGTATACACTCGGCACGACATCACGTGGGAATTCCACGTCGATGACGGCGCCGATGATTTGAACGATACGTCCGCTACTCATAGCTGGATCCTCTGAATTTTTGAACCGTTAAACCGCGGCAGCGCCGCCGACGATTTCCGAGATCTCCTGGGTGATCGCAGCCTGACGCGCCTTGTTGTAGATCAACTGAAGCTCTTTGATCAAATCACCGGCGTTGTCTGTGGCGTTCTTCATGGCGATCATCCGGGCCGCTTGTTCAGCAGCGTTGTTCTCGACCACCGCCTGGTATACCTGCGACTCCACGTAACGCACCATCAAGCCGTCCAGCAGCTCTTTTGCGTCGGGTTCGTACAGGTAATCCCAGTGATGCTTGAGATCCTGATCCGGGGTTGCCACCAACGGTACCAATTGCTCGACCGTTGGCTTCTGGGTCATGGTGTTGATGAACTTGTTCGAAACCACGGAGAGGCGATCGATACGGCCGTCCAGGTAGGCGTCCAGCATCACTTTGACGGAGCCGATCAGATCGTTGATCGATGGCTCTTCGCCCAAGTGGCTGATCGCTGCTACGACGTTGCCGCCAAAGATGCGGAAGAAAGTCGCACCCTTGCTGCCGATCACGCACAGGTCGATTTCCACGCCCTGTTCGCGGTTTGCGCTCATGTCCTTGACCAAGGCCTTGAACAGGTTGGTATTCAAGCCACCGCACAGACCACGGTCACTGCTCACCACGATATAACCGGCGCGCTTTACAGGGCGCTCGATCATGAACGGGTGGCGGTATTCCGGGTTGGCGTTGGCCAGATGACCGATCACCTGGCGGATACGCTCCGCGTAAGGACGGCTAGCAGCCATGCGCATTTGTGCCCTGCGCATCTTGCTGACCGCCACTTTCTCCATGGCGCTGGTAATTTTTTGCGTGCTTTTGATGCTCGCAATCTTACTGCGAATCTCTTTTGCGCCTGCCATGTATCACCTATCAGGTTAGCAAGCGGGGGCCAGGGCCCCCGCTGCGGCTTACCAGGTCTGGGTGGCCTTGAACTTCTCGATACCGGCTTTCAGGCCTGCGTCGATTTCGTCGTTGAAGTCACCCTTCACGTTGATCTTCGCCATCAGTTCAGCGTGATCACGGTTGAAGAAGGCGATCAGTGCTTGCTCGAAGCTGCCGATCTTGGAGACTTCTACGTCGGTCAGGAAGCCACGCTCAGCGGCGTACAGCGACAGTGCCATGTCCGCGATGGACATTGGCGCGTACTGTTTCTGCTTCATCAGCTCGGTAACGCGCTGACCATGCTCCAGCTGCTTGCGGGTCGCTTCGTCCAGATCGGACGCGAACTGGGCGAATGCAGCCAGTTCACGGTACTGAGCCAGCGCGGTACGAATACCACCGGACAGCTTCTTGATGATCTTGGTCTGAGCGGCACCACCTACGCGGGATACCGAAACACCGGCGTTCACTGCAGGGCGGATGCCCGAGTTGAACATGGCCGATTCCAGGAAGATCTGACCGTCGGTGATGGAAATCACGTTGGTCGGAACGAACGCGGAAACGTCGCCAGCCTGGGTTTCGATGATCGGCAGAGCGGTCAGGGAACCGGTTTTGCCAGTGACAGCACCGTTGGTGAACTTCTCGACGTACTCTTCCGAAACGCGCGATGCACGCTCCAGCAGACGGGAGTGGAGATAGAACACGTCGCCTGGGTACGCTTCACGTCCTGGTGGACGGCGCAGCAGCAGGGAGATCTGACGGTAGGCAACGGCCTGCTTGGACAGGTCATCGTAAACGATCAGAGCGTCTTCACCGCGGTCACGGAAGAACTCGCCCATGGTGCAACCGGCGTATGGCGCCAGGAATTGCAGTGCGGCGGATTCCGAAGCACTGGCAACAACCACGATGGTGTTGGCCAGGGCGCCGTTTTCTTCCAGCTTGCGAACGATGTTGGCAACGGTGGAACGCTTCTGGCCGACAGCTACATAAACACAGAAAATACCGGAGTCTTTCTGGTTGATGATGGCGTCGATGGCCATGGCGGTCTTGCCGATCTGACGGTCGCCAATGATCAGCTCACGCTGGCCACGGCCGACAGGGATCATGGCGTCGACGGATTTGTAGCCAGTCTGTACAGGCTGGTCTACCGACTTACGCCAGATCACGCCTGGAGCTACTTTCTCGACCGCGTCGGTCTGGGTGTTGCCCAGAGGACCTTTGCCGTCGATCGGGTTGCCCAGTGCGTCGACGACGCGACCCAGCAGTTCCTTACCAACCGGAACTTCCAGGATGCGGCCGGTGCACTTGGCGCTCATGCCTTCGGCGAGGGTGTCGTAGGCACCCAGGATCACTGCACCTACGGAGTCTTGCTCCAGGTTCAGTGCCATGCCGTAGACGCCGCCCGGGAACTCGATCATTTCGCCGTACATGACGTCGGCCAGACCGTGGATCCGCACGATACCGTCGGAAACCGAAACAACGGTACCTTCGTTACGGGCTTGGGAGCTCACATCGAGGTTGTCGATGCGGCCCTTGATGATTTCACTAATTTCGGAAGGATTGAGTTGCTGCATTGCTCTGCTGCCCCTTCAAACTCAAGATTTCAATGCTTCGGCCAGTTTCGCGATTTTGCCGCGAACAGAGCCATCGATTACCAGGTCACCAGCGCGGATGACGACGCCGCCAATCAGGCTGGCATCCTCCGACGCGTGCAGGCGCACTTCCTGGCCTAACCGTGCACTGAGAACCTTGGCGAGTTTGTCTTGCTGTTCTTGGTTCAACGCGAAGGCACTGGTGACTTCCACGTCCACGGATTTCTCTTGCTCGGCCTTGTACAGGTCAAACAGAGCGGCAATCTCCGGCAGAAGCAGGAGACGGTCGTTTTCCGCGGCAACATGAATGAAATTCTGTGCCTGTGCATTGAACTTGTCACCGCACACGTCAATGAACGTGGCGGCCTTTTCTGCGCTCGTCAGTCGCGGGGCCTTGAGCAGGCGCTGCATGGTGTCGTCTTGCGACACCGCAGCAGCCAGGCCGAGCATGGCTGACCAATTGGCCAGTTGCTGATGGGCCTGGGCATGCTCAAAGGCAGCCTTAGCGTAAGGTCGGGCCAACGTGGTCAGTTCTGCCATGATCGCCCTCGCTTAAATTTCAGCGGCCAGTTTGTTAACCAGCTCCGCATGCGCGTTTTGATCGATTGTGGCGCCAAGGATCTTTTCAGCACCGCCAACGGCCAGAGCACCCACTTGGGCACGCAGGGCGTCTTTAGCGCTGTTCAGTTCCTGTTCGATCTCGGCCAGAGCCTGAGCCTTCACACGGTCAGCTTCGACGCGGGCCTGTTCACGGGCTTCCTCGACAAGCTGAGCAGCGCGTTTCTTGCTTTGCTCAATGATTTCGGCTGCCTGTGCTTTAGCTTCACGCAGTTGCTGACCCGCTTTCTCTTGGGCCAGCTCCAGGTCGCGAGCTGCGCGGTTGGCAGCGTCCAAACCGTCGGCAATCTTCTTTTGGCGCTCTTGCAGAGCAGTGATGACCGGAGGCCATACGTACTTCATGCAGAAGAGTACAAAAATCAGGAAAGCAACGGATTGGCCAATCAGGGTTGCATTAATGTTCACGCCAACACCTCGCTCGGTCTTAATTCATACAGCCATCAACTCGTGGTGACGAGTGATTAGCCGGCGATCTGACCAACGAACGGATTCGCGAAGGTGAAGAACAGAGCGATACCAACACCGATCATGGTTACGGCGTCGAGCAGACCGGCAACGATGAACATTTTGACCTGCAGCATCGGAACCATTTCTGGTTGACGAGCAGCGCCTTCCAGGAATTTGCCGCCCAGCAGGCCGAAACCAATGGCGGTACCCAGAGCACCCAGGCCGATCAGCAGAGCAACAGCGATAGCGGTCAGACCAACTACAGTTTCCATCTTTCCTCCCGACTTTTACGTCGTATTGGTTAGGTTTTTAGTTTGAAGCGGTAAAACAAATCGTGAGTACAGCTGCCCTTGCGGACTTTTTAAGCCCTCCCCCCGAACAGGCGGGGAAGGCTATCAGACACGCCAGGCGGTCTTAATGGTTATCTTCGTGCGCCATCGACAGGTAGACGATGGTCAGCATCATGAAGATGAAAGCTTGCAGGGTGATGATCAGGATGTGGAACACAGCCCACGCCCATTGCAGCACCACACCCAGGCCGCTGAGCCACAGCAGGCCGGAGCCGAACATGACCGCGATCAGGATGAACACCAGTTCGCCGGCATACATGTTGCCGAACAGACGCAGTGCCAGCGAGATCGGTTTGGCGATCAGGGTGACGAATTCGAGCAGGAAGTTGACCGGAATCAGCAGGATCTGCACGAAGATGTTCTTGCTGCCGAACGGGTGCAGGGTCAGTTCACCGATGAAGCCGCCCAGGCCCTTGACCTTGATGCTGTAGAAGATGATCAGGGCGAACACGCTGAAGGCCATGGCCAGGGTCGCGTTCGGGTCGGTGGTCGACACGGCGCGGAACGGAATGTGCGGATCACCGGAAATCAGGATGGCCAGCTGAGGAATCCAGTCGACCGGTACCAGGTCGACGGCGTTCATCAGGAATACCCAGACGAAGATGGTCAGTGCCAGCGGTGCGATTACCGGGCTACGGCCGTGGAAGGAGTCCTTCACGCTGCCGTTGACGAAATCGACCATCACTTCCACGAAGTTCTGCAGACCGCCAGGCTGGCCGGAAGTCGCCTTCTTTGCCGCCATGCGGAAAATGAACAGGAAGATCAGACCCAGCGCGACGGACCAACCCAGGGTGTCCAGGTGGAACGCCCAGAAGCCCATTGCCTTGGCTTCTGCAGCCGAATGGGCAAAGCCCCAGCTGCCGTCTGGTAGTTGACCGTAGGTCAGGTTCTGCAAGTGGTGCTGGATATAGCCCGAAGCGGTTTCTGCTGCCATGGTTGCCTCAAACGCCCTAAGGTCTCGAAAGTCTTTTATTCATCAGCAGGGGCGCGAACCAGCTGACCAAAAGGGTCAACACGAAGACGCCGAATACTGCTAACGGCGCCAGTGGCTTCACTCCTGCGAAGGTCAGTGCAAAAAGCACTGCCGTCAAAATCATCTTGCCTGCCTCGCCAGCGTAGAACGACTTGACGATGGCTTGTGCTGCCCGAGCTCCGCTGAAGCGAAAAGCCTTCCAGGCGAAATACACATTGGGCAGCCACGCAATCAAACCTCCGCAAAGGCCTGAATATCCACTGACCGCCCCTTTCCACTGCCACAACACCAGGGTTGCCAGCAGCAGTACGACGAATTGAGCCAGCAGTACCGGAAAAACCGCCCAGCGATGGAAAGGCAGGCGGTTTGGCGTGCGGATTTCCATCACAACTGCTCCTCGTAAGTCGACCAACAAGTCAGCTATGACTTGGCATAATTTGTGCCGACAAAATGCGCGCAGAGTATAGGGGTGGATTAACCCCTATTCAACTCTTCGTAGTGATTTCCGACTGCGCGCTACAACAGGAATTGTTTCAGCGGATGTGAGCAAGCACGCCTTGCAACTCGTCAAGCGAGTTGTAACGAATAACCAACTGGCCCTTGCCCTTGTTGCCATGACGGATCTGGACGGCCGACCCCAGCCGCTCTGCGAGCCGCTGTTCAAGGCGTGCGATATCCGGATCAGGTTTGCTTGGTTCGACCGGATCAGGCTTGTCACTGAGCCACTGACGAACCAGTGCCTCGGTTTGGCGCACGGTGAGACCACGTGCGACAACATGACGCGCCCCCTCCTCCTGACGGTTTTCGTCCAGGCCGAGCAATGCGCGTGCGTGGCCCATCTCCAGGTCACCGTGGGCGAGCATGGTCTTGATCGCCTCCGGCAAGGTGATCAGGCGCAGCAGGTTGGCCACGGTGACCCGCGACTTGCCCACGGCGTCGGCCACCTGTTGCTGGGTGAGCTCGAATTCCTGCTGCAGACGCTGCAGGGCCATGGCCTCTTCCAGCGGGTTGAGGTCTTCGCGCTGGATGTTCTCGATCAGCGCCATGGCAATGGCGGCTTCATCGGGCACTTCGCGGACCATGGCCGGGATCGTGTCCAGGCCGGCCTGCTGGGTCGCGCGCCAGCGGCGCTCACCGGCGATGATCTCGAAGCGGTTGTCGCCAATCGGGCGGACCACGATCGGTTGCATGACGCCATGGCTGCGAATCGAATGCGCGAGCTCTTCCAGCGCCTCCGGGTCCATGTCCCGACGCGGCTGGTACTTGCCACGCTGGATCAGCTCGACCGGCAGGTGTTGCAGTTCTTTCTGGTCGATCTTCACAGCCTGCTCTTCGAGCGCGCTGACGGAAGGACCACTGAGCAGTGCATCCAACCCACGTCCGAGACCCCGTTTCTTGACGGCCATACGGATTCCTTAAGTTGTTTGTGCAGTGCGTGATGGACGGCGCTGACGGCGAACCAGTTCCCCGGCCAGGGCCAGATAAGCCAGCGCGCCGCGCGATTGCTTGTCGTAGGCCAAGGCCGGCATGCCGAAGCTGGGGGCCTCGGCCAGGCGAATATTGCGCGGAATGACCGTGTCGTACAGCTGCGGGCCAAAGTGTTCCTTCAGCTGCGCCGAAACATCGTTGTTCAGGCTCAGGCGAGGATCGTACATGGTCCGCAGCAAGCCCTCGATCTTCAGCTCCGGGTTCAACCGGGCGGCGATGCGCTTGATGTTATCCACAAGGTCGCTGAGACCTTCCAGTGCGTAGTACTCGCACTGCATGGGGATGATCACGCCATCGGAAGCCACCAGGGCGTTAAGCGTGAGCATCGACAGCGACGGCGGGCAGTCGATGAGGATGTAGTCGTAGTTCTCACGGATGGGCGCCAGTGCGTTGCGCAGACGGCTCTCCTTGACCTGCATTTCCAGCAGCACCACCTCGGCGGCGGTCAGGTCGCGGTTGGCCGGCAGCAACTGGAACCCACCGTGCTCGGAGTAATGCATGGCCTGGGCCAGGTCGCATTCCCCGATCAGCAGGTCGTAGACCGAGTGCTCGAGCTCGTGCTTGTCCACACCGCTGCCCATGGTGGCGTTGCCCTGCGGATCGAGGTCGATCAGCAGCACACGACGCTTGGTCGCGGCCAGCGAGGCGGCGAGATTGATACAGGTGGTGGTCTTGCCTACACCACCTTTCTGGTTCGCGATTGCGAATACCTTAGCCATTGATGCGCGTGTTCCCAGTCATGCCTTGCGGCGCAGTATCAGCAGATGGCGCTGGCCCTGGCAACCTGGAACGGTCAGGGCCTGTTCGCTTTCCACTGTGAAGTCTGCGGGCAATGCTACCAGTTCATCGGCAGGATGCAGCCCCTTCATTGCAAGCCATTGCGTCCCGGTGTCGCCCAGATGGCGGGTCCAGTTGGTGAAGTTCTCCATGCTGCTGAAAGCGCGGGAGATGATTCCGTCGAACGGCTGCGCCGGCTGGAAGGCTTCGACCCGGCTGTGGATAACCGTGAGGTTGTCCAGTTTGAGCTCCATTTTCACCTGGGTCAGGAAGCGGGTCTTCTTGCCGTTGGAGTCCAGCACCGTCACGCGCTTGTGCGGATGCAGGATAGCCAACGGAATACCCGGCATGCCACCGCCACTGCCGACATCCAGCCAGTTGTCACGCTCGCTGTGGATAAACGCCATGACGCTCAGGCTGTCGAGCAGATGGCGCGACACCATCTCGTCCGGGTCGCGCACGGCCGTGAGGTTGTAGGCTTTGTTCCATTTGATCAACAGGGCCAGGTAGCCAAGCAGTTTCTCGTGCTGCTCGGCGCTCAGCTCGACACCGAGCTGGCGCGCGCCTGTGGACAACTCTTCAGCGTGTTGCGGGGTGACCAGGGAACTCAAGCGCTTTGCTCCAATTCGCGGCCAGCGCCGCGTTTTTTCAAGTAAATCAGCAACAGGGAAATCGCCGCCGGGGTCACGCCTGGGATGCGCGAAGCCTGGCCCAGGGTTTCCGGGCGGGTCTGGCCAAGCTTGCCCTGGATCTCCTTGGAAAGGCCGGAAATCGTCGTGTAGTCGATATCCACAGGCAGGCGGGTGTCTTCGCTGGCGCGCAGGCGAGCGATTTCATCCTGCTGGCGGTCGATGTAGCCCGCGTACTTGGTGCGGATCTCGACCTGCTCGGCGACCTGTGGATCGATCGCGTCACCGCCGGTCGCCTCGATCAGCCCGGCGTAGTCGATTTCCGGGCGCGCCAACAGGTTCAGCAGGCTGTATTCGTGGCTGAGCGGCGTGCCGAACTTATCCACAATGGCTTGGCCTTGTTCGGTGTTCGGCCGCACCCAGGTCGACTTCAGGCGCTGTTCCTCACGCTCGATGCCGTCACGCTTGGCGCAGAAGGCGGCCCAACGCTGATCGTCGATAAGGCCCAGTTCACGGCCTTTCTCGGTCAGGCGCAGGTCGGCGTTGTCTTCGCGCAGGATCAGGCGGTACTCGGCACGTGAGGTGAACATGCGGTACGGCTCCTGGGTACCCAGGGTGATCAGGTCGTCGACCAGTACGCCGATGTAGGCTTCGTCGCGGCGCGGGCACCAGCTTTCGCGGCCCTGTGCGCGCAGTGCGGCGTTGGTCCCGGCCAGCAGGCCCTGGGCACCGGCTTCTTCGTAACCGGTGGTGCCGTTGATCTGCCCGGCGAAGAACAGGCCACCGATGACTTTGGTCTCGAGGCTGTACTTGAGGTCACGCGGGTCGAAGTAGTCGTACTCGATGGCGTACCCCGGGCGGACGATGTGGGCGTTTTCCATGCCGCGGATCGAACGCACCAGCTCCAGCTGCACGTCGAACGGCAGCGAAGTGGAAATACCGTTGGGGTACAGCTCATGGGTGTTCAGGCCTTCCGGCTCGATGAACACCTGGTGGCTTTCCTTGTCGGCGAACCGGTGGATCTTGTCTTCGATCGATGGGCAGTAGCGCGGACCGACGCCTTCGATCACACCCGAGTACATCGGCGAACGATCGAGGTTCGAGGCGATGATCTCGTGGGTACGCGCATTGGTATGGGTAATCCAGCAGCTCACCTGCCGTGGGTGCATTTCGGCATTGCCCATGAAGGACATGACCGGGATCGGCGTATCACCTGGCTGCTCGGTCATCACCGAGAAATCCACAGAGCGCCCATCGATGCGTGGCGGAGTCCCGGTTTTCAGGCGGCCGACGCGCAGCGGCAGTTCACGCATGCGGTGGGCCAGGGCGATCGAGGGTGGATCACCGGCACGGCCACCGGAATGGTTTTGCAGACCAATGTGGATAAGCCCGCCGAGGAAAGTACCAGTGGTCAGTACCACCGATTCGGCGAAGAAACGCAAACCCATCTGGGTAACTACGCCCTTGACCTGGTCCTGCTCGACGATCAGGTCGTCGCAGGACTGCTGGAATATCCACAGGTTCGGCTGGTTTTCCAGGATTTCACGCACCACCGCCTTGTAGATGGCGCGGTCGGCCTGCGCACGGGTGGCGCGTACCGCCGGGCCCTTGCGGTTGTTCAGAACGCGGAACTGGATGCCGCTCTTGTCGGTGGCCAGCGCCATGGCGCCGCCGAGGGCATCGATCTCTTTGACCAGATGGCTTTTGCCAATACCGCCAATGGCGGGGTTGCAGCTCATGTGACCGAGGGTTTCCACGTTATGGGTCAGCAGCAGGGTTTTCACACCCATGCGTGCAGACGCAAGCGCAGCCTCGGTACCGGCATGGCCGCCGCCGATGACGATCACTTCAAAACGGGAAGGGAAATCCACCACGCACCTCGTGCCTGTTTTTGCGAATAGAGAAGGTAAGCCGACAAGTATAGGGACTTCACCCCCTTTAAAGAAACCGTCTGAGCAAATTTTGACCAGTCTGTGGATGAGTGGCAGACAACAGAAATCAACAAGAAGAAATTTATAAAAGCTTTGTTTTTATGTTTATTCTTATGCACAACCATATCTGTGGATAAAGCTCTGTAGGCCTTGAATGGCGCTGTGTAGAAAGAAATTAAACCCTGTGTCTGGAGTGCCATGAGGGCTATGGATAACGTCATTTAGCCTGTGGATGAAATGGCTATTTACCCACAGGCGGATTTCTCCTCAGGAAAAAAGCCTGCTTATCAACTGAGCTGAAGATGGGTTTTCCACAGGGCTCCTGAGCGCAGTTTTCAGGTTGTGGATGAAAAAATACTCAAGTTCGGGACAGATGCGGACAAGGCGACAGCTGGTTTTCCGCAAAAGCGTTGGCCCAGCCTTAGAGATCTAGCGGTTGTACTGGCGTCTTCGCGGGCATGCCCGCGCCCACAGGTGCGCTGTTGACCTCACTGTGGTCATCTCCTGCAATGAATTTGAGGCAAAAAAAAGCCGCTCCCGAAGGAGCGGCCTTGGCCTAGCGTGGCTGTGGATTACTTGCCGATGCAGAAGCTGGAGAAAATGCGCCCCAGCAGGTCATCCGAGCTGAACGCCCCGGTAATTTCCCCCAGGGCATGCTGTGCCTGGCGCAAGTCTTCTGCCAGCAGCTCTCCCGCGCCCGCCAAGGTCAACTGTGCACGGCCGTGCTCCAGGTGCTCGCTGGCCTGGCGCAAGGCATCCAGGTGCCGCCGGCGGGCACTGAAACCACTCTCCGCCGTCTGTTCGTAACCCATGCATGCCTTCAGATGGTCGCGCAGCAGTTGCAGCCCAGTGTCGTCGCCCTTGGCACTGAGGGTGATGGTCACATGGCCGTCATCGCACTGTTCCAGCGCCACCCGCTCGCCACTCAGGTCGGCCTTGTTGCGAATCAGCGTGACCTTGGCAGGGTCGGGCCGCTGATCGAGAAACTCGGGCCACAAGGCAAACGGGTCGCTGGCCTCGGGCGCGGTGGAGTCGACCACCAGCAACACACGATCGGCCTCGCCAATGGCCTTCAGGGCCCGTTCTACGCCGATCTTTTCCACATGGTCATCGGTATCACGCAAACCGGCGGTATCGACCACGTGCAGCGGCATACCGTCGATGTGAATATGTTCGCGCAGGATGTCCCGTGTGGTGCCGGCGATGTCGGTGACAATGGCGGCTTCCCGACCAGCCAGCTGGTTAAGCAGGCTCGACTTGCCGGCATTCGGCCGCCCGGCGATGACCACCGTCATCCCGTCACGCAGCAGGGCACCCTGCCCGGCCTCACGTTGTACGGTGGATAACTCGCCGCGCACTGCATCGAGCATCGACAGGACGTGGCCATCGGCGAGGAAGTCGATCTCCTCTTCGGGGAAGTCGATTGCTGCCTCGACGTAGATGCGCAGGGCGATCAGCGCCTCGGTCAGGCTGTGCACACGCTTGGAGAATTCCCCCTGCAGCGAGCGCAGGGCGTTACGTGCCGCCTGGCTGGAGCTGGCCTCGATCAGGTCGGCAATGGCTTCGGCCTGGGCCAGGTCGAGCTTGTCGTTGAGGAACGCGCGTTCGCTGAATTCACCCGGGCGGGCCAGGCGACAGCCAACTTGTACACAGCGCTGCAGCAGCATGTCCAGGACCACCGGGCCACCGTGGCCCTGGAGTTCGAGCACATCTTCGCCGGTGAACGAGTTCGGCCCAGGGAAGAACAACGCAATCCCCTCGTCAAGCACCAGCCCTTCATCGTCGCGGAACGGGCCGTAATGGGCATGGCGAGGGGTCAGCGTACGACCGGTGATCAACTGCCCGGCCTTGCTGGCCAATGGGCCGGACAACCTGACAATACCCACACCACCGCGGCCTTGGGCGGTAGCGATGGCGGCGATGGTTTCACGCACAGTGTTCATGCTCGAAAGCCTCTACGACAAAAACGACAGATAGCAAAAACGCCCCACGAGGGGGCGTTTTTTATTCACAGGCTAGCGTACTAGCCCGTCAAGCAGCAGCTTTTTTGGTGGCTGCTTCGATACGGCGAGTGATGTACCACTGCTGCGAAATCGACAGGCAGTTGTTCACAACCCAGTACAGCACCAGACCAGCCGGGAACCACAGGAAGAAGAAGGTGAAGATGATCGGCATCATTTTCATCACCTTGGCCTGCATCGGATCTGGCGGCGTCGGGTTCAGGCGCTGCTGGATGAACATGGTGGCGCCCATGATGATCGGCAGGATGAAGAACGGATCCTTGATCGACAGGTCGGTAATCCACAGCATCCATGGGGCCTGGCGCATTTCTACGCTTTCCAGCAGTACCCAGTACAGGGCCAGGAATACCGGCATCTGCACCAGGATCGGCAGGCAGCCGCCCAGCGGGTTGATCTTCTCTTTCTTGTACAGCTCCATCATCGCCTGGGACATCTTCTGGCGATCGTCACCGAAGCGTTCTTTCAGCGCGGCGAGCTTGGGCGCAACAGCACGCATACGTGCCATGGAGCGGTAGCTGGCAGCCGACAGCGGGAAGAACAGGCCTTTGATCAGCATGGTCAGCACGATGATCGACCAGCCCCAGTTACCCAGCAGGCTGTGGATATGTTGCAGCAGCCAGAAGATTGGCTGGGCGATGAACCACAGGAAGCCGTAGTCGACGGTCAGTTCCAGGCCTGGGGACAACTCTTTCAGCTTGGACTGGATCTTCGGGCCGGCGTACAGCATGGCGCTGGTTTCGACCTTGCCACCAGCAGGGACGCTGAGGGCTGGGCCGGTGTAGCCGATGATGTAGTTGCCCTGGCTGTCCTTGCGAGTCTGGACAACGTTGTTGTCCGACTTGGCCGGAATCCAGGCGGTTACGAAGTAGTGCTGCAGCCATGCAACCCAGCCGCCGGACACATTTTCTTTCAAACTACCTTTGTCGATGTCCTTCATCGAGACCTTTTTGTAAGGCTCGGAAGCTGTCCACAGGGCTGCGCCCAGGTAGGTGGCGGTGCCAGTGGCAGTGCTCGAGGACGGATCGCCGCTGGCGTCGCGCTTGAGCTGGGCAAACATGTTGCCGCTCCAGGCCTGGTCGCTCTGGTTGTCGATCAGGTAGCTGACATTCAGGTCGTACTCACCGCGCTTGAAGCTGAAGCGCTTGATGTAGTTGATTCCGTTGTCGCTGAACTTCAGGTCGACCACCAGTTGTTCCTGGCCATCGGCCAGCTGGTAGCTCTTCTGCTCGGCGGCATACAGCGGGCGGCCGCTGGCGCGGGCATCCGGGCCGTTGGCACCGGTCAGACCGCTTTGGGCCAGGTAAACACGCTCACCACCGTTGTCGAACAACTGGAACGGAATGTTCGGGTGGTCTTGACGGCGTGGGTACTTCGGCAGGTTCAACTGGACGATGTCACCACCGACCGGATCGATAGCCAGTTCCAGAACGTCGGTCTTGACTCGGATCAGGTCCTTGCTGAGTGCGACCGGTGCCAGTTCGGCAGGGCTCGATTCGGCGTTGGCGCTCGGCACATCGGCGCTGGCGCCGTTGTTACCGGCCGGCACGCCATCGGGCAAGCCCGGCGCAACAGTGCTGGCAGCAGTATTCTGAGTCGGCAGGGCAGCCTGGCCGTAGTCATCGTTCCACTTCAGGACCATGACGTAGGACACGACTGCCAGCGCGGCGATCAGGATCGTGCGTTTAATATCCATGATTACTCGGCTATCGAAGAAGTTCGGGAGGAAGGAGCGGGTGGAACGGGGTCGAAACCGCCGTCATTCCACGGATGACAACGCCCCAGGCGACGAACGGCCAGCCACCCACCACGCCAGACGCCATGGTTTTCGATGGCTTCATAAGCGTAACAGGAGCAACTGGGGAAAAAACGACAGTGGTTGGCCATCAGAGGACTAATGGCGTAACGGTAAAACTGGATCGGAACGAGTGCCAGTTTACGCATCTTGACTGTCTACCCCTGCGGAATTGGCGGTGACTGCTGGAGTTGGCCGGCTGCGCGCCAGACGTTTCCAGAGTTTGCCAAAGTGTTGGTGCAATTCCGGGTTTTCTATCTCACCCAATCCCTTGCGCGCGACGATCACGATGTCCAACCCGGCAAGCAACTGCTGGTTCAGGCGAAAGGAATCGCGCATCAAGCGCTTGAGGCGGTTGCGTTGAACGGCGAGCTTGACGCTCTTCTTGCCGATCACCAGGCCGAGACGAGGGTGATCGAGACCGTTCTCGCGAGCAAGGATCAGCAGGTTTTTCCCTGGAACCTTGCCGGTTGGGGAGTCGAAGACCGCTTTGAAGTGTCGGGGTGTAAGCAGTCGCTTTTCCCGACTGAAGTCCTGACTCACCACCTGTGCCGAAAAATCAAATGGCCAGACGCTTACGGCCTTTGGCACGACGACGCGACAGAACGGCGCGGCCGTTTTTGGTAGCCATACGGGCACGGAAACCGTGGGTGCGGGCGCGCTTGATGGTGCTTGGTTGGAAAGTACGTTTCATGGCGTGTTACCTGGTTTGTCGACGACGGGCCGGGATGGCCCCCTTTTTAAGAGACCGGCGATTCTAGAGAAAGCAAGCCCATAGGTCAATTTCCAACCAGCCTTTCCCTATAGGGCGTGTGATGGACGGTGCTTGCTCGTCCATCCTCGACGGGATGCTTGATCGGACAGACGAATCGGGGACAACATGAAAAAAAAGAAGAGACATATAAAAAGCTTTTCTGAAGAACTTATAGATATTAGGTGGATAACCTTCTGTGGATAACCTTCTGTAGGCCACAAAATTCGCCATGTACAGAGTTTTAAAACTTTGTTCTCAACCGGTGCTGCGCTTGTTTTCATCGTGGTCGAAAGCTGTGGATTAAAATGGTACTTACCCACAGCAGAGTTATCAACAGACTACGACCTAGGGTTGTGCATAGCCCTCATGGTCGCTTATCCACAGGTCTTATGCACAGTGCGGAGAAGTCGTTTTGGTCGATAAATGGCTGTTTTGTCATGGTTCCTAACGTGTCCACATGTGGATAACTGAACGCTCGACCGGTACAATGTCGGATTGTTTTTGCCTCATCCGGCTTTCAAACTCAGGGGATATCCGTGTCAGTGGAACTTTGGCAGCAGTGCGTGGAGCTTCTGCGCGATGAACTGCCTGCCCAGCAATTCAACACCTGGATCCGTCCGCTACAGGTCGAAGCCGAAGGCGACGAGTTGCGCGTCTATGCGCCTAACCGTTTCGTTCTCGATTGGGTCAATGAAAAGTACCTGGGCCGCTTGCTCGAGCTGTTGGGTGAAAACGGCAGCGGAATTGCGCCTGCCCTTTCCTTATTAATAGGCAGCCGTCGCAGCTCGGCTCCGCGGGCTGCGCCCAACGCGCCAGTCAGCGCTGCCGTGGCCGCTTCGCTGGCGCAGACTCGGGCGCAGACCCAACCTCAGAGGCCTTTGCCGGTAGCGGCCGCAGTCGAGCCTGCGGCTGTAACAGCGGCAGAGCCTGTGCTGGTCAATGAAATGGCCGAGCCGTCGTCGCGTGACAGCTTCGATGCCATGGCCGAGCCCGTCTCGCCGCCAGCCAGCAATACCCGGACCGAACAGCGCACTGTGCAGGTGGAAGGTGCGCTCAAGCACACCAGCTACCTGAACCGCACCTTCACTTTCGACACCTTTGTTGAAGGTAAGTCGAACCAGTTGGCGCGCGCGGCTGCCTGGCAGGTGGCCGATAACCCCAAGCATGGCTACAACCCGCTGTTCCTGTATGGCGGCGTGGGCCTGGGTAAAACCCACCTTATGCATGCTGTGGGTAACCACCTGCTGAAGAAGAACCCGAACGCCAAGGTCGTGTACCTGCACTCGGAGCGCTTCGTCGCAGACATGGTCAAGGCGCTGCAGCTCAACGCCATCAACGAATTCAAGCGCTTCTACCGTTCGGTGGATGCGTTGCTGATCGACGATATCCAGTTCTTTGCTCGCAAAGAGCGCTCGCAGGAAGAGTTTTTCCACACCTTCAACGCCCTGCTTGAGGGCGGCCAGCAGGTAATTCTTACCTCTGACCGTTACCCCAAGGAGATCGAAGGCCTGGAAGAGCGCCTGAAGTCGCGCTTTGGTTGGGGGCTGACGGTGGCTGTAGAGCCACCAGAGCTGGAAACCCGCGTAGCGATCCTGATGAAGAAGGCCGATCAGGCCAAGGTCGAGCTGCCACATGATGCGGCCTTCTTCATTGCCCAGCGCATTCGCTCCAACGTACGTGAGCTAGAAGGTGCACTGAAGCGGGTGATTGCCCACTCGCACTTCATGGGCCGCGACATCACCATCGAGCTGATCCGTGAGTCGCTGAAAGACTTGCTGGCGCTGCAAGATAAACTGGTGAGTGTGGATAACATTCAGCGAACCGTCGCCGAGTACTACAAGATCAAGATCTCTGATCTGTTGTCCAAGCGTCGTTCGCGTTCTGTCGCGCGTCCACGTCAGGTGGCCATGGCCCTGTCCAAGGAGCTGACCAACCACAGTCTGCCGGAAATCGGCGACATGTTCGGTGGTCGCGACCACACGACCGTGCTGCACGCCTGCCGCAAGATCAACGAATTGAAGGAATCCGACGCGGACATCCGCGAGGACTACAAGAACCTGCTGCGGACGCTGACGACCTGATGGCCGTCTGCGCAGCTAATTGAAGGCAAGGGACTAGACCATGCATTTCACCATTCAACGCGAAGCCCTGTTGAAACCCCTGCAACTGGTCGCCGGTGTCGTAGAGCGCCGTCAGACCTTGCCGGTCCTGTCCAACGTATTGCTGGTCGTACAAGGCCAGCAACTGTCGTTGACCGGTACCGACCTGGAAGTCGAACTGGTAGGCCGCGTACAACTGGAAGAGCCGGCCGAGCCTGGCGAAATCACTGTGCCGGCGCGCAAGCTGATGGACATTTGTAAAAGCCTGCCGAACGACGCCCTGATCGATATCAAGGTCGACGAGCAGAAACTGTTGGTGAAGGCCGGCCGCAGCCGCTTCACCCTGTCTACCCTGCCAGCCAATGACTTCCCGACTGTGGAAGAAGGCCCGGGTTCGCTGACCTGCAACCTGGAACAGAGCAAGCTGCGCCGTCTGATCGAGCGCACCAGCTTCGCCATGGCCCAGCAGGATGTGCGCTATTACCTCAACGGCATGCTGCTGGAGGTTTCCCGTAACACCCTGCGCGCAGTTTCCACTGACGGCCACCGCCTGGCGCTGTGCTCCATGACCGCGCCGATCGAGCAGGAAGATCGCCACCAGGTCATCGTGCCACGCAAAGGTATCCTGGAACTGGCTCGCCTGCTGACCGACCCGGAAGGCATGGTCAGCATCGTCCTGGGCCAGCACCACATTCGCGCCACAACCGGTGAATTCACCTTCACTTCCAAGCTGGTGGATGGCAAGTTCCCGGACTACGAGCGTGTACTGCCCAAGGGCGGCGACAAGCTGGTGGTTGGTGACCGCCAGGCGCTGCGTGAAGCCTTCAGCCGAACTGCGATTCTTTCCAACGAAAAGTACCGCGGTATTCGCTTGCAACTGGCTGCTGGCCAACTGAAGATCCAGGCCAACAACCCTGAGCAGGAAGAAGCTGAAGAAGAGATCAGCGTGGACTACGAAGGTAGCTCGCTGGAAATCGGCTTTAACGTCAGCTACCTGCTGGACGTGCTGGGCGTGATGACTACCGAGCAAGTTCGTCTGATCCTGTCCGACTCCAACAGCAGTGCGCTGCTGCAGGAAGCTGGCAATGACGATTCTTCCTACGTTGTCATGCCGATGCGCCTGTAACCTGTAGCAGGCGCAATGTCCCTTCGACGGATCATGGTCACCGCGGTGCGCAACTTGCACCCGGTGACCCTCTCGCCCTCCCCCCGCATCAATATCCTTTTCGGCGCCAATGGCAGTGGCAAGACCAGTGTGCTTGAAGCTGTGCACTTGCTCGGGCTTGCGCGGTCATTTCGCAGCACCCGCCTGAACCCGGTCATCCAGTATGAGCAGTCTGCCTGTACCGTATTTGGTGAAGTGCAGCTGGCTGAAGGTGGCACCAGTAACCTGGGTGTCTCTCGAGAGCGGCAGGGAGAATTCACCATACGCATCGATGGGCAGAATGCACGTAGCGCCGCCCAACTGGCGGAACTGTTACCGCTGCAGCTCATCAACCCAGACAGTTTCCGGCTGTTGGAAGGTGCCCCGAAAATACGCCGCCAGTTCCTGGATTGGGGTGTGTTCCACGTGGAACCTCGTTTTTTGCCAGCCTGGCAACGGCTGCAGAAGGCGCTGCGGCAGCGGAACTCATGGTTGCGTCATGGTACACTTGACGCAGCTTCGCAAGCCGCCTGGGACCGGGAATTGTGCCTGGCCAGCGCGGAAATAGATGAATACCGTCGCAACTACATCAAGGCCTTGAAGCCTGTCTTCGAGCGAACCCTGAGCGAACTGGTCGAGCTGGACGGGTTGACCCTGAGCTACTACCGAGGCTGGGACAAGGACCGGGAACTGCAAGAAGTACTCGCATCCTCTCTCCTTCGCGATCAGCAGATGGGCCATACCCAGGCCGGTCCGCAGCGTGCTGATCTGCGTCTTCGTCTGGCTGCCAATAACGCGGCCGACATCCTGTCGCGTGGTCAGCAAAAGCTGGTGGTGTGCGCATTGCGCATTGCCCAAGGCCACCTCGTCAGCCAGGCTCGTCGCGGTAACTGTATTTATCTCGTGGATGACTTGCCGTCCGAACTGGACGACAAGCATCGCCGCGCGCTGTGCCGCTTGCTTGAAGAATTACGCTGCCAGGTTTTCATCACCTGTGTAGATCACGAATTACTGAGGGAAGGCTGGCAGACGGAAACGCCAGTTGCTTTGTTCCACGTGGAACAAGGCCGTATCACCCAGACCCACGACCATCGGGAGTGAAGGCATGAGCGAAAATCAAACGTACGACTCCTCTAGCATCAAGGTGCTGAAAGGTTTGGATGCCGTACGCAAGCGTCCCGGCATGTACATTGGCGACACCGATGATGGTAGCGGCCTGCACCACATGGTCTTCGAGGTGGTCGACAACTCGATCGACGAAGCCCTCGCCGGTCACTGCGATGACATCACCGTCATCATCCACACGGACGAATCCATCAGTGTGCGCGACAACGGTCGCGGCATTCCGGTCGACGTGCATAAAGAAGAAGGCGTTTCCGCAGCCGAGGTCATCATGACCGTACTGCACGCCGGCGGTAAGTTCGATGATAACTCCTACAAAGTATCTGGCGGCTTGCACGGTGTAGGTGTTTCTGTTGTGAACGCCCTGTCCGAGAAGCTCGTGCTGACCGTTCGCCGTAGCGGCAAGATCTGGGAGCAGACCTACGTTCACGGCGTACCACAAGCGCCGATGGCTGTTGTCGGTGAAAGCGAAACCACCGGTACGCACATCCACTTCAAGCCGTCGGCTGAGACCTTCAAGAATATTCACTTCAGCTGGGACATCCTGGCCAAGCGTATTCGCGAGTTGTCGTTCCTCAACTCGGGCGTTGGCATTCTGCTGAAGGACGAGCGCAGCGGTAAGGAAGAGTTCTTCAAGTACGAAGGCGGCCTGCGTGCGTTCGTCGAGTACCTGAACACCAACAAGACGCCAGTCAACTCCCAGGTGTTCCACTTCAGCGTTCAGCGTGAAGACGGCGTGGGCGTGGAAGTTGCTCTGCAGTGGAACGACAGCTTCAACGAAAACCTGCTGTGCTTCACCAACAACATTCCACAGCGCGACGGTGGCACCCACTTGGTGGGCTTCCGTTCTTCGCTGACCCGTAGCCTGAACAGCTACATCGAACAGGAAGGCCTGGCCAAGAAGAACAAGGTGGCGACCACGGGTGACGACGCCCGTGAAGGCCTGACCGCGATCATCTCGGTGAAGGTACCGGACCCCAAGTTCAGCTCGCAGACCAAAGACAAGCTGGTTTCCTCGGAGGTGAAAACCGCCGTGGAACAGGAGATGAACAAGTACTTCTCTGACTTCCTGCTGGAAAACCCGAACGAGGCCAAGGCCGTCGTTGGCAAGATGATCGACGCTGCTCGTGCGCGTGAAGCGGCACGTAAAGCCCGCGAGATGACTCGCCGCAAAGGTGCGCTGGATATCGCCGGCCTGCCAGGCAAGTTGGCGGACTGCCAGGAGAAGGACCCTGCCCTTTCCGAACTGTACCTGGTGGAGGGTGACTCCGCAGGTGGCTCGGCCAAGCAAGGTCGTAACCGTCGTACCCAGGCGATCTTGCCGCTGAAGGGTAAGATCCTCAACGTCGAGAAAGCACGCTTCGACAAGATGATCTCGTCCCAGGAAGTGGGCACGCTGATCACTGCGCTTGGCTGTGGTATCGGCCGCGAAGAGTACAACATCGACAAGTTGCGTTATCACAACATCATCATCATGACCGATGCTGACGTTGACGGTTCGCACATCCGTACCCTGCTGCTGACCTTCTTCTTCCGTCAGTTGCCGGAACTGGTCGAGCGTGGCTACATCTACATTGCCCAGCCGCCACTGTACAAGGTGAAAAAAGGTAAGCAGGAGCAGTACATCAAGGACGACGAGGCCATGGAGGAATACATGACCCAGTCGGCCCTTGAAGACGCTAGCCTGCACCTGGACGAGTCGGCCCCAGCGGTTTCTGGCGTGCAGCTGGAAAGCCTGGTGAACGAATTCCGTAGTGTCATGAAGACCCTCAAGCGCCTGTCGCGTTTGTACCCGGAAGAGCTGACCGAGCACTTCGTCTACCTGCCTGAGGTGACCCTGGAGCAGTTGGGTGACCACGCGGTGATGCAAGCCTGGCTGGCCAAGCTGCAGGAGCGTCTGAACTCCAGCCAGAAGTCTGGCCTGGCTTACAACGCCAGCCTGCGTGAAGACAAAGAACGCAACGTATGGCTGCCGGAAGTGGAAATCACCTCCCACGGCCTGGCCAGCTACATCACGTTCAACCGTGACTTCTTTGGCAGCAATGACTACCGGACCGTCGTCAATATCGGTGCCAAGCTTTCCAGCCTGTTGGGTGAAGGTGCTTACGTACAACGTGGTGAACGCCGTAAGGCAATTGTCGAGTTCAAGGAAGGCCTGGACTGGCTGATGAACGAGACCACCAAGCGCCACACCATTCAGCGATACAAAGGGCTGGGTGAGATGAACCCGGACCAGCTGTGGGAAACCACCATGGACCCGACCGTTCGCCGTATGCTCAAGGTCACCATCGAGGATGCGATCGCTGCTGACCAGATCTTCAACACCCTGATGGGTGATGCAGTCGAGCCGCGTCGTGAGTTCATCGAAAGCAACGCGTTGTCGGTGTCCAACCTGGACTTCTGATCAGGTGTAAAACGACAGACACTAAAAAGCCCGCTGATGCGGGCTTTTTAGTGTCTGCAAAAATCAGTAGCCGGTAAGAATGTTCACGATCCTGCCACTGGCGATCGACATCAATACATAGTCGCCGTTCACATACAACCAACGGTGATCGCGTGGTGGTGCATACAGGTGGCGCGCTTTCCAGTCGGTTACCCAGTAACGGTCACCACGGTAATGCGGGTCAACGGCATGACCACGCTGCCATTGCTGATGAGGTACCGGCATGCCTTGTTGTGGACGGAAGTTCGGATCACGGTAAGCAGGACCGCGGCCATTGTCATGTCGGCCCTGTTGCTGGGGCTGACCATGAGGCGAGTTGCCTTGGTGCGATGGGCCGCCATCATGTCGGTCTGGTGGGCCCGGCTGCGCGAAGCTGGCCAACGGTGCGCTGAACATGAGCGCGGCGCAGATCACGGTTAGGGTTTTCTTCATTTGTTGCGGTCCTCTGCCTGTTAACGCCCGGTTGTCACTGTCTGGGTACCGGGTGTGGTTAACCAATCAGACCACGGTTCTAGCCGTTTAATGTAAGGGCAGAGGTAAAGGTCGGGTAAAGGTGCAGGTGGGGCGAACACCGTGGGAGCGTTGCCGATACTCGTTAATTCAGCCCCAGGGCCTTCAAGCGGCGATAGAGCGTGCGTTCACTCATGCCAAGATGGCTGGCAAGTTCGCTACGCGAGCCCTTGAACTGGTCCAGCGCCTGCGCCAGCTCACCCAAGTCATTACGACGGCCGCTTCCTTTCAGCGCCCCCACCGGCCCGATATCTTCCGGTAAGTGCTCAGGTCGAATCAGCCCGTCATCGGCAAACAGACGCGCCCTTTCCAGGATGTTGCGCAGCTCGCGGATATTGCCCGGAAACGCATGCAACCTAAGTTGCTGCAAGGCATCGTCACTCAGCCTGGGCGTCGGCTTGCCAGACATGCGCTGGAGCAGGCTCTGCGCAAGCAGCGGCAGATCTTCCACCCGCTCTCGCAATGCAGGCAAGCGGATCGGGAAACCGCTGATACGGTAATACAGGTCTTCACGGAAGGTGCCATCCGCAACCATCTGTTTGAGCGGCTTGTGGGTGGCCGATACCAGGCGAAAATCCGAATGCACCGTGCGCAGGCTGCCCACCGGGCGGAAGCTGCCAGACTCGATCAGACGCAGCAGCTTCACCTGCATCGCCGGCGGTACTTCGCCAATTTCGTCGAGGAACAGGGTGCCGCCATGGGCCGCCTCAGCCAAGCCGATCTTGCGTTGGTTGGCACCGGTGAACGCGCCTTTCTCATAGCCGAACAACTCGCTTTCGAACAACGACTCCGTCAGGCCAGTGCAGTCGACCACCACCAGCGGGCCGTTTGCTCTGGGGCTGCCCATGTGCACCGCACGGGCGAACAGTTCTTTACCACTACCCGACTCGCCTTGCAGCAGCACCGGGATCTGCGCTGGCGCCGCACGTTGCAGGCTGGCCAAGGCAGCCTTGAAAGCTGGGGCCCGGCCGACCAGGCCTTGCTCCTGAGGTTGCGCTGACGCGAGGGTGATGGTGGTCAGGCGTTCGACAAAGGCCACCACCCTGCCCTGTTCATCCAGAATCGGGCGCAGCTCGACGTCGACATGCTCGGGGCCGCGTGGTGTGTGATGAACATGCAGCACTCGCTCGGGCACCTTGCTGTCCCAGGCCTTGCGCATGGGGCAATGCTCGCCGGCCTGGTCGCACGGTACGGCGTAATGGTGCGACACCTTGTGGCACTTCTCCCCCAGCGGGGCTTGGTCATGGTGGCCGAACTGGCGGCGATAGGCGGCGTTGGCGGCCAGGATGTTGTAGTCGGTGTCCAGCACGATGGCCGGCAGGGCATCGTGCTCAAGGTAGGAAACCAGAGCTAGGATGAGGGGATGGGCTTCAGGCATGACGGCACCGTTTGGATGACTGAGCAGCGTAACAAGGACTGCCAAACACTGCCATTGGCTGACAGTCGACTGCCACCTGCTCTGCCACTGCTGCTGCCAGTTGTCTGCAACGGGCCGGTTTCCTTGGCCCAAGCGCGCTGAAAAGGCTGGCATGCATCTTGATAAACCTCCTGTCACTGCCTACGCCTTGCAAGGCGGGGCGGATAAATTGGAGAACGTGATGATCATCGGCAACAACCTGCACGTGGACGCCTTTTACGATGAGGCGACCTCGACCATCAGCTACCTGGTCATGGACCGTGAAACCCGGCAATGCGCGTTGATCGACAGCGTGCTGGATTACGACCCCAAGTCCGGGCGCACCTGCAGCGCTTCGGCCGACCGCCTGATCGAACGCGTGACCGAACTGAATGCCAGCGTGCGGTGGGTACTGGAAACCCATGTACACGCCGACCATCTTTCAGCAGCCGCCTACCTGAAGGAAAAGCTGGGCGGCCATACCGCTATCGGCGCGCACATCACCCAGGTGCAGAAAGTATTCGGGGCCTTGTTCAATGCAGAACCTGGCTTCGCCCGTGATGGCAGCCAGTTCGATGTGCTGCTCGAAGACGAGGAAGGGTTCCGTATCGGCAACCTGCACGCCCGGGCACTGCACACGCCCGGGCATACGCCCGCATGCATGAGCTTCATGATCGAAGACGCCGGCGAGATCGCGGTGTTTGTGGGTGACACCCTGTTCATGCCCGACTACGGCACTGCCCGCTGCGACTTCCCTGGGGCCGATGCCCGTACCCTGTATCGCTCTATCCGTCGTCTGCTGGCTTTCCCCGACCAGACCCGGCTGTTCATGTGCCACGACTACCTGCCAGGTGGCCGCGACATGCAGTACGTCACCACCGTGGCCGAGCAGCGCGCCAGCAACATTCATATTCACCAGGGCATCGATGAGGACAGTTTCGTCGCCATGCGCGAAGCCCGTGACAAGACCCTCGACATGCCGGTGCTGATCCTGCCTTCGGTGCAGGTGAACATGCGCAGCGGCCAGCTCCCCGCGCCGGAAGAGAACGGCGTGAGCTATCTGAAAATCCCGCTGAACAAGCTGTAACCGCCCTGCCCCATAATCAGATTTCCAGGATTTACCGCCATGCCTGCCTTGTTGTCCCCTGCCAATACCGACCACCACAAAGTCGTCATCGTCGGTGCCGGTGCCTCGGGTATCGCCACCGCTTCCAGCCTGGTCAGCCGTGACCCGTCGCTGGACGTTGCCTTGATCGACCCTGCCGACGTGCATTACTACCAACCCGGCTGGACCATGGTCGGTGCCGGTGTGTTCACGGCACCGAGTACCGCCCGCACCATGGCCTCGACCATCCCGCGCGGTGTGCGCTGGGTCAAGGCGCGGGTGCAGGGTTTCGACCCTCTGGGCCAGCTGGTCATCCTTGAGGACGGCCGCGCCATCAGCTATGAACAGCTGGTGGTCTGCCCCGGGCTCACGCTGGACTGGGCGGGCATCGATGGGCTCAGCGAAACCCTGGGCCGCAACGGTGTCACCTCCAACTACCGCTATGACCTCGCGCCCTACACCTGGGAGCTGGTACAGAAACTCAAGCAAGGCCGCGCCGTGTTCAGCCAGCCGCCCATGCCGATCAAATGTGCGGGCGCGCCGCAAAAGGCGCTGTACCTGTCTTGCGACCACTGGTTGCGCAACGGCCATCTTGGTGCGGTGAAAGCCAGCTTCTTCAATGCCGGTGCAGTCTTGTTCGGTGTGGCGGACTATGTGCCCGCGCTGATGAAGTACATCGAAAAATACGCGGTAGACCTCAATTTCTCCCACCGACTGGTCGCCGTGGATGGCCCGAACAAGCGCGCCACCTTCGTGCGCACCCTGCCCGATGGCAGCAGCGAAACGCGCATCGAGGCTTTTGACATGCTCCACGTGGTACCGCCACAAGTGGCGCCGGCGTTTATTCGCGAAAGCCCGTTGGCCGATAATGGCGGCTGGGTCGATGTCGACCCGCATACCCTGCGCCATCGCAAGTACACCAACATCCATGCCCTGGGTGACGTGGCCAATACCAGCAATGCCAAGACCGCCGCAGCGGCCCGCAAGCAGGCGCCGGTAGTGGCCAACAATGTGCTGGTGGCACTGGGCCGGCTGCCCACCCTCGCCCAGTACGATGGCTATGGTTCGTGCCCGCTGACGGTAGAGCGCGGCAAGATCGTCCTGGCCGAGTTCACCTATGGCGGCAAACTGGCACCGAGCTTTCCCAGTTGGTTGCTGGATGGCCGCAAGCCGACGCGCCTGGCCTGGTTGCTCAAGGCGCAGGCGCTGCCGCCGCTGTACTGGCAAGGCATGCTCAAGGGCCGCGAGTGGCTGGCGCGCCCGCAGCTGGTAGCCGAGGGTGGGCAGTGATCGAACATCAATTGTTGGGGGCGGGCCTGGGCGCGATCATCGGTGCGGTGCTGGCGTTGACCGGCGCCGGCGGTGGCATTCTTGCTGTGCCCTTGCTGGTGTTCGGCCTGGGGCTGTCGATGGTCGAGGCTGCACCGGTCGGACTGTTGGCCGTAGGCATGGCGGCGGCGGTTGGCGCAGTGCTGGGGCTGCGTCAGGGGTTGGTGCGTTATCGGGCGGCGCTTTTTATCGCGCTGATCGGCGTAGCAGCGGCGCCGTGCGGGCTGATGCTGGCGCACCGCTTGCCGAATACACCTTTACAGTTGGTGTTTGCCGGAGTGCTGGTGTACGCCTGCCTGCGTATCTGGCGTAAGGCGGCCAAGGAACTGCGCGGTGAGGCCAATGACGCCCATCGCTTTATCGAACCCTGTGTGCTGAACCCGTTGCAAGGCCGCTTGCGCTGGACCCTGCCCTGCGCACGCGCCTTGGCATTCACCGGTGCCTTGTCCGGGCTGCTGTCGGGTTTGCTCGGGGTTGGCGGTGGTTTTGTCATCATCCCGGCCCTGAACCGCTATACCAACCTGCGCATGGCCAGCATCGTGTCCACCTCGCTGGCGGTGATCGCACTGGTGTCCACCGGCAGTGTGGTCAGCGCCAGCTTGGCGGGTGTCATGCATTGGCAGGTCGGAGCCCCGTTCGCATCAGGCGCGGTGCTCGGCCTGCTGCTGGCGCGGCCATTGGCGGCCAGGCTGGCCGGGCCGCGTTTGCAGCAGATGTTTGCGGTGGCCGGTTGGACCGCGGCATTGCTGCTGGCTGGCAAGGCGCTATTGGGCTAGCAGCGCGTCCTGTTCTGCCGCGCACAGCGCCAGCAGGTAGTCCCACACCACCCGCAGGCGCACTGACTTGTGCAGCTCGCGGCGGGTGCAGATCCAGTAGCTGCGCTGGATGGTCTCGCCAGGCAGTACGCGCACCAGCGTCGGGTCGTCGTGAGCCATGTAGTTGGGCAGTACGGCGATGCCCAGCCCCGCGCGGGCAGCAGCCTGTTGGGCAATGACGCTGGTGCTGCGAAACACCACAGTCGGTGCCCGGCAGAAACTGTTGAGAAACAGCAGCTCCTGGCTGAACAGCAGGTCGTCGACGTAGCCGATCCAGTTGTGCCGGGCCAGGTCTTCGCGGTTGCGCAACGGCGGTGCTTGGTCCAGGTAGCCCTGGCTGGCGTAGAGCGCCAGGCGGTAGTCGGTGAGCTTGCGGGTTATCAACAGGTCGGCGTTGGGGCGTTCCAGGTGAATGCTGATCTCCGCTTCGCGGTTGAGGATGCTGACAAAGCGCGGCACCGCCACCAGTTCCACCTCCAGGCCCGGGTAGCGCTCGAACAACGCGTTCATGCGTGGGGTGAAGAACATGATGCCGATGCCTTCGGTCACCCCCAGGCGAATTTTGCCCAACGGGGTGATGGCCTGGGTGATTTCTTCCTGCGCCAACAGCGCGACGTTTTCCATGGCTTCTGCATGCTTGAGCAGGGCTTGGCCGGAGGGGGTCAGCTCGTAGCCCTGGGCATGCTGCACAAACAGTGCTGTGCCCAGGCTTTGCTCGATGCTCTCGATGTGCCGGGCCACGGTGCTGTGGGTAGTGTTGAGGCGCTTGGCGGCGGTAAGCAGGCGGCCGCTGCGCTGCAACTCGAGGAAAAACCGCAGATCGTTCCAGTCGAACATGCTGATCCTTTTTGGCAGTTCGTTCCGGCCTCTTCGCGGGCATGCCCGCTCCCACAGGTACAGAGAACATCCTGAAGGTAACGAGATCCCTGTGGGAGCGGGCGAGCCCGCGAAGAGGCCGGTATAGGCTTACCCCTGTGCTAAAACGCACAACGGCTGCGCGAAATCTCGTGTTTCACCCACGAAATTACGCACTAAGATGGATCGGGACAAGAATAAAAAACGGGCGCGAGGTTGCACATGCCATCAGCCGATTCTGTCTTCGACTACGTGGTCGTAGGGGCCGGTCCCGCCGGTTGCCTGCTGGCCAACCGTTTGTCCGCCGACCCATCCTGCCGCGTTTTGCTGCTGGAAGCAGGTGGCCGCGACAACTATCCCTGGATTCACATCCCCGTCGGCTATCTCTATTGCATCGGCAACCCGCGCACTGACTGGTGCTTCAAGACCGAGGCGCAGCCAGGCCTGGGGGGGCGCGCACTGGGCTACCCACGCGGCAAGGTGCTCGGTGGCTGTTCTTCAATCAACGGCATGATCTACATGCGTGGCCAGGCGGCGGACTATGACCGCTGGGCCGAGCAAGGCAATGACGGCTGGGCCTGGAAGGACGTGCTGCCGCTGTTCAAGGCCAGCGAAAACCACTTCGCCGGCGCCAGTGAGCACCACGGCGGTGACGGCGAATGGCGGGTCGAGCGCCAGCGCTACAGCTGGCCGATCCTTGATGCTTTCCGCGACGCCGCCGAGCAAAGCGGTATCGGCAAGGTCGACGACTTCAACACCGGCGACAACCAGGGCTGTGGATACTTTCAGGTCAACCAGCGCAGCGGCGTACGCTGGAACGCCTCCAAAGCTTTCCTGAGGCCGATAAAGGACCGCGCCAACCTCACTGTGCTGACCGGCGTTCAGGTTGATCAGGTACTGCTCAACAACACCCGGGCGCGGGCCGTGAAAGCATTTTGGCAAGGCGCCTGGCACGAGTTTGCGTCGCGTCGCGAAATCATCCTCTGCGCCGGCGCTGTTGGTTCACCCGGTATTCTGCAACGCTCCGGCATCGGCCCGCGCCAGCTGCTGGAAAGCCTGGGCATTGGTGTACGCCACGATATGCCGGGCGTGGGTGGCAACCTTCAGGACCACCTGCAACTGCGCCTGATCTACCAGATCCGCAATACCCGCACCTTGAACCAGATGGCCAATAGCCTCTGGGGCAAGATGGGCATGGGCCTGCGCTATCTCTATGACCGCAGCGGCCCGCTGGCCATGGCGCCGAGCCAGCTGGGCGCGTTCGTGCGCTCGGGCCCGGAACAGGCCACAGCCAACCTGCAGTATCACGTACAGCCGCTGTCACTGGAGCGTTTCGGTGAGCCGCTGCACCCGTTCCCGGCCTTTACCGCATCGGTGTGCAACCTGCGCCCGGTAAGCCGCGGGCGTATCGATATCAGCAGCACCGACATGAACAGCACGCCGCTGATCGACCCCAACTACCTCAGCGACCCACAGGACCTGCGCGTGGCCGCCGATGCCATCCGCCTCACCCGGCGCATCGTGCAGGCCCCTGCCCTTGCAGCGTTCGACCCCAAGGAATACCTGCCAGGCCCAGCCCTGCAAACCGAGCAAGAGCTGTTTGAGGCAGCCGGCAAGATTGGCACCACCATCTTCCACCCGGTGGGTACCTGCCGCATGGGCAGCGGCGCCCTGGACGTTGTGGATAACCAGCTGCGGGTACACGGCATCCCCGGTTTGCGCGTGGCCGATGCCTCGATCATGCCGCAGATCACCTCCGGTAATACCTGTTCACCGACCCTGATGATCGCCGAGAAGGCGGCGCAATTGATCCTCAAAGGAGCTGCTACCCAGACCTACTTGAACGAAGACGCGATACCGACCCCCTGACCCGGGTGCGTGCAACACCGGCGGCTCGCGGTCAGAAGCCGCCGACAGTGGAACAAAAAGAATAATCACTGTGGCCTGCGGGCCGAGGACAGCAACGATGTCGGATTACATCCAGGAACAGGATGCGGTGGCCAGCAGCCCCAGCCGCCGTGAAGAACGCAAGATCATTTTCGCGTCATCCCTCGGGACGGTTTTCGAGTGGTATGACTTTTTTCTCTATGGAGCGCTGGCAGCGGTCATCAGCAAGCAGTTCTTTGCTGGCGTGAACGACACCACCGCCTTCATCTTCGCCCTCATGGCCTTTGCCGCCGGCTTCCTGGTGCGGCCGTTCGGTGCATTGGTGTTCGGCCGCCTGGGCGACATGATCGGGCGCAAGTACACCTTCCTGGTCACCATCGTGCTGATGGGCCTGTCCACATTCGCCGTGGGGCTGTTGCCCACCTATGCCAGCATCGGCATTGCCGCACCGATCATCCTGGTGATCCTGCGCATGCTGCAGGGGCTGGCGCTGGGTGGTGAGTACGGGGGGGCTGCCACCTATGTGGCCGAGCATGCGCCTCAGGGCAAACGGGGCTTCTACACCGGTTTCATCCAGTCCACCGCCACCCTTGGCCTGTTGCTGTCGCTGCTGGTGGTGCTGGGCAGCCGCTACATCAGTGGCGACCAGTTCGAAACCTGGGGCTGGCGCTTGCCGTTCCTGCTTTCGATAGTGCTGCTGGCCATCTCCACCTGGATCCGGATGAGCATGCACGAGTCGCCGGCCTTCGTGAAAATGAAGGCCCAGGGCAAGGTCAGCAAGTCGCCGATCCGTGAGTCGTTCACCTCCTGGCCGAACCTGAAAGTGGTGCTTACCGCGCTGTTCAGCATCAATGCCGGGCAAGCCGTAACCTTCTACACAGCGCAGTTCTACGTGTTGTTCTTCATGACCCAGATGCTGAAGATGGACCCGGCCCAGGCCAACACCCTGCTGATCATCAGTGTGGTGATTGGTGCGCCGTTCTTCGTGTTCTTCGGCTGGTTGTCGGACCGCATTGGCCGCAAGCCGATCCTGATGCTCGGCCTGCTGCTGGCCACGGTGCTGTACTTCCCGCTATTCAAGGCGCTGAGCCACTACGCAAACCCTCAGATCGACGCCGCCAGCCGGCAGGCGCCGATCGTGGTCACCGCCGACCCGCAAAGCTGTACCTTCCAGTTCGACCCGGTGGGCAAAGCGCGTTTCGACAGCCCGTGCGACAAGGTCAAGACGTTCCTGGTCAAGCAGGGCCTGCCGTACAGCTCGGTAAGCGTGGCCGGCAGCGATGTGGTGGTCAATATTGGTGAAAAGACCATCAATGGCTACGACGAAGCGGCCATGCGCAGCGCAGTGGAGCAGGCTGGCTACCCGGCCAAGGCCGACCCAGGGCAGGTCAACCAGGTCATGGTGGTGGTGCTGATCGTGGCGATGATCCTGATCGCTACCATGACCTATGGCCCGCTGGCAGCCGTGATGGTCGAACTGTTCCCGACCCGCATCCGCTACACCTCGATGTCCCTGCCCTACCATATTGGCAATGGCTGGTTTGGCGGCTTCCTGCCAACCGTGTCGTTCGCGCTGGTGGTGTATACCGGGGATATCTTCTACGGGCTGTGGTACCCGGTGCTGGTGACCGGGATCAGTTTGGTCGTGGGGATTTTCTGCCTTAAAGAGACCAAAGACGTGGATCTCGACAAGGTCTGAGGCTGTTCACAGGGCACAAAAAAACCGGCTGTAAAAGCCGGTTTTTTTATGCCCCAAAAAAACTTATGCACGATTTTAAGAAAAATGTCACACGTAGAAATAAACAGCTAATTCAACGACTTAGCGTTCACTTCAAGCATTTGATCGAAAAACTGCTCACAAGTTATCCACAGATCATCAAGCGGTCTGCTGTTGGGTTTTTTCATCGGCTGGCGGCAGCGAACCCAGGGCCCGTTGGGTGGCTTCGTTCCACGCCGCTGCGCGGTCGTTGAGCTCGGCGATGGCACGTGGCCCGGTGCCATTGGCGTACATCGGCTCGCCAATCACCACTTCGATGGTACCGGCACGCTTGCCCCAACCGGTCTTCGGCCAGAACTTGCCGGCATTGTGGGCAATCGGCAGCACCGGCAGCCCGGCATTCACGGCCAACGCGGTACCGCCGCGGGAGAACTTGCCCACGGTGCCGTACGGCACGCGGGTGCCTTCCGGAAAGATCAGTACCCAAGTCTTCTGCTTGAGCAGCTCGTCGCCTTTGCTTGCCACCTGGCGCAATGCTTCCTTTGGGTTGTCGCGGTTGATCGCGATCGGCCGCAGCATGGCCATGGCCCAACCGAAGAACGGCACGTACAGCAGTTCACGCTTGAGCACCTGGCTCAGCGGCGAAAAGTACTGGGAAAGGAAGAACGTTTCCCAGGTGCTCTGGTGGTTGGACAGGATCACGCAGGGCTCATTCGGCACGTTCTCGGCGCCGGTGACCTTGTAGTCGATGCCGAGAATGGTGCGCACCAGGAACAGCGCGCAGCGACACCAGTACACGTTGATGAACCTGTAGCGCTTGGGGAACGACAGGAACGGCGCGATGAAGAAGCTCAGCGAGCACCACAGCAGCGAACTGGTGCCCAGCAGCAGGTAAAAAAGAAAGATTCTGATCGCCTGCAGGATCGACATAGTGGCTTGTACCGTTGCGGGGCATGCCCGCCTGAGAAAAATGCGCCCGAAGGCGCACCGTTTAAATTAGTTCTCTGGCGATAGCTGCCAGATCGTCGAAAATCAGTGTAGTTTCAGGGACACCTTTTTCCAGGGTCCGCTCGCCCTTGCCGGTTTTCACCAACACGGGTTGTGCACCGACGGCCAGGGCGGCCTCCAGGTCACCTTTGCTGTCGCCGACGAACCAGACGCCTTGCAGGGCGACGTGGTAATGCTCGGCAATCGCCACCAGCATGCCAGGCTTTGGCTTGCGGCAATCGCAGCCTGCGTCCGGCCCGTGCGGGCAATACACGATATGGCCCACCTCGCCCCCCTGCTCCGCCACCAGCTCGCGCAGGCGTGCGTGCATGGCTTCCAGGGTTGCCAGTGTGTAATAGCCCCGGGCAATGCCGGACTGGTTGGTGGCCACGGCCACCGTCCAGCCCGCTTTGCTCAACTGCGCGATGGCCTCGACCGAGCCAGGGATCGGCACCCATTCTTCCAGCGTCTTGATGTAGGCGTCGGAGTCATGGTTGATGACCCCGTCACGGTCGAGAATCAGCAGTTTCAAGGCTTACCCCAGCAGCGAAATGTCGGCCACGCCCAGGAACAGGCCGCGCAGGCGGCTGAGCAGGGCATAACGGTTGGCGCGTACCTTGGCGTCTTCAGCGTTGACCATCACCGCCTCGAAGAAGGCGTCGACCGGGTCACGCAGGGCCGCCAGGCGGGCCAGCGATTCACTGTACTGGCGTGCAGCAGCCATCGGTTGCACGGCCTGGTCGGCCTGCTGGATGGCCGAGTACAGCGAGAACTCGTTGGCGTTGTCGAAGTACTTTGGCTCGACCTGTTCGGCGATGGCGCCTTCGGCCTTGCTCAGCAGGTTCGATACACGCTTGTTCACCGCGGCCAAAGCTTCGGCTTCTGGCAGCTTGCGGAAAGCCTGCACGGCCTGTACGCGCTGGTCGAAGTCAAGAGCGGAGCCTGGCTGCAGGGCACGCACCGACAGGTAGGTGGCCACGTCGATGCCTTCGTCTTCGTAACGCGCACGCAGGCGGTCGAAGATGAATTCCAGTACCTGATCGGCCAGGCCGGCGGCCTTGACCTTGGCGCCGAACTGCTTGACTGCGAACTCGACCGCACCGGTCAGGTTCAGGTCCAGCTGCTTCTCGATCAGAATGCGCAGCACGCCCAGGGCGGCACGGCGCAGGGCGTACGGGTCCTTGCTACCGGTGGGCAGCATGCCGATGCCGAAGATGCCAACCAGGGTGTCGAGTTTGTCGGCGATGGCCACAGCAGCACCGGTGAGGGTCTGCGGCAGCTCGGCGCCAGCACCGCGCGGCATGTACTGCTCGTTCAGGGCCAGGGCGACGTCCTGCGGCTCACCGTCGTTGAGCGCGTAGTAGTAACCGGCAACACCCTGCATTTCAGGGAACTCGCCGACCATCTCGGTGGCAAGGTCGCACTTGGACAGCAGGCCGGCACGGCCGGCGCGCTGGGCGTCGCCGCCGATCAGCGGGGCAATGAACGCAGCCAGTCTGGAAACACGCTCGGCCTTGTCGTACACAGTGCCCAGCTGAGCCTGGAACACCACGTTTTTCAGGCGCTCGTTGAAGGTTTCCAGCGGCTGCTTCTTGTCCTGCTTGAAGAAGAACTCGGCGTCGGTCAGGCGTGGGCGCACGACCTTCTCGTTGCCTTGCACGATCTGCTTCGGGTCGCGGCTTTCGACGTTGGCCACGGTGATGAAGCGCGGCAGCAGCTTGCCTTCGCTGTCCAGCAGGCAGAAGTACTTCTGGTTGTCCTGCATGGTGGTGATCAGGGCTTCCTGTGGCACTTCAAGGAAACGCTCCTCGAACGAGCACACCAGCGGCACTGGCCACTCGACCAGGGCAGTCACTTCGTCCAGCAGCGCAGGCGGCACGATGGCGGTGCCTTCCTGCTGCATGGCCAGCTCGGCAGTACGCTTGCTGATCAGCTCGCGGCGCTCGGCGAAGTCGGCGAGCACGTAGGCTTTGCGCAGGTCTTCGACGTAGTTGGCCGGGGTGGTGATGACGACGTTTTCCGGGTGGTGGAAGCGGTGGCCACGGGATTCACGGCCGGCTTTCTGCGACAGGATGGTGCAGTCGACCACCTGGTCGCCCAGCAGCATCACCAGCCATTGCGTCGGGCGCACGAACTCTTCACGGCTGGCCGCCCAGCGCATGCGCTTGGGAATCGGCAGGTCGTTGAGCGAATCTTCGACGATGGTTGGCAGCAGGCCGACGGTGGACTTGCCCGGGATATGCTGGGAGAAGCGCAGCTTGGCGCCGCTCTGGTCGATTTCCGACAGATCTACACCGCATTTCTTGGCAAAGCCAAGAGCAGCCTGGGTCGGCTCGCCGTCTTTGAAAGCAGCCTGCAGGGGCGGGCCGTCGATGTTGATACTGCGGTCAGGCTGTTGCACGTCCAACTGGCGGATCAGCACGGCCAGGCGGCGCGGCGCGGCGTACACCTGTTTGCCGGTGTAGTTCAGGCCAGCGGCCTGCAGGCCTTTCTCGATGCCGGCCAGGAAGGCGTCGCCGAGGGTGGCCAGGGCTTTGGGTGGCAGCTCTTCGGTGCCCAGTTCTACCAGGAAATCTTGAGCACTCATTGTGCAGCCTCCAGCTTAGCCAACACTTCGTCACGCAGTTCAGGGGTGGCCATCGGGAAGCCCATGCGTGCGCGGGCTTGCAGATAGCTTTGCGCCACGTCCCGGGCCAGGGTACGTACACGCAGGATGTAACGCTGGCGCTCGGTTACCGAGATGGCGCGGCGCGCGTCCAGCAGGTTGAAGGTGTGCGAGGCCTTCAGGACCATTTCGTAGGTCGGCAACGGCAGATCGAGCTTGATCAGGCGGTTGGCTTCGCTTTCGTAGAAGTCGAACAGTTCGAACAGCTTGTCGACGTTGGCGTGTTCGAAGTTGTAGGTCGACTGTTCCACTTCGTTCTGGTGGAACACGTCGCCGTAGGTGACCTTGCCGAACGGGCCGTCGGCCCACACCAGGTCGTACACCGAATCGACGCCCTGGATGTACATGGCCAAGCGCTCCAGGCCGTAGGTGATTTCACCGGTGACCGGGTAGCACTCGATACCGCCTACCTGCTGGAAGTAGGTGAACTGGGTGACTTCCATGCCGTTCAGCCAGATTTCCCAGCCCAGGCCCCAGGCGCCGAGGGTCGGCGATTCCCAGTTGTCTTCGACGAAGCGGATGTCGTGCACCAGCGGGTCCAGGCCGATGGCTTTCAGCGAGCCGAGGTACAGCTCCTGGAAGTTGGCCGGGTTGGGCTTGAGCACTACCTGGAACTGGTAGTAGTGCTGCAGGCGGTTTGGGTTTTCGCCATACCGCCCGTCGGCAGGGCGACGGCTAGGCTGCACGTAGGCGGCGTTCCAGGTTTCTGGGCCGACGGCGCGCAGGAACGTGGCGGTATGGAAAGTGCCGGCGCCTACTTCCATATCGTAGGGCTGAAGCACCACACAACCTTGAGCTGCCCAGTAGTTCTGCAGGGCGAGGATCAGGTCTTGGAAGGTACGCACGGCTGGCGTAGGCTGGCTCACGAAATTCACCTGTATCTGGGGATGCGGATGTAAAGAGCGGGAGTATAACCTGATTCGCCTCGCCCTCTACTCATTGGAGCCTTATGCCACGCTGCTTTTGGTGTACCGACGATCCGTTGTACCAGGCCTACCACGACCAGGAATGGGGAACGCCACAGCGTGACCCGGCGTTGCTCTTCGAGATGCTTTTGCTCGAAGGGTTCCAGGCCGGGCTGTCGTGGATAACCGTTTTGCGCAAACGCGAGCGTTATCGCCAGGTGATGTACGGCTTCGACCCGGTGAAACTGGCGGCCATGAGCGACGAACGCATCGAAGAACTGATGCAGGATGCCGGCATCATCCGCAACCGCCTCAAGCTCAAGGCTGCCCGGCGCAATGCCCAGGCGTGGCTGGCTGTGGATAACCCGGCCGAATGGTTGTGGTCGTTCGTCGGCGGTGCGCCGAAGGTCAACCATTTCACAAGCCGCAGCGATGTGCCGGCGGTTACGGATGAAGCCAAGGCCATGAGCAAGGCCCTGCAGAAAGCCGGGTTCACCTTTGTCGGCCCGACCATCTGCTACGCCTTCATGCAGGCCACCGGCATGGTCATGGACCACACCACCGATTGCGATCGCTACGCCGCCTTGTTGCGCTGAGGGGTTACAATGCGCGCCTTGCTGAAATAAGGAATTCGCCTGTGGAAAAGTTCAAGGGCGCCCTGATGGTCGGGGTGCTGCGCCTGTTTGCCAAGCTGCCCTGGGGCGCTGTGCAGCGCGTCGGCGCGGGTATTGGCTGGCTGATGTGGAAGGTCCCCAACGGTTCGCGCAATGTGGTGCGAATCAACCTGGCCAAGTGTTTCCCGGAGATGGACCCGGTTGCCCGTGAGCAGCTGGTTGGCCAGGCGCTGCGGGATATCGGCAAATCCTTTGTCGAAAGTGCCTGTGCCTGGATCTGGCCGCCGCAGCGTTCGCTGGAGCTGGTCAAGGAAGTGCACGGCCTGGAAGTGCTGGAGCAGGCCCTGGCCTCGGGCAAGGGCGTGGTGGGTATCACCAGCCACCTGGGTAACTGGGAAGTGCTGAACCACTTCTACTGCAACCAGTGCAAACCGATCATCTTCTACCGCCCGCCGAAGCTCAAAGCGGTGGATGACCTGTTGCGCGAGCAGCGCGTGCAGATGGGCAACCGCGTGGCGCCTTCGACCAAGGAAGGCATTCTCAGCGTGATCAAGGAAGTGCGTCGCGGTGGCCAGGTGGGTATTCCTGCCGACCCGGAGCCGGCCGAATCGGCAGGGGTGTTTGTGCCGTTCCTGGGCACCCAGGCGCTGACCAGCAAGTTCGTGCCGAACATGTTGGCGGGTGGCAAGGCGGTGGGGGTATTCCTGCATGCGCTGCGGCTGCCGGATGGTTCGGGCTTCCGGGTGATTCTGGAAGCAGCGCCCGAAGCGATGTACAGCACCGATGTGACCGAGTCGGCGGCGGCGATGAGCAAGGTGGTCGAGCGCTATGTGCGCGAGTACCCGAGCCAGTACATGTGGAGCATGAAACGCTTCAAGAAGCGCCCGGCTGGCGAGCCGCGCTGGTACTGAGTTATCGACTGCGCTTACAGCAGGCTGAATGCAATCCTGCCTGCTGTAGCAGGGACCCTGTGGGAGCGGGTTTACCCGCGAATGCAATGTTGGCTTCACCGACGCATTCGCGGTGAACCCGCTCCCACAGGGACCGCGTCAACCTGCTGTTTTATTGAGTTTCTTCAGGAACACAGTCATCTCTTTCTCGGCCTGCTTGTCCCCATGGGCCTGTGCCGCCACGATCCCGTCTTCCCAGGCCTTGCGCGCCGCTGCCAGGTCACCCTGCAATTGATGCGCCTTGCCCAGCAGCTTCCACGCCGCGGAATACTTGGGATCCTGCTCCACACACCGTGCCAGGTGCACCGCCGCTTCAGCGCCGTTGCCTTCATCCAGCCAGGCCTTGCCCAAGCCAAACCTCAGCAGCGGGTTATCCACACCCTTGGCCAGCATCTTCTCCAGCGATTCGCGCATGCCTTCTTCTCCTAGAAGAAACTCAAGCCGACGTGGAACAGCTTCTCCACATCCCGGATTTGTTTTTTATCCACAACGAACAGGATCACATGGTCCCCCGATTCGATCACGGTGGCGTCGTGGGCGATCATCACTTCTTCGTCGCGGATGATGGCGCCGATGGTGGTACCCGGTGGCAGGGCGATGTCTTCGATGGCCTTGCCCACAACCTTGCTCGACTTCGAATCCCCGTGCGCCACCGCCTCGATGGCCTCGGCCGCACCACGGCGCAGCGAGTGCACGCTGACAATGTCGCCCCGGCGCACGTGCGCAAGCAGGGTGCCGATGGTGGCCAGCTGCGGGCTGATGGCGATGTCGATATCACCGCCCTGCACCAGGTCGACATAGGCCGGGTTGTTGATGATGGTCATTACCTTGCCCGCGCCCAGGCGCTTGGCCAGCAGCGACGACATGATGTTGGCTTCGTCATCGTTGGTCAGGGCCAGGAAAATGTCGGCGTCGGCGATGTTCTCTTCGAGCATCAGGTCCTTGTCCGAGGCGCTGCCCTGCAGCACCACAGTGCTTTCCAGGGTATCGGAGAGGTGCCGGCAGCGGGCCGGGTTCATCTCGATGATCTTCACCTGGTAGCGGCTCTCAATGGCTTCGGCCAGGCGCTCGCCGATCTGCCCACCGCCGGCGATGACGATGCGCTTGTTGGTCTCGTCGATGCGGCGCAGCTCGCCCATCACGGCGCGGATGTCCTTCTTGGCAGCGATGAAGAACACTTCGTCGTCAGCCTCGATCACGGTGTCGCCACGCGGGGTGATCGGCCGGTCGCGGCGGAAGATGGCCGCCACGCGGGTGTCGACGTTGGGCATGTGCGCGCGGATCTGGCGCAGTTGCTGGCCGACCAGCGGGCCGCCGTAGTAGGCCTTCACCGCTACCAGCTGGGCCTTGCCTTCGGCGAAGTCGATCACCTGCAGCGAGCCTGGGTGCTCGATCAGGCGCTTGATGTAGTTGGTCACCACCTGCTCTGGGCTGATCAGCACATCCACCGGGATATGGTCGTTGTGAAACAGCTCTTCCCGGGTGAGGTAAGCCGACTCGCGCACCCGGGCGATCTTGGTCGGGGTGTGGAACAGCGAATAGGCCACCTGGCAGGCGACCATGTTGGTTTCGTCGCTGTTGGTCACTGCCACCAGCATGTCGGCGTCATCGGCACCGGCCTGACGCAGCACCGTCGGCAGCGAGCCACGGCCCTGCACGGTGCGGATGTCCAGGCGGTCACCGAGGTCGCGCAGGCGCTCGCCATCGGTGTCGACCACGGTGATGTCGTTCGCTTCGCTGGCCAAATGCTCTGCCAGCGTACCGCCTACCTGCCCTGCGCCGAGGATGATGATCTTCATCCGCTACTCCCTACCGTTTGTACTTATCCGCGAGAGGCGGCGATCTTGATCAGCTTGGCATAGTAGAAGCCGTCGTGGCCGCCTTCCTGGGCCAGCAACTGGCGGCCGTGGGGCTGGCGCAGGCCGGCCTCGGTGGCCAGGTCCAGCTCACGGGCGCCCGGGGTGCGGGCAAGGAAGGCGCCTACCACTTCGGTGTTCTCGGTCGGCAGGCTGGAGCAGGTGGCGTACAGCAGCATGCCGCCTACTTCCAGGGTCGGCCACAGTGCGTCAAGCAGCTCGCCTTGCAGCGCTGCCAGTGCCGGGATGTCGTCGGCCTGGCGGGTCAGCTTGATGTCCGGGTGGCGGCGGATCACGCCGGTGGCCGAACACGGCGCGTCGAGCAGGATTCGCTGGAACGGCTTGCCGTCCCACCAGCTGGCGGTGTCGCGGGCATCGCAGGCGATCAGCTCGGCGTCCAGTTGCAGGCGGTCGAGGTTCTCGCGCACGCGGGTCAGGCGCTTGGCTTCGAGGTCGATGGCCACCATCTGCGCCAGGCCGGCTTCGGCCTCCAGCAAGTGGCAGGTTTTGCCACCCGGGGCGCAACAGGCGTCCAGCACGCGCTGGCCAGGGGCCAGTTCGAGCAGGTCGGCGGACAGCTGCGCGGCTTCGTCCTGCACGCTCACCCAGCCCTCGGCGAAGCCTGGCAGGCCGCGCACGTCGCAGGCCTCGGCCAGCACGATGCCGTCGCGGCTGTACTGGCAGGCGCTGGCGCCAATGCCCGCTTCGGCCAGCAGTGCCAGGTAGGCATCGCGGCTGTGGTGACGGCGGTTGACCCGCAGAATCATCGGCGGGTGGGCGTTGTTGGCGGCGCAAATGGCTTCCCACTGCTCCGGCCAGAAGGCTTTCAGCGCCTTCTGCAGCCAGCGCGGGTGGGCGGTGCGTACCACTGGGTCGCGCTCCATGCCGGCGAGCAGTTCTTCGCCTTCGCGCTGGGCGCGGCGCAGCACGGCATTGAGCAGGCCCTTGGCCCACGGCTTTTTCAGCTTGTCGGCACAGCCCACGGTTTCGCCGATGGCGGCGTGGGCCGGAATGCGGGTGTAGAACAACTGGTACAGGCCGACCAGCAGCAGCGCCTGCACATCGGCGTCGGCGGCCTTGAAAGGCTTTTGCAGCAGTTGCGCGGCCAGCAGGTCGAGGCGCGGCTGCCAGCGTGCGGTGCCGAAAGCCAGGTCCTGGGTCAGGCCACGGTCGCGTTCATCAACCTTGTCCAGTTGTGCCGGCAGAGAGCTGTTCAGCGAGGCCTTGCCACTGAGCACAGCGGCAAGGGCACGGGCGGCGGCGAGACGTGGGTTCATTGGCCCAGCACCTTGCCGACGGCGAACTTCTCGCGGCGGCTGTTGAACAGGTCGCTGAAGTTAAGCGCCTTGCCGCCGGGCAATTGCAGGCGGGTCAGGCTCAGCGCCTGGTCACCGCAGGCAACGACCAGGCCGTCCTTGCTGGCGGACAGGATTTCGCCCGGGGCGCCCTTGCCTGTGGACAAGTTGGCGCCCAGCACCTTCACGCTTTCGCCATCGAGGGTGCTGTGGCACACCGGCCACGGGTTGAAGGCGCGGATCAGGCGCTCCAGCTCAACGGCCGGGCGGCTCCAGTCGATGCGCGCCTCGTCCTTGTTCAGCTTGTGTGCGTAGGTGGCCAGGGCATCGTCCTGCACTTCACCGTGCAGCGACCCGTCGGCCAGGCCGGCGATGGCCTGTACCACGGCGGGCGGGCCCATTTCGGCCAGGCGGTCGTGCAAGGTGCCGCCGGTGTCATCGGCGCTGATCGGGGTGACCACCTTTAGCAGCATTGGGCCGGTGTCCAGGCCAGCTTCCATGCGCATCACGGTTACGCCGCTCTCGGCGTCGCCGGCTTCCACGGCGCGCTGGATCGGCGCCGCACCGCGCCAGCGTGGCAGCAGGGAGGCGTGGCTGTTGATGCAGCCCAGGCGCGGGATATCCAGCACTGCCTGCGGCAGGATCAGGCCGTAAGCGACCACCACCATCAGGTCCGGCTTCAGCGCGGCCAGTTCGGCCTGTGCATCGGCGTTGCGCAGAGTCTGCGGCTGGAACACCGGGATGTCATGGGCGACGGCCAGTGCCTTGACCGCACTTGGCATCAGCTTCTGGCCACGGCCGGCCGGGCGGTCGGGCTGGGTGTAGACGGCCACGATCTCGTAAGGGCTGTCGAGCAGGGCCTTGAGGTGTTCGGCGGCAAACTCTGGAGTGCCTGCAAAGACGATGCGCATGGAGTTCTCGCTTCAAAATAGAAAAAGGCTTGCCGGAGCAAGCCTTCAGGAAGGTGGGGATCAGGCTTGCTGGCGGTGCTGCTTTTCCAGCTTCTTCTTGATCCGGTCGCGCTTGAGCTGCGACAGGTAGTCAACGAACAGCTTGCCGTTGAGGTGATCGAATTCGTGCTGCACGCACACCGCCAGCAGGCCTTCGCATTCCAGCTCGTAAGGCTTGCCGTCGCGGTCCTGGGCTTTGACCCGTACACGGAGCGGGCGGTCGACGTTCTCGTAGAAGCCGGGCACCGACAGGCAGCCTTCCTGGTACTGGCCCATGTCGTGGGTCAGTTCTTCGACCGTAGGGTTGATGAAGACGCGCGGCTCGCTGCGGTCTTCGCTGAGGTCCATGACCACGACCTGCAGGTGCACGTTGACCTGGGTGGCGGCCAAGCCGATACCAGGGGCTTCGTACATGGTTTCAAACATGTCGTCGATCAGCTGACGCAGGGCGTCGTCGAACTCCGTCACCGGTTTGGCGATAGTGCGCAGGCGCGGGTCCGGGAATTCGAGAATGTTCAAGATGGCCATAAGGTCAGGCAGTCACTGTGCGTTCGGTTGAAAACTGAGCACACATAATAAAGGGAAACGGGGATTTCGGCACCTGGCAAGCTCGTCTAGGGTGTCTATGGGCTTTATAGCCCCCAGCCAATGGACAGGTTTTCAAAGTGTTACTCACAGAGTTATCCACAGGTTGTGCCACGTAGATGGCCCTGTTTCGATCAAGGACGATCCCCATGCCCAGTTACCATTCGTCGCTCTGCCCGCCTGCCGAACTGGAGGCTCGATTACGCCTGCATCGCTTGCCCGAGACAGGATTGCGACGTTTTCGCACCTTGCTGGATGCGTTCGGCAGCGCCTCTAGTGCGCTTAGCGCTCCCGGTTCGGCCTGGCGAGCGTTGGGCATCCCCCAAGCCACCATCGATGCCCGGCGCAGTGCCGAGGTACGCGAGGGCGCGCTCGCCGCAATGGCCTGGTTAGAGCGCCCCGGCCAGCATTTGCTGATGTGGGACGGCCCTGGCTACCCTGCCTTGCTGGCAGAAATCGACGATGCCCCGCCGCTGCTTTTCGTTGCCGGCGACCGGGCCTTGCTCGACCGCCCTCAGCTGGCGATTGTGGGCAGCAGACGTGCCACACCCCCGGCGCTCGACACCGCCCGGGCATTTTCCCGCTACCTTGCGCAGGCTGGTTTCACCATTACCAGCGGGCTTGCGGTGGGTGTCGACGGTGCCGCTCATCGGGCCGCGTTGCAGGCCGGTGGGTGCACGATTGCCGTGCTCGGTACGGGGCTGCAAAAACTTTATCCACAGCGCCATCAAGAGCTTGCGCAGGCGATGATCGACAACGGCAGTGCGCTGGTTTCCGAGTATCCGCTGGACGCCGGGCCACTGCCCGGCAACTTCCCACGGCGCAACCGCATCATCAGCGGCTTGTCGCTGGGCGTGCTGGTGGTCGAGGCCAGCTTGGCCAGTGGCTCGCTCATCACTGCGCGCCTGGCGGCCGAGCAAGGCCGCGAGGTGTATGCCATTCCGGGTTCCATTCACCACCCGGGGGCCAAGGGCTGCCACCAGCTGATCCGTGATGGGGCGCTGCTGGTGGAAAGTGTGGAGCAGATCCTGGAAAGCCTGAAGGGTTGGCAGAACCTGCCGCCTGCAGTTGTGGACAGGTTCGACCATCCCCTGCTTGCCCTGCTGCATGCAGCGCCTCAAACCAGCGAAAGCCTCGCACACTGCAGCGAGCTGCCGCTGGCCGAAGTGTTGGCGCAGCTGACCGAGCTGGAGCTGGAAGGCCGGGTCAGCAATGAAGCCGGGCGTTGGTTTGCCCGCGCGGGCTAAGTACACTGCGCACAAGCAAGGTATTCAGGCGGAGTAACAGCAATGGTGAGCAGTTTTCGTGTGCAACAAGCCGCACGTGAGATCCGGGCGGGCGCAGTAATCGCCTACCCGACGGAAGCGGTCTGGGGCCTGGGCTGCGACCCATGGAACGAGGACGCGGTGTATCGCCTGCTGGCGCTGAAGTCGCGGCCTGTGGATAAAGGGCTGATTCTGATCGCTGACAACATCCGCCAGTTCGACTTTCTGTTCGAGGACTTCCCCGAAGACTGGATCGACCGCATGGGCAGCACGTGGCCGGGGCCGAATACCTGGCTGGTGCCGCACCAGGACCTGCTGCCCGAGTGGGTGACGGGGCAGCATGACACTGTGGCGCTGCGCGTCAGTGACCACCCGGTGGTGCGTGAACTGTGCGCGCTGGTGGGGCCGCTGATTTCCACCTCGTGCAACCCCGGCGGGCGCCCGGCGGCGAAGACCCGGTTGCGGGTGGAGCAGTACTTCCACGGCCAGCTGGACCTGGTGCTTGGCGGCGCGCTGGGGGGGCGGAAGAACCCGAGTGTGATTCGCAACCTGGCAACCGGCGAGGTTGTGCGCCCGGGCTGATACCGCTGGCGAGGGCTTCGCCCTCGATCGCAGGCAAGCCAGCTCCCACAAGTACTGGACATGGCTTGCCGGCGATTTGGCCGCCAACCCCTGCAGATTTTTCTGATTTTGTCTCGAATGGTTGTCCGGTTTGAGGATTGGGAAATATCCTACGACCCGCGTCCCCTGCCATCACCTGTTCAGTAGGAACCAGTGTCTTTAGGCTCTATCCGTCGCCGAATAACTTGGCGATCGGGTGTGGTAGCCCGGATGCATTTTTTCCATGACAGTCTATGGCGGCTGTGCGTGGGAGGCTTTCGAGCCTGCCTGGATTGGAAAATGCCCGGGTCTACCACCTCGCGTACAGTCGCCACCCATTCACGTGGTAGTGAGGGTTGGCGGCCTTGAGGAGCATTTTCCAATGATGAAGAAAATAGTCCCCGATCCACCCCTCCCATGCACCTCCACCCGCCCCTTCGGCCGCTGCGATGCCGGCCACGATCCACTCTTCACCGTCAACCCAAACATTTCTGCCGAGGATGCTCTGGTCCACGTAGCCCTGTACCTGCGCAGCGCCTACGAAACCGGCTACAAAGCCCTGGACTACATGCGCGAAGAGGGCCGTGGCATGTTCTGGTCGAACCTGCATGCGATTGAAATGGCGGAGGGTGTGATTGAGGCGATACTCGATGGCATCGAGTCGACACCGCAGCCGCAGAAGAAGGTGTGAGGGCTGACAGGTGCCTGCCTTGAGGGTTTCAGCGCCTGTGAAATCGAGCGCCGCCCGCGCGGCGCTCGATCTGCGCAACACCACAAAAACCAAGGCAAGCACCTGTCCGCCCTAACGCGGTCTCCTACCAATCAAGGCAACAAAACAGTCGACCCCACAGTCCGCCGCGCCGACAGCTCCGCCTGTGCCTTGGCCGCTTCGCTCAATGGATACCGCTGCTGGATATCCACAACCAGCTTGCCACTCGCAATCATCGAAAACAGGTCATCGGCCATGGCCTGGGTGTTCTCGGCATTATTGGCATAGGTCGCCAACGTCGGCCGGGTGACGTACAACGAGCCCTTCTGCGCCAGGATCCCCAGGTTCACCCCGCTCACCGCGCCCGAGGCATTGCCAAAGCTCACCATCAACCCGCGTGGCTGCAGGCAGTCCAGCGAGGTGAGCCAGGTATCGGCGCCTACGCCGTCATACACCACCGGGCATTTCTTGCCGTCGGTCAGTTCCAGTACACGTTTGGCCACATCTTCGTGGCTGTAGTCGATGGTTTCCCATGCCCCCAGCGCCTTGGCCCGCTCGGCCTTCTCGGCAGAACTCACGGTACCGATCAGTTTGGCGCCCAGGGCCTTGGCCCACTGGCAGGCCAGCGAACCGACGCCACCCGCTGCCGCGTGGAACAGGATCACATCGCCCGCCTTCACTTCATAGGTCTGCTTCAACAGGTACTGAACGGTCAAACCCTTGAGCATCACCGCTGCGGCCTGCTCGAAGCTGATGTTGTCGGGCAGCTTGACCAGGTTGGCCTCCGGCAGCGTATGCACCTCGCTGTACGCACCCAGCGGGCCACCGGCATGGGCCACGCGGTCACCCACCTTCAGGCGGGTCACTCCCTCGCCCACGGCCTCGACCACCCCGGCCGCCTCGGTACCCAGGCCAGAAGGCAGGGACGGCGGGGCATACAGCCCGCTGCGAAAGTACGTGTCGATGAAGTTCAGGCCGATGGCGTGGTTACGCACGCGCACCTGCTGCGGCCCGGGCGGGGTGGGTTCGAATTCCACAAACTGCAGCACTTCCGGGCCGCCATGCTGGCTGAACTGGATACGCTTGGCCATCTCGCACTCCTGTAGTCGGGATCGGGAAAAGGCCTTCTATCGGACGCCTTTGCTTGATCGCCGTCAACTGCGGCGCGTGCGCTGGCGGTGGTATGCTACGCGCGAATTCTTCCCTGCCCGCTCCTGGTGACCCGATGACTAGCCGCACCGAGGCCGTGAAAGCCTACCTGCTCGACCTGCAAGATCGCATCTGCTATGCCCTCGAAACAGAAGACGGCGGTGCCCGCTTCGTCGAGGATGCCTGGGTGCGCGAAGCCGGTGGCGGGGGTCGCACGCGGGTGATCGGCGACGGCAAGGTAATCGAGAAAGGCGGGGTCAACTTCTCCCATGTGTTTGGTGCCGGCCTGCCACCCTCGGCCAGCGCCCACCGCCCCGAACTGGCGGGCCGTGGCTTCGAGGCCCTGGGTGTGTCGCTGGTGATCCACCCGCACAACCCGCATGTGCCCACTTCCCACGCCAATGTGCGGTTCTTCATCGCCGAGAAGGAAGGTGAAGAGGCCGTATGGTGGTTCGGCGGCGGCTTCGACCTGACGCCGTACTATGGCAACGAAGAAGACTGCATCCACTGGCACCGCGTGGCTGAACAGGCCTGCGCACCGTTCGGCGCCGACGTGTACCCACGCTACAAAGCTTGGTGCGACCGCTACTTCCACCTCAAGCACCGTGGCGAGCCACGCGGCATCGGCGGCCTGTTCTTCGACGACCTGAACGAGTGGGACTTCGACACCTGCTTCGCTTTCATCCGCGCCATCGGCGATGCTTTCGTCAACGCCTACCTGCCGATCGTCCAGCGCCGCAAGGACACGCCCTACACCCCGCAGCAGCGCGAGTTCCAGGAATATCGCCGCGGCCGCTATGTGGAGTTCAACCTGGTTTACGACCGTGGCACCCTGTTCGGCCTGCAGTCCGGTGGCCGCACCGAGTCCATCCTCATGTCGCTGCCGCCTCAGGTGCGTTGGGGCTACGACTGGAAGGCCGCACCCGGTAGCGAAGAAGCGCGCCTGACCGAGTACTTCCTGCAGGACCGCGACTGGCTTGGCCAGTAAGCTTGTGGATAAACAAGGAGCCGTCATGGACCAGTACGTCGTTTTTGGTAACCCCATCGGCCACAGCAAGTCGCCGCTGATCCACCGCCTGTTTGCCGAGCAGACCGGGCAGAACCTGGAATACGCCACCCTGCTGGCGCCGCTGGACGAGTTCAGCGATTGCGCGCGCGGCTTCTTCAAGCAAGGCAGCGGCGGCAACGTCACCGTGCCGTTCAAGGAAGAGGCCTACCGCCTGTGCGACAGCCTCACCCCGCGTGCCCAGCGCGCTGGTGCAGTGAACACGCTGAGCAAGCTGGCTGATGGCACCTTGCAGGGCGACAACACCGATGGCGCTGGCCTGGTGCGCGACCTGACGGTGAATGCCGGGGTCGAGCTGGCGGGCAAACGCATTCTCATCCTCGGTGCCGGTGGCGCCGTGCGGGGCGTGCTGGAGCCTATTCTGGCGCACAAGCCGCAGTCGCTTGTGGTTGCCAACCGCACTGTGGAAAAAGCCGAGCAGCTGGCGCGTGAGTTCGATGAGCTGGGGCCTGTGGTGGCCAGCGGGTTTGCCTGGTTGCAGGAGCCGGTGGATGTGATCATCAACGCCACCTCGGCGAGCCTGGCCGGGGAAATGCCGCCGATTGCCGACAGCCTGGTCGAGGCGGGGCGCACGGTTTGCTACGACATGATGTATGGCAAGGCGCCGACGCCTTTTTGCGCGTGGGCTACCCAGCTGGGGGCTGCGAAAGTACTGGACGGGTTGGGGATGCTGGCTGAGCAGGCGGCTGAAGCCTTCTTTATCTGGCGTGGGGTGCGGCCTGATACCGCGCCAGTGTTGGCTGAGCTGCGCCGGCAGCTGGCTCGGGGCTGAAATTGTCGGGGCCGCTTTGCGGCCCATTCGCGGCACAAGGCCGCTCCCACAAAGTACGGCGTACGCCGATCCCCTGTAGGAGCGGCCTTGTGCCGCGAATGGGCTGCGCAGCAGCCCCAGGATCTCAGCCTCACTCCTCAAACCGGATCGGGCACAACTCCACCCCTTCCAGCTTCTGCAATTCCTCGATCACCTGCGGCCTGGCCCGGTGCAGGGTCAAACTCCCGCCCAATCGCCGCAACCGCCGCGCCTCGCGGTGCAACATATCCACACCCGAATAATCGATAAAATTCACCTGCCGCGCGTCAATCACCACATGTGGCCCCTGGCAGCGCTGCAAGCGCACCTGCAGGTAATGCGCCGCACCAAAGAAAATCGACCCACCCACCCGTAACACATCCGCGTCTCCTTCACGGCTTTGCTGTACCCGTGGCCGTGACGTGCGCTTGAGGTAAAAGAACAGCGAAGCCAGCACACCGGCATAGATCGCCGTCTGCAGCTCCAGCAGCAAGGTGGCCGCCGCCGTCAGCGCCATCACCAGAAACTCCGAGCGGCTGACCCGAAACAGCGCGCGAATCCCCCGATGGTCCACCAGCCCCCAGCAGATCAGCAGAATGCTGCCGGCCATGGCCGGTATCGGCACGTGTGCGATCAGGCCGGCGCCGGTAACGGCAAAAAACGCCACCCACAGCGCCGAAAATACTCCGGCCATGGGCGAGCGGGCACCTGCCTCATAACTCAGCCCGGAACGGGTGAAGGAACCGGCAGACAAGTAACCAGAGAAAAATGCACCGGCAATGTTCGACAGGCCCTGTGCGCGTATTTCCTGGTCTGGGTCGATCAGTTGTTCTGAACGTGCCGATAACGAGCGGGCAATCGACAGGCTGGTAACCAACCCCAGCATGCCTACCGCAACGGCGCTGGGCAGCAGACGCAACATGAGCTCCACGTCTAGCAAAGGCAGCGGGCTGAAGGGCGGGAGTTGCCCGGTGAATGCCGCAACGCGCGGCACATGGCCAAAGTAGCCCGGCAACAGCCAGGCCAGCAGGCTGACCAGCACCAGACTTATCAACAGGCTCGGCCAGCGTGGGCGCCAGAGCTTGAAGGCCACGCCGATCACTACGGTGGCCAGGCCCAACAGCAAGGAAGGCAGGTCGACCTCCCCTGCATGGCTGGCCAGGTCCTGTACGGTTTTCAGTGCCGTAGCCTGGCTGGGCAGGTTCATGCCCAGCAGGTTGGGCAATTGGCCCAGGGCAATGACGATCGCAGCCCCCAGCGTGAAACCGAGCACCACGGAATGCGAGACGAAGTTGACCAGCGCGCCAAAGCGCAAGAGCCCGAGCAGCAGCTGGAAGATGCCGCCGAGGAAGGTCAGCAGCAGCACCAGGGTGATGTAATCGGCGCTGCCGGCCACGGCCAGCGGGCTGATGCTGGCGTAGAGCACGATGGAAATGGCAGCGGTGGGGCCGCAGATCAGGTGCCAGGACGAGCCCCACAGGCAGGCGATCAGCACCGGCACGATGGCGGCGTACAGGCCGTATTCGGCGGGCAAGCCGGCGATCAGCGCGTAGGCGATGGATTGTGGCAGGGCGAGGATGGCACCGCTCAGGCCGACCAGCAGGTCCTGGCGCAGGCTGCGGCCCGATTGGCGCGGGAGCCAGGTGAGGAAGGGCAGCAGGTGAATGATGCGATGCATGAGATATTCACATTTCCAAAGGTCCACTGTCCCCTGTGGGAGCGGGTTTACCCGCGAATGCGTCGGTACATGCAATGCAGCATTCGCGGGTGAACCCGCTCCCACAGGGGCGCGTCGTGTCTGAAACTACAGTTTGGCTTTGACGGCCTCCAGGGCATTGCCATCGGCCTTGGTAGTCACCCCAGCCAACCACCCTTCCAGCACCTCGGGATACGTTTTCACCCAAGCCCTGGCAGCGTCATCGAAGCTGATCTTCTTATCCACAACCTCGGCCATGATGGCGTTTTCCATGTCCAGGGTAAATTTCAGGTTACCCAACAGCTTCGCCGCATTCGGGCAGGCTTGTGGATAACCCTTTCGGGTCAGCGTGTACACCTCGCCCTTGCTGCCGAACCACTTTTCCCCGCCAGTCAGGTAATGCATTTTCAGCTTCACGTTCATCGGGTGCGGGGTCCAGCCAAGGAAGGTGATGAACTGCTGTTTCTTCACCGCCCGGTCGACCTGGGCCAGCATCGCCTGCTCGCTGGACTCCACCAGTTTCCACTGACCGAGGTTGAATTCATTCTTGTCGATGATTGCCTTCAGCGACAGGTTGGCCGGTGCACCGGAGCCGATACCGTACAGCTTCTTGTCGAACTGGTCGGCATGCTTCTGCAGGTCGGCAAAGTCCTTCACCCCGGCATTCCACACGTAGTCGGGCACCGCCAGGGTGAACTCGGTTCCTTCCAGGTTACGTGACAGTTGCTGCACATCGCCGTTGGCGATGAACTTGTCATGAAAGCCTTGATGCGCCGGCATCCAGTTGCCCAGAAAGGCGTCGACACGGCGGTCCTTCAAGCCGCCGTAGATGATCGGCACGGCTAGGCTGTCGATCTTCACCTTGTAGCCCAGGCTTTCCAGTAACAGACGGGCCACGGCATTGGTCGAGGCGATATCGCTCCAGCCGGGGTCGGCCATTCTTACGGTACTGCATTGCGCGTCGCTGTCGGCGGCGTGGGCCGTGGCGGTGCCCAGGGCCAGGGCGAACACGGCGGCGGAGAACTTGTGCATGGCGGCCTCTCTTTTCAATCCAGGGGTGCGGGCTGTGGATAACGTGCCTTGCGCTCGAGGTCGTCGAGATCGATGTGGTTGCGCATGTACTGTTGGCTGGCGTCCACCAGCGGTTGGTGGTCCCAGCTTTTCAGCGTGCCGATGGCCAGCGCCTGCGCCACCAAGCGGCGGCGCCGCTGGCTGGCGAGTACCTGCTGGCGCAGGCTGGGTATATCCCAACGCTGTCGTGCTTCATCGGCAAATGCCTGCAGCAGCGCCTGGTGGTCCGGGCTGCCGGCGAGGTTCTCCCGCTCGTGCGGGTCGCGGCTCAGGTCATAGAGTAGCCATGGGTCGTCTTCGCTGTACACGAACTTGTAAGGCCCACGGCGGATCATCATCAGCGGGCCGACCGTGCCTTCGGCCATGTATTCGCCGATCACTTCATCGTGGCCGCCCTGCCCTTGCAGGTGGCCAAGCAGCGAGCGGCCGTCCAGGTGCAGGTTTTTATCCACAGCGCCGCCGGCCAGTTCTACCAAGGTTGGCAGCAGGTCACAGGTCGATACCGAGGCACTGACCCGAGCCGCCGCAAAGTGCTTGGGCGCATGGATCAGCAGCGGTACCCGCGCCGACATCTCGAACCAGTGCATCTTGTACCAGAGGCCACGCTCGCCAAGCATGTCGCCGTGGTCGCCGGAGAACACGATCAGGGTGTCGTCGGCCAGGTTGCACTCCTCCAGGGTTTGCAGCAGCTGGCCGATGTTGTCGTCGATGTAGCTGCAGGCGCCGAAGTAGGCGCGGCGGGCGTCGCGGATCTTGTCCACAGGCAGCGGCTTGTTCCACAGGTCGTAAACCTTGAGCAGGCGTTGCGAGTGGGGGTCGAGTTCTGCCTGGTTGAACTCGGCGCGTGGCATGGGGATATCCACACCCTCGTAGCGGTCCCAATAGCGCTTGGGGATGGTGTACGGGTCGTGCGGGTGCGTCATCGAAACGGTCAGGCAGAATGGCCGGCCATCGTTTTCGCGCACATGGTCGTACAGGTACTGGCGCGCCTTGAACACCACCTCCTCGTCGAAATCCAGCTGGTTGGTACGCACGCACGGGCCGGCCTGCAGTACCGAAGACATGTTGTGATACCAGCTCGGGCGCACATCCGGTTCGTCCCAGTTCACCGCCCAGCCGTAGTCGGCCGGGTAGATGTCGCTGGTCAGGCGCTCTTCGTAACCGTGCAGCTGGTCCGGGCCGCAGAAGTGCATCTTGCCAGACAGCGCCGTGCGGTAGCCCAGGCGGCGCAGGTAGTGGGCATAGGTCGGCACATCGGCGGGGAAATCGGCGGCATTGTCGTAGGCGCCGATGCGGCTGGGCAGTTGGCCGCTGACCAGGGTGAAGCGTGACGGCGCGCACAGCGGGCTGTTGCAGTAGGCCGAGTCGAACACCACCGCCTGCTCGGCCAGGCGGCTCAGGTGCGGCATCTGGATGGGCGAAGGGGCGTAGATCGGTAGCAAGGGTGCGGCCATCTGGTCGGCCATGATGAACAGGATATTCGGGCGCGTCATGGTGGCTTCCATCGTTGAGGGTTATGCGATTCACTTGCCTTCCAAGATGCGACTGCGGATAACATGGGTAAAGCCCATGGTGGGCAATGACTGGGATTAGCTGAGCTTATGTTTGAGCACCTTGCCGAGCTGTCGTTGGATACCTTGCGTGTGTTCGAAGCTGCGGCACGCCTGCGGGGGTTTACTGCGGCGGCGCTGGAGCTGGGCACGACACAGCCGGCAGTGAGCCAACAAGTGAAACGCCTGGAAGCCCAGCTGGGCACGCGCCTGTTTGACCGTATTTATCGGGGCATCGAGCTCACCGAGGCCGGCCAGCTGTTGTTTGAACAGGTACACCAGGGCCTGCAAGCCATGGATGACGGCATTTCCCAGGCCAGCGGGCGTGGCCAGCGAGAAGTGCTGCAGGTGGCCACCGACTTTGCCTTTGCGGCCTTCTGGCTGATGCCAAGGCTGCAACGCTTTCACGAGGCTTATCCACAGGTGGATGTGAGCCTGGTGACCGGCGAACGCAGCCAGGGGATGTTGCGCCCGGACATCGATGTGGCGGTGCTGTTTGGCGATGGGCGCTTTCACCAGGGTGAAAGCCGCTGGCTGTTCGATGAAGAAGTTTTCCCGGTGTGCAGCCCCCGCCTGACGGATGGCAAACCCTTGTCAGCCGTGGCTTTGCAACGTTTGCCCTTGCTGCATTTGAAGGGCGAGCAGGCCAGCCGCTGGTTTGACTGGGCGGGGGTTTTCCGCGGGTTTGGCGTGGCCAGCCCACCGCCTGCGGGGCAATTGCGGTTCGACAACTATACGTTGCTGATTCAGGCAGCGATTGCAGGGCAAGGGGTGGCGATTGGCTGGGGGCACCTGGTGGATGGGTTGGTGGAGCAAGGGTTGCTGTGCCGGCCGCTGGAGGGGAGTTTGCGCTCGCAGCGCGGGTACTACGCGGTGCTGCCGCCGCGCAAGCGGCGTGGGGCGCTGATCGAGCGGTTTGTGGGTTGGCTAGAGGATGAGCGCAGCCTTTGAGATTTTGGGGCCGCTTTGCGGCCCATCGCCGGCAGCCCCGGCGATCTAGACCACGAAGTTCAGATGCTCGCCCCGGTGCAGGTCCAGTTCCAGCATATCCGCCATCCCCGCCGCCACACGTGCCCACCCCTCATCGGGCAAAGCCTGCGGCGTATTGATCAAGGTCCAGTGCAAAGCACTGCGCTGCAACACATCAACCACTTGGTCCACACATTCGCGCTCTGCCTGGCTGTACTTGGCCGGCTCATCCAGCACAGCGAAATCGCCCACCAGCAACAGCCGGCGTATAGTCGTACGCTCAAGCCCCGCCACCAGCGCCTCGCTCAGCCGTGCTTGCCCCGGCAGGTCGCCTGGGGCCAGCGCCGACAACAGGGCAATCACCGCCGAGCCCCCTGCCGCGCTTTGCTCTGCCTGGTCGGCATCGTCCAGCCCGCCTATCTTGAAGTGCAGGCCCGGGCGTGCGGTGTGGCGGTTCAGGTCATCGACCACGGCGGTGACTTCGTGCTGGCGCGACAGCAGCTCGGCCATCAGGGCATTGCCCAGGCTGCTTTCAGGCCCGAACAAGACCAGTTTGTACACTGGGGTTTCGGCGTTTTTCACTGCATCACTCCCTTTGCAGGTGGTGATGGTTGGACCGCAATCAGGAGTTATCGTGCAGAGGATCAAGGGTTACCACGCCCACGTTTATTACGACGCAGCGACCATGGAGCAGGCCCGGGAGCTGTGCGAGGAGGCGGCGCGGCTGTTTCCCGTGACCATGGGGCGCATGCATCAGAAGCCGGTTGGGCCACACCCGGACTGGAGTTGCCAGCTGGCGTTCGGGCCTGAAGTGGTAGGGGTGGTTTTGCCTTGGTTGGCGCTGTACCGCAAGGGCCTGGTGGTATTCATGCACCCGGAAACCGGGGATGAACTGGCGGACCACCGGGATCATGCGATCTGGATGGGGGCCGTGCGGCCATTGAAGCTGTCGATATTTGGTGGGTAGATTTGTATTGCCTATGCCGGCCTCTTCGCGGCACAAGGCCGCTCCTACAAGGAGATCGCAATACCCTGTAGGAGCGGCCTTGTGCCGCGAACGAGGGCGGAGCCCTCGCAATCAATTGCGAGCTGAGCGCACCCCTTCTGCCAGTGCCGAGCACAGGCTGAGTACATCATTTACTGCCTGATCGGCACTTTTAGCCTGGGCAATCTTGTCGACCAGCGCGGAGCCCACCACCACACCATCCGCCAGGCGGGCAATGTTCGCAGCCTGCTCCGGGGTACGAATGCCGAAACCGACGCTGATCGGCAGTTTGGTATGCCGGCGCAGGCGGGCAATGGCCTCGGTCACGTGCTCGGTGGTCGCCGAGCCGGCACCGGTCACACCGGCCACCGACACGTAGTACACGAACCCGGAGCTGCGCTCCAGCACGCGCGGCAGGCGCGCATCGTCGGTGGTCGGGGTGGTCAGGCGGATGAAGTCGATGCCTGCAGCCTGGGCCGGGGTGGCCAGTTCGGCGTCGTGCTCTGGCGGCAGGTCGACGATGATCAGGCCATCGACGCCCGCTGCTTTTGCTTCAGCCACGAACGCGTCGACGCCAAAGCGGTGGATCGGGTTGTAGTAGCCCATCAGCACGATTGGCGTAGTGTGGTTATCCACACGGAACTCGCGAACCATCTGCAGGGTTTTGGCCAAGGTCTGGCCAGCTTCCAGGGCGCGCAGGGTGGCCAGCTGGATGGCCACGCCATCGGCCATCGGGTCGGTGAACGGCATGCCCAGTTCGATCACGTCGGCACCGGCTGCCGGCAGCCCTTTGAGGATCTGCAGCGAGGCGTCGTAGCCCGGGTCGCCTGCGGTGACGAAGGTGACCAGTGCCGATCGGCCTTCGGCCTTCAGTTCGTCGAAGCGTTTTTCAAGACGGCTCATGCCTGTTTCTCCTGGGCGGCCATGTGGTTCATGACGGTTTGCATGTCTTTGTCGCCGCGGCCCGACAGGCACACGACCATCAGGTGATCCTTTGGCAGCTTCGGTGCGCGCTTGATCGCTTCGGCCAGGGCGTGGGAGCTTTCCAGCGCCGGGATGATGCCTTCCAGACGGCAGCTGGCGTGAAACGCATCCAGCGCTTCGTCATCGGTAATGCTGACGTACTCGACGCGCTTCACTTCGTGCAGGTAGGCGTGCTCCGGGCCGATGCCCGGGTAGTCGAGGCCTGCGGAAATCGAGTGGGCGTCGGTGATCTGGCCGTCTGCATCTTGCAGCAGGTAGGTGCGGTTGCCGTGCAGTACGCCGGGTACGCCGCCGTTCAGGCTGGCAGCGTGCTTGTCGGTGTGCACGCCGTGGCCACCGGCTTCGACGCCGATGATCTGTACGCTTGGCTCTTCGAGAAACTCATGGAACAGGCCCATGGCGTTGGAACCACCACCGACGCAGGCAACCAGGCTGTCTGGCAGGCGGCCTTCCTTCTCTTGCAGCTGAGCGCGGGTTTCCTTGCCGATGATCGACTGGAAGTCGCGGACCATGGCCGGGTACGGGTGTGGGCCAGCGACAGTGCCGATCAGGTAGAAGGTGTCTTCGACGTTGGTGACCCAGTCGCGCAGGGCTTCGTTCATGGCGTCTTTCAGGGTGCCGGTACCGGCGGTAACCGGGACGATTTCGGCGCCCAGCAGCTTCATGCGGAACACGTTCGCCTGCTGGCGCTCGATGTCGGTGGCGCCCATGTAGATCACGCACGGCAGGCCGAAGCGGGCAGCGACGGTGGCGGTGGCCACGCCGTGCATGCCGGCGCCGGTTTCGGCAATCAAACGCTTCTTGCCCATGCGCTTGGCCAGCAGCACCTGGCCGATGCAGTTGTTTACTTTATGCGCGCCGGTGTGGTTCAGCTCTTCACGCTTGAAGAAGATCTTCGCACCGCCACAGTGCTCGGTCAGGCGCTCAGCGAAGTACAGCGGGTTGGGGCGGCCGATGTAGTCGCGCTGGAAGTAAGCCAGCTCTTCGAGGAACTTGGGGTCTGCCTTGGCCGCTTCGTACTCGCGGGCCAGGTCCAGCACCAGTGGCATGAGGGTTTCGGCCACGTAGCGGCCGCCGAACGAGCCGAACAGGCCATTGGCGTCGGGGCCGGGGCGGTATTGGGACTGGGTCATGGGGCGCTCCAGGGCGTAATGAATGAGTGATGGGCTTTACTCTAACCACGGCAAGCCCGGCTGAAAACCGATAAGATTGCGCAAACTTGTCAGAAAAACTCACAGGTAAAATGGCCCACGATCTCCCTCCCCTGAATGCCCTGCGCGCCTTCGAGGCTACCGCCAGGCTCAACAGCGTTAGCCAGGCGGCTGAAGCGCTGCATGTTACTCATGGCGCTGTCAGTCGGCAGATCAAGGTGCTTGAGGAGCACCTGGGGGTGGCGCTTTTCGTCAAGGACGGGCGTGGCATCAAACTCACAGATGCCGGTGTGCGTCTGCGCGATGCCAGCGGTGAGGCCTTCGACCGGTTGCGCAGCGTGTGTACAGAACTCAGCCGCGATGTCAGCGAGGCGCCGTTTGTGCTCGGCTGCTCGGGGAGCCTGCTAGCGCGTTGGTTTATCCCCAGGCTTGGTCGCCTGAAGGCGGATTTGCCTGAGTTGCGCCTGCACTTGTCCGCAGGTGAAGGTGACCTCGACCCCCGTCGTCCAGGGCTCGATGCATTGCTGGTATACGCTGAACCCCCATGGCCGGCGGACATGCAGGTGCATGTGCTGGCTGAGGAGCGCATCGGGCCGGTGCTTAGCCCGCATTTTGCCGGCTTCGATCGCTTGCGCGACGCGCCCGCCAAAGCCCTGCTGGAGGAGGCCCTGTTGCATACCACCTCACGGCCACAAGCATGGCCGACATGGGCTGGGCAACAGGGACTGGACCCGGCCGGGTTGCAGTACGGCCAGGCGTTCGAGCATTTGTACTATTTGCTGGAGGCTGCGGTTGCAGGCCTTGGGGTGGCCATCGCGCCACAGCCACTGGTGGCTGATGACTTGAGGGCCGGGCGCCTCAGCGCGCCGTGGGGCTTTTCACCTACCCGGGCAGCGCTGGCCTTGTGGGTGCCGCGGCGCGCCGCAGATGGGCGCGCCGAGCAGTTGGCGCAGTGGCTGCGCCGCGAATTGGAACGCCAGGCGGGTTAGTTGCGACGGGTCAGCAGATAGGCCGCCAGCAGGCCGAGGGCGCCAAGCGCCACGCCAGCCGTTGTCACCGGGTGCTCCTGTGCATAATCACGGGTGGCGATGCCGGTCTGGCGGGTGCGGGTTTTCACTTCCTCGTAAGCATCGCTGAGCAGGCTACGCGAGTGTTTCAGCGCACTTTCGGCGTTGCTGCGGATTGCCTTCACCGACTTCTGGGACTCTTCCGACGCGTCATGCTTGAGGTTTTCCAGGCTTTTCAGAAGGCTTTCGATCTCCGCTTCCATGCTTTCCAGGGATGTTTTACGCAGCGAGTTGCGGTGCATGTTGACTCTCCTTTGCAGTATGGGCTGTAAGGTTGCGACCCTTGGCCCGCGCGAAAGTGCGATCGAACTTTCACCTTGGCGGATGGCTCGCAGGTAAACCAGGCCTACCCTGCTAGGCTGAATTTCACCGTTATCCAAGGAGCGTGAACATGACTGACCATCGCACGTACAAGAAGATCGAGCTGGTGGGATCCTCGCCAACCAGCATCGAAGACGCGATCAACAATGCCCTGGCCGAAGCCGGCAAGAGCATCAAGCACCTGGAATGGTTTGAAGTGGTCGATACCCGCGGGCATATTGAAGGCAACAAGGCCGCGCATTTTCAGGTCACGCTGAAGGTGGGCTTTCGTATCGCCAATAGCTGAACCACTGCCGGGCTGGATGATCCCGGCTTAATAGAGTATTCAGGAGAGGGGGCGCCTTGGCGGGCGCCCTTTCTGATTTCATCTGCACAAGGAAAGCGATCGATGAACAAACTGATTCTGGCGCTGGGCCTGATGACACTGGCCGGTGGTGCGCTGGCGGCGGGCAAGCCGTGCGAGGAGCTGAAGGCGGAAATTGCCGCCAAGCTCGATGCCAAAGGGGTTACTGGCTACAAGCTGGAGGTCGTCAACAAGGGCGATCCGGCCGGCAAGGTGGTTGGTAGCTGTGAGTCGGGTACCAAGGAAATTGTCTACCGCCGCGGTTGATGCGTTGGCTTTTTCGCGGGCTCGCCCGCTCCCACAGGTAATACACAGGGTCAAGCACCCGTGCAGTCCTGTGGGAGCGGGCGAGCCCGCGAAGAAGGTCAGGCGGTCTTGAGAGCCTGCGCCAACAGCTCATAGGACCGTATCCGGTCCGCATGCTCATACAGGTCACAGGTAAAGATCAGCTCGTCCGCCCCGGTCTGCTCCAGCAGCACCTCCACCTTGGCCCTTACCTTCTGCGGGCTGCCGATCATCGCCAGGCCGAGGAAACTGCCTACCGTATCCCGCTCATGGGGCAACCACAGCCCATCCATGCTTTCTACCGGCGGCTTCTGCATCAGGCTCTGGCCGCGAATCAGCGCCAGGATGCGCTGGTACACCGAGGTTGCCAGGTATTCGGCCCTTTCGTCGGTTTCTGCCACCACCATGGGGATGCCCAGCATTACATACGGCTTGTCCAGCGTGGTCGAGGGCTTGAAATGATTGCGGTAAACGCGGATCGCCTCGTGCATGTAGCGCGGCGCAAAGTGTGAGGCAAAGGCATAGGGCATGCCGCGCATGCCTGCCAGCTGGGCGCTGAACAGGCTGGAACCGAGCAGCCACATCGGCACGTCAGTGTCGTGCCCCGGCACGGCGATCACTTTTTGATCATCGGTACGCGGGCCGAGGTAGCGCGACAGTTCCTCGACATCGTCCGGGAAGTCGTCCGGGCCGCCGGCACGGTCGCGGCGCAGGGCGTAGGCGGTCATCTGGTCCGAGCCCGGCGCACGGCCCAGGCCCAGGTCGATACGCCCCGGGTACAGGCTGGCCAGGGTGCCGAACTGCTCGGCGATCACCAGTGGCGCGTGGTTGGGCAGCATCACCCCGCCAGAGCCCACGCGAATGGTCGAGGTACCCCCGGCCAGATAGCCGATCAGCACCGACGTTGCCGAACTGGCGATGCCGTCCATGTTGTGGTGCTCCGCCACCCAGAAGCGGTTGTAGCCAAAACGCTCGACGTGTTGCGCCAGGTCCAGCGAGTTGCGCAACGATTGCCCCGGGCCTGCATCGGCGCGTACAGGCACAAGGTCGAGGGTGGATATTTTCAGGTCACGCAGCTGCGTCATGGGAGCCTCCGCAAAGGTGGTTGGCCAGAGGCCTTTGTAACTCTGTATGGGCATATTCGGGGGATTCAATGGTTGCTGTGCGATTGGTCTGAACTTGCCGTAAGCGGCTGGCCTCTGAATCCATAACCACGTAACCGAATGACCAGGAGGCAGTATGAAAAAGACAGCATCGGCGATCTGGCAAGGTGGCTTGAAGGATGGCAAGGGCCTGCTTTCTACCGAAAGCGGCGCGCTCAAGCAGAACCCGTATGGCTTCAACACCCGTTTCGAGGGCACATCTGGAACCAACCCGGAGGAGCTGATTGGCGCCGCGCATGCCGGCTGTTTCTCGATGGCGTTGTCGATGATGCTCGGTGAAGCAGGGCTGACTGCGGACCGGATCGACACCGCTGCCGAGGTGACGCTAGACAAGCTGCCGGATGGTTTTGCCATTACGGCCGTGCATCTGGTGCTCCGGGCCAAGGTGCCGGGGGCGAGCGAGGCGCAGTTCCTGGAGATTGCCAACAAGGCCAAGGAAGGGTGCCCGGTGTCCAAGGTGCTGAACGCAAAAATCAGCCTGGATGCCGCGCTGGTGGGCTGAAGCGGCGCAACGGAGGCGGTTTGCTGTAGTCTAAACAGCGTCGGCAGCACGCTGCCTTTTCAGGAGCCGTTCCATGATTCGCGTAGCAATCGCCGTGTTGGCTTCCCTGGTCGCCACGTCCACGTTGGCGGCGGTCAAGCCGTGCGAGGAACTGAAAGCCGAGATCGAGGCCAAGATCCAGGCTCAGGGTGTGCCGTCCTACACCCTGGAGATCGTGCCCAACAGTGAGGTCAAGGACCAGAATATGGTCGTCGGCACATGCGATGGCGGGACGAAGAAGATCATTTACCAGAAGAATGATCGGTAGATTCGGGGCCGCTTTGCGGCCCATCGCAGCACAAGGCTGCTCCTACAAAGGTACGCGATCCCTGTAGGAGCAGCCTTGTGCTGCGAATGGGCTGCAAAGCAGCCCCAGCTCACGGAATGCAGAACACGTTGCTCGGCTCGTTCACCAGCACCTTGCGGCTGGCGTCATACAGCAGCACCTGCGGCTCCATCACCGGCGCCCGCGCTTCCAGGCGATAACGCTCCCCGGCCTTGAAGTTGTCAAAGCGCACGGTCAGGTAGCAGGTTCGGTCCCTGGGTTGGGACATGACCCCGCCCGAATAGATTTCATAATCGAAGCGCACCACCAGTTCGTGCTTGCCGGGCGTTACCTGAAAGTAGCGGCCGTCCTCCAGGCGCTTTCCATCGAGGCGGTCGGCCATGATCACCCGGCCGGGGGTCATGGTGTAAAGATCAACCCAGGCCTGCTTGGGGTCGACGGGGGGCAAGGGGCTGGCGCAAGCCCCCAGTGCACTGAGGGCGATCAGCATCATGGGCTGGCGCATGGCAAAACTCCCACTTGCGATTTACAAGTAACAAGCATAGCGCCGTTTGTACGGTTCAGGTGCGTTGGCAGCCGGCGGGCAGGCCCTGGCCGACCATTTTCTGCTGGTCGTCGTAGAGCTTGATCCACGGGCGGAAGCCGATACTGCCAGCGTGCAGCTGGTAGCGCTGGCCGGCGCCAAAGTCCTTGAAGGTCAGTTTGACCTGGCAGTCGCGCCACAAGGGCTCGTCGACCGGGCCGATATTGCTGGGTGTGACCGGGAACTGGTAGCGCACGGTCAGCTCGTGGCTGCCGGGCTGTACTTCGAAATAGCGGCTGTCGGCCCAGTCACGTTCATCGACCTGCACGGCGTCCAGCGAGGTGTTGTCGTAGGGGGTAAGGTCGATCCAGGCCTGGTTCGGGTCCGGGGCTGGCAACGTGGAACAGGCGGATATCAGCAACAGTGAACCGGCGACCAACAATGCACGCATGGCGAAACTCCCCCTTGGCGAGATAGTCTTGGAGCGAATTTGGCCTTGAGCGAGTCATACAGCCCGGATGCTTCGACTTTTTTTTATGCAGCGCTCAGGCCTTGGGGCACTCGACCGCGTTTTCACCCGTTTGGTTCCCCTGGTGGGGGCGCTCCTGCTGAACGGTTGCAGCAGCGTGGCCTACTATGGGCAGCTGGCCGAGGGCCAATTGCAGCTGCTGCGTGCGCGACAGCCAGTCGCGCAGGTGCTTGCCGACCCGGCCACGTCACCGCAGTTACGCTCGCGCCTGGCGCACGCTGAACAGGCGCGGGTGTTCGCCAGCCAGCAGTTGAAGCTGCCGGATAACCGCAGCTACCGGGTTTATGCCGACATTGGCCGGCCTTATGTGGTGTGGAATGTGTTTGCCACGCCCGAACTGTCGTTGCAGCCGGTGACGCACTGTTTCCCGATTGCGGGGTGCGTGGCGTATCGCGGCTACTACCAGCAAGGTGCGGCACGCGGGGCGGCGGCGTTGATGCGCCAGGACGGCCTGGATGTGTATCTGGGGGGCGTGGAGGCGTATTCGACCCTTGGCTGGTTCGACGACCCGATCCTGTCGTCAATGGTCGGTTGGGGCGACGAGCGCCTGGCCACGCTCATCTTCCATGAACTGGCTCACCAGCGCTTCTATGTGCAGGACGATACCGAGTTCAACGAATCGTTTGCCTCCTTTGTCGAGCAGGAAGGCTCCCGGCAATGGCGTGCAGCGCGTGGGCTTGCCGCTGTTGGCGAGGAGCAGGGGCAGCAGCGTGACCAGTTCATCAGGCTGGTGCTGGCCAGCCGTGAGCGGTTGCAGACGATTTATGGCGGGCCGCTGGACGATGCGCACAAGCGGCTGGCCAAGCAGGCCGAGTTTGAGCGTTTGAGGCGTGAGTACCGGCAGGTGCGTGATGGCCAGTGGGGCGGTGACAAGCGTTATGACGCGTGGATGTATGGGCCGATGAGTAATGCCAAGTTGTTGCCGTTCGGGCTGTATGACCAGTGGGTGCCGGCGTTTGCGGCGGTGTTTCGTGAGGTGGGTGGGGACTGGCTTCGGTTTTACCAGCGGGTCGAGCAGCTGGGGCGGTTGCCGATTGAAGAAAGGAAAGCGGCGCTGCAGCGTCTGGTGGTTAGCCTGTGACATTTTGGGGCCGCTGCGCGACCCATCGTCGGCAAGCCAACTCCCACAGGGACCGCGCAAGGTTGGAATTTGATGCAACACCTGTAGGCGCTGGCTTGCCGGCGATGGGCTGCAAAGCAGCCCCCTAGGGCACTCAAGCCTTGATGAATGCCTGATGCATCTCGGCCAAGGTTGCAAAGTGGTAGGCCGGCTCTTCTGCCATCAGTTCTTCCTGGCTACCAAACCCATACCCCACCGCCACTGCCTGCAAGCCATTGCTGCGCGCGCCGATCAGGTCATGCTTGCGGTCCCCTATCATCAGGGTTTGCGCCGGCTCCAGCCCTTCTTCATCCAGCAGGTGGCGAATCAGCTCGACCTTGTTGGTGCGGGTGCCGTCCAGTTCGCTGCCGTAGATCACCTTGAAGTGTTGGTCGAAGGCGAAGTGCCGGGCGATTTCGCGGGCGAACTCCCACGGTTTGGAAGTGGCGATGTACAGCGTGCGGCCCTGCCCGTTCAGGGCTTCGAGTAACTCCGGCACGCCCTGGAACACCAGGTTTTCGTACAGACCGGTGACGCGGAAACGCTCCCTGTAGAAGTTCACCGCCTCCCAGGCCTTGGCTTCGTCGAAGCTGTAGAACTGCATGAAGGCCTGCAGCAAAGGCGGGCCGATGAAGTGTTCGAGGCGGGCCAGGTCCGGCTCGTCGATGCCCAGCTTGGCCAGGGCATACTGGATCGAGCGGGTGATGCCCAGGCGTGGGTCGGTCAGGGTGCCGTCCAGGTCGAAGAGGATGTTTTGCTGTTGCATGTTCGTCTCGTTAGTCGGGTTTATTCCGGTTGGTCGTAGCCTTCGGCCAGATGCTGGTCCTTGAGCTTCACGTAATTGCCGGCGCTGTAGGAGAAGAACGCGCGCTCTTTGTCGTTCAGCAACCTGGCCTGTTTCACCGGGCTGCCCATGTACAGGTAACCACTGACCAGGCGTTTGCCCGGCGGTACCAGGCTGCCGGCACCGATGATCACTTCGTCCTCGACGATGGCGCCATCCATGATGGTGCTGCCCATGCCGACCAGGATTCGGTTGCCCAGGGTGCAGCCATGCAGCATCACCTTGTGGCCGATGGTCACTTCGTCACCGATGATCAGCGGGAAGCCGTCCGGGTTGAACGGGCCGGCGTGGGTGATGTGCAGCACGCTGGCATCCTGCACGCTGGTACGTGCACCGATGCGGATGCGGTGCATGTCGCCGCGTACCACGGTCAGCGGCCAGACCGAGCTGTCTTCACCGATCTCCACGTCGCCCAGCACCACTGCCGAGCGGTCGACGAAGGCACGTGGTCCAACTTTCGGAGTGTGTTGCTGGAAGCTTCGGATGGCCATGATAGCGTCTCTCATCTGTGCCGATAGGCAGGCTGCCTGCTGCGGTCGGCGTCGATTGTAATTAAGATGGAGCAGTGTTTCTTCTGCCAAGGTATCCAAACCGTGACTGCGAACAACCCGCTTCTGCAATCCCACGATCTGCCGCCCTTCTCGCAAATCCGTGCCGAACACGTGTTGCCGGCGATCGAAGCGATCCTGGCCGACAACCGTAAAGCCATTGCCGAGATCCTCGAAAAGCAGGGCAAGGCCCCTACCTGGGCTGGCCTGGTGCTGGCCATGGACGAACTGAACGACCGCCTGGGCGCTGCCTGGAGCCCGGTCAGCCACCTGAACGCGGTGTGCAACAGTGCAGAACTGCGCGAGGCTTACGAGTCGTGCCTGCCAGCGCTGAGCGCCTACTCTACCGAACTGGGCCAGAATCGTGCGCTGTTCGATGCCTACCAGGCTTTGATCAACAGCCCTGAAGCCGCCGGTTTCGACGTGGCGCAAAAGACTATCCTCGAGCATGCCCTGCGTGACTTCCGCCTGTCGGGTATCGACCTGCCGGCAGACAAGCAGCAGCGCTATGCCGAAGTGCAAAGCAAGCTCAGCGAACTAGGCAGCCGCTTTTCCAACCAGCTGCTCGACGCCACCCAGGCCTGGACCAAGCACGTTACCGACGAAGCAGCACTGGCCGGCCTGACCGATTCGGCCAAGGCGCAGATGGCTGCCGCTGCCCAGGCCAAAGGCCTCGACGGCTGGCTGATTACCCTGGAATTCCCCAGCTACTACGCCGTGATGACCTACGCCAGCGACCGCGGCCTGCGCGAAGAGGTGTACGCCGCCTACTGCACCCGCGCCTCGGACCAGGGCCCGAATGCCGGCCAGTTCGACAACGGCCCGGTCATGCAGCAAATCCTTGACCTGCGCCAGGAGCTGGCCGAACTGCTGGGCTACAAGAACTACGCCGAGCTGAGCCTGGCCACCAAGATGGCTGAGTCCAGCGACCAGGTGTTGAGCTTCTTGCGTGACCTGGCCAAGCGTTCCAAGCCTTTTGCCGCCCAGGACCTGCAGCAGCTGAAGGCCTACGCCGCTGAGCAAGGCTGCCCTGAGCTGGCCAGCTGGGACGCCGGCTACTTTGGCGAGAAGCTGCGCGAGCAGCGCTACAGCGTGTCGCAGGAAGCCCTGCGCGCCTACTTCCCGATCGACAAGGTGCTGGGTGGCCTGTTCAGCATCGTGCAGCGCCTGTACGGCATCGAAATCGCCGAGCTCGAGGGCTTCGACAGCTGGCACCCGGACGTGCGCCTGTTCGAGATCAAGGAAAACGGCCAGCATGTCGGCCGCTTCTTCTTCGACCTTTACGCCCGCGCCAACAAGCGCGGCGGTGCGTGGATGGACGGCGCCCGCGACCGTCGTCGCACTGCCGGTGGCGAGCTGCAGAGCCCGGTGGCCAACCTGGTGTGCAACTTCACCCCGGCCGCACCCGGCAAGCCTGCACTGCTCACCCACGATGAAGTCACCACCCTGTTCCACGAATTCGGCCACGGCCTGCACCACCTGCTGACCCGCATCGAGCATGCCGGTGTTTCCGGTATCAACGGCGTGGCCTGGGACGCGGTCGAGTTGCCAAGCCAGTTCATGGAAAACTGGTGCTGGGAGCCAGAAGGCCTGGCGCTGATCTCCGGTCATTACGAAACCGGCGCGGCCCTGCCCCAGGACCTGCTGGACAAGATGCTGGCGGCGAAGAACTTCCAGTCGGGCATGATGATGGTGCGCCAGCTGGAGTTCTCGCTGTTCGACTTCGAGCTGCACGCCAGCCATGGCGACGGTCGCAGCGTACTGCAGGTGCTCGAAGACGTGCGTGACGAGGTGTCGGTCATGCGCCCACCGGCGTACAACCGCTTCCCTAACAGCTTTGCGCACATCTTTGCTGGCGGTTACGCGGCGGGCTACTACAGCTACAAGTGGGCTGAAGTGCTGTCGGCTGACGCGTTCTCGCGCTTCGAGGAAGAAGGCGTGCTGAATGCCGAGACCGGCCGCGCCTTCCGCGAGGCTATCCTGGCCCGTGGCGGTTCGCGCGAGCCGATGGTGCTGTTTGTCGATTTCCGTGGCCGTGAGCCTTCCATTGATGCGCTGCTGCGGCACAGTGGCCTTACCGAAGGCGCTGCAGCGTGAGCGAGGTAGCTGTGAACAAGACCAAGAAGCGCTTCATTGCCGGGGCGGTGTGCCCCGCGTGCAGCGAGCCTGACAAGCTGATGATGTGGAGCGAAGACGACGTACCGCACCGCGAGTGCGTCGCCTGCGGGTTCACCGACACCCTCAACGAGCAGGGCTTGTCGGTGCCCAAGGAGCTCGGCACCCGGGTCAACCACCTGGCACCCAAGGCAGCGCCGGCCAAGGTGCAGACGGTGCAGTTCTTCCCTAATCCGAAGCTGAAGAAACCGACAGAGTAAGCACTGGCTGTCGGATCAGAGGCGCTGGTGGATTCATGGCAGCTGCGATACTGTATGTAAATACAGTATAGGGGTTAGCCATGAATCCTCCAGCACCATTAAAGGGCCGTGGCACGGCGCACAATCCGCACAACCGTTTTGCCCCCAACCATTCGGTGGTCGAGGACGACGGCTGGCATCAGGAAGTGCCGCAGACCCAGGGCACCGAAGTGCGCAGCGAGACGGCGAAATCGGTCATCTCCCGCAATACCTCGCCCGACCTGCCCTTCGACCGCTCCATCAACCCTTATCGCGGCTGCGAGCATGGCTGCATCTACTGCTATGCCCGCCCTTCCCATGCCTATTGGGACCTCTCCCCCGGGCTGGATTTTGAAACCAAGCTGATCGCCAAGACCAATGCCGCTGAAGTGCTCGCGCAACAGCTGAGCAAGCCGGGTTACGTGTGCGCGCCGATCAACCTGGGCTCCAATACCGACCCGTACCAGCCGATCGAGCGGGAGCAGTTGCTGACCCGCCGTCTGCTGGAAGTGTTGCTGCGCTTTCGTCACCCGGTGACCATCGTGACCAAAGGCTCGCTGGTGTTGCGCGACCTCGACCTGCTGGCCGAAATGGCCCGGCAGCGTCTGGCGCGGGTAATGATCAGCCTGACCACGCTGGACGACGACCTCAAGCGGGTTTTGGAGCCGCGGGCGGCGTCACCCAGTGCCCGGTTGAGGGCCATCCGCGTGTTGCGCGAGGCGGGTGTGCCGGTGGGTGTGTTGTGTTCGCCGATGATTCCGATGATCAACGACAGTGAGCTGGAGCGCTTGCTGGAGGCTGCCAGGGAAGCGGGCGCACAGAGCGCGGCCTACATGATGCTGCGCCTGCCACTGGAGGTGGCGCCGCTGTTCGAGCAGTGGCTGCAGGACCATTACCCGCAACGGGCGGCCCATGTGTTGAGCCTGATCCGCCAGAGCCGGGGCGGCGAGCTGTATGACAGCCGGTTTGGTGCGCGCATGCGCGGTGAAGGGGTATTTGCCGAGTTGTTGGCGCAACGGTTTGCCAAAGCCATGAAGCGGCTGGATTTTGAAGGGCGCGAGGCGCAGACGCTGGATTGCTCTGCCTTCTGTCCACCCGGTGGGCAGATGCCCCTATTCTAATGCTCAAGGGGGGGCATCCACAGGCCCTGTAGGAGCAGCCTTGTGCTGCGAAGAGGCCGGTAGAGCTAAAGATCCTCCTCGGCTGCAATGGCCCTTTCGCAGCACAAGGCTGCTCCTACTGGGCCCATTGCCAGCCCTCAATGCAACTAATCCGAGTTAATAATTGCGCTAATACATATTGGCAGTTGATGTTTTTTTGCTATTATCCAGAACCCGCCTTTTATATCTGGAACGCCCGTTCTAGAGCCTTCGAATTAAGTTTCAGTTAAGTTTTCCCCGTTAGCGTAGGAAATCAGTCCACACCGACTGTGATCTATGGCCCGTGCGTGTCATCTAAAACCCTGCATAGCCAGAATCTTTCACCGGTAAAATGGATTTACCAACACACCGTCAAGAGGATGAATCATGCCCGTCAAGGACCCATCCAAGGTCGTTCCGGAGGTACCCGCTGAGGGCGCCGATGCCGCCCTGAAGCACATCGTCGACGGCTTCCTGCGCTTTCACCATGACGTCTTCCCCGAACAGCAAGAGCTGTTCAAGAAGCTCGCCACTGCGCAAACGCCGCGTGCCATGTTCATCACCTGCGCCGACTCGCGCATCGTCCCCGAGCTGATCACCCAGAGCTCGCCTGGCGACCTGTTCGTAACCCGTAACGTGGGTAACGTGGTACCGCCCTACGGTCAGATGAACGGCGGCGTTTCCAGCGCCATCGAATACGCTGTGCTTGCGCTGAAAGTGCACCACATCATCGTCTGTGGCCACTCCGACTGTGGCGCCATGCGTGCGGTACTCAACCCGCAATCGCTGACCAAGATGCCGACTGTTTCCGCTTGGCTGCGCCATGCCGAAGTGGCGCGTACCGTGGTCGAGAACAACTGCTCGTGCGGTACCGAACACGAAACCATGCAGGTGCTGACCAAGGAAAACGTGATCGCCCAGTTGCATCACCTGCGCACCCACCCTTCGGTTGCCTCGCGCCTTGCAGCCGGTGAGCTGTTCATTCATGGCTGGGTTTACGACATCGAAACCAGCAAGATCGAAGCTTATGACGCCATCAGCGACAGCTTCCTGCCCCTGGCTGCTGGCGAGCCGGTCCCCTGCGCCACTCCGAGAGGCCGCTACTAAGCGACCCATCCACCGCTAGAACCTTGATAGCCGGCTGCACCCTATGGGGTGTGGCGCGGCCTTCGGCTGCCTTGAATTCCCTGACTGCCTTGCCGGCAAGCCCGCTGGCGGCCCGCGCTTGCGCGCTCGTCAGGGGCAAACGTGCCCACGGCCAGAGGAATGGCCGTGCGACAGAGAAAGGAGAAACACGGTGAACATTACACAGTTGAAAGCGGCCCTGCCGCGTGAGTTGCTGGCGTCGGTGGTGGTCTTTCTAGTGGCCCTGCCGTTGTGCATGGGTATCGCGATTGCCTCGGGCATGCCGCCGGCCAAGGGCCTGATTACCGGCATTATCGGCGGCATTGTGGTGGGTTTCCTCGCCGGTTCGCCGTTGCAGGTCAGCGGCCCAGCCGCCGGCCTGGCGGTACTGGTGTTCGAGCTGGTGCGCCAGCATGGCATGGCCATGCTTGGGCCGATCCTGTTGCTGGCCGGGCTGCTGCAGTTGCTGGCCGGGCGCCTGCGCCTGGGTTGCTGGTTTCGTGTCACTGCGCCAGCGGTGGTGTACGGCATGTTGGCGGGGATTGGCGTGCTGATCGTGTTGTCGCAGGTGCATGTGATGTTCGACACGGCGCCGCAGCCTTCGGGGTTGCAGAACCTGCTGGAATTCCCGTCCACCGTTGCCGCAGCCCTGCCACAGGAAAACGCAGGTTCAGGCTGGATGGCCGGTGCGCTGGGCCTGGGCACCATCGCTATCATGTGGGGCTGGGAACGCCTGCGGCCGCAGCGGCTGCGCTTCGTCCCTGGCGCCCTGCTGGGTGTTGCCGCCATGACTGCCATCAGTATGTGGCTGGCCTTGCCGGTAAACCGCGTGCAGGTGCCGGCAGACCTGTCCGAGGCCATCGACTGGCTCCGCCCGGCTGACCTGATGCAACTTGCCGACCCTACCTTGCTGGTCGCCGCCTTTGCCCTGGCCTTCATCGCCAGCGCCGAAACCTTGCTCTCGGCCGCGGCGGTAGACCGCATGCACAGCGGCCAGCGTTCGGACTTTGATCGTGAACTGTCGGCTCAAGGTATCGGCAACATGCTCTGTGGCGTGCTGGGCGCGCTGCCGATGACGGGCGTGATCGTGCGCAGCTCGGCCAATGTGCAGGCGGGGGCGCAGACGCGGGCATCGGCAATCTTCCACGGCTTGTGGATGTTGGCCTTCGTGGTGGTGTTGAGCAGCGTGCTGCAGCAGATTCCGGTGGCGAGCCTGGCGGGTGTGCTGGTGTTTACCGGGGTCAAGCTGGTCGACTTCAAGGCATTTCGTGGCCTGGGCCGTTATGGTCGCATGCCGATGTTCACCTATGCGGCGACGGCGCTGGCCATCATCTTCACCGACCTGCTGACCGGTGTGCTGCTGGGCTTTGCCCTGACCCTGCTGAAGCTGGCGTTCAAGGCAGCGCGGCTGAAGATCAACCTGGTGAGCCTGGAGAAGGCCGGGCACATGGAGCTGCGGTTAAGTGGTGCGGCGACGTTCCTGAAGGTGCCGGCGCTGACCCAAGTGCTGGATACCGTACCGGCGGGCACCACGTTGCATGTGCCGTTGGGCAACCTGAACTACATCGACCACTCGTGCCTTGAGCTGCTGGAGGACTGGAACCGCAGTAATGCGGCCAATGGGTCGCGGTTGTTGATCGAGCAGCGGCGCCTGAAGCGGCGGATCGAGGGGCGGTTGAGGACTACGGCAGGGGTTGGTGCATAGCGCCGGAGTCTCTGTTGCCTGATCCGGCCTCTTCGCGGGCGAGCCCGCGAAGAGGCCTGTACAGGAATATCAGGCTGGCTGACCCAGCTCCACACCCAGCTGTCGCGACAGGCAAGGCCAGCGCTTCCATGCCTCGCCGGTTGCCGGGCTGCTCAGCTTTTCGCGGTAAGCCTCCACCGATTCCACCGCAAAGCTTTCGTCATTGAGCATTTCGTCTACCGAGTGGTGCACCACTTCATCCAGCTGGTTGGCAAAGCTCTCGCCAATCAGCTGGTGGGCAATCAGGTTGGCGACCGTGGTGTCGACCGGGATCAGCGGCTGTTGGAAGTGGCGGATGTACAGGTCATTCACCTCTTCCACCAGGCGGTGCGCCAGGTAGGCCTCATCCAGTAGGCAGTCCAGGCCTACATGCCCTTGCATCACGCTGGGCGGCTGCAGGAAGTAGGCCTCGGCAATTTTCAGTACAGGTTTGATCTGCGATTCGATCCCGGCTTCGCGGGCGACCGCGTGGGCGGCCTCCAGCAGTTCCGGAACCTGATCGATGTAGGCGCTGACGAAGCGCGCCAAAGTACCCTGGGCGTCCTGCTCAGGCAGTTGGATCGAGGGGTGCAGATGGGGCAGTTGCAGCTCGAGACGCTGTTTCAATTGGCCGGTCTGGCCTTCATGTTGATGGGCTTGGCTTACCTGCTCGCGTACAGCAGCGATGTTCATGACAACTCCAGGGACATTACGTTTCAAACGGAAGACACTAAATTAGCTCGGTATACAGAATACCTAAGACGCATTTGTTATAAGCGACGCAAACATGTGCGCTCTCAGATATATGGGAGTGCCATTATTGCGCCACACCCTATCAAGCGCGCGGTTTTCAGACCATTCAGTCATTTCGTGAAGTTCATTTCACAGGCTTCATTGCGTGCCATTGGTCGCTGTCTATACTCCCGTTGAACGTGATTCGTTGATGAGGCCCGACTGCTTTTGCAGGGGCTCGGTCGTCGAAGCCAGGCAGTCTTGACCGCCGTTCCCTCTTGCCGCAGGCCACGCCTCCGGGACAACAAGAATTAGAAGGGGAACCCGCAATGATGCGACATCCACATGTCTGGATGGGCCTCCTGTTGTGGTCGGTTTTTGGTCAGGCCAACGCCGCCTGGACCGTGAACATGCACCCGGGGGCGACGGAGGTTTCCAACGCCGTCTTCGACCTGCACATGACCATCTTCTGGATCTGCGTGATCATCGGCGTAGTTGTATTCGGCGCGATGTTCTGGTCCATGGTCGTCCACCGCCGCTCCACTGGCCAGCAGGCCGCGCATTTCCACGAGCATACCTGGGTGGAAATCATGTGGACCGTGGTGCCCTTCCTGATTCTGGTGGTGATGGCCATCCCGGCCACCAAGACCCTGATCGACATCTACGACGCCAGCGAGTCGGACATCGACATCCAGGTCACTGGCTACCAGTGGAAGTGGCACTACAAATACCTGGGCCAGGATGTGGAGTTCTTCAGCAACCTGGCCACCCCCACCGATCAGATTCACAACAAGGCCCCCAAGGACGAGCATTACCTGCTCGAAGTCGACCAGCCGCTGGTGCTGCCGGTGGGCGCCAAGGTGCGCTTCCTGGTGACTGCCGCCGACGTCATCCACTCCTGGTGGGTGCCGGCCTTCGCGGTCAAGCGCGACGCCATCCCCGGCTTTGTCAACGAAGCCTGGACCCGTATCGAAAAGCCCGGCATCTACCGCGGCCAGTGCACCGAGCTGTGCGGCAAGGACCACGGCTTCATGCCGGTGGTGGTGGAGGTCAAGTCCAAGGCCGACTACGACACCTGGCTGGGCGAGCGCAAGGCTGAAGCCGCCAAGCTCAAGGAACTGACCAGCAAGGAGTGGACCCTGGAAGAGCTGGTGGAACGTGGAGACAAGGTCTACCACACCACCTGCGTGGCCTGTCACCAGGCCGAAGGCCAAGGCCTGCCGCCGATGTTCCCGGCGCTCAAGGGCTCGAAGATCGCCACCGGGCCGAAGGAAGGCCACCTGAGCATTGTCTTCCACGGCAAGCCCGGCACCGCCATGGCGGCGTTCGGCAAGCAGCTCTCGGAAGTCGACATTGCCGCCGTTGTCACCTACGAACGCAACGCCTGGGGCAACAACAAAGGCGACATGGTCACGCCGAAGGACGTGCTGGCGCTGAAGCAGGCAGAAGCCAAGTGAACCGGGTTACTCGCGGCAATCAATGGGTTGCAGGAGACAGGACATGAGCACAGTGATCGACGACCACGCCCACGGCCATGAGCACGCCCACGGCCCGGCCAAGGGCCTGATGCGCTGGGTACTGACCACTAACCATAAAGACATCGGCACGATGTACCTGTGGTTCAGCTTCATCATGTTCCTGCTTGGCGGCTCGTTCGCCATGGTGATCCGCGCCGAGCTGTTCCAGCCTGGCCTGCAGATCGTGGAGCCAGCCTTCTTCAACCAGATGACCACCATGCACGGCCTGATCATGGTGTTTGGCGCGGTGATGCCGGCCTTCGTCGGCCTGGCCAACTGGATGATCCCGTTGATGATCGGCGCGCCAGACATGGCCCTGCCGCGCATGAACAACTTCAGCTTCTGGCTCCTGCCGGCAGCCTTCCTGCTGTTGGTCTCGACCCTGTTCAGCCCGGGTGGCGGGCCGAACTTCGGCTGGACCTTCTACGCCCCGCTGTCCACCACCTACGCCCCCGCCAGCGTCACCTTCTTCATCTTCGCCATCCACCTGATGGGTATCAGCTCGATCATGGGCGCGATCAACGTGATTGCCACCATCCTCAACCTGCGTGCGCCTGGCATGACCCTGATGAAGATGCCGCTGTTCGTCTGGACCTGGCTGATTACCGCGTTCCTGCTGATTGCGGTGATGCCGGTGCTGGCCGGTGTGGTGACCATGATGCTGATGGACATTCACTTCGGCACCAGTTTCTTCAGCGCGGCCGGTGGCGGTGACCCGGTGCTGTTCCAGCACGTGTTCTGGTTCTTCGGCCACCCCGAGGTGTACATCATGATCCTGCCGGCGTTCGGCGCGGTCAGCTCGATCATCCCGGCGTTCTCGCGCAAGCCGTTGTTCGGCTACACCTCGATGGTGTATGCCACCGGCGCAATTGCCTTCCTGTCGTTCATCGTCTGGGCCCACCACATGTTCGTGGTCGGCATCCCGGTGGTGGGCGAGCTGTTCTTCATGTACGCCACCATGCTGATTGCCGTGCCCACCGGGGTGAAGGTGTTCAACTGGGTCAGCACCATGTGGGAAGGCTCGCTCACCTTTGAAACGCCGATGCTTTTCGCCATCGCCTTCGTCATCCTGTTCACCATCGGCGGCTTCTCCGGGCTGATGCTGGCCATCGCCCCGGCGGACTTCCAGTACCACGACACCTACTTCGTGGTGGCGCACTTCCACTACGTGCTGGTGCCCGGGGCAATCTTCGGCATCTTCGCCTCGGCGTACTACTGGCTACCGAAATGGACCGGCCACATGTACGACGAAACCCTTGGCAAGCTGCACTTCTGGCTGTCGTTCATCGGCATGAACATGGCCTTTTTCCCCATGCACTTCGTGGGGCTGGCAGGCATGCCGCGACGCATCCCCGACTACAACCTGCAGTTCGCCGACTTCAACATGGTGTCGTCGATCGGAGCCTTCATGTTCGGCGCCACGCAGATCTTCTTCCTGTTCATCGTCATCAAGTGCATCCGCGGCGGGGCGCCGGCACCGGCCAAGCCTTGGGATGGCGCTGAGGGCCTGGAGTGGTCGGTCCCCTCGCCTGCTCCCTACCACACCTTCCAGACACCACCGGAAGTGAAATAGGAACCCGCCATGAACGGCCTGTCGCTGAAACGCCTGGTAACGCGCCTGCTGATGCTGACGGTAGTGATGTTCGCCTTCGGCTTCGCCCTGGTGCCGATCTATGACGTGATGTGCAAGGCCTTCGGCATCAACGGCAAGACCGGCGGGCAATACGAGGGCAGCCAGGTCAGCGACCCGTCGCGTTCGGTGCGCGTGCAGTTCATGTCGACCAATGCCAGCGACATGGTCTGGGACTTCTACTCCACGGCTGACCAACTGGAGGTCAACCCGGGGGCGGTGAACCAGATGATCTTCGTCGCGCACAACCCGACCGACCGACCCATGAGCGCGCAGGCGATACCCAGCATCACCCCGGCCGAGGCCGCGGCGTACTTCCACAAGACCGAGTGCTTCTGCTTTACCCAGCAGGTGCTGCAGCCCGGCGAACGCATCGAGATGCCGGTGCGCTTCATCGTCGACCGCGACCTGCCGGCCAGCGTGAAGCACCTGACACTGGCCTACACCTTGTTCGACATCACCGCTCGCCACCCGCCGGTCGCGCATGTTGCGGCCCAGGACGTCCAGGGCGCCCGTTAAGGGAAGGAGAACAGCAATGGCAAGTCATCAGCACTATTACGTTCCGGCGCAGAGCAAATGGCCGATCATTGCCACCATCGGCATGTTCATCACGGTGTTCGGCCTGGGCACCTGGTTCAACGACATGAAGGCCGGGCACCCAGACTCTCACGGGCCGCTGATCTTCTTCGTGGGTGCGTTGTTTCTGGCCTACATGCTGTTCGGCTGGTTTGGCGCAGTGGTCAAGGAGAGCCGAGCCGGGTTGTACAGCCCGCAGCTGGACCGCTCGTTCCGCTGGGGCATGAGCTGGTTCATCTTCTCTGAAGTCATGTTCTTCCTGGCCTTCTTCGGTGCACTGTTCTACGTGCGCGTGCTTGCGGGGCCGTGGCTGGGGGGGGAAGGGGCTAAAGGTGTTGCGCACATGCTGTGGCCGACTTTCGAATTCACCTGGCCGCTGCTGCACACGCCCGACCCGAAACTGTTCCCGCCGCCCAAGGAAGTGATCGACCCGTGGCACCTGCCACTGATCAACACGATCTTGCTGGTCAGTTCCAGTGTGACCATCACCATTGCCCACCACGCCCTGCGCCGTGATCACCGTGGCCCGCTGAAATTCTGGATGGCGCTGACCATCCTGCTGGGCGTCAGCTTCATTGCATTGCAAGCCTTCGAGTATCACGAAGCCTATACCAAGCTGGGGCTGACGCTGGGGTCGGGGATCTATGGCGCGACGTTCTTCATGCTCACCGGCTTCCACGGCGCCCACGTTACCTTGGGCACGATCATCCTGATCGTGATGTTCGTGCGCATCTTGCGCGGGCATTTCAACCACGAGAAACACTTCGGCTTCGAGGCAGCCAGCTGGTATTGGCACTTCGTCGACGTGGTGTGGGTGGGGTTGTTCATCTTTGTGTATGTGCTGTAGGGCCAATCGCCGGCAAAAAGAGTGCAGTTTCAGAAGGGGGCATGTGAAACCAGCTGACCGCTGAGCAAACCCCAGGCGACCAGGGCAATGGTCAGGGCCGCCAGGGTCACCCGCACGGTCAGAGCCTTCAGCAGACGAGTCGAGTTTTCGTCGTCCTTGACCAGAAACACCAGGCCACTGAACAGGCTGGCAATCGTGGCCAACAGCATCAGGACAATCGCGGCCTTGAGCATGGCGCTACTCCGGGGGGATGCGGTGATGTGGATAAGTATAGCGAGGCGCCCGTGAGGCCGTTTCGCCCAGGCTGGGTACCGACCCTGGTGGTGCTTGCACTGCTGCCGGGGCTGGTTGCGCTCGGCTGCTGGCAACTCGGCCGCGCCGAGGAAAAGCGCGCGCTGCTGGCCACCTATGCCGAGCGGCGCATCGAGGCGCCGATCACCACCGCCCAGCTCGCATCAAGCGACGACAATGCGTTTCGCCGCGTGCACCTGTACGGCCGCTTCGACGCCGAGCACAGTGTATTGCTGGACAACCGCATGCGCGATGGCCAGGCCGGTGTCGAACTCCTGCAACCCTTCCATGACCAGGCCAGTGGCCAGTGGCTGCTGATCAACCGCGGCTGGCTGCCATGGCCAGACCGCCGCGTGCCGGTGCATTTCGATACCCCTGCACAGGCCCTGGCACTGGACGCTTCGGTGTATGTATCGCCCGGCAGCACGTTCCAGCTGCATCCCGACCCTGAAGGCGGCCAATGGCCCCACCTGCTCACTGCCGTTGATGCCGCGCAGCTATGGCCGGCGCTGGGCCGCGAAGGCTTTGCCCATGAGTTGCGCCTGGAGCCCGGCCCGGCGGCCTATCGCCTGGACTGGCCGGTTGTCGCCATGGGCCCGGAAAAACACCTGGGCTACGCCGTGCAGTGGTTTGCCCTGGCGGGTGCACTGGTTCTGCTTTACCTCTATTTCGGCTGGCACCACAACAAGGAGAAACGCCATGGCCACCGCCACTCCACTGGACGTGCCTGAACGTAGCAAGCCCAGAGCCCGCGGGCGTTTGCAGCTTTTGCTGATCCTGCTGGTAGTGCTTGGGCCGATGATTTTGGCCACCAGCATGTACAAGCTGAAGTTTTGGGTGCCAGAGGGCCGCAGTTACCACGGAGCCATGATCGGCAATGGTGAAAGCCGCATCGATATCGGCGTGGCAGGCCAGGACCAGCGTTGGCAGTTGCTGGTCAGTGCGCCCGAAGCCTGTACCGAGGACTGCCAGCGCCTGGTGTACCTGGCCCGGCAAATCCAGGTTGGCCTGGGCCGCGATGCCAGCCGCGCAAGCCATGCGCTGGCCACCGCCCAACCGCTGAGCGCCGACTACCAGGCACTGCTTGGTCGCGAGTACCCGCAGCTGCAACGCTACCCGCTGGATACCCCGCGCTACCGGCAGAAGGTAGGCGAGCCTGGCCCGCAACTGTGGATCGTCGACCCGCACGGCAACCTGGTGCTGCGTTACGACAGCAAGGCCAACGGCAAGCATGTGCTGGATGACCTGCGCCACCTGCTCAAGCTGTCCAACATCGGTTAGGAGCCTGACATGGCCAGACCTGGATTCCGCATTGCTGTGTTCGCCACCCTGCTTGCACTGCTGGTCGTCCTGCTCGGTGCCTATACCCGCCTGACCCATGCCGGCCTCGGCTGCCCCGACTGGCCAGGGTGCTATGGCTTCATCAGCGTGCCCAAGAGCGAGGCCCAGCTCGCCCATGCCGAGCTGCACTTCCCCGATCACCCGGTGGAAGAAGCCAAGGGCTGGGCGGAAATGGTCCATCGCTATTTCGCCGGTACCTTGGCCATGGTGATTGCCCTGCTCGCCTTCCAGGCGCTGCGTCGGCATGCCCGCGATGGCCAGCCTTACCGCTTGCCGGTGCTGTTGCTGGGTGTGGTGCTGGCCCAGGCGGCTTTCGGCATGTGGACGGTCACCCTGAAGCTGTGGCCGCAGGTGGTCACGGCGCATTTGCTGGGCGGCTTCACCACCCTGAGCTTGCTATTCCTGTTGTCACTGCGTCTATCCCGGGCCTTTGCGCCCTTGCCGAAACTGCCACTGAGCCTGCGGCGGATCGCTGCGCTGGCGCTGTTGGTGGTGGTCGGCCAGATCGCCCTGGGCGGCTGGGTCAGTGCCAACTATGCAGCGGTCGCCTGCATCGACCTGCCCACCTGTCACGGCCAGTGGTGGCCAGCGGCGGACTTCAGCAATGGCTTCCACCTGACCCAGCACGTCGGCCCCAATTACCTGGGCGGGCAACTGGACAGTGATGCCCGCACGGCCATCCACATCAGCCACCGCCTGGGCGCGCTACTGGTCACCTGCGTGCTGCTGATGCTCAGTTGGAAGCTGTACCGCTGTGGCCTCCCCGGCCTGGCGCGGCTGGTGCTGCTGGCGCTGGCCCTGCAAGTGGGCCTGGGCATCAGCAACGTGGTATTCCACCTGCCGCTGGCGGTGGCTGTTGCGCACAATGCCGGCGGGGCGATGCTGCTGCTGAGCATGGTGCTGGTGAACTACCGCATTCGAGTGGTCGACAAGGTTCGCGTGGGTGTCGGCCAAGGTTGGCGCCTGCGTCCGGTGGCCGGCGTGGGCATTTCCCATCACATGAGGAACGACTCGTGGCGACGCTTCTGAGCGCACGACGGGCCAGCTGGCGCGATTACCTGGAGCTGACCAAGCCCAAGGTGGTGTTACTGATGCTGATCACGTCGCTGGCCGGCATGTTCCTGGCCACACGAGCGGGGGTCGGCTGGAGCGTGCTGCTGTTCGGCAACCTGGGCATCGGCCTGTGCGCTGGCGCTGCGGCGGTGGTGAACCATGTGGTGGACCGGCGCATCGATGCGCTGATGGCCCGCACTCACAAGCGGCCGCTGGCCCAAGGCCGGGTCGAGCCGCTACCGGCCTTGCTGTTTGCACTGGCGTTGGCGCTGCTGGGCATGGCCCTGCTGCTGGCGTTCACCAACGCCCTCACCGCCTGGCTGACCCTGGCTTCGCTGCTGGGTTATGCGGTGCTCTACACCGGCTTTCTCAAGCGTGCCACGCCACAGAACATCGTCATCGGCGGCCTGGCCGGCGCCGCCCCGCCGTTGCTCGGCTGGGTGGCGGTAAGCGGCCATGTCAGCGCCGAACCCTTGCTGCTGGTGCTGATCATTTTCGCCTGGACCCCGCCGCACTTCTGGGCGCTGGCCATCCACCGCAAGGAAGAGTACGCCAAGGCCGATATCCCGATGCTGCCGGTGACCCATGGCGAGCGCTACACCAAGCTGCATATTTTGCTGTACACCCTGATTCTGCTGGCGGTGAGCCTGCTGCCCTATGCCATCCACATGAGCGGCCCGCTGTACCTGGCTTGTGCCCTGGCCTTGGGGCTGCGCTTCCTGCAATGGGCCTGGGTGTTGTACCGTGGCAGCCGGCCGCACGCGGCGATCGGCACCTTCAAGTACTCTATCGGCTACCTGTTCGCGCTGTTCATCGCGTTGCTCCTCGACCACTACCTGTTGCTGAACCTATGACCCGAACCCAGAAAACCGTCTTCATCCTCGTCGCCCTGGTCGCGTTGATCCTGGGCCTGACCGTCAACAAGGTGCTCAATGGCCGCGACCAGCCCAACCCCGCCGAGCTGATCGACGCCGGCATTATCCTGCTGCCGCAGAGCCGCACCGTGGCCGACGTGACCATGACCAACCAGGACGGGCAGCCGGTACAGCTGGATGACCTGAAAGGCAAATGGTCGCTGTTGTTCTTCGGCTACACCTACTGCCCGGACATCTGCCCGACCACCCTGGCCCAGTTGCGCCAGGTGAAGAGCGAGCTGCCCAAGGAAGCCGTCGACCGGCTGCAGGTGGTGCTGGTGAGTGTGGACCCGAACCGCGATACGCCGAACCAGCTGAAGCAGTACCTGGGCTATTTCGACAAGGACTTTGTCGGGGTGGCGGGGTCGATCGAAGATACCCAGAAGCTGGCCAATGCCTTGAGCATTCCGTTCATTCCGGCGGATACCAGCAAACCGGGGTATACCGTGGATCACAGCGGCAACCTGGCGGTAGTCGGGCCGGATGGGCGTCAGCGCGGGTTCATTCGTGCGCCGTTCAACAACCAGAAGCTGGTGGCGCAGTTGCCCGGGCTTGTGAAGCGGGATTGAGATTTCGGGCCTGCTTTGCAGGCCTTTCGCGGCACAAGGCCGCTCCTACAGGGGTACGCGATCCCCTGTAGGAGCGGCCTTGTGCCGCGAAAGGGCCGCAAAGCGGCCCCAGGGGTTTCAGCTTAAAATGCCGGAACCACAGCGCCTTTGTACTTTTCGATGATGAACTGCTTCACCTCTGGCGAGTGCAGTGCAGCCGCCAGTTTCTTCATGTCGTCCGAGTCCTTGTTGTCCGGGCGGGCAACCAGGATGTTCACGTAAGGCGAGTCGCTGCCTTCGATGGCCAGCGCGTCTTTTTCCGGGTTCAGCTTGGCTTCCAGCGCGTAGTTGGTGTTGATCAGGGCAGCATCGACCTGGGTCAGCACGCGCGGGATTGTGGCGGCTTCCAGCTCACGGAACTTCACGTTTTTCGGGTTCTCGGCAACATCCTTCACGGTGGACAGGATGTTCTTGTTGTCCTTGAGCTTGATCACGCCTGCCTTGTCCAGCAGCAGCAGGGCGCGGCCGCCGTTGGTGGCGTCGTTGGGGATGACCACGGTGGCGCCGGAGGACAGCTCGTCCAGCTTCTTGATCTTGGTGGAATACACGCCCAGCGGCTCGATGTGCACGCCGGCCACGCTGACCAGGTTGGTGCCCTTGGCCTTGTTGAACTCATCCAGGTACGGCTGGTGCTGGAAGAAGTTGGCGTCCAGGCGCTTTTCGGCAACCTGTACGTTCGGCTGGATGTAGTCGGTGAATTCCTTGACCTTCAGCTCCACGCCTTCTTTGGCCAACTGCGGTTTGACGAAGTTGAGGATTTCGGCGTGCGGCACCGGGGTGGCGGCAACGGTCAGGGTATCGGCGTGGGCCGAGAAGGCCGCAACAGCGGCAGCGACAGCAAGCAGCTTCTTCATTGATCACTCCTTGTGAGGGCCGCGACGGCCCCCGAACGGGTCGGCCAGGCCGACCCCATTGGGGTTACTTACGGGAAAAATGCACGACCAGTTTGTCGCCCACGCTCTGCAGTACTTGAACCAGTACCAGCAGCAGTACCACGGTCACTACCATCACATCGGTCTGGAAACGCTGGTAACCGAAGCGGATAGCCAGGTCGCCCAGACCACCGGCGCCCACCACACCGGCCATGGCGGTGTACGAAACCAGGGTGATGGCGGTGACGGTAATAGCCGCGAAGATACCCGGACGGGCCTCTGGCAGCAGCGCACTGGTGATGATCTGGCGGGTGGTGGCGCCCATCGACTGGGTAGCCTCGATGATGCCGCGGTCCACTTCACGCAGGGCGGTTTCCACCAGGCGGGCGAAGAACGGCGTGGCACCCACCACCAGCGGCGGGATGGCGCCGGCAACGCCCAGCGAGGTGCCGGTGATCAGTACGGTGAACGGGATCATCACGATCAGCAGGATGATGAACGGCAGCGAGCGCAGGATGTTGACCACCAGCGACAGCAACGCGTACACGCCCTTCTGCTCGAACATCTGCTTTGGCCCGCAGAGGAACAGCAGCACACCCAGTGGGAGGCCCAGCAGCACGGTGAAGAACAGCGAGCCGAACAGCATGATCATGGTGTCGATGGTGGCCAGCCAGATTTCGGCCCAATCGACGTTGGCAAAGAAATTCAGGGCGTCCATCAACGCAGTACCTCCATATGTACGTCAGCTGCCTTGAAGCGGCCGAAGGCCGCTTCCATGTCACCGCCGATCAGGGCGAGGGTGAGCTGGCCATAGGGGACATCCTTGATGCGGTCGATACGCCCGGCGAGGATGCTGTAGTCCACACCGGTTTCGCGGGCCACGGTGCCCAGCAGCGGCGCGTACGTGGCGTCGCCCTGGAAGGTCAGGCGCACGATGCGGCCAGGTACGTGGGCAAAGTCGTCGCGCTGCTCGCCTTCGTCGACCTGCTCGTCTTCCTGGACAAAGCGCTTGGTGGTGGGGTGCTGCGGGTGCAGGAACACATCGGCCACCGAGCCTTGCTCGACGATCTGGCCGGCGTCCATCACCGCCACGCAGTCGCAGACACGGCGGATCACGTCCATCTCGTGGGTGATCAGCACGATGGTCAGCTTCAGCTCACGGTTGATTTCGGCCAGCAGTTGCAGGACCGAGGCCGTGGTTTGCGGGTCGAGGGCACTGGTGGCCTCGTCGCACAGCAGGATCTTCGGGTTGGTGGACAGGGCGCGGGCGATGCCGACGCGCTGCTTCTGGCCGCCGGACAACTGCGCCGGGTACTTTTTGGCGTGGTCTTGCAGGCCGACACGGGCCAGTAGCTCGGTGACGCGCTTGTCGATTTCGCTGCGCGACAGCTCGCCGGCCAGGGTCAGTGGCAGGGCGACGTTGTCGGCGACGGTCTTGGAGGCCAGCAGGTTGAAGTGCTGGAAAATCATCCCGACCTGCTGACGGAAGCCGCGCAGCTGGCTGGCGTTGAACGCGGTGACGTCTTCGCCGTCGACGATGATCTTGCCGCCGGAGGGTTCTTCCAGGCGGTTGATCAGGCGCAGCATGGTGCTTTTGCCGGCGCCGGAATGGCCGATCAGGCCGAACACCTGGCCATCTTCGATGGTCAGGCTGGTCGGATTCAGTGCGGGGATTTCCCTACCGGCAACGCGGTAGGTCTTATGTACCTGTTGGAACTCGATCACGTAGCGAACCTTGTGGGGCGCATTGAAATTTGGGTCAGCGGTTAGCTGGGGTCGCGCATTTTAGCCTTTTCCCATAGCTGTTCTTAGCATTTATTTCGTAATGCACCAATCCTTCGGGCATATCGCGACAACCGGTAATCCTGATTGAACGCTCGGCAACGCCCTCCAGTCACTACTTGGACAAGCCCTGAACGGGCAAGCCTTAAGACTGATGAGGAGAGCCGATCATGCCCAGCAAGAAAACGGACGCGCCCAAGCAGAGTGAAGCCGCCGGCACCCAGACCCCTGACCGGGCCAATACCAATGCCAAGCTGCAGAGCCTGGAGGCCGACCGCAGCGATGCGACCGGGCATGCGCTGCGCACCAACCAAGGCGTACGCATCGCTGACAACCAGAACACCTTGAAGGCAGGTGATCGCGGGCCTTCGCTGCTTGAAGACTTCATCATGCGCGAGAAGATCACCCACTTTGACCATGAGCGGATCCCCGAGCGCATCGTGCACGCCCGCGGTACCGGGGCCCACGGGGTCTTCCAGAGCTATGGCAACCACGCGGAGCTGACCAAGGCCGGCTTCCTGCAGGACCCGGAAAAGATCACCCCGGTTTTCGTGCGCTTTTCCACGGTGCAGGGCCCACGCGGTTCTGGCGACACGGTGCGCGATGTGCGGGGCTTTGCCGTCAAGTTTTACACCGACGAAGGCAATTTCGACCTGGTCGGCAACAACATGCCGGTGTTTTTCATCCAGGATGCCATCAAGTTTCCCGATTTTGTCCACGCGGTAAAGCCAGAGCCACACAATGAGATACCTACCGGCGGCTCGGCGCATGACACCTTCTGGGATTTTGTCTCGCTGGTGCCGGAGTCGGCCCACATGGTCATGTGGGCCATGTCTGATCGCGCCATCCCCCGCAGCCTGCGAATGATGGAAGGCTTTGGCGTGCACACCTTCCGCCTGATCAATGCCGAGGGTGTGGCCAGCTTCGTCAAGTTTCACTGGAAGCCGAGCCAGGGAGTGCATTCGCTGCTGTGGGACGAAGCCCAGAAACTGGCGGGCAAGGACACCGACTTCCAGCGCCGTGACCTGTGGGAAGCCATTGAAACCGGCGACTACCCGGAATGGGAACTGGGCGTGCAGATTGTGCCGGAGGCTGACGAACACAAATTCGACTTCGACCTGCTGGACCCGACCAAGATCATTCCCGAAGAACTGGTACCCGTCACCCCGCTGGGCAAGATGGTGCTGAACCGCAACCCGGACAACTTCTTCGCCGAGGTCGAGCAGGTTGCCTTCTGCCCTGGCCATATCGTGCCGGGTATCGACTTCACCAATGACCCCCTCCTGCAGGGCCGGCTGTTCTCCTATACCGACACGCAACTGAGCCGGCTGGGCGGGCCGAACTTCCACCAGATCCCGATCAACCGCCCTGTGGCGCCCAACCACAACAACCAGCGCGACGCGTTGCACCAGCACACCGTGCACAGGGGCCGTGCCTCGTATGAGCCGAACTCCATCGACGGCGGCTGGCCGAAGGAAACGCCACCCGCAGCACTGGATGGCGGCTTCGAGAGCTTCCAGGAGCGCATCGATGCGCACAAGATTCGCCAGCGCAGCGATTCGTTCGGCGACCATTTCTCGCAAGCGCGGTTGTTCTTCCAGAGCATGAGCCCGACAGAGCAACAACACATCATCAAGGCCTACAGCTTCGAGCTGGGCAAGGTCGAGCGCGAGGCCATTCGTGCCCGTGAGGTGAACGAGATTCTGGCCAACATCGATCTCAAGCTGGCGGCCGCCGTAGCCGCCAACCTGGGGTTGCCGGCACCCAAGGCGGGCACCGTTCAGGTGAAAGGCAGCAAGCTTGCCGAGTCCCCGGCATTGAGCCAGATGAACCACCCAGGGGTTGTGGGCATCAAGGGGCGCAAGATAGCTGTGCTGCTGGCCGATGGCGTGGATGCCGGCAGTGTCGACCGGCTGGTCAAGGCGCTTGAGGCGCACAGCGCGCGCATCATGCTGCTTGGGCCCACCTCGGCACCGGTCAAGGCTGCCGACGGCAAGGCACTGCCCGTGGATGCCTCGATGGAGGGCATGCCTTCGATCATGTTCGACGGGGTGCTGGTACCGGCCGGGAAGGCCGCGCTGGATGCGCTGGGGGCGAGTGGCCTGGCCAAGCATTTCCTGCTCGAGGCCTACAAGCACCTGAAGGCGATCGGCTTTGCCAAGGAGGGCAAGGTGCTGGTGGACGCGCTGGGCCTGAAGGAGGACAAGGGGCTGTTGCTGGGCGATGACCAGAAGACGCTGGACGCTTTCGTCAAAGCGGTCGAGGGGCACCGGGTGTGGGAGCGTGAAGCTGCTGCGGAGGCTGTACCGGCCTAAGGGGCTGCTTCGCACCCCATCGCGGCACAAGGCCGCTCCTACCGGAGATTGCATGCCCTGGTAGGAGCGGCCTTGTGTCGCGAAAAGGGGCGCGCAGCGCCGCCCGTGTTTTCAGCGCTGATGCGGTACCAGAACCACCTGCGCCGGCAGCGAGCGTTGAATCTCATGCTTCTGCTTCAGCTGGAACCCACTGTCGATCTTGCGCACGCGCTTCTCCAGCAAGTTCTTCAGCCACGGCGCATCGTCAGTGCGCGGCACCTGGAACACCACTTCGCAGTCATAGCTCACCACATCGGCGGCAATGTCATCGAGCTGGCGGCGCATGGCGCGGCTGTCAGTGGTCTTCAAGGCCACCACCGTGCTTGGCGCTGTCGGGTCGATGATGCGTGCCTTGGGCTTGGCCTCGGCGGCTTTCAAGGCAGCCTCTGCCTTCTCCAGCTCGGCCTTGCGTGCCTGGGACAGGGGATCGCCACCGGTCACTGCCGGGGCTTGCGGCATCAGTGCCCGGGCACGGGCCAGGGCGGTAGCGGCCGCATTCACATCACCCTTTTGCAGGACGATCTGGCTGCGTTGCAGGTAGGCTTCGGCCAACTGACGCTGGTATTGCTCCAGGCGCGCGTCGTCAGGCGACTGCGCTTGCAGGGCTGCCAGCTGGTCTTCGGCGGTGGCCAGCTCGTTGCTGGCGATGTTTTGTTGCAACTGCTGCCAGGCATCGGCTTGGGCAGGTGCGGGGGCCTGTTCGACCGGCGCGCTGGAACAGGCAGCCAGGAGCAGGGAAAACGCGGCAACAAGCAGATAACGGGAGGCGAACGGCTTCATTCCTGCGACTCTCTATTTGCGCAAAAAGCGAGCAAGTCTACACCCAGGTGCGCACGCTCGAAAACAGGTCTTACAGACCCTTTACCCGGCAAAAGGTTGCAAGGCGTGCCTTCACACGCCCTGCTGTTCAGCGTTTTGGCAGGGCCAGGCTCAGCAAGAATAGCACCGCCGCGCAGACCACGATCGACGGGCCGGCGGGGGTATCCTTGAACCACGACATGGCCAGGCCACAGCAGACCGCGGTAACGCCCAGCAGGCTGGCGCCCACGGCCATCTGCTCGGGGGAGCGGGCGTGACGCTGCGCCGCAGCCGCGGGGATGATCAGCAGCGAGGTGATCAGCAGCACACCGACGATCTTCATGGCCACCGCAATCACCACCGCAATCAGCAGCATCAGTGCCAGGCGCAGGCCGGCAACGGGCAGGCCTTCGACCGTGGCCAGTTCTTCGTGCACGGTGACTGCCAGCAGCGGCCGCCACAGCGCGGCAAGCAGCACCAGCACCAGCGCACTGCCGCCGAGGATCCAGGCCAGGTCGGTGGTGCTGATGGCCAGCAGGTCACCGAACAGGTAGGCCATCAGGTCGATGCGCACATCGTGCATGAAGCTCAGTACCACCAGGCCAAGCGACAGGGTGCTGGGGGCGAGGATGCCGAGCAGGGTATCGGACGCCAGCGGTTGGCGTTGCTGCAAGGTCACCAGCAGGATCGCCAGCAGCAGGCAGCCGATGGTCACTGCCAGTGCCGGGCTGACGTCCAGGGCAAAGCCCATGGCCACACCGAGCAAAGCGGCATGGGACAGGGTGTCGCCAAAATAGGCCATGCGCCGCCATACCACGAAGGAACCCAGCGGGCCGGCGACCAGCGCCAGGGACAAGCCGGCAAGCAAGGCGTAGAGAAGAAAATCAGCCATGCTTGCAGTGCTCTCCGTGAACATGGGTGCCAGGTGCGACCACCGAGCCGTGCAGGTCGTGGCTGTGGTCGTGGTGGTGGTGGTAGATGGCCAGGCTAGGTGCGGTCTGGCCGAACAGTTCGACGAACGCCGGGTCGCCGCTGACTTGCTCGGGGTGGCCCGAGCAGCACACGTGACGGTTCAGGCACACCACCTGGTCGGTGGCGCTCATCACCAGGTGCAGGTCGTGGGACACCATCAGCACGCCGCAGCCATGGCGGTCGCGCAGGCGGGTGATGAGGTTGTACAGCTCGGTCTGGCCGACCACGTCCACACCCTGCACCGGCTCGTCGAGCACCAGCAACTGGGGTTCGCGCAGAAGGGCGCGGGCCAGCAGCACGCGTTGCATCTCGCCGCCGGAAATGGTCTGGATCGGGCTGTCGATGACCTGTTCGGCGCCCACTTCCTGCAGCGCCGACAAGGCTGCGGCGCGGTCTACGCCGGGCACCAGGCGCAGGAAGCGCAGCACCGACAGCGGCAGCGTGGCATCGACCTGAATCTTTTGCGGCATGTAGCCAATGCGCAGCTTCGGCTTGCGCCATACCTTGCCGCGGTGTGGCTTGAGCAGCCCGAGTACGGCGCGCACCAAGGTCGTCTTGCCCGCCCCGTTGGGGCCGATCAGGGTGACGATCTGGCCTGGAGCGACCGACAGGTCGATGCTGTCGAGCACCGCCTCGCCGCCAAAGGTGACGCCGACCTGCTCAAGGCGGATCAGGGCGTCGCTCATGCCGCGCTCCGGCAGCTGCCGCACAGGCCGACCACTTCGACGGTTTGGGTCTCCACCGTGAAGCCGACGCCTTTGGCGCTGCTGATGATGGCCTCGCTGATGCTGCTCTGCTCCAGCTCGATGGCCACATGGCAGGCCCGGCAAATCAGGAACTGGCCTTGGTGCACGTGTTCGGGGTGGCTGCAGCCGATGAAGGCGTTGAGCGAGGCGATGCGGTGCACCAGGCCGTTTTCCAGCAGGAAGTCCAGCGCGCGGTACACCGTGGGTGGCGCGGCGCGGCGGCCGTCCTGCTCGCTGAGCACGGCGAGGATGTCGTAGGCGCCCAGCGGCTTGTGGCTTTGCCACACCAGCTCCAGCACACGGCGGCGCAGCGCGGTCAGGCGCAGGCCCTGGCGGGTGCACAAGGCGTCGGCTTCAGCCAGTGCGCTATGTACGCAATGGGAATGATCGTGAGGACGGTTGGCCAGCGGCGTGATGGACATGGGCAGCGACGGTTCTGGATGGAGACGTTATTATGTTACCTGTTTCTGACGACTCGAGTATCCACCGTGTCCCGATTCCTAGCTCTGTTTGTCGCTTTCATCGCATTTTCCGCCCAGGCCGATGTGCGTGTGCTCACCAGTATCAAGCCCTTGCAGCAGATTGCCGCTGCCGTGCAGGATGGCGTTGGCAGCCCTGACGTGTTGCTGCCGCCAGGTGCTTCGCCGCACCACTATGCCTTGCGCCCGTCCGATGTGCGCCGCGTAGGCGATGCCGACCTGCTGTACTGGATCGGCCCGGACATGGAGAGCTTCCTGCCGCGGGTGCTGGGCAGCCGTAGCAAGCCGACGGTGGCCGTGCAGTCGCTGACGGGCATGAAGCTGCGCCATTTTGGCGAGGACAGCCATTCCCATGAGGAAGAAGACCACGACGACCATGACCACGATCACCGTCCAGGCAGCCTGGATGCACATTTGTGGTTATCGTCGGTCAACGCGCGGGTAATCGCGGCCAGAATGGCGGCTGATCTGGCACAGGTCGACCCCGCTAACGCAGCTCGCTACCAGAGCAACCTGAAGGCCTTCGATGAGCGGCTGGATGCACTGGATGGGCGTATCAAGGCGCGGGTGCACGGTATTGCCGACAGGCCGTACTTCGTGTTTCACGAAGCGTTCGATTACTTCGAGGCTGAATATGGCTTGAAGCACACCGGCGTGTTCAGCGTGGCGTCCGAGGTGCAGCCTGGTGCGCAACATGTGGCAGCCATGCGCAAGCGCCTGCAGGAAGTGGGCAAGACGTGCGTGTTCAGCGAGCCGCCACTGCGACCGCGCCTGGCCGAGACCCTGACTGCCGGGCTGCCGGTGCGCCTGGCCGAGCTGGATGCACTGGGCGGCACCGATCCGGTGGATGGCAAGGGTTACGAGCGCTTGCTGGAGAAGCTGGGTGGTGAGCTGGCGGGGTGCCTGGAACAGCTGTAAGCCTGCACCGGCCCCTTCGCGGGCATGCCCGCGAAGAAGCAGACGGGGTCTAGAGGGCGAACGGCAGGTGCAAGGCCACTTGCTGGCGCTGTGCCAGGCGCACTTCGAACTCGCCCGGGTCGTGGATCATCACATCCATCCCGGCAAACGATTCGGCCGCGATCAGGCGCGACAGCCAGAAGCGCACGCAGCCTACCCGCAACATTTCCGGCCACAGCTCGGCTTCGGCGGCAGTGAACGGCCGCAGCGCCGCATAGGCTGCCAGCAATGCCTGGGCACGCGGTACATCCACCGCGCCCTTCTCATCCAGGCACCAGTCGTTCACGGTGATGGCGATGTCATACAGCATCGGCCCGGAGCAGGCGTTGTAGAAGTCGATCACACCGGTCAGGTGGGTGCCTTCGAACATCACGTTGTCGCGGAACAGGTCGGCATGCAGGTTGGCCCGTGGCAACGCCAGAATCTGCGCCTTGTGCGCGGTGATTTCATCCAGCGCCGGCTGCAGCAGTGCGGCCTGTTCGGCAGTCAGGCGCGGCAACAACTCGGCACCCGAGGCCAGCATCCAGTCCAGGCCACGGTCGGTGCGGCGCTCGATGATGTGCTCGCGGGTGGCCAGGTGAATGTGTGCCAGCAGCTCGCCGACCTGGGCGCAGTGCTGGTTGTTCGGCGCCTTGATGTGCTTGCCCGACAGCCGTGGCTGCAGCAGTGCCGGCTTGCCGCACAACTCGCGCAGGCCATTGCCGTCGCGGTCACGAATGGCATAGGGCACCGGCATGTCGGCGTCGTGCAGGGTGTCGAGCAGTTCGATGAAGAACGGCATGTCCTCGCTGGGCCCGCGCTCGATCAGCGTCAGGACGAACTCCCCCTGTTCGAGGCTGACGAAGAAATTGCTGTTCTCGGTGCCGGCGGCAATGCCCTGGAAGTCGAGCAGACGGCCCAGCTCGTACGGCGCCAGAAAGGTTTCCAGCTCAGGCCGGGTCACGGGGGTGAAGACTGACATGATGAAAAAATGCCCATACGGGCACTTCCGCCGGGAAGTGCCGGGTTGATGTGAACGGTGCGCGTCAGATTACCACTCGAAGATCTTCCAGGACGGAATCAGCATGTCCGGCTGGTCGGATCGAATGAAATTGGCATCAGTGCCATCAGCGCGTACCAGAAAATAAGGCTTGCCGTTTTTCGGCGTGATCTTGATCGCATACAGGAAGCCGTTCTGCCGGTACTCCTGGATGGTTTTGTCGCCTTCCGTGCGAATGGTCACCTCGGGATCGGCCGAGGGGGCGTCGTCCGCCGCCAGGGTGACGACTGGCGTGGTTGCCAACAGGCCGAGCAGTAACAGGCGATTGAGTGTACGCATGATAACCTAGTCCCTTTGTCGTCAATGATTCTGGCTATTCTAGCGCCGGACCCGTCGAAAAGGTTGATTCTGCTCATGAGCCAAGCCCCCCTCGTCCTGGTGGACGGTTCCTCCTACCTGTACCGCGCCTTTCACGCGCTGCCGCCGCTGACCACGTCCAAGGGCATGCCGACCGGTGCGGTGAAGGGTGTGTTGAACATGCTCAAGAGCCTGCGAAAACAGTACCCCGACAGCCTCTTCGCGGTGGTGTTCGACGCCAAGGGCGGCACCTTCCGCGATGCCATGTTTGCCGAGTACAAGGCCAACCGCCCGAGCATGCCTGACGACCTGCGGGTGCAGGTCGAGCCGCTGCATGCCAGCGTGAGGGCACTTGGCTACCCGCTGCTGTGCGTTGAGGGTGTCGAAGCCGACGACGTGATCGGCACCCTGGCGCGCAGCAGCGCCGCCCAGGGCCGCCCGGTGATCATCTCGACGGGCGACAAGGACATGGCCCAGCTGGTGGACGGGCACATTACCCTGGTCAACACCATGACCGGTAGCGTGCTGGACGTGGCTGGCGTGCACGAGAAATTTGGCGTCGGCCCGGAACATATCATCGACTTCCTGGCCCTGATGGGTGACAAGGTCGACAACATCCCAGGCGTACCCGGCGTTGGCGAAAAAACCGCGGTGGGCCTGCTGACCGGTATCGGCGGTGGCCTCAGCGACCTTTACGCCAACCTGGACAAGGTGCCCGCGCTGGCCATTCGCGGCGCCAAGACCCTGCCGGCCAAGCTGGAGGAGCACCGCGATGCGGCGTTCCTGTCCTACGAACTGGCCACCATCAAGGTCGATGTGCCGCTGGATGTCGAGGTCGAGGCACTGGTGTGTGGCGAGCCCGACCGCGATGCGCTGTTGGCGCTGTACACCGAGATGGAGTTCAAGAGCTGGGTTGCCGAGGTGCAGCGCGACGCGGCAAGGGCTGGTACTGAGGTTGCGCCGGTCGCAGAGCCGACGGCCAAGGTCGAGCCGCAGTACGAAACCATTCTGGACCAGGCCCGTTTCGACGCATGGCTGGAAAAGCTGCGCCAGGCGCCGCTGTTCGCCTTTGATACCGAAACAACCGGCCTGGATGCCCAGAAGGCGCGGCTGGTTGGCCTGTCTTTCGCTGTCGCGCCCCACGAGGCGGCTTATGTGCCGTTGGCGCACGACTATGAAGGTGCGCCGGCCCAGTTGGACCGCGAGGCTGTATTGCTGGCACTGAAACCACTGCTGGAAGACCCGGCCAAGGCCAAGGTCGGGCAGAACGCCAAGTACGACATCAATATCCTCGCCAACGGTTCGCCCGCCATCGAAATGCGCGGCGTGGCCTACGACACCATGCTCGAGTCGTACGTGCTGAATTCCACCGCTACCCGTCACGACATGGACAGCCTGGCGCAAAAGTACCTCGACCACACCACCATTGCCTTCGAGGACATCGCCGGCAAAGGCGCCAAGCAACTGACCTTCAACCAGATCCACCTGGACAAGGCCGGCCCTTACGCTGCCGAAGACGCCGACATCACCCTGCGCTTGCACCAGGCGCTGCAGGCGCGCCTGGCGCAGACGCCGGGCGTGCTGCCGGTGCTGATGGACATCGAAATGCCGCTGGTGCCGGTGCTGGCCAAGATCGAGCGCCAGGGTGCGCTGGTCGATGCCGCCCTGCTGCACGTACAGAGCGGTGAGCTGGGCGTGAAGATGGCCGAGCTGGAACTGCGGGCCTACGAGCTGGCCGGTGAAGAATTCAACCTCGGCTCGCCCAAGCAGCTGGGTTCGATCCTTTACGACAAGCTGGGCATGCCGGTGCTGAGCAAGACCGCCAAGGGCCAGCCATCCACCGCCGAAGCCGTACTCGATGAACTGGCCTTGCTCGGCTACCCACTGCCTGAGGTACTGATGCAGTACCGCAGCCTGAGCAAGCTCAAGAGCACCTACACCGACAAGCTGCCGGGCCAGATCAACCCGCGCACCGGGCGAATCCACACCTCCTATCAGCAGGCAGTGGCAGCCACCGGCCGGTTGTCGTCGAGCGACCCGAACCTGCAGAACATCCCGATCCGTACCGCCGAGGGCCGGCGTATCCGCCAGGCGTTCATTGCCAGCCCGGGCTACAAACTGCTGGCGGCGGACTACTCGCAGATCGAGCTGCGCATCATGGCCCACCTGGCCAAGGACGAAGGCCTGCTGCACGCCTTCCGCAACGACCTCGACGTGCACCGGGCAACGGCGGCGGAAGTGTTTGGTGTTGCCCTGGAAGACGTCACCACCGACCAGCGCCGCAAGGCCAAAGCCATCAACTTCGGCCTGATCTACGGGATGAGCGCTTTTGGCCTGGCCAAGCAGATCGGCGTCGACCGCAAGCAGTCGCAGGACTACATCGACCGTTACTTCGCCCGCTACCCGGGCGTGCTGGCCTACATGGAGCGCACCCGTGCGCAGGCCGCCGAGCAAGGCTTTGTCGAAACCCTGTTCGGCCGCCGCCTGTACCTGCCAGACATCAACGCCAAGAACCCGGCCCTGCGCAAAGGCGCCGAGCGTACGGCGATCAACGCGCCGATGCAGGGCACCGCAGCCGACATCATCAAGCGGGCCATGGTCAATGTGGATAACTGGCTGAGCGAGAGCGGGCTGGATGCCCGGGTGATCCTGCAGGTTCACGACGAACTGGTGCTGGAGGTGCGTGAGGACCTGGTTCAGCAGGTGAAAGATGAAATTCGCCAGCACATGAGCCAGGCCGCGCAGCTGGATGTGCCGCTGCTGGTGGAAGCAGGAATCGGTGCGAATTGGGACGAAGCTCACTGATTGAGCGGGGAAAGCTGTGTAGGATCTGCGACGTAGTGACGCGGATCCTGGCACTGCTCAGTGCCGTTGGTGCTGCAGTTTCATGAAACTATCGCAAATAGTTTTCAGGGCTTCGGAACTAAACCGGTGAAGCGGAACTCAGAGTAACTGAATGGCTGGTGAAGCCCTTCGATGCTCCTATGTTGTGTTAAGTGTTGGCAGATATCTGGACCCCGCCCTAGCGGTCCGGACTTGGACCCCGAACTTCCCCCTCCCCATACGAAGTCCGGGGTTTTTTTTGCCCGCAATTTGACGGGCAGCCGCTGCTGCTCCCCATTGTAGGAGCAGCCTCGTGCTGCGAAAGGGCCGGTATGGACAACAGATTTCTACAGCCTGTCATCGCCTCTTCGCAGCACAAGGCTGCTCCTACAGCGATCTGCCCAGGCCCTCAGGCCACTGGCTTGTCTTCCAGTTCCATCCAGCCCGCCAGCACGCGGTAGGCGTCTTCCACGCCCAGGCGCTTGGGTGCCGAGAACAGCTGGATAGTCACGCCATCACCCCAGCCCTTGCGGATTTCCGACTGCACTTTCAGCAAGGTGTTCTTGCCCGCGCCGTGGGTCAGCTTGTCGGCCTTGGTCAGCAGGATGTGCATGGGCATGCGGCTGGCCTTGGCCCAGTCGAGCATCATCTTGTCGAAGTCGGTCATCGGGTGGCGCACGTCCATCATCAGGATCACGCCGCGCAGGCACTCACGGCTGCCCAGGTAGGCTTCCAGATGTTTCTGCCAGTGCTGCTTGAGCGGGATCGGCACTTTCGCATAACCGTAGCCCGGCAGGTCGACCAAACGCCGTTCATCGTCCAGACTGAAGAAATTCAACAGCTGGGTGCGCCCCGGGGTTTTCGAGGTACGCGCCAGGCTGGCATGGGTCAGGGTGTTGAGGGCGCTGGATTTGCCGGCGTTGGAGCGGCCGGCAAAAGCCACCTCGTAACCCTGGTCTTCCGGACATTGTTCGACCTTGGCAGCGCTGAGGGCGAATGTGGCTTTCTGGCAGAGGCCGAGGATGGGGTTCTTGACTTGCATGGGATATCCGATGTGGGTGTTGCCTGACTCTGAAGGCCCGAGCCTGGCAAGCGGTGTCGTTTCCGTTTGGATGGCGGAAGTATATAATGCCCCAGTTTTTGTGTGCTCATTCTCCCAGCGAAGGGGAACGGGCATGGGGTGTCGAACAATAGCTCGCGCATCAGAACGCAGCGCGGCCCCCAACCCTGAAGGTCGTTCCGCATGGCGAAATGGCTGCTTGCTGTCGGTATGTTCCTGCCGGTTTTCAGCGCACAGGCTACACAGGATCCCGAGGTGTTGTACAACCGCACGTGTGCGGCCTGTCACACCGGGCAGTTGCCACAGGCACCCAGACAAGGTGACCGGGCAGCATGGGAGCCAAGGCTGGCGCAAGGCATGGATGTACTGGTGAAGCACGTGACCCAGGGTTTCAAGGCTATGCCGCCGCGTGGATTGTGCATGGACTGCAGTGCCGAGGACTACCGTTTGGTCATCCTTTGGATGAGCGGCAGTCCCGATACATAACATTTCACCCTTAGCCGTGTTGGATTAGCTGATGAACAAACTAGTCGTGAGTCTGCTGTTGACCCTGGGTGTCGCAGGTGCGGCCACTGCTGCGCAAACTGTCAAGGGCGATGCCGCCGCCGGTCAGGCCAAGACGGCCGTGTGTGGCGCCTGCCACAACCCCGACGGCAATAGCCTGGCACCAAACTTCCCGAAACTGGCCGGCCAGGGCCAGCGTTACCTCGAAAAACAACTGCACGATATCAAGTCGGGCAAGCGTACCGTGCTGGAGATGACCGGCATGCTGACCGCGTTCAGCGACCAGGACCTGGCCGATATCGCCGCCTACTTCTCCAGCCAGAAAGGCAGCGTGGGTGCCGCCGATCCCAAGCTGGTCGAACGTGGCCGTTCGCTGTTCAATGGCGGCGACCTGGAGAAAGGCATGCCTGCCTGCACCGGTTGCCACTCCCCCAACGGCGCAGGTATTGCTTTGGCCGGCTTCCCGCACCTGAGCGGCCAGCACTCGCAGTACGTGACCAAGCAGCTCACGGACTTCCGCGAAGGCAACCGCACCAACGATGGTGATGCCATGACCATGCGCACCATTGCCGGCAAGCTGAGCAACCACGACATCGAGGCGTTGGCCAGCTACATCCAGGGCCTGCATTAACCTTCAGTTAATGTTGTAGGCCAATGATGAAAGGGCGGCCGGGCCGCCCTTTTTTCAGTCCGCAGCCGTTACACTACAGAACTCGATCCCTTCCCGGCCTGTCTCAGTGCAGGTAGGGTCGTGGCGACCTATGACTGCTCAGGAGTAAAGCATGCGTAAACTGATTCTCAGCGCCGCGCTGGTCGCTGCCAGCGTATTTGGTATGACTGCCGTCCAGGCCGCCGAGCCTGTTGCTGGCAAGGAATACCTCGAGCTGAGCAACCCTGTTCCAGTTTCCGTGCCTGGCAAGATCGAAGTGGTCGAGCTGTTCTGGTACGGCTGCCCACACTGTTACCACTTCGAGCCGACCATCAACCCGTGGGCTGAAAAGCTGCCGGCTGACGTCAACTTCAAACGTGTTCCTGCCATGTTCGGTGGCCCATGGGACGCACACGGCCAGATGTTCCTGACCCTCGAAGCCATGGGCGTCGAGCAAAAGGTGCACGCCGCAGTCTTCGATGCTATCCAGAACCAGCGCAAGCAGCTGACCAAGCCGGACGACATGGCCGACTTCCTCGCCACTCAAGGCGTCGACAAGGACAAGTTCCTCGCCACCTTCAACTCCTTCGCCATCAAAGGCCAGGTTCAGAAGGCCAAGGAACTGGCGAAGAAGTACGAAATCACCGGCGTACCGAGCTTGGTCGTCAACGGCAAGTACCGCTTCGACCTGGGTACCGCTGGCGGGCCGGAAGGCGTACTGAACGTCGCCGATCAGCTGATCGCCAAGGAGCGCGCCGCCAAGTAGGCGGCGTAACCCATGCCCCGCTTCAGAACCACGCGTGGCATTGGCCTGCCCCAGCCGCAGGTCAACGAGCATCACCTGCAGGCTTCTGGCCTGCCCGAGGATGGTCGACTGCGGCTGCTCAGCTTCAACATTCAGGTTGGCATCAGCACCGAGCGCTACCGGCATTACCTGACTCGCAGCTGGCAGCACTTGCTGCCGCACAACGGGCGTGCCGGCAACCTGCAGAAAATCGGTGATTTGCTGGGCGACTTCGACCTGGTGGCCTTGCAGGAGGCCGACGGGGGCAGCCTGCGCTCAGGCTATGTAAACCAGGTCGAGCACCTGGCTCACCTGGGGGCCTTCCCCTACTGGTACCAGCAACTCAACCGCAACCTCGGGCGTTTCGCCCAGCACAGCAATGGCGTGCTCAGCCGCCTGAAGCCGCAAGCGCTCGAAGACCACCCATTGCCTGGCCCGGCCGGCCGTGGGGCGATCCTGGTGCGTTTTGGCGAAGGCGAAGATGCGCTGATCGTGGTGATGATGCACCTGGCGCTTGGCGCCAAGACCCGCGCCCTGCAACTGGGCTACATCCGCGAGCTGATTGGCGGTTACCGTCACCAGGTGCTGATGGGCGACATGAACACCCATGCCACCGACCTGCTGGAGCACTCGCCGCTGCGCGACCTGGGCCTGATCGCCCCGCAAGTCGAGGCGACTTTCCCCAGCTGGCGCCCCCAGCGTTGCCTGGACCATATCCTGCTCAGCCCAAGCCTCACGCTTGAGCGTGTCGAGGTGTTGGCGCGGCCAATTTCCGACCACCTTCCCGTCGCTGTCGAGATTCGATTGCCTGATGCATTGACTGTGGATACGCTGCCGGTCTTGAGCTAATTGCCATCACCGTTTGCGGACCCGGGCATGACTGAAGACGCTGAGCGCTGGAAAGAAAAATACCTTAAAAGCATCGAGCAGCAAGAAAAGCTCGAACGCCGCTGGGACGCCCGTCTCGACCTGCTGCGTCGTGGTCTGGTGCGCAGCACCCTGGCTGCCGAAGGCAGTGACAAGGTGGTGGACGCGTGCATGAAGGAAATGCGCGAGGTTATCCGCAGCGACAACATGGACGCCGGCCTCGCCGGGTTGATTCCGCGCCTTGAAAAAGCGGTGCTGGACTCCGAGCAGCGCCGGGAAACCCGCATGAACCAGGTCAGCGATGCGCTGACCGCGCTGGTCGGCCAACTGCAAGGCTTGCCGCTGCCCAGCGATATCTCGCGGCCGTTGAAAAAGCTGGCCAAAAAACTCGATGGTGGCGTTGCCCAGTCCCGCGACCTGCCGCCGCTGCTGGGCGAGCTGAGCGGCTTGCAGGGCCTTGCACTGTCGGCCCTCGGCAAACCGGGGGACGACACCCGGCCCGGCTTTTTGCAACGCCTGTTCGGTAGCCGCGAGGATGAGCCACAAGGCGAGCCCGCGCCCGCGCCGGCAGCGGTGCCTGCTGCTGAGGCGCCCCCGGCTGCACAGCACAGTATCGAAGCCCCCCAGCCAGACGATGTGGATGCGCTGCAACCGCTCTCAGCCTATACCGCCGAAGCGACGGTAGCGCCCGAACCTGAGCTGGAGATATCCGGCCCGGCGTTGATCGAAACAATTGAAACCCCGGCCGCCCAGCCACTGCCACAGGAAGAAGCGCCCGAGCCGGGAGCGGCCTTCAGCGAACCCTTGGCAGAAGAACAACCGGCACAAACACTTGAAGAAACCTTTGGCGAAGACGGCCCCTATGCGCTGCCCTACGCGGTAGAGCCGCCCTACAGCCAGGTTGCTGCGCACATCGAGAAGACCCTGATCGGCCTGCTCGATGACCTGAGCCTGCCCGAGCGGCACAAGGCCCAGGCGCTGGAAATGCGCGAGCGCGTTGCCCGGGGCCTGAACTGGTACGAGCTGATCCCGGTGCTGGATGACCTCGCCGTGCTCATGCTGGCGATCACCGACAGTGGCCAGCACGAGTTCGAAACCTACCTGCAGCAACTCAATGAGCGCCTCGAAGGCTTCCAGAGCCACCTGCACGAGGCCAGTGCAGGCCATGCGGACAACAGCTCTGCCGCTCGCGAGCTGGATACCCAGTTGCGTGAGCATGTCGATGGGTTGCAAAACAGTGTGCAGGGCGCCGCCGACGTCGATAGCCTCAAGCACATCCTGGACAACCGCCTGGAAGGCCTGCTGGTCACCATGGACGAGCACAAGCACGAGCGGGACCGCCGCGAGCAAGAGCTGGCGGGGCGCCTGCAAGGCTTGTCCGAGCGAGTGGCGAACATGGAGCACGAGGCGCTCGGTTACCGCGAGCACCTGGAAGAGCAACGCCAGAAAGCCCTGCTCGACCCCCTGACCGGTCTGCCCAACCGCGCGGCCTGGAGCGAGCGGGTCGAGCGCGAAATAATCGAATGGCAGGAGAATGGCGGCCATCTGGCCATGGCGATCCTCGACCTGGATCATTTCAAGCGCATCAACGACAGTTATGGGCATCTGGCCGGGGACAAGGTGTTGAAGATTGTCGCCGACCAGCTGCGCAAGCGCCTGCGGGGCCGTGACTTCATCGCCCGCTTCGGTGGCGAGGAATTCGTCCTGCTGCTGCCACAGACATCACCGGCCGCCGCTGCTCAAGTGGCGGAAATAATGCGGGCCACGGTGGAAGCCTGCCCGTTCCACTTCAAGGGCGAGCGGGTGGTGATCACCACCTCCATCGGCCTGGGTGCGTTCCGCTCCGGCGAGCGCGGCGACCAGGTGCTCAAGCGCGCCGATGCGGCGCTGTACCGGGCCAAGGAGCTGGGGCGCAACCGCGTCGAGCAGAACTAGCCTGCAAACACAGACCCACGGCAAGCGCGGCCATGGGGAGCACGTTATACTGTAGCGCTCATTCGCTGAGGCCACTGACGTGCTTTCCACGCTGAAAAAAACGCTGATTTCCTTTTTGCTGTTATCTGTCGCCGGTTGCTCGACGGGCCTGCGCATCGACCGCAGCCACCCCTCGGCCAACCAGGACAACCGCATCCAGTTCGTTGTCCTGCATTACACCAATGCTTCGCTGGAGCGCTCGCTCGCGTTGCTCACCCATGGTGAGGTCAGCAGCCATTACCTGATCGGCGACGGCCCTGCGACGGTGTATCAACTGGTGGATGAAAACCGCCGTGCCTGGCATGCCGGCGACAGCCAGTGGCAGGGGCGCACCTGGCTGAACTCCTCGTCCATTGGCATCGAGATCGTCAACCCTGGGTTCACCGACACACCCAATGGCCGGGTCTGGCACCCTTACAGCGAAGCGCAGGTCCAGTCGCTGATTGCGCTGCTCAAGGACATCGTAAAGCGCAACAACATCGAACCGCGGCACATCATTGGTCACAGTGATATCGCTCCATCACGCAAGCTGGACCCGGGGCCGCTGTTCCCGTGGAAGCGCCTGGCCGATGCCGGGCTGGGTATCTGGCCAGATGCCAACGCAGTGTCACGGCAGCAGGCCTACTTCAGCGTCAACCCGCCGAGCATTGGCTGGTACCAACAGGAACTGGCGCGGTTTGGCTATCAAATCGAGCAGACCGGGGTGCTGGATGTTGCCACCCGTCATGTGATCACTGCGTTCCAGATGCGCTTCCGCCCGCAGCGCTTCGACGGCATGCCCGATGCGCAGACGGCGGCGATGCTGCAGGTGCTCAACCGCAGGCGTTGAGCCCTGTAGGCCCAACCGTTTTGCACCATCACTCAGGCTGGCGCATCCACCCTGTGGGAGCGGGCGTGCCCGCGAAGAATGCGACGCGCGGTATGGCACCGGCTACGCCGGTGTTCGCGGCGGTTCGGCGCTCCGACACGCCCGCTCCCACAGTGATCGCGCAAACCTTTGGATTTTAATACGGCAGTCGCTCCCACAAAAAACAGTGTGGCGTGCAGCGAAGTGCCAGACGGTGAGGGTGATTCTCGATCCAGTTGCTATACCTTAATTATCAACTGGATGCCTTTGATGTCAGCCATCATCACCCTGCTGCGCCAAATTTTTTACCGTCCCTGGATGCTGGCCACGTTGGCAGCGCTGGCCAGCGCGGCCCTGTTGCTCTCTGCCAGCATCGGTATTGCCCTGCAACAGATGAAGCAAAGCGAGAGCGAACAGATGAACGCCCAGGGTGAGCGTTTTCTCGACCGCCTCGAACAAGTGTTTGGCCAGCTGCGTGAAGGGGTAGACCTGTTGCAGGCACAGCCCTTGCGTGGCTGCAGCCCAGCGATGCTGGCGGCCTTGCAGCAGGTGGGGCTGAGTTCGCGGTTCATTTATGAAGCGGCTTACGTGGATGGTGATATCGCCTGCTCCAACCGTGGTGATGAGCGGGCGTTCGAACCTTTGCGGGCACCGGATATCCAGGGGCCGACCTACAGCTACTGGTTGAACACCACCACCGAACCGAACGAGAACCTGGCTGCGCTCATGCTAGGCCGAGGCCAGTTCGTGGTCTCCACCTCGCGCGGGCACCTGACCGATGTGGTCGATCTGCCTCCGGGCGGCAGCCTGGTGGTGGTGCTGGATAACGGTGCCCGCGCCATCCCCGTGCTGGGGCCGCCACAAGTGTGGCCGCCGCCCTCGGCCTGGTCGACAAGCCACAAGTCGCTACTTGAACTCAGCGACCGCCTGATCTACCGCATGCCGACCAAGTCGCCGGATTACCAACTGGTGCTGATTGCCCCGCGGGCCAGCCTGCCATTGAGGATGAACGGCATGCTCTGGCTGCTGTTCCCCGGCAGTGTGTTGGCGGCGTGCTGCATTGGTTGGCTGGTGCTGCAATTGATCCTGCAGCGGCGGTCGATGAGCTCGGAGTTGCAGCATGCCTTGCGCCGCGGGGAGCTGCAGGTGCTGTACCAGCCGATCTTCGAACTCGACAGCCGACGCTGCGTGGGTGCCGAAGCGCTGGTGCGCTGGCGGCGCCCGGACGGCACCCTGACCAGCCCGGACTTGTTCATCCCGCTGGCGGAAAACACCGGGCAGATTCGCCAGATCACCGACTTTGTCCTGCAGCGCGTGCTCGAACAGCTGGGCCAGTTGCTGCGCTCGCACCCTAAACTGTACATATCGGTGAACCTGGCCGCTTGCGATGTGATGGTGCCGCGGATCGGCCGGGTGGCGGCCCGCCTGCTGGCCTTGCATCGGGTGGCGCCCAGCCAGATTGCCTTCGAGGTCACCGAGCGAGGCCTGGTGGATGTGGTGGTGGCCCGTGACAACCTGCAAGCGCTGCGCGCTTCGGGGCATCAGGTGCTCATCGACGACTTTGGTACAGGCTATTGCAGCCTGGCCTACCTGCAGACCCTACCCGTGGACTGCCTGAAGATCGACAAGGCGTTCATCGACGCGCTTGGCCACGATGCCGCCAGCAGTGGCGTTGCTCCGCATATCATCCGCATGGCCCATGACCTTCACCTGCGGGTGATAGCAGAGGGCATAGAGTGTGAGGACCAGGCGGTGCTGCTGAACAGTGAAGGGGTCAATTACGGCCAGGGCTGGCTGTTTGCCCGGCCGCTGAACGCCAGGCAGTTTGCCGAGCTGGTAACCCGCGGGCAGCTACCACGACGCGCAGAGCACTGAGTAATCCTGCCCGGCGGTGAGGCCGGTGCAGGCGACTGTCAAACCGGCAGCGCCATATAGAACTGGGTCCCCTGCCCCGGCCGGGAAAACACGCCCATCCGCCCGCCATGCAGCTGCACGATTTCTTTGCACAACGCCAGCCCCAGCCCTGCGCCCCCTTTCTTGCGGCCTACCTGCACGAAGGGCTCGAAGATGCGCCCCTGCTGCCCGTAGGCAATGCCCTCGCCATTGTCCTCGACACTGATGATCACCCGCTCCGCATGCCGTCTTGCATGCAAACGGATACGCCCGCCGTTGGCGGTATGGCGGATGGCGTTGTGCAGCAGGTTGTCCAGCACCCGGTCCAGCTGGGCAGCATCAGCCCGCAGGCGCGGCAGCGGCGGTTCCAGCTCCTTGGTCAACTCGATCTGCTTGTGTGCCGCCTGCTCGGCGAAACGCAGTTGCGCCCGCTCCAGCAGTTCGTCCAGGGCGCAGGGGGCGAGATCGAGTTTCTGCAGCCCGCTCTGGTAGCGGGAGAAGTTGAGCAGGTCGTTGATCAGCTGGGTCAGGCGCTGCATTTCTTCGCCGATGGTTTCCAGCAGGTCGTTTTCGCGCGCCTCGGCAGGGAACTTGACCCGCTCGCGCAACAGGCCGAAGGCCATGTGCATGCCGGTGACCGGGGTGCGTAGCTCGTGGGAGGCACGTAGCACGAACTCGCTGCGCACGCGTTCGAATGCCCGCTGCTCGGTCACATCGTGCAGCACCATCACCGCGCCAAGGATCGGGCCCTGCGGGTGGCTGACCGGGGTCAGGCTGTAGGTGAGCAGGCGCGCTTCTTCATCGACCTCCATGTTCAAGTCGTCCGGCGGCCGGTCCAGGCTGCCGCCGCGCAGCACCTGGCGCAGCTGCTGCTCCAGTTCCGGGCGCTGCAGGGCCTCGGCCAGGCTGCTGCCCACGCGGCTGTGGTTCCAGCCCAGTTGGCGTTGCGCCACCGGGTTGAGGTGCTCCAGGCGGCCTTGGCGGTCGATGATCAGCAGGCCGTCGTCGATGCTGTCGAGCACGGCCTGCAGCCGCTGCTGGCCGGCCAGCAGCTCGTCGACGTTGGTGGCCTGATGCTTGCGCAAGGCATCGGCCATGAGGCCGAAGCGGCGGGTCAGCTGGTTCAGCTCGGTGGCCTGGGTGACTGGCAGGGTGACGTCGAAATTACCTTTGCCCAGTTGGTCGGCCGCGATGGCCAAGGCTTCGATCGGCTGGCCGAACCGCCGGGCGATGTTGTGCGCGGTAATAAAGCCCAGTACCAGCACCACCAGGCCCATCAGGCCAAGCACACCACTGACCAGCAAGGCGCGGTCCCGGGTGCGTTCCTCGCTACGGGTAATCAGGTCCAATGCCTGCCTGTGGGAATCGATCAGGTCGCTGCGCACCTGGTTGAACGCGGCCCCCAGCGGTTGATCCACACCCATGCTGCGAGCGGGTGCGGTGCTGTCGCGATAGGCCTGGAGGAACGTCTGGTAATTGCTGCTGGCCTTGCTGAAACCGGTGCGCTCACCGCCTTGCTCCAGCCCTTGGTTTAGCAGGGCCTGGAAGTTTTCCTGCAACAGCCGCAGGCTTTCCGGGGCGGTGTCTTCATCAAGAATCAGGGTCAGCTGTTCACCCAGGTTCTGGCGCAACTTCAGCCCCACTTCCAAGGCATGGGTGGTCTCGCGCACTAGCTGCTGCTGCACCGTGGCCATCTGCAGCACACTGACCAGGCCCAACAACAACCCAAGCAATGCCACGGTCACGAGCGCCGAGATGCTGAGGAAAAGCCGCGTGCGCAGCTTCATGGGTGGCCACTTCATAGGTTGTACTGCTTGCGTTTGCGGTACAGGGTGGAGGCATCGATGCCCAAGGTCTTGGCGGCTTGGTCGAGAGTGTCGCTGGCCGCCAGCACGGCGCCGATATGGGCGCGCTCCAGCTCATCCAGGCTTAGTGCTGCACCCACGCGCGGGGCATTGCCGGCAGGTTGTTCGCCCATGCCCAGGTGGCTGATTTCCACACGTTCTTGCGGGCAGATGATGCTGGCCCGCTCTACCACGTTACGCAGTTCGCGAATGTTGCCGGGCCAGCGGTAGTTGAGCAGGGCCGAGCGTGCTTCGTCGCTGAAGCCCCGGGCGGGGCGGGAGTATTCCTTGACGAAGCGGGCGAGGAAGCGGTCAGCCAGGGTCAGGATGTCCTCGCTGCGCTCGCGCAGGGGCGGCAAGTGCAAGGTAATGACATTGAGGCGGTACAGCAGGTCTTCGCGGAAGCGGCTTTCGCGCACCATCTCTTCGAGGTTGAGGTTGGTGGCTGCCAGAATGCGTACATCGGCGCGCCGGGTAACCGGGTCACCGACGCGCTCGTATTCCTTGTCCTGAATGAACCGCAGCAACTTGGGCTGCAAGGCCAGCGGAAAATCGCCGATCTCGTCAAGAAAAAGCGTGCCCCCGTCGGCCTGGCTGACCCGTCCAAGGGTACTTTCGCTGGCGCCGGTGAAGGCGCCGCGGGTGTGGCCGAACAGTTCGCTTTCCATCAGCTCGGCGTTCAGCGACGGGCAGTTGATGGTCACGCAGGCTTTGCGTGCACGCTTGCTCCAGCCATGGATGGCCCGGGCCAGCTCGCCTTTACCGGTGCCGGACTCGCCCAGGATGAGGATGTTGGCGTCGGTGGTGGCGACCTGGCGGGCGGTTTCCAGCACCGCCATCATGGCCGGGGTGTGCGAGTCGAGGCCGTCCTTGGGTTTGCGCACTTCACCTTCCAGTGCCTCCAGGCGCGCGGAAAGGTGGCGCACCTCCAGCTGCTTGGCGGTGGCCAGGCGCAGCTGGTCGGGGCTGCAGGGCTTGACCAGGTAGTCGGCGGCGCCGGCCTGGATGGCGTCCACCGCTGTGTCGATCGCCGAGTGCGCGGTGACAATCACCACGCGCATCCAGGGTGCCTGGATGCGCATCTGCGCCAGTACGTCTAGGCCGTTGTCCTCGCCCAGGCGCAAATCGAGGAAGCACAGGTCGAACACCTGGCGCTGCAGCAAGGTTTCGGCCTGGGCGGCGCTGTTGGCCGTGGCCACGCTGTAGCCCTCGTCTTCCAGGCAATAGCGGAAGGTGCGCAGGATCGCGGACTCGTCATCCACCAGCAGAATGCGGCCTTGGTTGTCCTGGGCTGATTCCATTTCCTGTGCTCCTTAGGGATAGATCTTTATTTAGTGTGGGAAAAATCGGGCAAGTTGCATGGTCAATTCTGAAGGATTCTGTCCTTTGCATGCTAGCCAATGGCCAAACGATGCCTGCAGACCGCGATATTCCAATGATTTGGTTAGAGGCACGCGGTGGCACATTGGTTGCGATGATTTTCAGATTTTGCCTACGAAGGAGGCACTGCCATGCCCTTTTACCTGCGTACAGCTGTTTTGGCAGCCACCCTGCTGCCAATATTTACACCGGCCTTCGCCGACCCTGTGCAGGACGCGCGCCTGGAAGGCGCCCTGCAAACCGCGCTGTCATTGAACCGCATGCTCAACCCATTTCGTATCAAGGTAGAAGTGGACGGAAAGCAGGCGCGGCTTTCAGGTGAGGTGGAGAACGAGGTCGAGCGGCAGCTGGCTGAAGATGTGGCCCGGGCCACCCGGGGCATCGAACAGGTGGAGAACCACCTGCAGCTCAATGCCCAACTGGTTGAGCGCCCGCTGGAGCTACGTGCCTACGCCCAGCGCCTGGAGGACGCCACCCTGGCGGCGGTGATCCGTGCCCGGCTGTTGTGGAGCCGCACCACCGAAAAGGCCCCTATAGAAGTACAAAGCAGTGACGGCGTGGTGACGTTGCGCGGCAGGGTCGACAGTGCCGAAGCCAAGGAGCTGGCAGGCGTGGTGGCGCGTACCACCGACGGCGTACACCTGGTCAACAACCTGGTCAGCCTGGATACCGCAGCCATGGCCAAGGCGCGGGAAACGCCAGTGGGCGCGCCAACCGGGCCGCAGCCGAGTGACAGCTGGATCATCGACAAGATCCACAATAGCTACCGCTTCAGCCGCAATCTCGATGGCCTGAACCTGAAAGTGGCCAGCGAAGCGGGGATGGTGCGGCTGTCGGGCGAGGTAGTCAGCGCTGAGCAGAAAACCATCGCCGTGGAGATCGCCCGGCAGATCATCGGTGTACGCGGCGTGGATGCCGACTTGCTCAAGGTGGCGACCAAGGTGGAAGGCTGATCGTGCAATTCGCACGACCCCACAGGCGCCATCGTGCAGGATACGAGCTAGGGGTCCCTGCGCTATCTAGTTAACTAATTGATTTATAAGGATTTTATTTAATTGGCAAGGCTGGCATGCAGGCTGCAATTACCTGTTCAGGTTTGAACAAAAATTACAGCAGGAGGAGCCGGCATGAACCGCCAATCCGTCAACCGCTCGCAGATAGCTGCACTGCCCCTGCGCCAGATGCTGACACTCGGCATGGCGCTGCTGCTGACCTTGGCCGCTGGCCTCTTTTACTACAGCTGGCAGACCGCGCGCCTGGCTGAGCAGGTAGCAGCGCAGACTGCACTGTTGACGCAGATTCAGGCAACCCGTGCCCATACCCTGGTCAAGGCCGCTGACCCGCTGCCAGCTGGCCAGGCGACTGCCTCCCCGGCCACCTTGGAAAATGTCGTACCACAGGACCGTTGGGTCTTCTGACCTGCCGGCCGGACCGATTCTGAAAAAGAAAGGAGAACCACCATGCTGAGTTGGGCTATCACTTTCCTCATCATCGCCATTGTCGCTGCCGTACTGGGCTTCGGTGGTATCGCCGGCGCTGCGACGGGTATCGCGAAGATCCTGTTTATTGTCTTCCTGGTGCTGTTCGTAGCCTCCTTCTTCTTTGGACGTGGACGAGGTTGAAGATGGGCAGGATGCTTTCAACAGCCCTGGCTGCCGCCCTGCTGATGGGTGGCAGTGCGGCGGCGATGGCGGCCAATGACGGCCAGGTCCGGGTCGACCAGTTGCTCGGCTCGGACCCGGAGTACCGGGAAACCTGGCAAGACACGATCAAGGGCGAGGAACGCCTGCCCGATTGGGTGGTCAATCTGACCGGCAGTGCCCAGGAGCAGATGTCCGCGGTTAGCGAAGATGGCGACAAGTACCTGGTCGGCCCCCTGTGCGAGGCCCAGGACAAGTGCACCTACAAGCGCCTGATCGTTGCCTTCAGCTGGGACAAGGATGATGCCTACGGGATGCTCGTGGAGGTACCTGAAGGATTACCGAGCGACAAGTCGCCTACTCGCCATGCGCAGTACCGTTGGCTGGGCGAACCCGACGACGGCATGAAGGCGATGCTTCGGGAGCAGCTCAAGCGTGACCCGAACTGGTATTGAGCATTTATTGCGGGTACGGATGAAAGGTCACCGACTGTCACGTAATAGAAGCTGAACCTTTCTATAGTTCAGCCTTCTATGATGCGCCGCCCCGAGGAGGGGCAGCACATGACCAAGGGGTCGGGCTGTTCTGATTGCTACAGGATCGGAGTGGCCTAGGGGTACAGGGAGTACCTCCAGCAATGGGCCGGGTCAGGAAAGGCGGAATCGGAAGTATCAGGTCTGCGGTGTCACAGGGATACCTTGGCAGACCTGACTTCCGAGGAGCCCTGTAGGAAACGTCGCTTTCCTTGCGCGTTTTTTCCCCTGAGACACATTTTGTCTCGACCGTACATCAAATTTTTTTCGACCTCTTGGCTGCTTCTACAAGTGGCATTTACGCCATTCGGATTGTCGAACAAGCCATCTTCTTCGCCCTTTGTGTACCGTTAAATCTGCCGAAATCTGGCGGTTTGGTCTTGTTCGGGATTCCGAACGTTATAAATCAAGCACTTGCGAACGCCCTCTTTTCGTGCAAATCGATATGCATAAACGGTATGGGGTATGCGTTTCCGGCATTAGCTTTCGCCCCTTGCCGTCGCAATAGTTGCCGCCTTTTTCGCTGGCCAGAGCGCCCTGTCGCTCGCCTGCGGTGTCCTTACATGAAGTCGCCGGACGGAATCTTCTGCTGTACGTGACCTTGCCAATGGCTTTGTTACGCGTGCATCCGCCAGGTGCCATGACCACTAGAACAAAGGGTAAAGACATGAAGAAGGCAAAACTGAGCCTCGCCTGGCAGATCGTTATCGGTCTGGTGCTGGGTGTTGCAATCGGCGCGCTACTGAATCATTTCAGTGCAGAAAAGGCATGGTGGATCAGCAACGTCCTTCAGCCTGCTGGTGACATCTTCATTCGCCTGATCAAGATGATCGTCGTCCCGATCGTGATTTCGTCGCTGATCGTGGGTATCGCCGGGGTAGGCGATGCGAAGAAACTGGGCAGCATCGGCCTGAAGACCATCATCTACTTCGAAGTGGTGACCACCATCGCCATCGTCGTGGGCCTGGTGCTGGCCAACCTGTTCCACCCGGGTGCCGGTATCGACATGAGCACCCTGGGTACCGTGGACATCTCCAAGTACCAGGCCACTGCGGCTGAGGTGCAGCATGAGCACGCGTTCATCGAAACCCTGCTGAATCTGATCCCGTCGAATATCTTCGCAGCGCTGATGCGTGGCGAAATGCTGCCGATCATCTTCTTCTCGGTAATGTTCGGCCTGGGCCTGTCGAGCCTGCAGGCAGAACTGCGCGACCCACTGGTACGCACCTTCCAGGCCGTCTCGGAAACCATGTTCAAGGTCACCCACATGATCATGAACTACGCCCCGATCGGCGTGTTCGCCCTGATCGCCGTGACCGTGGCCAACTTCGGCTTCAGCTCGCTGCTGCCGCTGGCCAAGCTGGTGCTGCTGGTGTACTTCGCCATCGCCTTCTTCGCCTTCATGGTGCTGGGCCTGGTGGCCCGCGTGTTCGGCTTCTCGGTGATCAAGATCATGCGCATCATGAAAGATGAGCTGATCCTGGCGTACTCCACCTCCAGCTCCGAAACCGTTCTGCCGCGCGTGATCGAGAAAATGGAAAAGTACGGCGCGCCGAAGTCGATCTGCTCGTTCGTGGTACCGACCGGCTACTCCTTCAACCTTGACGGTTCGACCCTGTACCAGAGCATCGCGGCCATCTTCATCGCCCAGCTGTACGGTATCGACCTGTCGTGGAGCCAGCAGCTGCTGCTGGTGCTGACCCTGATGGTCACTTCCAAAGGCATCGCTGGCGTGCCGGGGGTATCGTTCGTGGTCCTGCTGGCTACCCTGGGCAGCGTGGGCATCCCGCTGGAAGGCCTGGCCTTCATCGCCGGTGTCGACCGCATCATGGACATGGCCCGTACCGCGCTGAACGTGGTGGGCAACGCCCTGGCGGCACTGGTCATCGCCCGTTGGGAAGGCATGTACGACGCGGCCAAGGGCGAGAAGTACTACGCCTCGCTGATGGCCGACAAAAAGGAAGCTGTAGTCGCTGGCGAAACCGCCAAGCGCTGAGCCTGACCGCTGGTTGATGAAGAGCCCCGACCTGTCGGGGCTTTTTATTGTCTGTGAGATCTTGGGGCCGCGATACGAGGGCGCAGCCCTCGTCTGCGATCGCCAGTCAGGGGCTGCGATACGCTATCATTCGGGCATTTTTCAGGGGGAACACGCGGATGCTCAACGGCCTTTGGCTTGGCTTTTTCCTGGTGGCGGCGGTGTCCGCCCTGGCCCAATGGCTGGTAGGCGGCAACGCTGGCATCTTCGCGGCAATGGTCGAAAGCATCTTCGCCATGGCCAAGCTGTCGGTCGAGGTGATGGTGCTGCTGTTCGGCACACTGACCCTGTGGCTGGGCTTTCTGAAGATCGCCGAGAAGGCCGGTATCGTCGAATGGTTGGCCAAGGTGCTGGGCCCGCTGTTTGCCCGCCTGATGCCTGAGGTACCGCCCGGCCACCCTGCCTTGGGCCTGATTACCATGAACTTTGCCGCCAACGGCCTGGGCCTGGACAACGCCGCCACGCCGATCGGCCTGAAGGCCATGCGCGCACTGCAGGAGCTGAACCCCAGCAGCACCACCGCGAGCAACGCGCAGATCCTGTTCCTGGTGCTCAATGCCTCGTCGCTGACGCTGCTGCCGGTCACCATCTTCATGTACCGGGCCCAGCAGGGCGCGCCCGACCCGACCATGGTGTTCCTGCCAATCCTGCTGGCGACCAGCGTCTCGACCCTGGTCGGCCTGCTGTCGGTGGCTGTGATGCAGCGTTTGCGTCTGTGGGACCCGGTGGTGCTTGCCTACTTCATCCCCGGCGCTTTGCTGCTGGGCGGTTTCATGGCGTTTCTTGGCACCCTGTCGGCCGCCGCGCTGGCTAGCCTGTCATCGATCCTGGGCAACCTCACGCTGTTTGGCGTGATCATGCTGTTCCTGGTGATTGGTGCCATGAGGCGGGTGAAGGTGTATGAAGCCTTTGTCGAAGGCGCCAAGGAAGGCTTCGACGTGGCCAAGAACCTGCTGCCGTACCTGGTGGCGATGCTGGTGGCGGTGGGTGTGCTGCGCGCCTCTGGCGCCCTGGAGCTGGCCCTGGACGGTATCCGCCATGCGGTGAACTGGATGGGCCTGGATACCCGCTTCGTCGAGGGCCTGCCCACCGCGCTGGTCAAGCCGTTCTCCGGCAGCGCAGCTCGGGCCATGCTGATCGAGACCATGCAGACCCAAGGCGTGGACAGCTTCCCGGCCCTGGTAGCGGCAACGATTCAAGGCAGCACCGAAACCACCTTCTACGTACTGGCCGTGTACTTTGGCGCCGTGGGCATCCAGCGCGTGCGCCATGCGGTGGGTTGCGCACTGCTGGCCGAGTTGTCCGGGGTGATTGCGGCGATCTTCATCTGCTACTGGTTCTTCGCCTGAACCTTCAATTGAGCCTGGTTGGCCTGGCCAATGGTCCAGCCCACCACCTGCCCCACCAGCTGGTCGCTGGCCTGGCCGAAGCCGGCGACCACCGCTGACACCTGCTTGTCGGCAAGCGGCTGGCGGATTTCGAAGCGCTTGCTGGCCAGGATGCGCTGGTCGCGCCCCTGGACCAGACGCGCGTCGTAGCGGATCACCACCTCCACTGCCCCGCCCGCGCGGTATTCACTCTGAAAGGCCTGCAGCTCGCCAGCCAGCTCGTAGTCGGCCTGCAGGTTGCTGTCGTCGGCGCTCAGGCGCTGCACCTGGCCGTCACGCTGAAAACCATCGAGCAGGCGGTTGCGCAGCAGCACCGGGGCCGCATCGCTCCAGCGCGCGCCCTTGTAACTGCTGACCACATCGCCCTGCGGGATGACGGCAATGCGCGGCCCCGCCAGCACTTCACTGGCCAGCGGCTTGTTCAGGCGCAAGGACCAGTCCAGCGGCACCGCCGTGCGGCTGGGCTGGTTTACCGGCAGGCGATAAAGGTCGAAGGGTTCGGTCTTGGGCAGGATTGAGCAGGCACTGGCCAGGCTAAGCGCGGCCGCGAGGGCCAGCAGGCGCATCGACGGTTTCATGGCTGGAACTCCTTGTTGTTGTCGCGGCCGAGCAGGTAGCCGCTCGGGTCGGCCTCCAGTTGCCGGGAAATGCCTTTGAGCGCGTTGAGGGTTTCGCGCAGCTCACGAATGGCTGGGGTGAGCTGGTTCAGGCCCTGGGCGCCGTCGCCGATGGCCTCGCTGTTGTTTTTCAGCAAGTTGTTGATCGTGGCAGTGCTTTCGGCCAGGGATTGCATGGCCTGTTCGGCACTGCCGATTGCCTGCTTGCCATCGCTGGCCAGCAGGCCGTTGGCATTGCGCATCAGTGCCTGGGTTTCGGCCAACGTGGCACTGGCCTGCTTGCCTACCTGCACCAGTTGCTCGATGGCCTGGGCGATGCTGCCGTGCTGGCCGGCGAAGGCCCCCGTGGTCTTGTCGAGGTTGGCCAGGGTGCTGCTGAGGTGTCCGATGTTGTCTTCGGAGAACATCTGGTTGGCGTTGTGCAGCAGCAGGTTGATGTTGGTGACCAGGTCACTGCTGTCGTTGAGCAGTCGCGAGATCGGCGACGGCGAGGCAATGATCACCGGCAGCTTGCCATCCTTGCCTTTCAGTTCCGGGCTTTGCGGGGTGCCGCCGCTGAGCTGGATGAACGAGTTGCCTGTCACGCCGGCCAGGGTCAGCTTGGCCTGGGTGTCTTCTTTTACCGGGGTGTCACCGCTCAGGCGCACCCGGGCCAGTACCCGGCGCGGGTCGTTCGGGTCCAGCCGCAGGGTAGACACATCGCCCACCTTGATGCCGTTGTACTGCACCGGGCTGCCACGCGACAGGCCGGAAACGGCTTCGTTGAACACCACTTCGTAATCCTTGAAGGCGTCATCGACACTGGACTTGGTCAGCCAAAGGCCGAACAGCATGGCACCCGCCACCACCAGGACGGTGACCAGGCCGATAAGAACGTGATGGGCTCGGGTTTCCATTGCTCAGCGCTCCTGCCCGGCACGGGTGGCGGCCTGCTCGGCGGCGCGCCCGCGTGGGCCGTGAAAGTATTCTTGAATCCAGGCGTCGTTGGTCTGTTCGACCTCGGCCAGCGGGCCGGCCACCAGGACCTTTTTCTGCGACAGCACCGCGATGCGGTCGGTAATGGTGTAAAGGGTGTCGAGGTCGTGTGTGATGAGGAACACCGATAGGCCCAGTGCATCGCGCAGGGTCAGGATCAACTGGTCGAACGCGGCGGCGCCGATCGGGTCCAGGCCGGCGGTGGGCTCGTCGAGAAACAGGATGTCCGGGTCCAGGGCCAGGGCCCGGGCCAGCGCTGCACGCTTTATCATGCCCCCTGACAGCGAGGACGGGTACTTGTCGGCGGCCGAGATCGGCAGCCCGGCCAGGGCCAGCTTCACGCCGGCCAGGTGCTCGGCATCGGCGCGGGACAGCCCGGCGTGTTCGATCAACGGCAAGGCCACGTTCTCGGTGACGGTCAGCGAAGAGAACAGCGCGCCCTTCTGGAACAGCACGCCGAAGCGCCGTTCGACCAACGAGCGCTGTTCTTCGCCCAAGCCGGCAAGGTCCTGGTCGAACACTTTGATCAGCCCCTCATTGGGCCGTCGCAGCCCAATGATGCTGCGCAGCAGTACCGATTTGCCGCTGCCCGAACCACCGACCACGGCGAGGATTTCGCCACGGTACAGGTCAAGGTCAAGGTTTTCATGCACAACCTGGGGGCCGAAGCGGTTGCAGATGCCGCGGGCTTCGATCACTTTTTCCCGATCAATCACCAACCCATCTCCATGAAGAACAGCGCGGCCACGGCGTCCAGCACGATGACCACGAAAATCGACTGCACCACCGCCGAGGTAGTGTGTGCGCCCACCGATTCGGCGCTGCCGCTGACCTTGAAGCCTTCGAGGCAGCCGATGGCTGCGATCAGGAAGGCGAAGAACGGCGCCTTGGCCAAGCCCACCAGGAAGTGTTGCACGCCTATATCGGTTTGCAGCAGCGACAGGAACATGGCCGGCGAGATATCCAGCGACAGGGCGCATACCACCGCGCCGCCGACAATGCCGCAGATCATCGCGATGAAGGTGAGCAAGGGCAGCGAAATCAGCAGTGCCAGAACCCGTGGTACCACCAGCAGCTCCATTGGGTTCAGGCCCAGGGTGCGGATGGCGTCGATTTCTTCGTTGGCCTTCATCGAGCCGATCTGCGCGGTGAAGGCGCTGGCGGTGCGGCCGGCCATGAGGATGGCGGTGAGCAGCACGGCGAACTCGCGCAGGAACGAGAACGCCACCAGGTCGACGGTGAAAATGGTCGCGCCGAACGCGGCCAGCACCGTGGCACCGAGGAAGGCCACCACCGCGCCTACCAGGAAGGTCAGCAAGGCAACGATAGGGGCCGCGTCCAGCCCGGTCTGCTCGATATGTGCCACAACCGGCGTTAGGCGCCAGCGGTGCGGTGTCAGGGCGCGGCGCAGCAATGTCTCGAGGATGACACCGATGAAGCCGAGCAACTGCAAGGAGTCTTGCCACAGTGTGGCGACGGCGCGGCCGATGCGCTCCAGCAGCATCAGCAGTACGTTGCGCTCGGGTTCCTTGACAGGGATGCAGTAGTCCTGGACCGAGCAGTAGACGCTCTTGAGCAGCGCGCGGCTGGCTTCGGGCAGGTCCTGGGTACAGTGCGCCAGGCGCTCGGAGCCGAGCAGCTCGGTCAGCAGCGAGGCCCCGGCGGTGTCCAGGCGCCCCAGCTGGCTGAGGTCGGCGATGGTGTCGGCCGTGTATTGCGCGCGCAGTTGTTCGCTCTCGCGCTTGAGGCTGGCGTAGTGCGCCAGGGTCCAGTCACCGGTTATGCGCAGGCAGGCCGGTTGGCTGCTGGCGTCCAGGGTGGCGCTGGGGGTGGTCATAGGCTCCATGCAATTGACTCGGCGCTAAGGCTTAGGGGCTGATCATAGCGCAGCGGGCATGGGCTGTTTGGTGATTATGTGCTGTCTCTTGGTTCGGCATCGCGACCTGTAGGAGCAGCCTTGTGCTGCGAAGAGGCCGTGAGCGCCCACAAAAGTGGTTTACGGTACAGGCCCCTTCGCAGCACAAGGCTGCTCCTACACAGGTAATGCGTAAGCATGGATTTCAACTTCCAACCGGTGCATCGTCGACCACCTTGAAGCGCAGTACGCCAATCACCTGGCCATCTTCGGTCAGCACCCTCACCTGCCACTTGCCCACCGGGTTTGGCGGGAAGTTCTGTTTGTGGGTCCAGGCCCGGTAGCCTTCCTTGCGCCCGCCGTGGATATCCAGGGCGATGCGGTCGACCTCTTTACCGTCCTTTTGCCACACATGGTAGATCCGCTCGTTCAGGCCGCGTGGCGCGTTGATGGCGGTATAGGCGTACAGGCCGCTGCTGCGTATGCGGCTGGCGGCAATTTCATCCAGCGACTCGCCTGGCTGGCGGTTCAGCACTTCGGTACTCACCGCCACCTCGGTCATCCACAGGGTGGCCGGCGGTACCCAGGAGCGCAGCAGCCAGCCCCCGGCACCGACCGACAGGGTAACCAGTACCAGCGCCACGGCGCGGCGCCAGTTGTTGATCGGGAAGCTGCTGGCCAGGCTGGGGAACGACAGGGCCATGGCCGCGATCAAGGCCAGCTTGAAGCTTTGCGCGGTGGTCAGGTGCAGGATGATCGGCAGCGCGGTCAGCAAGGCGGCGAACAGCGTCAGGGTATGCAGCGCCAGGAACAGCCAGCGCCGCGGTGCCAGCCATTTGTAGTACAGCGGATCGATGATCGAAATCAGGCCCGCAGCGCCGAGCAAACCGGTGAACACCAGCTGTCCGCTGTTCCAAGTGGTGGTGATGAAGAAGAACGGCAGCACGAAGAACAGCGTTTCCTGGTGGATCATCTGCGTTGCGTAGCGCAGCAGCGGCTGCGGGATTTCGCGGTTGAAGGTGCGCGCAAACAGGCCGGTGAGGGTGTTTTCCAGCATCAGCCAGACCCAGCTGACCAGCATGAGTACGGCAACCCAGCTGGCCAGGCCGGCCTGGCGGTCGACCAGGATGAAGCTGCCGATACCGGAGAGGAAACCGCCGAGCGCGATGATGCCGGGGTAGCGTTTGAGCAGTTCGATGATGCGCTGGACGATATGGGGGATTTGGGGCATTGGGGGCTACAACAGAAAGGATGAGGTGGCTGTACGGCCCCTTCGCGGGCTTGCCCGCTCCCACAGGGTTCGGCGATAACGCCCGCGAAGGGGCCGGTACTGGCAAAAGGATACCGCCGATTCACCGCTCCCGTGTAGCACCACTCGGCCGTTCAGGCCCATGACGTCGCCAGCGCAGCAACCCTGCCGCCAGTATCAGCCCCACAAGCAAGGCGGCCAGCCCGTAAAGCTCGTCGTAGCCAAGCAACGGTTTCTCGATACGCAGGTAGCCCTCTTCCCTGAGCAGTTCTTTCAGCGCCGCGTTGGCCTGTTTCAGGCTGACCTGGCGCAGCTTGCGCACCGGGTTGGCAAAACGCCCGTCGGTATAGTCGTTCAGCGCGCCCCAGTAATAGTCGGCCAGGGCGCTGTTGCCTTGGGTGCTCCAGCTTTCCTTGGCGACGCTAGCGTCCTTGATGCGGGCGAAGGTGTCCGGGTCCAGGCCTTCCTTGCGCAGGTGCTCGAACAGGGCCTGCATTACCTTTACCGCTTTGTCGATGTCATCGCGCTCAAGGTCGGCGTTGAGGCTGAGCAGGCCGGTGTCGCCAAAGCTCTCACGCTGCACCGAGGGACCGTAGGACAGCCCGTTGCGCAGGCGTAGCTGGTCGTACAGCGCCCAGTCCAGGTAGCGCGACAGCAGGTCGAGGGTGGCCTGGTGGTCGTTGTCCAGCACCGGCTCGATGAACAGCCAGTGCAGTTTGACGCTGTCACCCAGCCAGCCCCGGGTCAGGTCGCGACGTTGTTCGGCCTGGTGGGTGATGCTCTCCAGGTTGCGGCGCTCCTCCGGTTCGGTGGCTGGCAGTTCGCCAAAGGTGCGTTCCAGATAAGCCGGCAGCAGGCGGTCGAGGCCGCCGACCATGATCAGGGTCATGTTGTTGGCCGCGTACCAGCGGTCACGCAAGGCTTGCACCTGCTCCAGGGTCATGTCGTCGATATTGGAGCGCTCCGGGCATTTCAGGCCCAGCTCGGTGGCCAGCTGATCGCTGGCGGGGTGACCGATGTCCTGGCGGTCGAGCCAGCGCTGCAGGTGGCCATAATGGCCGCCATCTTCGCGTTCGATGATGCGCTTGGCGGTGGCCAGGGCCTTGGCATCGATAGGGGTGTCGCGGATGACCGCCAGCAGCAGGTCGAGTACCTTGCGCTGGTTGCGCGCCGGGGCTTCGATCACGAAGGTGGTGTCGGCGCTGCTGGTATAGGCGTTCCACTCGCCGCCCAGGGTTTGCAAGCGCTCTTCCAGGCCGCCCTCGCCTGTTTCGTCGATGCCGCTGAACAGCAGGTGCTCAAGCAGGTGCGGCAGTTCTTTCTGCTCGCAATCGAAGTCGTCCAGGCCTACCCCTACCACCAGGCGGATCGCCACATGGTCACGCTCGTAGCCGTCTTTCAGGATGACCTGCAGGCCGTTGGGCAGCAGGTAGCCCTCAACGCGTGAGCGGTCGAGGGCCAATGAGGGCAGGCTGCAGATCAGCAGGCAAACGAACATCAGGCAACGCATGGGCGAGCGAGAATCCTCTGGTAGGCAAAATCAGGGCAGACGGGCTTCGTCCGGCACGCTGTCGAGCATCAGGCCGCCGGTGTCCGAGCCGCCCAGTACCACATAGGCACTGCTGCAGAACAAAGAGTTCAACCGCTTCATGTCGGCAATCAGCTCCAAGTGTAGCGAACTGGTCTCGATACTTTGCACCACCTTACGCTGCAAGCGGCTGACATGGGCGTGCGCCAAGCGCCGTTCCTGGGCGCGAAAACGGCGTTTTTCACGCAGCAGCAAGCGGGCGCTCTCCGGGTCGGCACTGAGAAACACCGACAGGCCCAGGCGCAGGTTGGCCAGTAATTGCTCCTGCAGGCCGGTGAGCTCCTCCAGGCCTGTCTGGGAAAACTCCCGGCGCTGACTGGTTTTCTGCTGCTGGACCTTGCGTAGCATGCGCTCGATCAGGTCGCAGGCCAGCTTGAGGTTGATCGCAAGCTCGATGATCTCGGCCCAGCGGCGGTTGTCCGGCTCGCTGAGGTCCTCGCGCGACATTTGCGCCAGGTACAGCTTGATCGCGCTGTACAGGGCCTCGGCGTCTTCGCCCAGGACGCGGACCTGCTGCGGCAGGGCGGTCTGGGTGCCGCGCAGGGCACCGAGCACGGCTTCGAGCAGGCTGTCGACGATATCGCCCAGGCGCAGGGTTTCGCGGCAGGCGTTGGCCAAGGCCAGGCTGGGCGTTTCCAGTGCCGAGGCGTCGAGGTGGCGTGGGCGCACTTGTCCGTTGCCGGCTTCGCGCTCGGGCAGCAGGGTATTGCACAGCCGGCCCATCAGTTTGACTGTGGGTAGCATCAGCAGGCAGCGCAGTGTGTTGTAGAGCAGGTGGAAGCCGATCACCAGCTCTTGCGGGCTGAAGCTGAGCGAGTCCATCCACTCCACCAGCGGGTGCAGCACGGGAATGATCAGCAGCAGGCCGAGTAGCTTGTACAGCAGGCTGCCCAACGCCACCCGGCGCCCGGCGGTGTTCTGCATGCTGGTGCTGATGAAGGCCAGCAAGCCACTGCCGATGTTGGCGCCGACCACCAGGCCGATGGCCACCGGCAGGCTGATGACTTCGGCGCCTGCCAACGTTGCGGTGAGCAGCACGGCGGCCAGGCTGGAATAGGAAACCATGGCGAACATGGCGCCGACCAAGGCGTCCAGCATGATGTCGCCGGTTAGTGAAGCGAACAGCACTTTCACGCCTTGGGCATGGGTGATCGGCGCAGCTGCCTGCACGATCAGCTCCAGTGCCAGAATGATCAGGCCAAGCCCGATACCAACCCGGCCCAGTTGGCCTGCCCGTGTCTGCTTGCGCGAGAGGAAGAAGATTACACCCAGGAAGATCAGCAGCGGTGACAGCCACGACAGGTCGAAGGTCAGTACACGGGCCATCAGCGCGGTACCCACATCGGCACCCAGCATGATCGCCAGGGCCGGGGTCATGGCCATCAGGCCCTGACCGACGAAAGATGTGACCAACATGGCCGTGGCGTTACTGCTCTGCACCATGGCGGTGACCAGAATGCCGGCGATGAACGCCAGCGGTCGCTTGTCCATGTTCTGGCTGATGATGCGCCGCAGGTTCGAGCCGAATACCCGGAGGATGCCGGTACGCACGATATGGGTGCCCCAGACCAGAAGCGTCACGGCTGAGAGCAGGTTGAGCAGGGTCAGCATGGCGAAGGCCCCCTGTTGCACTGGCCCACCGGGCCAAGAAAAGATACGTGAGCTTTTGAAGAATTTTCAGTGCTCACTCAAAGCTTTAGTTGTTTTGCGCAGCTGTCGCCAGCTTCGCATGGCTGTCATTTGTTTGAAACCGATCAGACATGAAAAAAGGGCCCTGCGAAGGGCCCTTTCTGTTTTGCACTTCCGGGTTTTATTGACCCGGAATGTCTTTGCGCAGTTTCACTGGGTCTTGCTCTTTGCCCTCTTTGCGGGCTGAGGCGGTGCGCATGCGGATGTTGATGGCTTCCACCGCCAGCGAGAACGCCATGGCGAAGTAGACGTAACCCTTAGGTACGTGCACCTCGAAAGCCTCGGCGATCAGCACGGTACCGACCACGATCAGGAAAGACAGTGCGAGCATCTTCAGCGACGGGTGTTTGTCGATGAAATTGCTGATGGCACCGGCGCACAGCATCATCACCAGCACGGCTACGACGATGGCGGCGATCATCACCGGCACGTGAGAAACCATGCCCACTGCGGTGATTACCGAGTCCAGCGAGAACACGATGTCGATGATGGCGATCTGGATGATGGTATAGAAGAACTTGCCACCCGCGCCTTTGGGCTCATCCGGGCTTTCATCTTCGCCTTCCAGGCCGTGGTAGATCTCTTGCGAGCTTTTCCACAGCAGGAACAGGCCACCGAAGAACAGGATCAGGTCCCGTCCGGAGATGCCCTGGCCGAACACCACGAACAGGTCGGCAGTGAGGCGCATGACCCAAGTGATCGACAGCAGCAGCAGGATACGGGTGACCATGGCCAGGGCCAGGCCGAAGATCCGGGTGCGCGGCTGCATGTGCTTGGGCATGCGGCTGACCAGGATCGAGATCATGATGATGTTGTCGATCCCGAGGACGATCTCAAGCGCGGTGAGGGTAAAAAAGGCAACCCAGATTTCCGGGCTGGTCAGCCATTCCATGTAATTTCCTTCGAGCGGTAATGGCAACGCGCCCCAGTCAGGGCGCGTTGCGTAGGTTATACGTATGTATTAAAGACTACTGAACAGCGGGAAAATCCCCATCAGCAGCGCGGCGAGCATTATGCACAGGCACACCAGCACTGCCCACTTGAGCGTGAAGCGCTGATGATCGCCGAACTCGATGCCGGCCAGGGCCACCAGCAGGTAGGTGGAGGGTACCAGTGGGCTGAGCAGGTGTACCGGTTGCCCGACGATCGACGCACGGGCCATTTCTACCGGGGTGATGCCGTAGTGGCTGGCGGCTTCGGCCAGCACCGGCAATACGCCGTAGTAGAAGGCATCGTTGGACATGAAGAAGGTGAACGGCATGCTCACGATCGCGGTGATTACCGCCAGGTACGGGCCCAGCGCTTCGGGGATGACGGCCAGCAGGCTCTTGGACATGGCGTCGACCATGCCGGTACCCGACAGGATGCCGGTGAAGATGCCAGCAGCGAAGATCAGCCCGGTCACGGCCAGAACGCTGCCGGCGTGGGCGGCGATGCGGTCCTTCTGCTGCTGCAGGCACGGGTAGTTGACGATCATGGCGATGCTGAAGGCGATCATGAACAGCACGGGCAGTGGCAGCACGCCGGCGATCAGCGCGGCCATCAGGGCGGCGGTAAGGGCACCGTTGAAGTACAGCAGCTTGGGCCGGCGTGCTTCCGGGAATTGCGAAACGGTGATTTCGCTGTGGTCGATGTCGTCGGTCGGCAGGTGCAGTTCGCCCAGGCGGGCACGTTCACGCTTGCCGTACATGTAGGCAATGGCCAGGATCGCCACCACGCCGAACAGCATGGCCGGGATCATCGGCACGAAGATGTCCGAAGGGTCCACATGCAGGGCACTGGCGGCGCGGGCGGTCGGGCCACCCCAAGGGGTCATGTTCATCACGCCGCCGGCGAGGATGATAAGGCCGGCCATGATCCGCGGGCTCATGCCCAGGCGGCTGTACATCGGCAGCATGGCGGCGCAGCAGATCATGTAGGTGGTGGCGCCGTCACCGTCGAGCGAGACCACCAGGGCCAGCACGGCGGTACCGACCGAGACTTTGAGCGGGTCGCCCTTGACCAGTTTGAGGATCTTGCGCACGGCCGGGTCGAACAGGCCGGAGTCGATCATCAGGGCGAAGTAGAGGATGGCGAACATCAGCATCACGCCGGTAGGCGCGAGCTTGCTGATGCCTTCGAGCATCATGGGGCCGATCTTGGCGGAGAAACCGCCGAACAGGGCGAACAGGATCGGTACCAGGATCAGTGCGATCAAGGCCGACAGGCGCTTGGTCATGATCAGGTACATGAAGGTGATGACCATGGCAAAGCCGAGGAAGGTCAGCATGGCAATACTCCAGGCGTGGCGCGGCGAAAGGAAAGTCGATTCGGGCGGATCAGCGCGTCAGGCGCTGCGCAGGGAGCATGCGAAGGGGGACTGCAGGAAGGCGGGCACAGGAATACATCAGAATCACCATTGTTGTTGTTGATTGGGCCGGGCGCGGTGTTTACCGGGTGCCCTGGCTGACCGGTCTAGTGCCGGTAGTGGCGGCTATCCTATGAGGGCAAGCTTTCAGCCAGCTTTCGCTGAGGCAAAGGCGACGAGAGGTAGGTGATGCAGAATGTGACCGAAGGGGGCTGCCATTGCGGCGCCTTGCGTTACCGGTTGGAGGGTGACCTGACAGACATTGCCCACTGCCACTGCACGATTTGCCGCCGGGTAAGCGGTGGGCTGGTGGTGACCTGGCTCACCTTGCCCCGTTCGGGGTTTGTGTGGCTGGCGGGTGAACCGCACTGCTATGTGGCACCGGCCAGTTGCAGCCGGTACTTCTGCGGGCAGTGTGGGGCGCACGTCGCGCTGGTGACCACGCACAGCCCTGAGACGATCGACGTGACGGTGGCGACGCTGGATCACCCGGAGCGGGTGCGGGCCAACCGGCATATCTGGGTGGGCAGCCGGTTGCCCTGGTTGCATCTGGATGAGGATTTGCCGTCGGAGGCGCAGGAGAGCCTGTAGGCTTTGTACTGCCTGTGCTGGCTTCTTCGCGGGTAAACCCGCTCCGACAGGCTACGCATACCCCTGTAGGAGCGGGTTTATCCGCGAAGAGGTCGGCACCGGCAACATCACAATTGCAGGCCACCCGCAGCTTTGTGCAGCGCCCGCAAATGCTCTCCGATCTGCTTCACATTGGCCTCGACCGCGGCAATTTCCTTGGCCCGTGATGGTTCCAGCAGCGCCCTCACCTCTTTGTCCAGGCTGGTGCTCAAGCGCAGCAGCAGCGCCTGGCGTTCGCTGCTGACCTGCTCGAGGTGCTTGCGCTCTTCGGGTTGTGGCAGCCCGTAGCCCTTGGCATCGAGCAACTCTGCCGGGCGGCTGAGGAAACCGCTGTTGGCGAGCATCTGCTTGAGGGTGGCGTCAGCTTTGTTGATGCTGCCATCTTTCCGCGCCGCGGCATTCAGGTAACGTTGCTTGACCTCGTCCTGTGCCAGTAGCAGTTGCCGGCGCAAGCTGGCCTGTTCAAGCAGCAGCAACGCAGCGCTGGTGCGCAGGTCGGCCTTGGCGAACCAGGGGCGGCGCTGTTCGGCATCCTGGGCCAGCCAGTCTTCAACCAGGGTTTGCTTGATCGGCAGCTGTTTCCTCAGTACCTCGAACATGGCCTGGTAGCGGTCGCGGTAGGAGTCGAAGCGGTAGCCCAGGCGCAACGCCTCGCGTGGGTCGTCGAGTACGCTGGTGTCGGCCAGCCCCCTGCCCTTGAGCACGGCCAGCAAACCGTTGGGCATGATGCTGTCGAGGTCGTTCAGGCGTGGGTTGGCGGTGCCGCTGCGCAGCAGTTTCAGTGACTCCACCGCACAGTTGTTGGACAGGAACCAATAGTTGCCGTCATAGCTCCAGTGCATCTCGGCGGCCTGACGCACCAGGTTCTCGACTTCATCGCGGCTGAGCTTCAGGGGTACCGAGGCCAGGCTACGCAGTTCGGTCTTGGTGTACTCATCGATCACCTGGCCCAGCGGCAGTACGAACAATCGCGAGGGGTAGACACCGACCAGGCCGTCCCAGCTGGACAGCTGCACGTCGTTGACGAAGGCGCGGTACGACAGCACCAGGCTCTGGTCGAGGTCCAGGCGGCAGTCCGGCCCGCGTGGGCGGCCGGGCTTGCAGATCACCAGGCGCAGCATGCTGTGGCCCCACCGGCTGACCAGGTTCTGGTTGGCTTCGGCCAGCAGGTAATCCACTTCATACACCCGCTCGGGGTCGATTTCACCCAGCGGCTGGCGGGCGAAGTCGCTGCCCGCGTTGATGAACGGCAGGCCCTTGGCGCAAGTGTCCTGTTGGGGTGCCCAGCCGAAGTGTTCGCGCAGGTATTGGTTGAGCGCCGGGCGGCGGCAGCCGTAGCTCGGGTCGAGGAGGAAGTACTCCATGTTGACCGCGATGTACTCCTTGGGGCTGCTCAGCTCATAGCTGTCGGGGCTGCGCACGAATTGGCCATTCTGCTGTTCGCGCTCCCCGCGTCGGCCCACGTATTGCTGCCAGCCGGCCAGGTCGAGCAGGCGCGGGTCGTCGCTGAGGGTGAAGCGGCGCTCGGCCTGGCCGCGGCATTCTTCGGGCAGGCCAATCTTGCCCAGCGTGCCTTGCTGGCGCTTGCAGCGGGCAATCAGCGAATTTTCCGCACCGGTCCACAGGCGGGCACGGTCGTAGATATGGGTGACCTCGTGCAACACGGTGGCCAGCAGTTCTTCACGTACGGTGCCGTGTGGGCGGTTGGTGCGCTCGGTGGCTGCGCTGCCGTCGGTGAGGCTGGGCAGCAAGCGACGGTTGAGCTCAAGGGTGGACACCAGCGATGCCTGGCCGTAGGCATCGGCCGGCATGGTGTCGCTCCAGCTCACCCGCACGCGGCGGTCCAGCTGCTGCTTGAAGCGAGGGGGCAGCTTGCCCATGGCCTCGTCAAGCAAGGCCTGGGTGGCTTGGGTTTGTTCTGGGTCGAGGCCGGATGCCTGCAGCTGGAGCTGCAGGTCGGCCAATGCGGGCGTACCGAGCAGCGTCAGGGCGCAGCCGAGCAGCCAGGTACGCATGCGGTTCACAGCGCGAGGATGGCTTCGGCCAGTACCTGGTCGCTGGCGCCGCGTGCTTCTGGTACACGCTCGCGCAGGGTGCTGAAGGCGGCCTCAAGCTGGACACCGCGAATGTCGCCATTGCTGGCGACGAAGCTGGCGGCGTCATCGTGGGCTTCGCGTACCACTTTGGAGTCGCGAATTGAGGTGGTGGTGTCTGAGGTGAAGTCGATCGAGCGGCCAAAGGCACGCACGATGATGTTGCTGGTGGCCACCAAGGTCTGTGCATGGGCCAGGTCGGCCAGCAGCAGCATGCCGAGGGTAGCGGCAATCAGCGGTTTACGCATGGAGCATCTCCGAAAAAATACAAGGAGTCAGATGTAGCTATTGGACGAGAATTGCCTGCGCCAGTTCCAGATCGCCGACGGCGTGCTGTGAACAATTGTGGCGTAATGATTCCAGCGCGGCCTCCAGCCGCACACCGCGGATCTGGCCGTCACTGGCAACGAAGGCGGCAGCATCGTCGCGTGCCTGGCGGACCACTTTGCGATCAAACGGTGCGCTGGTGACCTGGCTGGTGACATAGCCAGTGATGACCAGGCTTTGCGTGGTGGTATCCATGGCATGGGCACTGGCCATACCTGCAACGGAGAACAGCAGCGGCAACAGATAACGCATGGGCTCTATAACGGCTGGGAAAGTGGGCGACAAAGGCGGGTGCAGCTGTGCGTGTGGAAACCCGCACAGCTGAACGGCTCAGCCGGGGTCAGAGCGCCAGGATGGCCTGGGCCAGTTGTGCATCGCTTGCTTGCAGAGCCGGCATCTGCGAGCGGATGTGCAGGAAAGCGCTTTCCAGCTTGGCACCGCGGATGTCGCCCTGGCTGCCAACGAAGCTGGCGGCGTCGTCACGGGCGGCCTGGACGATCTTGTCGTCACGGAACGAAGAGGAGATATCGGAAGTGGCATCGGTGGACGCGGCCACTGCGCCAACGACGGCGTCGGTGGTGACAACGAAGCTGGTGGCGTTTGCGGTGCCGGCCAGGCTCAGCATCAGGGCGGCGCCAATCAGGTGTTTACGGGACATGATGGTGGACTCCTGGACTAGGATCGAGTGGTTCTGCTTATCGGACGCTCACACAGCTCGTCGCGGTACGTTTAACAGTGGGTTTCAACAGACTGTTAAGCCAAGCGTATCACGCGCCGTTGTTTGTGGAGGTTAATGAACGGCACGCCAATTAACTGTACCTGTATGTTTTTGGTTTATTTAAAACTGTACTGGTAAGCCTACGAGCGGCTCTAGCGTGCGGCCTGGAAATAAAAAACCCGTCGCAGTTACCTGCAACGGGTTTGGGAATTAGCGGTGCCGGCCGAAGCCGGCAAGCCGGTGCTTAGCGCCAGAAAGGCTTGCTCAGCTCTTCGTAACGCTGCGACTCGCTGATGCCGGCGTCGGCCAGCAGACGGCTGTCCAGGCGAGCCAGTTGACGGCGGCTGGCCATGCGGCGCTGCCACAGCAGCAGGGTGGACAGTGCGCGCAGCGGCATCGAGGCGTTGGATTGCTGGGCGTTGCTTTCAAAAACCAGACCGGAACTGAGGGTACGTTCCATGATGCTTCATCCTTCCGCTTATGGCGGGATTAGGTAGTGATTTAACTGATGCCAATGATCCTCCCCTGCTGTCCATAACAGTAGATACAGTTATGCAGTAAGACGATGGCTCAGTTAACTGTGTAACCCTACTGTTGCACTCCAAATAGGCGCAACTGTACTGGTCTGCACTTTGTTGGTGCATTTTCATGCTAGACAGGGGATTGCTCAGGCGAGACGCAGCGATACGACCAGTACAGTAGTACAGTTTGTTTCGCTGTTGAGGGTGGGGTGTTCTAGCACAGGGATTTGACTGTTATGGCTCTTTCGCGGGCTTGCCCGCTCCCACAGGTGATGTGCTGCGCATAGGGCTGCGCCTGACCTGTGGGGGCGGGCAAGCCAGCGAAGAGGCCGGAACAGCAGAAGCAGGGCCGCCGTTCCGTCCGGTGTGGGGGTCAGCTAGCCAGCATACGGCCAGTTTCTTCCAGGTTCTCGTGCCAGCTCAGCGCTTCACGCAGGATGTGCGGGGTATGGCCACCGCGCTGGCAGGCGCGATCGAAGTAGTCGTTCAGCGCTGCGCGGTAGTCTGGGTGCACACAGTTGTCGATGATCGCCCGTGCCCGCTCGCGTGGCGCCAGGCCACGCAGGTCGGCCAGGCCTTGCTCGGTGACCAGGATGTCCACGTCGTGCTCGGTGTGGTCGACATGGCTGACCATCGGCACCACGCTGGAAATCGCGCCGCCTTTGGCAATCGACTTGGTGACGAATACTGCCAGGTGGGCGTTGCGGGCGAAGTCGCCCGAGCCGCCAATGCCGTTCATCATCCGGGTACCGCACACGTGGGTGGAGTTGACGTTGCCGTAGATATCGAACTCCAGGGCGGTGTTGATACCAATGATGCCCAAGCGACGTACCACTTCCGGGTGGTTGGAGATTTCTTGCGGGCGCAGCACCAGCTTGTCCTTGTACCGCTCCAGGTTGCCGAAAACGTCGGCATTGCGGCGGCCGGACAAGGTGATCGAGCTGCCCGACGCGAAGCTCAGCTTGCCGGCGTCGATCAGGTCGAAGGTGGAGTCCTGCAGTACTTCGGAGTACATGGTCAGGTCTTCGAACGGCGACTCGATCAGGCCGCACATCACCGCGTTGGCGATGCTGCCGATACCGGCTTGCAGCGGGCCGAGCTTGTTGGTCATGCGGCCGGCTTCAACTTCATTCTTGAGGAAGTTGATCAGGTGGTCGGCGATGCCCTGGGTTTCGTCATCCGGCGGCAGTACGGTGGACGGTGAGTCCGGCTGGTTGCTGATGACAATGCCGACAATCTTGGCCGGGTCGATCGGGATGGCGGTGCTGCCGATGCGGTCGTCGACCTTGACCAGCGGGATTGGCGTGCGGGTCGGGCGGTAGGTCGGGATATAGATGTCGTGCAGGCCTTCGAGGTTGGGGTTGTGCGAGAGGTTGATCTCGACAATCACCTGCTTGGCAAAGATCGCGAAGCTGGCCGAGTTGCCTACCGACGTGGTTGGCACGATGTGGCCTTGCTCGGTGATGGCCACCGCTTCGATGACTGCGATGTCCGGCAGCTTCAGCTGCTGGTTGCGCAGTTGCTCGACGGTTTCCGACAGGTGCTGGTCGATGAACATCACCTGGCCGTCGTTGATGGCCTTGCGCAGGGTGCTGTCGACCTGGAACGGCATTCGGCGAGCCAGCACGCCGGCCTCGGTCAGCTGCTTGTCCAGGTCGTTGCCCAGGCTGGCGCCGGTCATCAGGCTGATTTTCAGTGGCGACTGCTTGGCACGTTCGGCCAGTGCATGCGGTACGGCCTTGGCTTCGCCGGCGCGGGTGAAACCGCTCATGCCGACAGTCATGCCGTCCTCGATCAGACCAGCGGCATCAGCCGCACTCATTACCTTGCTGTGCAGGGAGGACAAGCGGATACGATCACGGTACATGGATTGTTATCTCGGGCTACTGAAACTACTGCAGCGCAGTCTAGAGATTTAGCCCATTGCCGTCCCACGACCATGGTCGTATGAGAAGCCTTGAAGTAGAGCCGTTGATCCGGATCAATAAAAGCAAAGCCCCGGCAGAATCTGACCGGGGCTTCCTTTATATCAGTTGGTTTGCAGCGGCGTTTCTCACTCCACCGCCTTCACCATGTCTTCGATGACCTTCTTGGCATCACCGAACACCATCATGGTCTTGTCCAGGTAGAACAGTTCGTTGTCCAAGCCGGCGTAGCCGCTGGCCATGGAGCGCTTGTTGACGATGATGGTCTTGGCCTTGAACGCTTCGAGGATTGGCATGCCGGCGATTGGCGATTTGGGGTCGTTCTTCGCCGCCGGGTTGACCACGTCGTTGGCGCCCAGCACCAGCACCACGTCAGCCTGGCCGAACTCGGCGTTGATGTCGTCCATCTCGAACACCTGATCGTACGGTACTTCGGCCTCGGCCAGCAGCACGTTCATGTGCCCGGGCATGCGGCCCGCCACGGGGTGGATGGCATACTTCACGGTCACGCCGTTGTGGGTCAGCTTCTCGGTCAGCTCCTTCAGCGCGTGCTGGGCACGGGCCACCGCCAGGCCATAACCCGGGACGATGATCACGCTGTCGGCGTTGCTGAGCAGGAAGGTGGCATCGTCGGCCGAACCGGACTTCACCGGGCGCTGCTCTTTCGAGCCTTGCGCTGCGCCGGCGTCGGTATCGCCGCCAAAGCCACCGAGGATGACGTTGAAGAACGACCGGTTCATCGCCTTGCACATGATGTACGAGAGGATGGCACCGGACGAACCCACCAGGGAGCCTGCGATGATCAGCATCGAGTTGTTCAGCGAGAAGCCGATACCGGCCGCCGCCCAGCCCGAATAGCTGTTGAGCATCGACACCACCACTGGCATGTCGGCGCCGCCGATCGGGATGATGATCAGCACGCCCATGACGAAGGCCAGGGCTAGCATCAGGGTGAAGGCGCTGTAATGACCAGTGAAGGTGAACAGCAGGCCCAAGGCGATGGTGGTCAGACCCAGGATCAGGTTCAGCTTGTGCTGGCCGGGGAACTGTACCGGTGCGCCCTGGAACAGGCGGAACTTGTACTTGCCCGACAGCTTGCCGAAGGCGATCACCGAACCGGAGAAGGTGATTGCACCGATGGCTGCGCCGAGGAACAGCTCCAAGCGGTTACCGGTGGGGATCGGGTCGCTGATTGCGGCAACGATGCCCATCGACTGCGGCTCCAGCACGGCGGCGATGGCGATGAACACCGCAGCCAGGCCGATCATGCTGTGCATGAAGGCGACCAGTTCCGGCATCTTGGTCATCTCGACGCGCTTGGCCATGATCGAACCGGCGGTACCACCGACCAGCAGGCCGACGATGACGTAGCCAATACCCGCGGTAGCCAGTTCGGCGCCCAGCTTATAGATGAGGCCAGCCGTGGTGAGCATGGCGATGCCCATGCCGATCATGCCGAACAGGTTGCCGCGCCGCGACGTGGTCGGGTGCGACAGGCCTTTGAGCGCCTGGATGAAGCATACCGAAGCGACCAGGTACAGAAGTGTTACCAGATTCATGCTCATGCTTACTTCTGCCCCTCGTTCTTGGCTTTCTTCTTGAACATCTCAAGCATGCGGCGGGTGACCAGGAAGCCACCGAACACATTGACCGCGGCCAGGGCCACGGCGAGGGTGCCCATCAGCTTGCCGGCAGGGGTCACGGTGAGGGCGGCGGCCAGCATGGCACCGACGATAACGATGGCAGAGATGGCGTTGGTCACGGCCATCAGCGGCGTGTGCAGTGCCGGGGTGACGTTCCACACCACGTGGTAGCCCACATAGATGGCCAGCACGAAGATGATGAGGTTGTAGATGCCATGGGAAATCAGCATGTCTTCCATTGTCGTGCTCCTTAGCCGTTCTTGCGGACGACTTGACCATCACGGCACATGAGGCAGGCCGCGACGATGTCGTCTTCGAGGTTGATGACCAGCGCGCCGTCTTTGTCGAACAGCAGCTTCATGAAGTCCAGCAGGTTGCGCGCATACAGCGCCGATGCATCGGCACCCAGCTGGGCCGGCAGGTTGGTCGGGCCGACGATCGTCACGCCGTTTTCCTTTACCACCTGGTCAGCAACGGTGAGCGGGCAGTTGCCACCCTGGGCTGCAGCGAGGTCGATGACCACCGAGCCGGGTTTCATCTGCGCAACGGTTTCGGCGCTGAGCAGAGTGGGTGCCTTGCGGCCTGGGATCAGCGCCGTGGTGATGACGATATCCGCTTGCCTGGCGCGCTCGTGCACGGCCTGGGCCTGGCGTTGCATCCAGCTGGCTGGCATGGGGCGGGCGTAACCGCCAACGCCTTCAGCGCACTCGCGTTCCTCATCGGTCTCGTAAGGCACGTCGATGAACTTGGCACCCAGCGACTCGATCTGCTCCTTCACGGCCGGGCGTACGTCGGACGCTTCGATCACTGCACCCAGGCGTTTGGCGGTGGCGATGGCCTGCAGGCCGGCAACACCCGCCCCCAGGATCAGCACGCGCGCGGCCTTCACGGTACCTGCGGCGGTCATCAGCATGGGCATGAAGCGTGGGTAGTAATGGGCAGCCAGCAACACGGCCTTGTAACCGGCAATGTTGGCCTGCGACGACAGCACGTCCAGGCTCTGCGCCCGCGAGGTGCGTGGCGCGGCTTCCAGGGCGAAAGCGGTGATGCCGCGTTCGGCCATCTTGCCGATCAGGTCACTGTTGAAGGGGTTGAGCATGCCCGCCAGCAGGCTGCCACTGTTGATCAGGGCCAGCTCCTGGTCGTTGGGGGCGACCACCTTGAGTACCAATTGGGCGCCGTAGGCATCGGCTGCGCTCCCAAGGGAAGCGCCCACGGCCTCATAGGCACTGTCCGGAATGCTGGCGTTGAGCCCTGCCCCCCGTTGGACGGTGACCTGATGGCCCTGGCCAATCAGTTTCTTGATGGTTTCCGGGGTCGCAGCGACCCTTGTCTCACCGGTCTGCGTCTCGAGAGGAACACCAATGTGCACGACTATTTCTCCTGCGGTGACCTTTTGTCTTTGTAAGAGCCAGCGCACTTCGGATGGTGCGCTGGGGCGGCTGTGGAGCGCCGACCCGCCGAATCCCGGGCGGGCGAAGCATTTTGCAGACGAACCCGGGGGCCTTCAACCGGTTATGGAGTGAAACGAAGTTAAAACTACAAGTCACCCTGTGACCGCTTGTCGCAGTTATAAGGTTGCAGCCCCTCAAACATGGGCTATTGGGAGATTAGGAGAAAAAATGAAAAATATTTGGGTCAGTACGCTCACGGCACGGTAGATGTCGCAAAATCACCCGCAAAGCAGCGTGGTTAGCAGGGTTAAAGGGTGTTTTCATCTGGGCATAACAGTTTATGCATATGCGACAAATACATACATCTGTAGGTGTTTAAAATAATTGACTACAGGGTCAATTTGTCGCACTTGGTCAAGTGGCTGAGGTGTAGGCCTGGGCCTGGCCAACCAGCCAGTCGCGGAAGGCGCGCAGTGAGGCCGACTCTACCTTGCGCTCCGGAATCATCAGATAGTAGGCCTTGTCGCTGATCAGGGCATGCCTGTTAGCGACCACCAGCCTACCCTCCCCCAGCTCGCGCTGGATCAGGAACGGCGGAATCAGCGCGATCCCCATTTCATGTATGGCCGCCTGGGCGAGCATCGAGAATAGTTCATAGCGCGGGCCTGTCATGTCGCGTTCTACATTCATCCCCAAACTGCCGAACCACTGCCGCCAGGCATACGGGCGTGTGCTTTGTTGCAGCAAGGGCAGGTGGGCGATGCGCTGTGCTTCAAGCATGCCCTGCCCGGCCAGCAATGCCGGGCTGCAGACGGGGACCGGGTTCTCCCCCATCAGCCGGTGCGACTGGGTGCCGGACCAGTCGGCATCACCGAAATAGATAGCGGCATCGAAGGGGGTGTCGGCGAACAGGAATGGCCGGGTGCGGTTGGTGAGGTTGACCGTGACCTCCGGGTGGCGTTGCTGGAAGTCCTTGAGGCGCGGAAGCAGCCATTGGGTACCAAAGGTAGGCACTACGGCCAGTTCGATCACGCTGGCGCCCTGCTGGCCCATCACCGACAGGGTATCGCGCTCTACGGCGTCCAGTTGTGCGGCAACCTGGCGGCTGTAGGAAAGACCGGCCTCGGTCAGCTTCACGCCGCGGCGCGAACGGCGGAACAGTTCCACATTTAGGAAGGACTCGAGGCCGCCAATCTGCCGACAAACGGCACCCTGGGTCAGGGCGAGTTCCTGCGCAGCCTTGGTAAAGCTCTCGTGGCGTGCCGCTGCCTCGAAGCAAACCAGGGCGGTGGTGCTGGGGATCTTGCGGCGCATGTACGTCAACCTCACTCGTAAGGCTGTTTATAAGGTGTTTTACCGATTTACGAAGTGACAAATTATCACTAATTGGTGCGCAATCCTCGTTTGTCCCGGCGGCCGATCAGGCCTAGGCTCAAAGGCACAAGAAACTGCCCCCTATTTCGAGGATTTCGCTCATGGCCGGTAAAGCAAGCTTCCACTGGATCGACCCGCTGCTGCTCGATCAGCAGCTCACTGAAGAAGAGCGCATGGTGCGTGACAGCGCTTATCAGTTCGCCCAGGACAAGCTGGCACCACGTGTGCTCGAGGCTTTCCGTCACGAGCAGACCGACCCGGCGATCTTCCGCGAGATGGGGGAGATTGGCCTGCTGGGTGCCACCATTCCCGAACAGTACGGTGGCAGCGGCCTTAACTACGTGTGCTATGGCTTGATCGCCCGAGAGGTCGAGCGTATCGACTCAGGTTACCGCTCGATGATGAGCGTGCAATCGTCGCTGGTAATGGTGCCCATCAACGAGTTCGGCACCGAGGCCCAGAAGCAGAAGTACCTGCCCAAGCTGGCCAGTGGCGAGTGGATCGGTTGTTTTGGCCTGACTGAGCCGAACCATGGCTCCGACCCTGGCTCGATGATTACCCGTGCCAGGAAGGTCGACGGTGGTTACCGGCTGACCGGCAGCAAGATGTGGATCACCAACAGCCCGATCGCTGATGTGTTCGTGGTCTGGGCCAAGGACGATGCGGGGGATATCCGCGGCTTTGTCCTGGAAAAGGGCTGGCAGGGGCTCAGTGCCCCGGCAATCCACGGCAAGGTCGGCCTGCGCGCCTCGATCACCGGTGAAGTGGTCATGGACAATGTTTTCGTACCAGAAGAGAACATCTTCCCGGATGTGCGCGGCCTCAAAGGTCCGTTCACCTGCCTCAACTCTGCCCGGTATGGCATCTCATGGGGGGCGCTGGGTGCGGCCGAAGCCTGCTGGCACACCGCGCGTCAGTACACCCTGGACCGTCAGCAGTTCGGCCGCCCTCTGGCTGCCAACCAGCTGATCCAGAAGAAGCTGGCCGACATGCAGACCGAAATCACCCTGGCACTGCAGGGTTGCCTGCGCTTGGGGCGCATGAAGGATGAAGGCACCGCTGCCGTGGAAATCACCTCGATCATGAAGCGCAACTCCTGCGGCAAGGCGCTGGATATCGCCCGCATGGCGCGCGACATGCTGGGTGGCAACGGCATCTCCGATGAGTTTGGCGTGGCCCGTCACCTGGTAAACCTTGAGGTGGTCAACACCTATGAAGGTACTCACGACGTGCATGCACTGATCCTGGGGCGTGCGCAGACCGGTATCCAGGCCTTCTATTAATAAGGAGCCAGCCCATGGGCGCGCTATCACATCTGCGGGTGCTGGACCTTTCGCGCGTGTTGGCCGGCCCATGGTCTGGCCAGATTCTCGCTGACCTGGGCGCTGACGTTATAAAGGTGGAGCGCCCGGGCAGTGGTGACGATACCCGCGCGTGGGGGCCGCCCTTCCTCAAGGATGCCGGGGGTGAAAACACCAGTGAGGCGGCTTACTACCTGTCGGCCAACCGCAACAAGCGTTCGGTGACCATCGATTTCACCCGGCCTGAAGGGCAGCGCCTGGTGCGTGAGTTGGCGGCGAAGTCCGATATTGTCGTCGAGAACTTCAAGGTGGGTGGTTTGGCGGCCTATGGGCTGGACTACCAGAGCCTGAAGGCGATCAACCCACAGCTTATCTATTGCTCCATTACTGGTTTCGGCCAGACTGGGCCGTATGCCAAGCGTGCGGGTTATGACTTCATGATCCAGGGGCTGGGTGGGCTGATGAGCCTGACTGGCCGCCCGGAGGGTGAGGAAGGCGCGGGGCCGGTCAAGGTGGGTGTGGCGCTTACCGACATCCTTACCGGGCTGTACTCAACGGTAGCCATGCTTGCCGCCCTTGCCCATCGGGAGCAGACCGGGGTGGGCCAGCATGTCGACATGGCGTTGCTCGATGTACAAGTAGCCTGCCTGGCTAACCAGGCCATGAATTACCTGACCACGGGCAACCCGCCTCGGCGCCTGGGCAACGCGCACCCTAATATAGTGCCCTACCAGGACTTCCCTACGGCGGACGGCGACTTCATTCTTACCGTGGGCAACGACAGCCAGTTCCGCAAGTTCGCAGAAGTGGCCGGGCAACCACAATGGGCGGACGATCCACGTTTCCTTACTAATAAGCAGCGGGTGGCCAACAGAGCCGAGCTGATTCCACTGATTCGCCAGGCCACGGTATTCAAGACAACCGCCGAATGGGTTGCCCAGCTGGAGGCTGCTGGGGTGCCGTGCGGGCCTATCAATGACCTGGCGCAGATGTTCCAGGACCCACAGGTGCTGGCGCGTGGGTTGGCGGTGAACATTCCGCATCCATTGGCGGGTAGCGTGCCGCAGGTAGCCAGCCCTATACGGTTGTCGGAGACGCCGGTGGAGTATCGACGGGCGCCGCCGCTGCTGGGTGAGCATACCGAGGCGGTATTGGTGGAGCTGCTGGGGCTAGAGGCAGGTGAGGTGCAGCGCTTGCGCGAGGCCGGCGTGCTGTAGAAACGGCTGGTGCTACATAAGAGCAGGGAGGCCGCCAGGCCTCCCTGCTTTGCTTTTCAGCGATATTAAGGTTTCTTGAAATTAAAGGTTGACGCCCTTCCGAATCCCCTTATAATGCGCCCCACTTCCAGCGACATCGGAACGATAAACTCCTTGAGATTCAATGAGTTAGGTAGTTAAGGTGCTGCTGAAAGGGCTACGATCGAAAGATCGCAAGCGGTTGAAATGGTGGTTGACAGCGCTTCTAAACGCTGTATGA
>NZ_JAWRYI010000731.1:0-264 GCF_046534705.1 Pseudomonas sp. SIMBA_068
CGGCTCACCAGTACAGAAGGGACACCGACGCGAACCGTGTCCTGACGGGCTTCCGCCAGCGACAAACCGACCGGGATGAAGTCGCAGGCCGCCTGCGCGTTGATGGCAAACAGTGCCGGTAAAGCCAGATGCGGCGGAATATTGCCGAGACCAATCTGCACGCCAATCAATACGCCGATAACCTGTGCGATAACTGCGCCTGGGCCGAGGAAAGGTGAAAGCAGCGGGAAGGAGCAGATGAGCGCCAGCATGACCAGACCCAGT
>NZ_JAWRYI010000732.1:0-264 GCF_046534705.1 Pseudomonas sp. SIMBA_068
GTTTCGTCGCGTGCTGCCGTCCAAGCTGTTTGAATACGCAGCTACACAGAAACCGATATTGGCTGGCCTATCAGGCTATTCAGGCCGCTTTGCCAGCAGACGGATTCAGAATGCCGCTGTTTTCAATCCGTGTGACATCGAAGGTGCACTAGAATCCTTCAGAAGTCTGGACTTCCGCCCAACGGCTCGAAATGAATTCATACAAAAATATTCGCGAACAGCTATCAAAAGGAGGATGGCCTTCGACTTGCTCAAAACCTCACC
>NZ_JAWRYI010000733.1:0-264 GCF_046534705.1 Pseudomonas sp. SIMBA_068
CGGTGTTTGCCTATAACGACGGCATGGCGGCTGGTGCACTCACTGCGCTGAAAGACAACGGCATCCAGGTGCCACAGCATTTTTCTGTCATTGGCTTTGATGATATCCCCATTTCCCGTTACACCGATCCACAGTTAACCACTGTGCGCTATCCCATTGTATCTATGGCAAAAATCGCCACTGAACTGGCACTGCAGGGCGCAGCCGGACTGCTGGATGACACGGCAACGCACATCTTTATGCCAACGCTGGTGCGGCGTCATT
>NZ_JAWRYI010000734.1:0-264 GCF_046534705.1 Pseudomonas sp. SIMBA_068
GGTGGATGATGCCGAACCGGGCATGATGCGCTAAAGATCAAAGTATGGGCGGTTGCTGCAACTGCCCATACGCTGACCGCTGCAGGACCGTACAGCATTGGAGGCTTCCTCGTGACTATCTCTCCGTCCCCCGTCGGCCCGATGCTCAGGCACTGGCGCATGCTGAACCGGGTCAAGCAGCTGCACGCCGCGCAGATGTTCGGGGTGTGCCTGTCCCCATAGTTCAGCCCTTCATCAGATTTTCTGACAACAATCGTCTTTCAT
>NZ_JAWRYI010000735.1:0-264 GCF_046534705.1 Pseudomonas sp. SIMBA_068
CTTTCAAAACGCTGGCAAGCTCAATTAGATGAACGCATAGCGTATATGCAACGCATACGCGACCGCGTAGATGGATGTATTGGCTGTGGGTGTTTATCACTTAAAAGCTGCCCTATTTATAATAAAGACGATCATTTAGGGAGTGAGCAAAGTGGAGCTGTATTGTTAAAAAGTGGTTAAATCACACAATGTGATTAGTGAAAAAACTAGTGACATGAATATTTAATAAATCATTGATTATTAAATGTTCATTCATTAATATAT
>NZ_JAWRYI010000736.1:0-264 GCF_046534705.1 Pseudomonas sp. SIMBA_068
CGCGCGTCGCGTTACCGATGGGATGCCAGACCCGCGCCGGCATAGATGATTTGCAGCTCCCCCTGGATTTCGCGCATGAGATTGCCCGAACTCGCGTTCTGCGGAAGGTTCTGCAGGCGGAACAGCACGAACGGCTCGGTGCCCGACGGGTTGCCGATGGCGTGATAACCCCAGGCGGGCACGAACACGGTGTCGCCCGGCACGAGTCGCTCGTGCGCCTGGTCTTCGCCGAACGCCATTTCTCCGGATCCCGAATGAACGATG
>NZ_JAWRYI010000737.1:0-264 GCF_046534705.1 Pseudomonas sp. SIMBA_068
CGGAGAACCTGCAGGAAGGCCGCAGTCTTCAAGCCTGGGCGGGCTTTGCGCGGGACCATAACGTTTACTTGGCTGCTGGATTCGCTGAGCGAGATGGTATGAAGCTCTATGACAGCGCAGTCCTCTTTGGCCCTGAAGGTATGCTTGGGCACTATCGCAAAGCGCACCTATGGAATCAGGAAAAGCTGTGGTTCACCCCAGGCGACCTCGGTTTCCCTGTTTTCGAAACGCCTATCGGCCGTATCGGCTTGCTCATCTGCTGGG
>NZ_JAWRYI010000738.1:0-264 GCF_046534705.1 Pseudomonas sp. SIMBA_068
TCAGGAACTGGAAGCCTTTATTGAACAAACCACACCCGTTCTGCCTGCCAGTGAAGAGGAGCGCGACACACAGCCGACGCTGAGTTTTCAGCGTGTACTGCAACGTGCGGTCTTCCATGTCCAGTCCTCCGGTCGCAATGAGGTTACCGGTGCAAACGTTCTGGTCGCTATCTTTAGCGAACAGGAGTCGCAGGCGGCATATCTGTTGCGTAAACATGAAGTCAGCCGTCTCGATGTGGTGAATTTTATCTCTCATGGCACGCG
>NZ_JAWRYI010000093.1:0-394 GCF_046534705.1 Pseudomonas sp. SIMBA_068
TATGGAATTGGGTGTGGGATGCAGACTCTCACTGAAACACTTTCAGTTCATAAGTGATGAAAATAAAAGCGCTCTGCGCAGGATAAATTTCCCTCCTCACGCCACTCAGGACGAGCGACTTCATAAAACCTCGTCATTGAGAAAGGCATCAATCATGATCACTGCTACTCACCCCGTTATATCTCCTCTCCTTGCGCCAGAGCCCGTTACCCCAAAAGAAACTATCGACAGATCCCGCAACCGTACGCTGATCGATGATGGCAACGTCAAGATCGAGCGGATACTGGAACAGGATGATCATTTCATCACTACCGACGAAGTCCGGATAACGACCACTGACCGCGATGATGTGGTCAGGATTCATGCCGGTGCCAACGGCCAAGTCAGTGCAACG
>NZ_JAWRYI010000739.1:0-264 GCF_046534705.1 Pseudomonas sp. SIMBA_068
CTTGATCGAACGATGCTTTTTTCATACTGATGATTTTGCCAACAATCTGCATATAGCGATATACTTACCCTTCCTGTGGCAAACAGACGAAACCCTTATGAAATACGATACATCTGAACTCTGCGATATCTACCATGAAGAAGTGAATGTTGTTGAACCGCTTTTTTCAAATTTTGGTGGGCGCACTTCATTCGGTGGTCAGATTACCACAGTGAAATGCTTTGAAGACAACGGCTTACTTTACGATCTGCTGGAAGAGAATGG
>NZ_JAWRYI010000740.1:0-264 GCF_046534705.1 Pseudomonas sp. SIMBA_068
GCGCGGCGACCACTTCGATCGCGATCAGGCTCGAGAACGCGATCAGCGTGATGAAGCCCATCAGGTAGCCGAGCAGCGGGCCGTGCGAGAACACCGGGTAGCGGACCACGCCGCCCGCGCGCGGCAGCGCGGCGCCGAGCTCGCAGTAGACGATGCCCAGCAGCAGCACCGAGAAGCCGCCGAGCAGCCACGAGAAGATGCCGGCCGGGCCGGCGATCGTCGACACGTGACTCGCGGCGAACAGCCACCCCGAACCGAAGATCG
>NZ_JAWRYI010000741.1:0-264 GCF_046534705.1 Pseudomonas sp. SIMBA_068
CGCGTCGATAGCCAGGTCGCTGCACATCCTTGGCTTCATTGACCAACCAATTACTTGGCGTGAGAACAGATCCAGCACTACCGCGAGGTAGAGCCACCCTTTATAGGTGCGGATGTAAGTGATATCTGTCACCCAGACCTTGTTCGGCTCACTTACCTTGAACTGCCGCGCGAGGTGGTTGGGCGAGGCCACTGTTGGTTTTCCACCATAGAACCCTGGACGCCGCCGATAGCCCGTTTGAGAACGCAGCCCCTCCGCCTGCAT
>NZ_JAWRYI010000742.1:0-264 GCF_046534705.1 Pseudomonas sp. SIMBA_068
CTCTGTTCACGGTCAAGTTTTTGCGAGGTGTTTTTCGCTAAAAAGCTTGGCCGTATTAAAATCTTCTCCGGCTTGCATGCAGGCCCACAGGCCAGTCAGGTATTTGCGCATCACGGCGACGATGGCCTGCATCTTTCTCTTTCCTCGCCCGATCAACACTTCGTAAAAGGCTTTCACGTTGCTGTCGCAACGTATGGCGGTCAGCGCTGGCATGTACATCGCTGAGCGTAGATAGGCATTTCCGCCTTTACTTATTCGTCCAGG
>NZ_JAWRYI010000743.1:0-264 GCF_046534705.1 Pseudomonas sp. SIMBA_068
GCGCTTGTAGCGCACGGCCTGGTCCATCGCTTTTAGGGCGTCGCCGTGCTCAAGAGTGATTTCCACCTGGCCGGGGGCGTACTCGGAAATCGCAGTGCGCGCCGGAATGCCCTGCGCCTTGCAGGCGGCGTACAGGTCGGCGAGGAAGGGTTCGATCTGTTCCAGCTCGCGCAGGCCATAGACCTGGGTGGTGCGTGGGCGGCCACCGTCATTGTCCAGCGCCGGTTGCGGACGGCCCTGGGCATCGCGTTGCTGGTCGAGCAG
>NZ_JAWRYI010000744.1:0-264 GCF_046534705.1 Pseudomonas sp. SIMBA_068
GTCTTTGATTGTTGAGAAGAGTGCCACCATGAATCGCATTGGAATTGCCACTAGTCGGGGCGTTTTTGCCACTAGTCCGGTTTTTGCGCCGGCCGCCGCCGTCCCATTTTCTCTTCTCTCTAATTCATTGAAAAAGAAGAAGAAAGAATACGTAGAAGGGGCGGAAATTGACCGAAAAGCCATGCCACGAGTCGCGCGCGTTTTGCCACGAGTCGCGGGCGCTGCCTATTTATTAGGCCACGAGTCGGAAGGGGGTGCCACGGG
>NZ_JAWRYI010000745.1:0-264 GCF_046534705.1 Pseudomonas sp. SIMBA_068
CTTTTTCTTCGCCAGCTGTTTGATCGAGCTGTGCTTTTTTAGTCTTGCTCACGTTTGATCACCCCATCTGAAAAATTGATATTTTCAAGGCTTGTCTGTTTGTCTCGGTTGTACCAATAGCTGCTATCCCACGTCAGGACAATCGCTGCTACGCCTTGATCTATGATTCTTGTTTCCACTCTTTTTATGCGGACATAATCATCAAGCACCTCTCCATCTTCACTCATCATCTGAATGATTTGACGATCAGCAAGCAATGCATCG
>NZ_JAWRYI010000746.1:0-264 GCF_046534705.1 Pseudomonas sp. SIMBA_068
GTATTTGATACGTTGAATTGTTTGAGAAGCCAATAACAGTCCTTTATAGGAAAGTTGCTAACGGCAGTGATGAGTTGTGAAGCAGGTAATAGGTTTGACTGGAAGATAGCTTTCGCTTTGTTCACAATTAATACATATCAAAACTGTTATTAGATATTCATAAATAGCTAATAAAAAAGCCCAAATATTGCTATTCGGGCTTTCAAAAATTTTAGTAGATTAAGCGGTAATAGAAAAATCTATTACATCATGCCTTCCAAATCT
>NZ_JAWRYI010000094.1:0-394 GCF_046534705.1 Pseudomonas sp. SIMBA_068
TGGCCTGAGCCGAGTCATGGCCGAGGTGGCCCGGGAAGTGATCGTGATGGTCGAGTCCGACAAGGTGGGGCGCAAGATCCCTAACCTCGAGCTGCCCTGGGGCAGCGTGAATACCCTTATTACAGACGAACGCCTGCCCGCAGCGGCACGCGAACACATTCAAGCCCGCGGCATCAACCTGATTTGCGCCGCGATCAGCCAGGAGCAATAACCATGTGTGGAATCGTTGGTGCCGTAGCCGAGCGTAATATTACCGCCATTCTGATCGAAGGCCTCAAGCGCCACAGGGCATGTCGGCGCTGGCCTGGATGATCGTCTCCGATATCGCGCCCAAAGGCCTGCTGGGCTTGAGTGGCGGCCTGTTCAACCTGTTCGCCAACGCGGCGGGCATCGT
>NZ_JAWRYI010000747.1:0-264 GCF_046534705.1 Pseudomonas sp. SIMBA_068
CAGTTCCTGCTCCAGCGCCACGAAGAACGCCTTCTTCATATCACTGGAGATATTGATTTTACCGACGCCATAACGGATCGACTCCACGACCTCGCTGTCTTTGTTGCCTGAACCGCCATGCAGCACCAGCGGGATATCGACCACCTTACGGATCTGCTGCAGGCGCTCGATATCCAGCTTCGGTTGCTTCCCTTTGGGGTAGAGGCCATGCGAGGTACCGATGGCGACCGCCAGCGTGTCAGTACCGGTCTCGCGCACAAAGGT
>NZ_JAWRYI010000748.1:0-263 GCF_046534705.1 Pseudomonas sp. SIMBA_068
GTGATGAACGGGATGCCGGTCTTGTCGATCAGTTGCTTGAGGACCTTGGCGGTCATCTTGCGGTTGGCGCCAGCGCCAATCACCAGAATCGGGTTACGGGCGGTCTTCAGCTTCTCGACTGCAGCTTCGATGGCCACGTGTTCGGCCAGCGGACGGCGGTGCAGGCTGCGCGGGATCGGCAGTGCGTCGGTCTGCTCGGCGGCGATGTCTTCCGGCAGTTCCAGGTGTACCGCACCCGGCTTTTCTTCTTCAGCCAGGCGGAA
>NZ_JAWRYI010000749.1:0-263 GCF_046534705.1 Pseudomonas sp. SIMBA_068
GTACAGTTGATTAATAACTTCGTCAATCAAGGTTATAACGCCATTATCGTTTCTGCGGTTTCGCCTGATGGCTTGTGTCCGGCACTGAAACGCGCCATGCAACGTGGTGTGAGAGTGCTGACCTGGGACTCTGATACTAAACCGGAGTGCCGCTCTTACTACATTAATCAGGGAACGCCCGCCCAGTTGGGAGGTATGTTGGTGGATATGGCGGCGCGTCAGGTGAATAAAGACAAAGCCAAAGTCGCGTTTTTCTACTCAAG
>NZ_JAWRYI010000750.1:0-263 GCF_046534705.1 Pseudomonas sp. SIMBA_068
CTCTGGTTAGGATGGGATAGCCATAACTATGTCACTATGGAGCTAGATTCTGAAGGTTACTTACATGTCATGGGTAACATGCATGCAGATCCACTTGAGTATTTTCGTATGTCAGAGCCTTTGAATGTACGTTCCTTGAAGCGTGTTTCTGTTATGGCTGAAAAGTCACTCGAAAAAAGAATGACTTACCCTGTTTTTCTTCGCAACAAACAGGATCAACTTATCGTAAAGTATCGCGATGGTAGTAGTGGCAATGGTAGCGA
>NZ_JAWRYI010000751.1:0-263 GCF_046534705.1 Pseudomonas sp. SIMBA_068
TTTTCTGCCCCTATCGCCAGACTGGGCGACTGGACCTTTGATGAACGGGTAGCTGAAGTCTTCCCGGATATGATCCAGCGTTCCGTACCCGGCTATTCCAATATTATTTCCATGATTGGTATGTTAGCCGAGCGCTTCGTTCAACCTGGTACGCAGGTTTACGATCTGGGTTGTTCTCTGGGCGCGGCGACGCTCTCGGTGCGTCGCAACATTCATCATGATAATTGCAAAATTATTGCCATCGCCGGGGAGTTGTCGATGGC
>NZ_JAWRYI010000752.1:0-263 GCF_046534705.1 Pseudomonas sp. SIMBA_068
CGAGACCCTGCACCTGGAGGTCGTCGCGATTCCGGTCGGTGCCGAGGGGCCGGACCTTGAGTTCCTGCAGCGTCTGTGTCGCCAGCGACCGGTGCGCGCCGTGTATAGCATTCCGACCTTGCACAACCCTTTGGGCTGGGTGTTGAACCTGGCACAGCGCGAGCAACTGGTCGAGATTGCCCGTCGGCACAATCTGATGATTATCGAAGATGCGGCCTACGCATTTCTCGCCGACGACGCGCCACTGCCCTTGGCGAGCCTGG
>NZ_JAWRYI010000753.1:0-263 GCF_046534705.1 Pseudomonas sp. SIMBA_068
GTTACGCCAGAAGCCGTGCAATGGTTTGTAGTCTGCTGGCCGTCTGGGGTGCACGCCTGGCCGCTCGACCGCACAGAATGCGCAGTAATCAAATTCGGCCAGCTTGTGCGCGTAAGATTCACGTTCGATGAAGAAGCGCACCCCCAGGCCCTGACCACGGTATTCCGGCAGTACCAGCGACCCACCGAAGTAGTACACGCTGGCCGGGTCACGCCCTTGGGCCAGGAACGGCTGCTGGAACTCGGGGGCTACATCCACCAATG
>NZ_JAWRYI010000095.1:0-393 GCF_046534705.1 Pseudomonas sp. SIMBA_068
GTTAATTTTTTAGGTAACTACGTTAAAGATCCTGCATCAGTATTATGATGTGTAGTTAAGCGAGTTTGCGTTAGCGCCTTGGCTAATCCTTTCGCTGAATCGCCTCTAGTTCGATAGACGTCATTAGGTGGCTGCTTTTGCCTGAGTGAGCTGTCCAGATTAGCCCTTTGAGACAGGCAGCAATCGGCAAAAACACTCACCCTCGACTGACTGCTTTTGGCCGAATGCAGACGTCCAGAGCCTTCCTAACCATTGAGGCGTGAAAGGGGCGTGGACCAATATTTTGCTTCCTCGCCCCTGCAGGCCTATCTGAAACCTCTCGCCACAGATCCGACCTTCCAGTCCCAGCCGCGCCTGCGCTACCTTCCACTTTCGCTTCCAATCAAGCGATCG
>NZ_JAWRYI010000754.1:0-263 GCF_046534705.1 Pseudomonas sp. SIMBA_068
GGAGCACTCGCATGCACTGCGCCTTCGCATCGACATCAGCGAACAGCGGCAACCGTTAGCCTTTGCGACGGGCGCGAACACTATCAGTGCGCGCTCCATCACTTCATTTAGTTAGCGTTTCTTACTGATAGCTCATCGTAAAAGTCGCCCGAGCATTCGCACTGCCTGGCGTAATTTTTGATCCGGTTTGCACGTAGCGCGCGGCCAGTGGTACCGTCAAATTCGCTTGTCCCGGCACGACCGTGCCAACTTTCCAATGATTG
>NZ_JAWRYI010000755.1:0-263 GCF_046534705.1 Pseudomonas sp. SIMBA_068
GGCAATCAGCTCTTCCACCTTTTTTCCGACTGCCATGATCAGGTCAGCAAACTCATCGACCATCACCACGATGTAAGGCAGCTTCTCAAGAACCGGCGGCGTCATATCCATGCTGTCGCCCGGCTTCCAGAACGGATCGGGAATCGGACGACCCATCGCTTCGGCCTGTTCCACTTTTTCGTTGTAGCCCGCCAGATTACGCACGCCCAGCGCCGACATCAGCTTGTAGCGACGCTCCATTTCACCGACGCTCCAGCGCAGCG
>NZ_JAWRYI010000756.1:0-263 GCF_046534705.1 Pseudomonas sp. SIMBA_068
GTCGGTGCCGGCAAAGGTCTTGGCATACAGCGCGCGCAGGCTGTTGCCCTGGGTGGTTTGCCCCCGTGCCTTGCTCGATGAGTGCGTGACATCCAGCGATACCGCGCCCAGTGCGGTGTTTTTGCCGGCTCCCAGAGATAGCGCGTTGTACGCCTCGCTGGCTTGTACACCGACGATGCCGCTCAGGCTGCTGGTCAAGCCATATGCCACGGTGCTGCTGACAAATCGGGGAGTCGCCAGGCCCTCGGCATTGCTCTTGAACG
>NZ_JAWRYI010000757.1:0-263 GCF_046534705.1 Pseudomonas sp. SIMBA_068
CGCGACATCAACAGCGACTTCAAGACCCACGTCGAGGACGAGAACCAGGGGCTGTCGGCGCAACTGGACTGGCAGTTGGGCGACTACACCCTGACGTCGATCAGCGCCTGGCGCGGCTGGGACAACACCCAGTACCAGGACGGAGACCGCCGCGCCTTGCTGCCACTGACCGCCTCCCACGACAAAGGCACGGTGGACTATGAGCAGTACAGCCAGGAGTTTCGTCTGACCTCGCCCAAAGGGCAGTTCAACGAATATGTGCT
>NZ_JAWRYI010000758.1:0-263 GCF_046534705.1 Pseudomonas sp. SIMBA_068
GTCGCGGACAGAAGAGACTTCCGGGTTGGTGGTAATAATGGCTTCATCGGCAAAGTAGAGCGCCATCAGTGCGCCCGTTTCAATCCCTGCCGGTGAGTCACAGACGATGAAATCGAACTCCATCTTAGCCAAATCGTTCAGAACTTTTTCAACACCCTCACGGGTCAGCGCATCTTTATCACGGGTCTGCGACGCAGGCAGAATGTAGAGCTGCTCCGTGCGTTTGTCGCGAATCAGCGCCTGGTTCAGTGTGGCATCGCCCT
>NZ_JAWRYI010000759.1:0-263 GCF_046534705.1 Pseudomonas sp. SIMBA_068
GGCGCAGGCGATCAAGACATGGTTAATGACTTCGTTATTCACCTCAACTGGTTGGGCGAGGGTAATAAAAAATCCACGAAAACGTCGCTCCTGTTCGCTCCAGCAATGTGGGATGGCGAGGCGATTAACAATCAGGTTTTCACCTTCGCCTTCGCGGGCGATGATCCGTTGCGCTTCATCGGCGGTAATATGGTGTTGTGCCACTAATTGCGCACAAATTTGCCGGGTAATATGTTGCCAGCTTTCACCGCGTACATTCGAAT
>NZ_JAWRYI010000760.1:0-263 GCF_046534705.1 Pseudomonas sp. SIMBA_068
GGTGCGCGCCATGTTGACCGGTAAAGGTTTCAAGAGCGTGGCCGCAGCCGGCTTCCAGGCCCCAGGCGTCGTGGTCAGCTACACCGATGATGCCGACATCAAGAGCGGCAAGAAATTTGCCGCTCACGGCCTGCAGATAGCCGCCGGCGTGCCGCTGCAATGCGACGAGCCGGCCGACTTCCAGACCTTCCGCATCGGCCTGTTCGGGCTCGAAAAACTGCACAATATCGAGCGCACGGTCAGCACCCTTGAGCAGGCACTGG
>NZ_JAWRYI010000096.1:0-392 GCF_046534705.1 Pseudomonas sp. SIMBA_068
TTTCATTACTGTGCACCTTCGCCCCCTTGAATAATTGAGTCAATCAGTAGAGGCGACAGGTAGGCTGACACGGGGGGCGTTTGACAAAAAGTGACTCGCCGTAAGGGCGAAAAGGTGAGTAAGCGTCGCCATCACAAATGGACTGTTCGCTGAACCAAAACAGCCAGATCCGCTTTTTAGCTTCTTGCGAGATGGGCCTCAACACAGTGTAGACATTCGTTCGCGCAGGTGGCGCTGAGTCACCTTTCCGCCCTTCCGGCGGGTTACTTTGGTCTCTACACGTGGCAAAAAGGAACCAAAAACCGTCCGCTCCCGTCATCCGGCCCCTACGCTGCGCTCCGGGGTCCCCTCGCTCCGGGCTTGCTCCCGGGAGGACCGCGCTGCAGGCCCCA
>NZ_JAWRYI010000761.1:0-263 GCF_046534705.1 Pseudomonas sp. SIMBA_068
CGGTTGTGGGCGGTCACCCGGTACGCCGGGCAGTCCGTAGATAGCGAAGCCACCGGGCAGGTGCTGGGCCAGCACCGGGAAGTAGAAGTCCAGGCCGGTGAATTCGTGAACCAGGAACAGCGGCGTCTGCGTACCGCTGGCCCGCACCGTGATCACACCACGCGGCGCGGCATCCCGGTTGCCCAGCCGCGCCGCCAGCAAGGCGACGCTGGGCTGCTGGAACACATCGTTGATGGCCACTTGCAAACCCGCCTTGGTGATCT
>NZ_JAWRYI010000762.1:0-263 GCF_046534705.1 Pseudomonas sp. SIMBA_068
CATTGCATGTCGTTTGCCAATATTGGTCTGGCTCAGAATGATCGGGTTTAAGTATATGAGTTGAAGGTGTGCCTTCATTTCCTTCAAATAATTCATCGCCGAGCTTAATAACTAGCATTTTATGCTGCGCGCCAGCAAGTGACATACGGCTACTTTGGCGGATATTTAACGGTGCTCTGGGTAAGTTTTTAATTCGCCTAGATAGCTCGGCAAAAGGTAACGGTATTGCACTAGGGCTTGGAAAATCGACATGCTCTGGTAAT
>NZ_JAWRYI010000763.1:0-263 GCF_046534705.1 Pseudomonas sp. SIMBA_068
GCCAGAACAGGATAAGCGTCAGCACCGCGATAATGACCGGCGTTGGCAGGAACAACAGCGATCCACTGCCAAACCATGAGAGATCCGGCGAGTTAAACGTGACGATCTGTCCGGAGGTGATCAGTTGCGCCACGCCGCGCCCGGCGACCATCAGGATCAGGGTGGCAACAAACGGCTGAATTTTGAGGATCGCTACCAGTATGCCGTTCCACAATCCCGCCAGGATGCCAGTGCCCAGGGCGCTTAACAAAACAATCGGCAGG
>NZ_JAWRYI010000764.1:0-263 GCF_046534705.1 Pseudomonas sp. SIMBA_068
CAGTCGGCCGCCTCCACCCGTTCCGCCACCAGTCGTGACCTCGACCCGGAACGCATCACCGCGTTGCGCGCCGGTAACTTCACCTGCTTCTCCGACGTGTTCACCCAGGCCGACCGCGTACAGGTGCGTACCACGCTGTTCCACAACACCATCAAAGACGAAATCATGAAGAACCTCGGGATCGGCTGCCCCGAGCAACTCACCAGCGGCAAGAGCATCAGCCAGGTGTGCAACCAGCAGACCATCGGCGTCTATCGCAACAT
>NZ_JAWRYI010000765.1:0-263 GCF_046534705.1 Pseudomonas sp. SIMBA_068
GGTCTTTACGCTTTTACGGTCCACCACTTTTTTTTGGATTAAGGAGTAAAGGAATGCAGGCAGTAACAATGAGGCAGCGGACAGAATTATTTTCGCGGGTTAAGGCGCGAAAATAGTTAAGGCACTGCGCCTCATCGGCAAACAGCCGCGCCCACGCAGATTTTGCCAGCCGGGGGGAGCCGAATAAATTTCGCTGCCCCAGCGAGCGAAAAGCTGTCGTCCACGACAGCGGTTTATTTGGGGGGCATAGCCCCGCACACCGT
>NZ_JAWRYI010000766.1:0-263 GCF_046534705.1 Pseudomonas sp. SIMBA_068
TGGCACAGGTTTCAGCTAACTGCTGCTGTCAGGAAACTCCTGAATGGTGACCGGCAGCGTCAGTTTCTGATCGTTTCGCAGTACCTGCACATCAATCACTGAACCCGGGCGAATTTCTGCCACCTGATCCATGGTCTCCTGCGCGGAGATGGCCGGCTTGCCATTAACGCTGAGCAGCACATCGTTGGCCTGAATCCCGGCTTTATCCGCTGGCCCATCTGGCGTGACCACGCTGACAATAATGCCCTGAACCCGATCCAGAT
>NZ_JAWRYI010000767.1:0-263 GCF_046534705.1 Pseudomonas sp. SIMBA_068
GGGCTGCCGAACCGCCTTTTTCCTTGATGGTGTCGCTGTCGTAGTTGACGTAGGCCAGGCCGGCGAACGGTTCCAGGGCCACGCTAGGGGTTTGGATGGTGTAGCCGACTTCACCGAACACCTGCGCACTGCGTGCCTTGTAATCGGCTTTGAGGCGTTGGCCCTCGGCACCGACGGCCACGTTGCGCTTGCTTTCGACGTCATGCCAGCTGTACGCCACGCCCATCCGTGCGGCGAAGGCTTCCTGCTGGTAGGCGGTGTAG
>NZ_JAWRYI010000097.1:0-392 GCF_046534705.1 Pseudomonas sp. SIMBA_068
GTATCGCGCCAACGATGCCGAGATCGCGGCAGTATTCACCGTACCGCTGGAATTCTTCCGCCAGGACCCGCGTGACCATACCCACCGTATCGATTACCAGGGCCGCAGTTGGTATGTGCCCAGTTACCGCTACGGTGAATACAAAATCTGGGGGTTGTCGGCGATCATGATCGTCGAGCTGGTCAACCTGCTGTATGACGCCGGCATCAGCCTGCATCAACCCCCGGAGCGTTACATCGAGATCTGAGCGGGGCCCACCCCGCCGTCTGCTACAAACCGCCGCCGTTTATCCTGAGGAGCGAGCATGAAATATCGCCTGGGCGACCTGCGGGTCGACAGCCACCCCACCAGCTGGATCGCGCCCAACGCCACCGTGATCGGCAATGTGCGCC
>NZ_JAWRYI010000768.1:0-263 GCF_046534705.1 Pseudomonas sp. SIMBA_068
CCTGGAACAGCTTTCAGATTTGCCAGCCCCGCTTTGATAGCATCAAGCGTTGCGCCCACGGACATGGAGAGCGCAGCGGCTGCCAGCGCATTCGCAATATTGTGACGCCCCGGCAACGGCAGCAGAACATCGACGCTACCGGTTGGGGTTTGTAGGGTAAATTCCGTACCGTGCGAGGTCACATGGATATTGGTGGCGGTGAAATCGCTGTTGGCGGCATTGGGTGAGAAACGCCACACTTTGCGTGAGCCAATTACGCTCTG
>NZ_JAWRYI010000769.1:0-263 GCF_046534705.1 Pseudomonas sp. SIMBA_068
CGCTGTCCGTGGCGTTGTCACGGGGTGGCAGCGCACGGTGAGTGAGCGCGATGTAGGCGAGGCTCACCGGCACCATGGCGCCGAAGGCGTAGCGCCAGGCGTCCAGTTCGGCGAACACGCCCCCCACGGCCGGGCCTACTAGCGTTGCGACGCCCCACATGCCCGACACCAAGGCCATTGCCCGGGGCCACAGGCGTTCTTCGAACACCAGTTGGATCATCGAATAACACAGGGCCAGCAACATCCCGCCGCCCAGCCCCTGG
>NZ_JAWRYI010000770.1:0-263 GCF_046534705.1 Pseudomonas sp. SIMBA_068
GGTCAGGGTTTTTTGCAGATTGCCGCTGGAAAGCGCCGGGCGCAGACGTTCTTTTCCCTCTGCAGTGCGGATAAACACGATACGTGCCGGAGAACAGTTAGCTGATGTCGGCCCCCATTTCATCAGGGCATAAATCTCCCGTAACGTCTCATCGCTGACGGGTGTCTCCCGCCAGCCGTTGTGAGTGCGGGCATCGGTGAACAGGGTGCTAAGCGCACCTGGGCTAACGGCTTCGTTCATAGCAATTCCTTACAGGGCGGCTT
>NZ_JAWRYI010000771.1:0-263 GCF_046534705.1 Pseudomonas sp. SIMBA_068
TTTATATCGGGTAGCTGCATATCAAGTAATACTAAATCTAGGTCGTCTTCGGTATCAACAAACGAAAGTGCATCTTCGCCCGTTGCAGCACATAGCACTTCATGTCCGCGTTGCTCCAATAAACTAGTGGCTATTTCGGCGTTAAGTGGTACGTCTTCAACGAGTAAAATGTAAAGCTCTCGGCCAACATAGCTTTGCTCTGTAGGCGCAATACATAAGCTCAGCGGTATTTGCACTGTAAAGCAACTGCCCTCACCCTCTGT
>NZ_JAWRYI010000772.1:0-263 GCF_046534705.1 Pseudomonas sp. SIMBA_068
GCTGACGATGCGTTCGGTGGTGTCGCCGAGCAGTTTTTCCAGGCCCTTTGGCTGCACGACGCCCATGACCACCGCGTCGATATCCAGCACAGCGACCTGCTCGCGAATCACCTGAACCGGGCCTCCTTCCATGAAGTGGCGGCGTTCCGCCGCGACCCCCTCGGCGTCTGCCAGGGTGTCGAACGGCTCCTTCAGGGCACTGCGCATCTCATCGATCCACGCCTGGGTGACGTTCATGTCCGAAGCAAACACGCCCGTAAGGT
>NZ_JAWRYI010000773.1:0-262 GCF_046534705.1 Pseudomonas sp. SIMBA_068
GTATTAAACTCAATAAAAAGAGCAAACATAGACAAGGTACATAATAAAAAAGAGCCTACACCGTAAACTTGCATGGTTCTTATGAGCTTTATGCGCTTTCTTAAATTGGTAATTTGCGCAACCACCACAGGGCGAATTGACTCGCCTTCTCTGGCATTTAACTCTCTTATTAATTGCGCAAGTACTAAAAATCGGTTTGTATAAGCAAGAAGTAACAAAGATATAGCTGGAAAAAGTAGACCCGGAGTTGTAAGTGTCATGC
>NZ_JAWRYI010000774.1:0-262 GCF_046534705.1 Pseudomonas sp. SIMBA_068
CGGCCGTAACCCATTCAGTCTTGCGCCCTGGCGTGGCGCTTTTTCCGGGAGTCTTCATGGCAATCGATCAACACCCGCATGAACAGGCCTTGGTCACGTTCCTCGAACAGCGCCCCGAGCTGCGCGAACAGCTGGACAACCTCAACCCCCTGGAAGCCCGGGCCCGGGGCGAAACCCCGGCGCAGTATCGCGCCGAGCGCCTGCATGAAGCCTTCGAGGCCGAAGCCGAACGCCTGGGGCTGTTCGCCTGGGAACTGAGCCT
>NZ_JAWRYI010000775.1:0-262 GCF_046534705.1 Pseudomonas sp. SIMBA_068
GTGTCCATCAGCCTGGCCGGCCAGGTGATCCCCCGATTGGACGAAGTCATCCTGCGCAACGAGACCCGGGTGCAAGTGCAAGTGCCCGACGCCCATGCGTTCCATGCCTTGAGCTGCTGGCAACTGGACCCCGGCTGCGAGGAGCAGTTGCTCGCGCGCCTGACCTGGCTCAGCAGCAACCAGGGCCTGGCTTTACCGCATATGGGCCGCGAGACCTGGAACATATTGATCCAGGCCGGTCTAATCGCAGGCTTTCTCGATT
>NZ_JAWRYI010000776.1:0-262 GCF_046534705.1 Pseudomonas sp. SIMBA_068
GTTCACGCGTGACGTCACAGCAATGGGCAACGAGGAAATCGCGCGCAGCACAGGGCTCGCCCGGTCGACGGTGACACGCTTGACCTACACGCTGGCAACAACGAAGCACCTGGTGTATGACAGTGCGCTCAAGAAGTACAAGCTGGGTCCTGCGACGATGTCATGGAGTTACGCTGTCATGGACAGCGTCGCAGGTGTCCAGGCGTTGAGCCCTTTTTTGCAGGACTTCGCGGACCAGATGAGGGCCTCCACGGTCGCGCTC
>NZ_JAWRYI010000777.1:0-262 GCF_046534705.1 Pseudomonas sp. SIMBA_068
CCATCTCGTTCTCTTTTTTTCCCATCACTTCTTTCCCCATTTTGTCGCGTCCTGATGGTAGCGCAAAGTGTGCCGTAGTTCACGATCTCGACAGATAATTTATAACCAATTGATTTTTATGTCTTTTGAAATTCATCAATCAGATTGCTTTGTTAAAAAGTGATCGATATATTTGAAATCAAGTTTCGCATATTGAAATTTTAAGCCAAAAAAGCGATCAAAAAAACAAGGAAGCCTGGGATGAAAGTGACATTTGAGCAGT
>NZ_JAWRYI010000778.1:0-262 GCF_046534705.1 Pseudomonas sp. SIMBA_068
CATAGGGCAGCTGGGTCTGCCAATCGCGCAGGTTGTGGATCTGCAGCAGTTCGACCTTGTCGGTGCGCAGGCTGCGAAGGCTGCCGGCCCACTGCGCTTGCGCATCGGCGAGGCTGTCAGCGGCGATCTTGGTGGCAAGGAAGCACTGCCGGCGCCAACCGCCTTCTTCCAGTAATTGGCCAAGGATACTGTCGGCGCCGCCATAGTTGGGCGAGGTGTCGATGACCCTGCCGCCACCCTGGAAGAAGGCCTTGAGCACCGT
>NZ_JAWRYI010000779.1:0-262 GCF_046534705.1 Pseudomonas sp. SIMBA_068
GATGTAGTCGAATGGCGTGTTGCCGTTGACCCGTTGGTAGGCGGCGGTGACGCTGTGATGGCCGACGCCTACGGTCAGGTGCAGGCTGTAGGTGTTGTTGTCGATGCTGCCGAGCAACGATTGCCCGGTGTCCTGGGTGTGATAGTAGTGCAGGCCAGGGTTGAGGCTGACCAGGTCGTTCAGCGTGTAGGTGTAGTCCAGGTCGTAGTAGTACTGATGCCAGACGTCCTTGAGTTCGGAGGCGTATAGATTGCTGGTCAGG
>NZ_JAWRYI010000780.1:0-262 GCF_046534705.1 Pseudomonas sp. SIMBA_068
CTCACTATTCCGCTGAATAAATAGACACCGCCGCATAGATCCGCAAGAGATGTACCAACGCGCACTGGCGGAGCATCAGGATATCCTGTTTCCATCATTATCCCGCTCATTGCCTCAATGATGGTATCGTAGGCAGGAGCATCTTTTAGCGGACCGGTATGTCCGAAACCTGACGATGAAGCATATATGAGGCGCGGGTTGATTTCTTGAAGCGTTTCCCATGAAAACCCCAGTTTTTCCATTGTACCTGGGCGAAAATTCT
>NZ_JAWRYI010000781.1:0-262 GCF_046534705.1 Pseudomonas sp. SIMBA_068
GTGTTTACCCCGTTAGATGCATTTGAAAATAGAACCGATCCGAGTAAATCGGCCATGGCTATAGCCGCGCAGTTAAATCAACGGTTTGCAGCAATTGACGAAGCGTTTGTTGCAGTATTTCCACCGCCGCCAATTCAAGGCTTAGGTACTACAGGTGGCTTTAAACTTCAAATTGAAGACAGAGCAAACAAAGGTTTTGAAGCGTTATTTAACAGCCTACAAACAGTGATTGGTAAAGCGCAACAAGATCCTGCATTAATGG
>NZ_JAWRYI010000782.1:0-262 GCF_046534705.1 Pseudomonas sp. SIMBA_068
GTCGCTGGTGGGCCAGTGAATGTGGAACAGGTCGATGTAGTCGGTTTGCAGGGCTTTCAGGCTGCGCTCCAGTGAGTGGCGCATGGCGGTGGGTTGCAACTGGTCCCACCAGACCTTGGTGGTGACGTGGATCTGCTCCCGGGGCACAGGAGTGTTGGCCAGGGCCTGGCCTACCGCTTCTTCGTTGTTGTAGGCCTGGGCGGTGTCGATATGCCGGTAACCCAGTTCCAGTGCCTGTTCCACGGCGCGGGTGCATTCCTGG
>NZ_JAWRYI010000098.1:0-392 GCF_046534705.1 Pseudomonas sp. SIMBA_068
GTCAACCGTAGCGTCCTGCCTTGTCTGCGATCTTCTATTTATAGTGCTGAATATGATAGGGCGGACGCCGGTGTACGCTTAGAATGGCATTCACTTCGGATGTGATGAGAGCAGCGTCCATGGTCGCCGAACAATACCTACAACAACCGCAGGCCGCCGAAACCGTCTCGCAGATCAAGCCTGAACTGCGGGTCGGTTTCCTCCTTCTCAATCAGTTCACCTTGGTGCCCGTCGCCGGGCTGGTCGACTCGCTGCGCTTCGCCGCCGACAAGTCGTTCCGCAGCCAGCAGGTGTACTGCCAATGGGACTGGATGACCCTCGACGACCAACCGATCACCGCCAGCTGTGGCATGCCCATTTCGCCAACCAAGCCGCTGAACTTGTTTGCCCAG
>NZ_JAWRYI010000783.1:0-262 GCF_046534705.1 Pseudomonas sp. SIMBA_068
TCAGATCGCTGCGCAGCCAGGCCTGAATCTGTCGTGCACGCGCACGATTTTCTAAATCAAGCGGATAAATACGTTCCCAGGTCGGTGGCGCAAATCGATCTTCCAGATACTCCGCAATGGCAGAAGATTCACTCAACTCAAAATCATCGATTTGTAATAACGGCACACGGCGTGTCTGACCGTAACCTTGCCACGTCGGCTGCAAATGTTCACCGCTGTCGAGGTCGATGGTCTTGATATGAAACGACAGGCCTTTTTCCTG
>NZ_JAWRYI010000784.1:0-262 GCF_046534705.1 Pseudomonas sp. SIMBA_068
GCCGCGTATTTCTAAATCCCGCTCGGCTATCACAAAGCCATCGTTACTGTCTCTAAGTACACCTAAGCGTTTTTGAGCGGTATGCGAAAGTGGTGCATGGTATAAAAGAACACAATGGGAGGCAATACTCCCTCTTCCCACTCGCCCGCGTAACTGGTGTAATTGTGCTAAACCTAAGCGCTCTGGGTTTTCAATAATGATTAAGCTTGCGTTAGGTACGTCAACACCTACTTCAATTACTGTTGTAGCAACTAAAACATGT
>NZ_JAWRYI010000785.1:0-262 GCF_046534705.1 Pseudomonas sp. SIMBA_068
GGTGTAGGCTTTGCAAGCGAAGACTTTAGCGCGTTAGTGTATATTCGAGAGCAGCTTATTAAGTCAGGAGAATACGAAATACTTGACCTGATCACTCAGCAGGGCGACCCGCGCAATTTATTTTCAGTTCTTGAAATACCGCATAAAGATAAAGAGAATGCAGCATGAGCCTAACACAACAAGCACCGAGCGCGGTTGTTATGGTTCGTCCGCATCACTTTACTTCTAATCCACAAACCATGCTCGACAATGCATTTCAAAG
>NZ_JAWRYI010000786.1:0-262 GCF_046534705.1 Pseudomonas sp. SIMBA_068
GCCTTTACCGAAGCCGCTATTGACGTTGTTCAGTGGGCTGAAGCTCAAGCGCAATGGCAGGTTCGGGCCAACCAAGGCATTACTCGGAAGCTCAGGCAGTTCGATACTGAGCGTGTATTGCCCTGTACGCTCATCAACGCCGCCCTGCACAAAGCTCATGAAATTGAATGCGTTGGAATGAATGAATGATTGTGTTGTCATTTTCGAATCTTCGCCATCAAAAAGTCGATTGGAAATTACTGAAGCCCCAGCTCCAGATAGT
>NZ_JAWRYI010000787.1:0-262 GCF_046534705.1 Pseudomonas sp. SIMBA_068
GATCATCATCATCTGATGCCGGTAACGGCAGCAGCTGGCTGATGGTCGGAACCTGAGACATGGTGTTAATAAATTTGTTGCTGACAATGTAAAGCTTGTCCAGACGGCCTTCGTCGTAGGCCTGCAACATCACTTTTACCGGACCGATCAGTTCGGACAGGGAAGGGTTATCCCCCATGCCGGTGACCTGGGCAACAACATTGCCGCCCACGGAGTTGAAGAACGACACGCCTTTCGAGCCGATCATTGCGAGGTCGCATTG
>NZ_JAWRYI010000788.1:0-262 GCF_046534705.1 Pseudomonas sp. SIMBA_068
GTGAAGAACGCGTGCGTGAACTGCGCGAGCCTCTGGACGCCGCTCCAGCTGCAGCCGCTGCTACCGCCGCCGTTGTTGCCGAAGAACGTCCGGCGCGCCAGCCTCGCGAAGAGCGCCAGCCACGTGCGCCACGTGAAGAGCGCCAACCACGTGCCGAACAGGCTCAAGCCGCTGCCGCCAGCGAAGAAGAAGCGCTGCCGAACGAAGAGCAACTGCAGGAAGACGGCCAGGACAACGCCGAAGGCGAACGTCCACGTCGTCG
>NZ_JAWRYI010000789.1:0-262 GCF_046534705.1 Pseudomonas sp. SIMBA_068
CGGTGAACATCACGAACACCGCTGTCAGCTCTGGTACGCCCCCCAGGTCATGGGCCAACGGCATGGCAAACGGTGTGGTAATCGAACGCGGCACCAGCGACAGGCTGGTCGCGCTGTCCAGCGCCAGCAGGTGCGCCAGCCCCCAGGAACTGGCGATCGAAGCACTGCTGCCGGCGACCATGCCCACCATCAGCGCCGGCCAATGGCGCGCCAGCATCGCCCGCTGCTGCCAGATGGGCACCGCGAAGGCGACGGTCACCGG
>NZ_JAWRYI010000790.1:0-262 GCF_046534705.1 Pseudomonas sp. SIMBA_068
CGCGCCAGACGACGTGCCAGATTCATATCTTCACCACAGCGTGGGAAAGAGACGGCCAGATAGTCGACGCGGATTTTGGCGGCAGTGATGATATCCGCTTTATCTTTTTCGGTCAGCGCTTCAGCTGAAAGTCCGCCGCCCAGTTTGTTAATGCCTTTGTTGTTCGACAGCGGGCCACCCACGGTGACTTCGGTAAACACCTTCATGTCCTGAACTTCCAGCACTTTCAGCTGCACGCGACCATCATCCAGCAGCAGGATAT
>NZ_JAWRYI010000099.1:0-390 GCF_046534705.1 Pseudomonas sp. SIMBA_068
GACGTTAAGGCGACAGGTACATTGACACGCACCGCGTTTGACAAAAAGTGACTCGCCGTAAGGGCGAAAAGGTGAGTTAGCGTCGCCATCGCAAACGGACTGTTCTCCGTTTCAAAACCGCCGCAGAAGCCCTTGATGTTTGGGGGTGGGCCTTAACACAGTGCAGACATCCATTCGCGCAGGTGGCGCTGAGTCACCTTTCCGCCCTTCCGGCGGGTTACTTTGGTCTCTACATCTTGGCCAAAGTAACCAAAGCCGTCCGCTCCCATCATCCGGCCCCTGCGCTACGCTCCGGGGTCCCCTCGCTCCGGGGTTGCTCCCGGGAGGACCGCGCTGCAGGCCCCATCCTGGGGCCCAGCGCTTGACGGGCATCCATGCCCGTCACCTCCC
>NZ_JAWRYI010000791.1:0-262 GCF_046534705.1 Pseudomonas sp. SIMBA_068
CCATGGCAAGGCGCGTGTGAGCACGCGATTGCGATCGCAAGGACCCATCATGGCATCTCGGCGTGTCTCGCCCCCGCTTCTCGCGGCCTTCCTGTTCCTCGTCATCGGCCTTCTCAGCCTCGCGCCCTGGCCGGGCGGCGCCCGTGCGGCCTCCGCCGACATCGACGTGAACGACATCATCACCGATCCCTCCTCCCCCGTGCTCGGCAATCCCAAGGGCAAGGTCACCATCATCGAGTTCACCGATTACCGCTGCCCCTAT
>NZ_JAWRYI010000792.1:0-262 GCF_046534705.1 Pseudomonas sp. SIMBA_068
GGCGGGCCTGCAAGCCGTTGTCCGGCTTGACCGGGCGAGCGGCGGCAGGGTCGCCGCGACGTTCAAGGCGGGCAAGCTCCTGGTCCAGGTCCAGTTCATCCAGAGCCTGGGCGGTGAGCGCCCAGTCTTCCTCGATGGCCGCTGGGCGCTCGCTGATGGGCGGATCGGGCGTAACCGGAGGCGCGGCAACCGGTTCGGCAGGCGCGGCCGGTGCTGGCGGCACCACGGGGGTGCTGGCGGCATCGGTACGGTTCTGCTCCAG
>NZ_JAWRYI010000793.1:0-262 GCF_046534705.1 Pseudomonas sp. SIMBA_068
TGTCTTTTAACACTATTTGCCTGTTTGACAAGATGGTCTGCTACAGCATGTAGATCTGACATGATGCACGCCTGATAAATAAAGAATGTTAATTTTATAAACCAATCTCTCACCCATTACTAGTACTAGCGCGCGCTCGTAGCCCCGCCACGCCTGCCCGCTTTATACAGTGGTTTTCATGCACCTGCATGACATAAACAAAAGCCCGCCAGTACTGGCGGGCCGGGGCATAAACGATCCTTTTGGGATCATGCGATTTCAT
>NZ_JAWRYI010000794.1:0-262 GCF_046534705.1 Pseudomonas sp. SIMBA_068
CGAAAGCTAAGCCTTACAGATGCTGGAAAGCTTTTATATAAACATGCAAAAGATATTAACCAACAAGCTAATGATGCCTTTACTGCTATTAATGAGCTTTCTCAAGAAGTATCTGGCCATATTGTTATGTCAGTTCCTACAATTTCAGGGGAGCTACTATTAGCTGATTTAGTCGCTAATTTTTGTCAAAAGTATCCTAAGGTTACGATTGAGTTAAGGCTTGAGAACAAGCTGATTGATTTAGTCGAAGAAGGAGTGGATT
>NZ_JAWRYI010000795.1:0-262 GCF_046534705.1 Pseudomonas sp. SIMBA_068
GTAATTAACAACAAAGGGTAAAAGGCATCATGGCTTCAGAAAATATGACGCCGCAGGATTACATAGGACACCACCTGAATAACCTTCAGCTGGACCTGCGTACATTCTCGCTGGTGGATCCACAAAACCCCCCAGCCACCTTCTGGACAATCAATATTGACTCCATGTTCTTCTCGGTGGTGCTGGGTCTGTTGTTCCTGGTTTTATTCCGTAGCGTAGCCAAAAAGGCGACCAGCGGTGTGCCAGGTAAGTTTCAGACCGC
>NZ_JAWRYI010000796.1:0-262 GCF_046534705.1 Pseudomonas sp. SIMBA_068
TTTAAAGCGCGCCATCACCAACAACACACCTTTTTCCAGCGGCAGCGCGCCACCAGAAAGCCCGGTGCCTGCACCACGGGTCACCACCGGTACACGCAGGCGATGGCAGACAGCAAGAATCGCTGTCACCTGTTCCATTTGCTTAGGCAGAACAACCAGTAATGGACGCGTGCGATACGCGCTCAACCCGTCACACTCGTAAGGAATGATCTCCTCTTCGGTATGCAGGATCTCAAGTCCAGGGACATGCTCACGCAGTGCC
>NZ_JAWRYI010000100.1:0-390 GCF_046534705.1 Pseudomonas sp. SIMBA_068
GATTTTAAGCTAACCAGTTTATTCAAATGTTGGTGGTAGGTTACGTCAACGACTACCCAACGCGGTGAATCGCTGGTGGCTTTAGGGTCATAATAATCGCTATTTAGGTCAAATTGAGTAGGGTCTGGATAGGCTGCGCTTGTTATCTTTGCTATACCCGCTACACCTACGTTTTTGCAGCTTGAGTGATAAATCATCACTAAATCGCCTTCTTTAACATCATCACGCAAAAAGTTTCGGGCTTGGTAATTTCGTACACCTTCCCATAATGTTGTTTGATTAGGTGCGTGTTTTAGGTCGTCAATTGAAAAAGCATCGGGTTCGGTTTTAAACAGCCAGTAAGCCATAGTTGTATTCCTAACAAAGATTTACATAGTTGTAGTCTATAGT
>NZ_JAWRYI010000797.1:0-262 GCF_046534705.1 Pseudomonas sp. SIMBA_068
GGTGCGCAACCTGGTGGAGCGCTACAACGCCCGTGAGCTGGTGGGCTTCGATGCGTTCAAGGAAGTGCAACGGGTGCTGGCCAACTTCCTCGAGCGCCCTGCCGTTCAACGGGGCTTGATAATCCCGGGCTGATCGCCACGTACTTAACCTGTGGGGCTTGTTCCCACAGGCTCATCTTGCAGCCTAGAAAATCTGATTCAGCACCCAGTACAGGCTACCCGCCAGCAACATCGCCGCCGGCAAAGTCAGCACCCACGCCAT
>NZ_JAWRYI010000798.1:0-262 GCF_046534705.1 Pseudomonas sp. SIMBA_068
GGCGAACGCCATGAAGAGCACCCGCGCAAGTCGCCCTACAACACCCTGGTGCTGATCGACAACAACGGCGAGATCGTGCAGAAGTACCGCAAGATCATCCCTTGGTGCCCGATCGAAGGCTGGTACCCCGGCGGCCAGACCTACGTTGCCGATGGCCCCAAGGGCCTGAAAATCAGCATGATCATCTGCGATGACGGCAACTACCCGGAAATCTGGCGCGACTGCGCCATGAAAGGCGCCGAGCTGATCGTGCGTTGCCAGG
>NZ_JAWRYI010000799.1:0-262 GCF_046534705.1 Pseudomonas sp. SIMBA_068
GTCGGCAGCCAGGGCCAGCGGCGCAGCCAGCAGCAGCGCCAGAGTCAACAACGTACGCAGCGCGCCGCTCATCACTTGTTGTCCTTAGGGTTTTTGCCCATCAGCTCCATCAGCCGCTGAGCAAACTCCGGCGTCGCCTGACGAGCGCCATCCGGCACATCCACGGGTTCGGCCATAACATGCAGGGCCTCGATGCTGCCCGGGGTATGGCCGATCAGGATCTGCTCCTTCCCCACCTGCACCAGCAACAGGCGGTCACGCG
>NZ_JAWRYI010000800.1:0-262 GCF_046534705.1 Pseudomonas sp. SIMBA_068
GCCGAGTCGCCGAGAAAGGCCAGCCAGCGGTGATAGCGGGTAATCACATCGAACTGATCGCCGTGGATCACCAGCAGATGACGCCCGTCCGCAGTGACATGTACCGCCTCGTCCACCAGTTGGATATTGCCGAGAATCAGCCTGGAGTAGCGCCGCAGGAATTCGTCGTGGTTGCCGGTGACGTAGATCACCTCGGTACCACGCTTGCTCATGGTCAGCAGGCGCCGGATCACGTTGGTATGGGCCTGGGGCCAGTACATGC
>NZ_JAWRYI010000801.1:0-262 GCF_046534705.1 Pseudomonas sp. SIMBA_068
GCTTCAGTCGTCGAAGCACGGCCAGTCCGATACGCCCTGCCCCGATCGTTCCGAAATGCATTCCTTCGAGATCGTAGCTTCGCCTCACGCAGTCCGCGATGTTCCAGCCTCCGTTCGCCGCAAACTGATGAGCTGGAACGAAATTCCGGACGAGCGCCAGCACCGTCATGACGACATGTTCCGCTACGCTGATGCTGTTCGAGAACGTCTCCTCCGCGACGGTAATGCCTCGTTCTGCAGCAGCCAGGAGATCGACATGATC
>NZ_JAWRYI010000802.1:0-262 GCF_046534705.1 Pseudomonas sp. SIMBA_068
GATGTTTTCGAGAAAGACCAACCGTGGATCCCCATGGCCTATCCGAAAATGTTCACCGCCATGCGCAAGAACGTCGAGGGTTATACCCAAAGCCCTCTGACCACCAATAACTTCGCCACTACCCAGGTGAAGTAATAAGAAAAACGCTCGGTGCCGTCGACATCGACGGCGCCGGACCTGCCTAACCGGCTGATTGAGGTACACACCAAGATGTTTAGTTTTATTGCCCGCCGACTGGGGTTATTGATCCCCACGTTTTTCG
>NZ_JAWRYI010000101.1:0-389 GCF_046534705.1 Pseudomonas sp. SIMBA_068
CATGGCATCAGCACCCTGCACTTCGTACCGTCGATGCTGCAGGCGTTCATGACCCACGAAGCGGTCGAAAGCTGCACCACCCTCAAGCGCGTGGTGTGCAGCGGTGAAGCACTGCCGGCCGAGCTGGCGCGTCAAACCCTGCAACGCCTGCCGGCAGCGGGCCTGTACAACCTGTACGGCCCGACCGAAGCGGCCATCGACGTGACCCACTGGACCTGCCAGCCGGACGAAAGCATCAGCGTGCCGATCGGCCAGCCGATCGATAATCTCAAGACCCACATCCTGGAAGGCAGCCTGCAGCCAGCCGTGCGCGGCAGTGCGGGCGAGCTGTACCTGGGCGGGGTCGGCCTGGCTCGCGGCTACCACCAGCGCCCATCGCTGACCGCCGA
>NZ_JAWRYI010000011.1:0-218519 GCF_046534705.1 Pseudomonas sp. SIMBA_068
AGAAGACTCGAACTTCCACGACCTTGCGGTCACTGATACCTGAAACCAGCGCGTCTACCAATTCCGCCACCTGGGCACACATTCGAGATTAAAAGATGCTTTACAGCGCCGTTCATCTCTACTACAACGTCGGGGTTGTCCGTCGTTGTGGTGCGCACTATACGGACGCTCCCCAAGGCTGTAAACCCCCCAATCAAAAAAAATTTCAAAAAATTCAACTTGTTGATTCCACAGGCCTATTACCGTTCTGGATGCACAGCAGTGGGGGCTGTCCAAGGCAGACATTTCCGGTTTCAATAGGCCTATGCCAGAATTCATATCTATATACCCCAAGGTGAACCCCTTCTGATGGCCGATTGGCAATCCCTCGATCCCGAGGCCGCTCGCGAAGCGGAAAAATACGACAACCCCATTCCCAGCCGTGAGCTGATCCTGCAGCGCCTTGCCGACCGCGGCGAGCCCGCCGCGCGCGAGGAGCTGGCGAAAGAGTTTGGTCTGTATGAAGAAGACCAGATCGAAGCCCTGCGCCGCCGCCTGCGTGCCATGGAGCGCGACGGCCAGCTTATCTATACCCGGCGCGGCACTTATGCCCCGGTGGACAAGCTCGACCTGATCTGCGGCCGTATCTCCGGCCACCGCGATGGGTTTGGTTTCCTCATTCCCGATGATGGCAGCGATGACCTGTTCCTCAGCCCGTCGCAGATGCGCCTGGCCTTCGACGGCGACCGCGCGCTGGCGCGTGTTTCCGGTACTGACCGCCGTGGGCGCCGTGAAGGCGTGATCGTCGAGGTCATCTCCCGTGCCCACGAAAGCGTGGTCGGCCGCTACTTTGAAGAAGGCGGCATCGGCTACGTAACCCCGGACAACCCGAAGATCCAGCAGGAAGTGCTGGTGACTGCCGGGCGTAACGGTGGTGCCAAGATCGGCCAGTTCGTCGAGATCAAGATCACTCACTGGCCAACGCCGCGCTTCCAGCCACAAGGCGACGTGGTAGAAGTCATCGGCAACTACATGGCGCCGGGCATGGAAATCGACGTTGCCCTGCGCAGCTACGACATCCCGCACGTCTGGCCCGAAGATGTGGTCAAGGAAGCGCGCAAGTTCCGCTCCGAAGTCGAAGACAAAGACAAAGAGAAGCGCGTCGACCTGCGTCATTTGCCGTTCGTCACTATCGACGGTGAAGACGCCCGCGACTTCGATGACGCTGTCTATTGCGAACCGCTGGGCAAGCTGCGCCTGTTCTCCGGTGGCTGGCGCCTGTATGTGGCCATCGCCGACGTGTCCAGCTACGTGCGCCTTGGCTCGGCCCTGGACGTCGAGGCCCAGCAGCGCGGTAACTCGGTGTACTTCCCCGAGCGTGTGGTGCCGATGCTCCCCGAAGAGCTGTCCAACGGCCTGTGCTCGCTGAACCCGCACGTCGACCGCTTGGCCATGGTCTGTGAAATGACCATGAACAAAGCCGGCCAGATGGTCGACTACCAGTTCTACGAAGGTGTCATCCACTCCCACGCCCGCCTGACCTACAACAAGGTCAGCAGCATGCTCGAGCACGCCCGCACCCGTGAGGGCAAGGCGCTGCGCGAGGAGTACAAGGCGGTCGTGCCTGACCTGAAGAACCTGTACAACCTGTACAAGGTGCTGTTGGATGCCCGCCACACCCGCGGTGCCATCGACTTCGAGACCCAGGAAACTCGCATCATCTTCGGCGATGAGCGCAAGATCGCGGAAATTCGCCCGACCGTGCGCAACGAAGCCCACAAGCTGATCGAGGAATGCATGCTGGCGGCCAACGTGGCCACCGCCGAGTTCCTGCAGAAGCACGGCGTGCCGGCACTGTACCGCGTGCACGACGGCCCGCCGCCGGAGCGCCTGGAAAAACTGCGTGCCTTCCTGGGCGAGCTGGGCCTGAGCCTGCACAAGGGCAAAGACCCGTCGCCGAAGGATTACCAGGCCCTGCTGGCGAGCATCGCCGGGCGCCCGGATTTCCACCTGATCCAGACCGTAATGCTGCGCTCGCTGAGCCAGGCGGTGTACAGCACCGAAAACAACGGCCACTTCGGCTTGAATTACGAGGCGTACACCCACTTCACCTCGCCGATCCGCCGTTACCCGGACCTGCTGGTGCACCGCGCCATCCGCAGCATCATCCGTTCCAAGGTCGACACCCCGCACGTCAAGCGTGCCGGCGCCATGAGCATCCCCAAGGCGCGCATTTACCCGTACGACGAAAACACCCTCGAGCAGCTTGGCGAGCAGTGCTCGATGACCGAGCGCCGGGCTGATGAAGCCACCCGTGACGTGGTCAACTGGCTCAAGTGCGAGTACATGAAGGACCGCGTGGGCGAAACCTTCCCAGGCGTGATCACCGCGGTGACCGGCTTCGGCCTGTTCGTCGAGCTGACCGATATCTATGTAGAAGGCCTGGTGCACGTCAGTGCGCTGCCGGGCGACTACTACCACTTCGACCCGGTCCACCACCGCCTGTCCGGTGAGCGCACCGGGCGCAGCTTCCGCCTGGGCGACACGATTGAAGTCAAGGTCATGCGTGTTGACCTGGACGAGCGCAAGATCGACTTCGAAGTGGCCGACAAGACGCTTGCTGCGCCGATTGGCCGCAAGCAGCGCGGCGCCGCGCCGGCTGCCGACAAAGCCGACAAACCCGAGCCAGCACCGGTCGAGGCCCGGGCCACGCCGAAGCCGCGCAGCCGCAAGAGCGAAACCTCCGAGGCGTATTTCCCGAAAGACGCCGTGCAGCGTAACGCCGAAGTGCGCAAAAGCCGTGAAATGAAAAAGGCGCTGATGAGCGATGCCCGCACCGGCGGCTCGTCCAGCAGCAAGTCGGACAAAGGTGGCAAGGCCGCCGGCAAGCCGACCAAGCACCGTAAAGGCCCGCCGAAGTCCGGCGCGCCACGCAAGAGCAAGAGCAAGTCATGAGTCAGCTGGAAAAGATCTACGGCGTGCACGCCGTGCAGGCGTTGCTGCAGCACCATCCGAAGCGGGTCAAACAGATCTGGCTGTCGGAAGGGCGCAGCGAGCCACGCCTGCAGACCCTGCTGGCGCTGGCTGCAGAAAACCGTGTGCAGGTTGGCCAGGCCGAGCGCCGTGAGATGGACGCCTGGGTTGAAGGCGTGCACCAGGGCGTTGTCGCCGAGGTGAGCCCAAGCCAGGTGTGGGGCGAATTGATGCTCGAAGAGTTGCTCGAGCGCACCGAAACGCCGCCGCTGATCCTGGTGCTGGACGGTGTTACCGACCCGCACAACCTCGGCGCATGCCTGCGCACGGCCGATGCGGCCGGTGCCACGGCGGTGCTGGTGCCCAAGGACAAGTCGGCGACCCTGACGCCTGTGGTGCGCAAGGTGGCGTGCGGCGCGGCAGAGGTGATTCCGCTGGTGGCCGTGACCAACCTGGCGCGCACGCTCGAGAAACTGCAGCAGCGTGGCCTGTGGGTGGTGGGTACCGCCGGCGAGGCCGAGCAGGAGATCTACCAGCAGGACCTGACCGGGCCTCTGGTGATGATCATGGGCGCAGAAGGCAAAGGCATGCGCCGGCTAACCCGTGAACATTGCGACTTCCTGGTGAAGTTGCCGATGGGCGGTAGCGTCAGCAGCCTGAACGTTTCGGTGGCCACCGGGGTTTGCCTGTTCGAAGCCGTGCGTCAACGCCAGGCCAAGCGCTGATCTTCAGCCTGTTCCGGCCCATTCGCGGGCGCGCTCGCTCCCACAGGTTTTTCACTGGCTTTCAAGCAGTGAAGTCCCTGTGAGAGTGGGTTTACCCGCGAAAGGGCCGGTAGCCTGTGAATATGTATCAGGCTGTTCAAATATTCGCCAATTGCCTTGCTTGTGCGCCACGCCTTCTCTACAATTGCGCCCCTTGCCGAGCTGGCAGGCGCTCATGTGCCTCCCCTCCGTGCAAGACATACAGTGTCATTCACTCCTTGTCTGACCAGATACGCTGGCAGACTACTAACCCGTAAGGAGCATTCATGCGTCATTACGAAATCATCTTCCTGGTTCACCCGGACCAGAGCGAGCAAGTCGGCGGCATGGTTGAGCGTTACACCAAGCTGATCGAAGAAGACGGTGGCAAAATCCACCGCCTGGAAGACTGGGGCCGTCGTCAACTGGCCTACGCAATCAACAATGTTCACAAGGCTCACTACGTGATGCTGAACGTTGAGTGCACCGGCAAGGCCCTGGCCGAGCTGGAAGACAACTTCCGCTACAACGATGCCGTTATCCGTAACCTGGTCATCCGTCGCGACGAAGCCGTTACCGGCCAGTCCGAGATGCTGAAGGCTGAAGAAAACCGCAGCGAGCGCCGTGAGCGTCGTGAGCGTCCTGAGCATGCTGACTCCGCCGAAGGCGACGACAGCAATGACAGCGACTCCAGCGATAACGCTGACGAGTAATCCACGGACCTTTAGAGGAGCCTATTAAATGGCACGTTTCTTCCGTCGTCGTAAATTCTGCCGCTTCACTGCTGAAGACGTGAAAGAGATCGACTTCAAAGATCTCAACACCCTGAAAGCTTACGTATCCGAAACCGGCAAGATCGTTCCAAGCCGCATCACCGGTACCAAAGCTCGTTATCAGCGTCAGCTGGCTACCGCTATCAAGCGCGCCCGCTTCCTGGCCCTGCTGCCCTACACCGACAGCCACGGCCGCTGAGACCGGGTCGTCGACAAGCAGTAAGGGATTAGCATGCGAGCGTTAGCAAGTTTCATCATGCGCGGTCGTGTGCAGGCCACCCTCGTGGTGGTCATCAGCGCGGTACTGCCGCTGCTGTTCTGGTTGAGTGCCGCTGCATGCAGCTTTGTGCTGCTGCGGCGTGGTTTCAAGGATGCTACAACGGTCATCGCCGGCGGCCTGCTGGCCGGGTTGGCTGTGTGGGTCATGGGCGATCCCATCACCTTTCTGGTGATTGCAGGAGCCCTGAGCCTGGCCGCCCTGTTGCGAGCCGAGCATCCCTGGAGCCGGGTGTTGGTGGTCAGTGCCGTGTTCGCCGTGGCTTTCAGCCTCGTGCTCGATCTGGCGCTGGCGCAAACCTTCGATGTGCTGGCCAAGGCGTTTGCCGAAGCCATGCCGAAAATCGAGGGGCAACCCGTGCTCTCCGGTGAGCTGATCCGCCCTGTGCTGGTCGCTTCCACAGCAGTGACGGTGCAATTGTTCAGTGTGCTGGCCTTGGTGCTGGCGCGCTACTGGCAGGCAGCGTTGTACAACCCTGGAGGCTTCGGTCGCGAGTTTCGCGCCCTGAAGTTGCCAAAACAGACCATGGCGGTCTTGGTGGCAGTGATGGTGGTGGCTCCGTTTATCGGGCCGCAGTTCATCATCCTGGCATCGGCTTCGAGCCTGGTACTGGTACTGGCCGGCATCGCTTTGATGCACGGGCTGGTGGCACAGGGCCGACTGGCCGGTTTCTGGCTGGTGGGCATGTACGTGACGCTACCGCTGATCATGCAGCTGATTTATCCGTTGCTGGTGGTTTTGGCCATTGTCGACAGCCTGATTGATTTTCGCGGTCGCAAGTCCCCCAAGGGGAATGACTCCGCGAACGGTGAAGGTTAAAAGTTAAGAGGTTTTACCAAATGGAACTGATCCTGCTGGAAAAAGTCGCTAACCTGGGCAACCTGGGCGACAAAGTAAAAGTTAAGGCTGGTTACGGCCGTAACTTCCTGCTGCCATTCGGCAAGGCCACCGTTGCCAACGCCGCCAACCTGGCTGCGTTCGAAGAGCGTCGCGCCGAGCTGGAAAAAGCAGCTGCTGACCGTAAATCGTCGGCTGAAAGCCGCGCTGCCCAACTGGCCGAGCTGGAAGTGACCATCACTGCCACCGCTGGCGACGAAGGCAAGCTGTTCGGTTCGATCGGCACCCACGACATCGCTGACGCCCTGACCGCCTCCGGCGTTGAAGTGGCCAAAGCTGAAGTTCGTCTGCCGAACGGCACCATCCGTCAGGTTGGCGAATACGACGTAGCCGTGCACCTGCACAGCGACGTTGAAGCCACCGTACGCGTGGTTGTCGTAGCTGCCTAAGCTGCGCTAACTGGCTGGCTCCTTGCGGGTCAGGCGGTTAACATCGGGCACGGTCCTGTTTTATGCAGGCCGTGCCCTTTGTCTTTTTCATCCTCCAGAATTCTTTCGTGGCCATGAACGAGATCACCACCTCCGAACAGCTTGACCTGCAAACCGCCGCCCTGAAGGTGCCGCCGCATTCCATCGAGGCCGAACAGGCCGTGCTCGGTGGCCTGATGCTGGACAACGACGCCTGGGAGCGAGTGCTGGACCAGGTGTCGGACGGCGATTTCTACCGGCATGACCACCGGCTGATCTTCCGCGCCGTGCACAAGTTGGCTGATGCCAACCAGCCATTTGACGTGGTGACCCTGCACGAGCAGCTGGACAAGGAAGGCCTGTCCTCGCAGGTAGGCGGCTTGGCGTACCTGGCCGAACTGGCCAAGAACACCCCGTCGGTGGCCAACATCAAGGCCTACGCCGCGATCATTCGCGAACGGGCCACACTGCGCCAGCTGATCAGCATCAGCACCGATATTGCCGACAACGCGTTCAACCCGCAGGGGCGCAACGCTGCAGAGATTCTGGACGATGCCGAGCGGCAGATCTTCCAGATCGCCGAGGCACGGCCAAAGACCGGCGGCCCGGTAGGCGTCAACGAGCTGTTGACCATGGCCATCGACCGTATCGATACGCTGTTCAACTCCGACAGTGATATCACCGGTATTTCTACCGGCTACACCGACCTGGACGAGAAAACCAGCGGCCTGCAGGCAGCCGACTTGATCATCGTCGCCGGCCGTCCGTCGATGGGTAAAACCACCTTCGCTATGAACCTGGTGGAAAACGCCGTGCTGCGCAGCGAAAAGGCGGTGCTGGTGTTTTCCCTCGAGATGCCAGGTGAATCGCTGATCATGCGTATGCTGTCGTCCCTGGGCCGTATCGACCAGACCAAGGTGCGTTCCGGCCAGCTGGACGACGACGACTGGCCGCGGCTTACCTCCGCAGTCAACCTGCTCAACGACCGCAAGCTGTTCATCGACGATACCGCTGGCATCAGCCCGTCGGAAATGCGTGCGCGCACGCGTCGTCTGGCGCGTGAGCACGGTGAAATCGGCATGATCATGGTCGACTACCTGCAGCTGATGCAGATCCCGGGCTCTTCCGGTGACAACCGCACCAACGAAATTTCTGAAATCTCCCGCTCGCTCAAGGCCCTGGCCAAGGAGTTCAACTGCCCGGTCATCGCCCTGTCGCAGCTGAACCGCTCCCTGGAACAGCGCCCCAACAAACGCCCGGTGAACTCCGACTTGCGTGAATCGGGTGCAATCGAGCAGGACGCCGACGTGATCATGTTCGTGTACCGGGACGAGGTTTATCACCCCGAGACCGAGCACAAGGGGATTGCGGAAATCATCATCGGTAAACAGCGTAACGGCCCCATCGGTTTCGTACGCCTGGCATTTATTGGCAAGTACACCCGCTTCGAGAACCTGGCGCCGGGGATGTACAACTTCGATGACGACGAATAAGCCTGACTAAGTATCGCGACACCTTTCGCTCGCCTCGACGGTGACCAAGAACAACTGCCCTATGATTGTTCTTTCGAGACTTAAAAGCCCCTGCGGCGGTGTCCCAAATAGCGGCCGGTCAACTCCGGCCGCAGAAGGGGCAAGGCTCGGTGTAGTTTATTTGGGATCCCTGATCGTACCGATCGTGACTTTGGTTGAAGTGAAGCCGGGTAATAGCTTGAAATGTTTGTATGCGATAAATTCATCGCCGTTCCTAGCTCTGGTTACTGACACACGGGTTGCATAACCGGAGGAAGCTGCTCCAGTCAATTTGCTCATATCCTCGATGAGTGACGTACCGGACTGCGGGGCAGGCGCGCTGGAGTGACAGCTCAGAAAATGAGTTGGCCGACCCGACATATCAATATCACGATCCAGCTGTCGGTAAAGACGCGCAGCGTTGTACCCGTCCTTGCTACTGCCGATCACCGAACCTGGTGCGCCATGGGCGCTGATATACAAGGTCGATGGCCTGTACCCGTTTGGTTGTTGCTCCATAAAGGCGACGACTCCATCGAATTCAACGAAAACCCTCCCACGATAAGCCTTCTGCGATAGCGTTCTGCCTAGTAGGGTGCCAAATTCTGGAGCCTTTCCTGTAGGGTCGCTGCCATTGATCGGGTCATTGAGGGCAAACGCATAGCAGTTCAATCCTCCTGTTTCAAAAGGGCTTTCCCTGTCCGGGCAGGTGAATCGCATCAGGCCAGGGCTGTAGCTACGATAGCCATTACCCAATAGGTACTGATCAGTAAAAGGCTCCTGATATTCGCCTTTGAAACCTATGGCGGTATTGGCTCTGACGCTGCAGCCGTAAGCGCTGAAAGCTCGTTGCGTCAGTCTCGGTGGCGCGGCGGTCAGGCAAGAGGTGGTAGGCGAGATTTTCATGTCCGAGCCTTTGATGATGCCGATGCAGTTGCAATGCTAGCGTTGCCCTGAGCCGGACGAAACTGTCAAATCTGGCAGGTGCAAAGGCTACAGGTAAAACATCCGACCACCATCGTCGGATTTGGTCAAAATTTGTGCTATATTCCGCGCCCGCGATTTCCCTGCACACCAGAACCGGTCACTGACATGCAAGCAGCCAAACCACTCTACGACTATCCCAAGTACTGGGCCGAATGCTTCGGGCCAGCACCTTTCCTGCCAATGAGCAGGCAGGAGATGGATCTGCTCGGCTGGGATTCCTGCGACATCATCATCGTGACCGGTGATGCCTACGTCGACCATCCGTCGTTCGGCATGGCCATCATCGGCCGCCTGCTGGAAGCCCAGGGCTTCCGCGTGGGCATCATCGCCCAGCCGAACTGGCAGTCGAAAGACGACTTCATGAAGCTTGGCGAGCCGAACCTGTTCTTCGGCGTGGCCGCGGGCAACATGGATTCGATGATCAACCGCTACACCGCAGACAAGAAGATCCGTTCCGACGACGCCTACACCCCAGGTGGCCTGGCCGGCAGCCGTCCGGACCGCGCCAGCCTGGTGTACAGCCAGCGCTGCAAGGAAGCCTACAAGCATGTGCCGATCGTACTCGGTGGCATCGAGGCTTCCCTGCGCCGCATCGCCCACTACGACTACTGGCAGGACAAGGTGCGTCACTCGATCCTGATCGACGCCAGCGCCGACATCCTGCTGTTCGGCAACGCCGAGCGTGCGGTGGTCGAGGTGGCCCAGCGCCTGGCCAGTGGCGAGACGATCGAGAGCATCACTGACATCCGCGGCACCGCGTTCGTGCGCCGTGATACCCCGCAGGGCTGGTACGAGATCGACTCCACGCGCATCGACCGCCCGGGCCGCGTCGACAAGATCATCAACCCGTACGTGAACACCCAGGACACCCAGGCCTGCGCCATCGAGCAGGCCAAGGGCGACCAGGAAGACCCGAACGAAGCCAAGGTCGTGCAGATTCTCGACAGCCCGAGCGTGACCCGGGAAAAGTCGGTAATCCGCCTGCCGTCGTTCGAAAAAGTACGTAACGACCCGGTGCTTTATGCCCACGCCAACCGCGTGCTGCACCTGGAGACCAACCCGGGTAACGCCCGCGCCCTGGTGCAGAAGCATGGCGAAGTGGATGTGTGGTTCAACCCGCCACCCATCCCCATGACCACCGAAGAAATGGACTACGTGTTCGGCATGCCCTACGCCCGTGTGCCACACCCGGCCTATGGCAAGGAGCGCATCCCGGCCTACGAGATGATCCGTTTCTCGGTGAACATCATGCGTGGCTGCTTCGGTGGCTGCACCTTCTGCTCGATCACCGAGCACGAAGGCCGCATCATCCAGAACCGCTCGCACGAGTCGATCCTGCACGAGATCGAAGAGATGCGCGACAAGGTGCCGGGCTTCACCGGCGTGGTCTCCGACCTTGGCGGGCCGACCGCCAACATGTACCGCATCGCCTGCAAGAGCCATGAAATCGAGAAGCACTGCCGCAAGCCGTCGTGCGTGTTCCCGGGTATCTGCGAAAACCTCAACACCGACCACAGCTCGCTGATCGAGCTGTACCGCAAGGCCCGTGCCCTGCCAGGTGTGAAGAAGATCCTGATCGCCTCGGGCCTGCGCTACGACCTGGCCGTGGAGTCGCCGGAGTACGTCAAGGAGCTGGTTACCCACCACGTGGGCGGCTACCTGAAGATTGCCCCGGAGCACACCGAGCGTGGCCCGCTGGACAAGATGATGAAGCCGGGTATCGGCTCGTACGATCGCTTCAAGCGTATGTTCGAGAAGTATTCGAAAGAGGCGGGCAAGGAGCAGTACCTGATCCCGTACTTCATCGCCGCGCACCCGGGCACCACCGACGAAGACATGATGAACCTGGCCCTGTGGCTGAAGGGCAACGGCTTCCGCGCTGATCAGGTGCAGGCGTTCTACCCGTCGCCGATGGCCTCGGCCACGGCCATGTACCACTCGGGCAAGAACCCCCTGCGTAAAGTGACCTACAAGAGTGAAGGGGTGGAGATCGTCAAGAGCGACGAGCAACGCCGCCTGCACAAGGCGTTCTTGCGCTACCACGACCCGAAGGGCTGGCCGATGCTGCGTGAAGCGCTGGAGCGTATGGGCCGCGCCGACCTGATCGGGCCGGGCAAGCACCAGCTGATCCCGCTGCACCAGCCGCAGTCCGACACGTACCAGAGCGCGCGCCGCAAGAACTCGACCCCAGCGGGCAGCCACAAGGTGGGCAAGGACCAGAAGATCCTCACCCAGCACACCGGCCTGCCGCCGCGTGGTAGCGATGGCAGCAAGCCGTGGGACAAGCGTGAGAAGGCCAAGGCCGAGGCGTTTGCGCGTAACCAGCAGGCGGCCAAGGAGCGCAAGGAAGCAGCCAAGGGCGGCAAGGGCAACAAGAAGCCGCGTCAGCCCGTTATTCCGCGCTGATTGATCTATTTGGGGCTGCTTTGCAGCCCTTTCGCGGCACAAGGCCGCTCCTACAAGAAACCGCGATTCCCTGTAGGAGCGGCCTTGTGCCGCGAAAGGACCGCAAAACGGTCCCAAAAATCTCAGCTTTAGTCAGGCTGCTTGTCGACCCACTTCGGCACCACCGGCGCCACAAAGCTGTCCATCCCGTCCAGCAGCGCGTCCGGCTGCTGCCCCAGCAGCAACATCGCCCGATGTTGCGGCCGCACAAAGCCTTCTTCGACGATATGGTCCAGGAACCCGCCCAGTTTCGTGTAGAAGCCGTTCACATCCAGCAGCCCCAACGGCTTGGCGTGATAGCCCAGTTGCCCCCAGGTCCATACCTCGAACAATTCTTCCAGCGTACCCAGCCCACCCGGCAGTGCGATGAAGGCATCGCTAAGCTCGGCCATGCGTGCCTTGCGCGCATGCATGCCGTCGACCACTTCCAGGCGGCTGAGGCCCTTGTGGCCGATTTCGGCGTTCATCAGGCTTTCGGGAATGATTCCGATCACTTCGCCACCGGCCGCCATGGCCGCGTCGGCAACGGTGCCCATCAGGCCGACCGCGCCACCGCCATAGACGAGGGTCAGGCCGCGGCGCGCAATGGCCTGGCCAAGTGCGATGGCTGCTTCACGGTAGGCAGGGTTGGCGCCGATGCTGGCGCCGCAGAACACACAAACGGAACGTACGGGCATTGCTCATCTCCTGTCACTCAGGTGGTCAGGGTACGGCGCATGCCCGTCGCTTCCAAGGCCACGTTCATTCCGGGCGGGAGAATTCGCAGATGGCGCCCGTTGCCCCGTGGGCATAGGCGGCGAGCAGGCTGTTGATAAATGCAGAGATGGGCATTTGGTATTGCTCCTAAATGAGAGGTTGTCCCATCGTCTATTAAAAGGGCATGATGTGCTCTTAGATTGGTTGTATACAATCCATTGAACAATTCTACTGGCTGGCCTGTTGACACCCCCTTGACCCATATCAGCAAGGGGCTGAACGGTTTCAGGCAGTCTCGCAATTGATAAAACCCTGCCAAGGAGATTCATGATGTTTGCGAAAGCTGTAGCGGTATCCCTGCTGACCCTCGCCAGCGCCTCTGTCTTTGCAGCCGAATGCTCGGTGACTGTCGAATCGACGGACCAGATGTCCTACACCACCAAAGAATTCACCGTCGACAAGAGCTGCAAGGAATTCACCGTCAAACTGACCCACTCCGGCAACCTGCCGAAGAACGTCATGGGCCACAACCTGGTGATCAGCAAGACTGCCGACATGCAGGGCATTGCCACTGAAGGTATGACCCAGGGCATCGATAAGGGCTACCTGAAGGAAGATAACGCCAACATCATCGCCCACACCGCGATGATCGGTGCACCGGAAAAAGAGACCGAAGTGAAGTTCGACACTTCCAAGCTGGAAGCCGGTGGTGACTACAGCTTCTTCTGCACCTTCCCGGGCCACATCTCGATGATGAAAGGCAAGGTCGTCGTCAAGTAAAGACAGCTGTGTAGGCCTCTCGGGCCTATTCGCGGGCACGCCCGCTCCCACAGGTTAATCACTGTTTTCAAGGGCAGTGAAAATCCTGTGGGAGCGGGCGTGCCCGCGAAGCTTTTACGGGGCGAACGGCAATTCGCGCTTGTGCTGGGTCTTGCGGTAGGTGGCGACGATGATATCGAACGCAGCCTGATCAACCGGCAACCCATGCAGGAAGGCGTCGATCTGCTGGTAGGTCACGCCATGGGATGCTTCGTCCGGCTTGCCCGGCTCCAGGTCTTCAAGGTCCGCCGTCGGCACCTTCTCCACCAGTGACTCCGGTGCGCCAAAGCTGCGCGCAATGGCCCGTACCTGGTTCTTCACCAGCCCGCTCAGGGGCGCCAGGTCGCAGGCACCATCACCAAACTTGGTAAAGAAGCCCATTACCGCCTCGGCGGCGTGGTCGGTACCGATCACCAGGCCCGCGCGGGCCCCGGCGATGGTGTACTGGGCAACCATGCGGGTACGTGCCTTGACGTTGCCCACCACGAAGTCCACCAGCGTCGGCGAGCCGTTCTTCAATTCCACCACTTCAGCGGCCAATGCCCGCACCGCCGGGGCGATATCCACGGTGTGCACTTCATCGGCCTTGATCACGTCCAGGCAGGCCTGGGCGTCATGCTCGTCATGTTGCACCTGGTAGGGCAGGCGCACGGCAATGAAGGTGTATGCCTTGTCGCCGGTTTCGGCCCGCAGTTCATTCACGGCGCGCTGGGCGAGCAAGGCGGCAGTCAGCGAGTCGACACCGCCGCTGATGCCCAGCACCAGGGTCTTGAGCCGGGCGTTGGCCAGGCAATCCTTGATGAACGCCACACGCCGGGCGACTTCGGCCTCGAGCGCTGCAGCGTCGGCGAACGGCGGCTGTACCTTCAGCGCCTGGGCAATCTCTTGCTGAACCGCTTGCATGGGTTACTCCTTGCTGGGGACTTTGAATACGTGGCGCATGTAGGCGACGAAGTTCTCGTCACGGCATTGGGTCTTGGCAGCTTCATCCGAGATCTTGGCCACTGGCGCGCCGTTGCAGTCGGTCATTTTAAGCACGATGTTCATCGGCGCCACACCCGGTATGTCGCAGGTCAGGTTGGTGCCGATGCCAAAGCTGACGTTGATGCGACCGCGCAGGGCACGGAAGATCTCCAGTGAGCGGGTCAGGTTGAGGCCGTCGGAAAACACCAGGGTCTTGGTCATCGGGTCGATACCCAGTTTCTGGTAATGGGCAATGGCCTTCTCCGCCCAGGCCACCGGCTCGCCCGAGTCGTGGCGCAGGCCGTCGAACAGCTTGGCGAAGTACAGGTCGAAATCGCCAAGGAAGGCATCCATGGTGATGCAGTCGGTCAGGGCGATGCCGAGCAGGCCGCGGTACTCGCGCACCCAGCAGTCCAGCGCGGCGATCTGGCTGTCGATCAGGCGCGGGCCGAGTTGCTGGTGGGCCATGATCCACTCATGGGCCATGGTGCCCAGCGGCTTGATATCCAGTTTCCATGCCAGGTCGACGTTGCTGGTGCCGACGAAGCGGGCCGGGAAGTCGTCGCGCAGCACCCGCACCACGTCTTCCTGCACACGGCTGGAAAAGCGCCGGCGGGTGCCGAAGTCGGCTACCTGCAGGTTGGCCAGTTCGTCATCGCTGGCATGCGCGCGCAGCCAGTCGAACTTGCGGTAAAGCTGGTCGCGGGCCTCGGCCAGGCGCATGTGCGGGTGCAGATGGCGGTTGCGCACTTCGCTGATGATGGCCAGCAGTGGCACTTCGAACAGGATCACATGCAGCCACGGGCCTTTCAGGCGTAGGAACAGCTGGTCGTTTTCAATGCCGATACGCACGTAGCGAAGGTTGAAGCGGAACAGGCGCAGAAAGCGCAGGAAGTCGGGCTTGAGGAAGCTGATGCGTTCGAGGAAGGCCAGCTGGCCATCATCCAGGGTGAGGTCGCTGAGCAGGTCGAGCTGGTGGCGGATCTCGCCCAGGTAGGGGCGCAGGTCCTCGCCGTTACGGCAGCGGAATTCCCATTCGACGTCGGCGTCCGGGTAGTTGTGCAACACGCCCTGCATCATCGTGAGTTTGTAGAAGTCGGTGTCGAGCAGGTTGTGCACGATGCGCTCGGCGAATGCGCTCTCGCTCATCAAGGGGGCTCCGGAAGCGGCGAATGGCCGACATTGTGCCAGCCTTTTGGGCCTTGTTGTGTCTGGGCTGGCCTCTTCGCGGGTGAACGCGCTCCCACAGGGCTGCGTATGTGCCAAAACAGAGGTGTTTTTCCGTGCACCGGCTAGCCTTCAAACGGTGCCGCCTGTAGCAGTCGCGCACCAGCGGTGTGCACTTCGGTGACGTCCGCTGTTACAGGGCGGTTGCACGTAAACACTTGCCAGGGTTGCAATGATGGCACATGGCGGTTGCTCCTTGTCTGTACGTGTGGTGGCGCCCGCCGCGCGGCAGACGGTTGCACGCTCAATAAAGAAAAGGCCGTCGGTCGCCTGCAGTGCACCTGCGCAGTGTGTTTTCCCGGAAGACAAAACCTATGGCACGGCCCTTGCTCTGAGCACAGGGTTGAGAAGTTGTAGTGCCAACCAAAAAAAACTCTAGGAGCACCACCTCATGTCGCAGACGTTTTACAAGAAAGGTTTCCTGGCACTGGCCGTCGCTACGGCCCTGGGTGTTTCTTCGTATGTTCAGGCCGACGTCAAGATCGGTGTAGCGGGCCCGATGACCGGGGCTAACGCGGCGTTTGGCGAGCAGTACATGAAAGGTGCGCAGGCAGCGGCCGACAAGATCAACGCCGCCGGTGGCGTGAACGGCGAGAAAATCGTCCTGGTCAAAGGCGATGACGCCTGCGAACCGAAGCAGGCCGTGGCCGTGGCCAACCGCCTGGCCGACCAGGACAAAGTGATCGGCGTAGTGGGCCACTTCTGTTCTTCCAACACCATTCCGGCGTCCGAGGTGTATGACGAAGCGGGCATCATCGCCATTACCCCGGGCTCGACCAACCCACAAGTAACCGAGCGCGGCCTCAGCGCCATGTTCCGCATGTGCGGCCGTGACGACCAGCAGGGCATCGTGGCCGGTGACTACATCGTCGACGTGCTCAAGGGCAAGAAAGTCGCGGTGCTGCACGACAAGGACACCTATGGCCAGGGCCTGGCCGATGCGACCAAGGCGCAGCTTGAGAAGCGCGGCGTCAAGCCGGTGCTGTATGAAGGCCTGACCCGGGGCGAGAAAGACTTCAGCGCCGTGGTTACCAAGATCCGTTCCACCGGTGCCGACGTGGTGTACTTCGGCGGCCTGCACCCAGAGGCCGGCCCGCTGGTCCGCCAGCTGCGCGAGCAGGGCCTGAAGGACGTCAAGTTCATGTCCGATGACGGCATCGTCACCGACGAACTGGTGTCCACCGCCGGCGGCAAGCAGTACGTCGATGGTGTGTACATGACCTTCGGCGCCGACCCACGCCTGTTGCCAGACAGCAAGGCCGTGGTGGAAGAGTTCCGCAAAGGCGGTACCGAGCCCGAAGGCTACACCCTGTATGCCTACGCTTCGGTACAAGCGCTGGCCGCAGCCTTCAATGGCTCCAAATCCAACAAGGGCGAAGACGCCGCCAAGTGGCTCAAGGCCAACCCGGTGCAGACCGTGATGGGCGAGAAGAAGTGGGACAGCAAGGGTGACCTGACCGTGTCCGACTACGTGGTCTACCAGTGGGACAAAGACGGTAAATACCACCAGCTGGAAAAACAAAAATAATAACGGCCCACGGCCCGGGCTGATGCCCGGGCCCAAGCCCCTGCGGTACCTGTCTTTATTCGGAGATCTGCACGGTTCTGCACTGCGGGGGCCGCTTTATCCGTGGCCTGCCGTGGTCGGCGCTCGTGCAATCTCAATCAGGTGAGATTGCGTTATGGATGGTATTTTCCTGCAGCAACTGGTCAACGGCCTGACCCTCGGGTCGGTCTATGGCCTGATCGCCATCGGCTACACAATGGTCTATGGCATCATCGGCATGATCAACTTCGCGCACGGCGAGGTGTATATGATTTCCGCGTACCTCGCGGCAATCAGCCTGGCATTGCTGGCCTATTTCGGCGTCGAGTCGTTCCCGCTACTGATGTTGGGCACGCTGTTGTTCACCGTCGTCGTCACGGGCGTCTATGGGTTCACCATCGAACGCATCGCCTACAAACCCCTGCGTAACTCCACCCGCCTGGCGCCGCTGATCAGTGCCATCGGCATCTCGCTGATCCTGCAGAACTACGCACAGATCAGCCAGGGCGCCCGCCAGCAAGGCGTGCCCACCCTGCTTGAAGGGGCCTTGCGTGTCGAAGTCGGCACCGGCTTCGTGCAACTGACCTACACCAAGATCTTCATCCTGATCGCCGCCTTCGTGGGCATGGGCCTGCTCACCTACGTGATCAAGTACACCAAGCTCGGCCGCATGTGCCGTGCCACACAGCAAGACCGCAAGATGGCCTCGATCCTGGGCATCAACACCGACCGGGTGATTTCGTACGTGTTTGTCATCGGTGCGGTAATGGCCGCCTTGGCCGGTGTGCTGATCACCATGAACTACGGCACCTTCGACTTCTATGCCGGCTTCATCATCGGCATCAAGGCGTTCACCGCCGCAGTGCTCGGTGGTATCGGGTCGCTGCCTGGCGCCATGCTTGGCGGCATCATCCTGGGGATTTCCGAGTCGCTGTTCTCTGGCCTGATCAACTCCGACTACAAGGACGTGTTCAGCTTCTCGCTGCTGGTGATGATCCTTATCTTCCGCCCACAAGGCCTGCTGGGTCGCCCGCTCGTGGCTAAGGTGTGAACATGTCCGTTGCCAAAACTGCCTCTGCTTCCGAAACCAAGGGTTTCGACCTTAAACGCAGCCTGCTGGAGACCCTCGTCGCCGGCCTGCTCGCACTCATTGTGTTTGGCCCGGTCGTCGGCGTGGTGCTCGACGGCTACACCTTCAATGCCGAGCCGCGCCGCGTAGCCTGGCTGGTCGGCGGGGTGATGGTGGGGCGCTTCCTGCTCAGCCTGTACCTGCAGACCGCCGCTGGCGTGCGCATGCTCCAGGGCTTCGATAACGGTGGCTCTGGCGTGCATGTGAACGCGCCGGACTACAAGTCGCGCTTGCGCTACATCATCCCGGCGCTGGTGGTGATTGCCATCGTCTTCCCGATCTTCGCCAACAAGTACCTGCTGACCGTGGTCATCCTCGGGCTGATCTACGTGTTGCTGGGGCTTGGCCTTAACATCGTGGTCGGCCTGGCCGGCCTGCTCGACCTGGGCTACGTGGCGTTCTACGCCATTGGCGCCTACGGCCTGGCACTGGGTTACCAGTACCTCGGCCTGGGTTTCTGGAGCGTGCTGCCCCTGGCGGCCATCGCCGCCGCGTTGGCGGGGTGCATACTGGGCTTTCCGGTGCTACGAATGCACGGTGACTACCTGGCTATCGTGACCCTGGGCTTTGGCGAGATCATCCGCCTGGTGCTGAACAACTGGCTGTCGTTCACCGGAGGCCCCAACGGCATGCCGGCGCCTTCGCCAACCTTCTTCGGCCTGGAATTCGGCCGCCGGGCCAAAGATGGCGGGGTACCGATCCACGAGTTCTTCGGCTTCGATTACAACGCCAACCTCAAGTTCGTGTTCATCTACGCGGTGCTGTTCCTGGTGGTGTTGGCCGTGCTGTACATCAAGCACCGCCTGACCCGCATGCCGGTAGGCCGCGCGTGGGAAGCGCTGCGCGAAGACGAGATCGCCTGCCGCTCGATGGGCCTGAACCACGTGCTGGTCAAGCTTTCGGCGTTTACCCTGGGTGCCTCCACGGCTGGCCTGGCGGGGGTGTTTTTCGCCACCTACCAGGGCTTCGTCAACCCGTCGTCGTTCACCTTCTTCGAGTCGGCGCTGATCCTCGCCATTGTCGTGCTGGGTGGCATGGGCTCGACCGTGGGCGTGGTGATTGCAGCGTTCGTGCTGACCGTGGCGCCCGAACTGCTGCGCAGCTTCTCCGAATACCGGGTGCTGCTGTTCGGCGTGCTGATGGTGCTGATGATGATCTGGCGACCGCGTGGGCTGATCCGCATCAGCCGTACCGGTGTGACCCCGCGTAAAGGAGTGGCGCCATGAGCGACGATATCATTCTCTCTGTCGACAACCTGATGATGCAGTTCGGGGGCATCAAGGCGCTGAGTGATGTCAGCCTGAAGGTCCGGCGCAACCAGATCTTCGCCCTGATCGGCCCCAACGGCGCCGGCAAGACCACTGTGTTCAACTGCCTGACCGGCTTTTACAAGGCCAGTGGCGGGCGCATCGAGTTGAACGTGCGCGGCACCCACACCAACGTCATCCAGTTGCTTGGCGAGCGCTTCCAGGTGGCGGACTTCGTGTCGCCGGCGCGCTTTGCCAACCGCCTGTACTACAAGATGTTCGGCGGCACACACCTGGTCAACCGCGCAGGCCTGGCGCGCACCTTCCAGAACATCCGCCTGTTCAAGGAAATGTCGGTAGTGGAAAACCTGCTGGTGGCCCAGCACATGTGGGTCAACCGCAACCTGCTGGCCGGGGTGCTCAACACCAAGGCCTACCGCAAGGCCGAAAGCGACGCGCTGGACCATGCGTTCTACTGGCTGGAAGTGGTCGACCTGGTCGACTGCGCCAACCGCCTGGCCGGCGAGCTGTCGTACGGCCAGCAGCGCCGCCTGGAAATTGCCCGGGCCATGTGCACGCGGCCGAAGATCATCTGCCTGGACGAACCGGCGGCGGGCCTGAACCCGCAGGAAACCGAAGCCCTAAGCCGCATGATTCGTGTGCTGCGTGACGAGCATGACATCACCGTGGTGCTGATCGAGCACGACATGGGCATGGTCATGAGCATTTCCGACCATATCGTGGTGCTGGACCACGGCAACGTGATTGCCGAAGGCGCGCCGCAGGAAATCCGCCACAACCCGACGGTGATCGCCGCCTACCTGGGTGCAGATGAAGAGGAACTGGTATGAGTGCACCCATTCTCGAACTGAAGGACCTGGACGTGTTCTACGGGCCGATCCAGGCGCTGAAAAAGGTTTCGATGCACATCAACGAAGGCGAGACGGTCAGCCTGATCGGTGCCAACGGTGCCGGCAAGTCCACCCTACTGATGTCGATCTTCGGCCAGCCGCGGGCGGCATCTGGGCATATCGTCTATCGCGGCACCGACATTACCCGCAAGTCGTCGCACTACATTGCTTCCAACGGTATTGCCCAGTCGCCGGAAGGGCGCCGGGTATTCCCCGACATGACCGTCGAGGAAAACCTGATGATGGGCACCATCCCCATCGGCGACAAGCATGCCGCTGAAGACATGCAGCGCATGTACGAACTGTTCCCGCGGCTGAAGGAGCGGCGTACCCAGCGGGCCATGACCATGTCCGGTGGCGAGCAGCAGATGCTGGCGATTGCCCGGGCGCTGATGAGCCGGCCGAAGTTGCTGTTGCTGGATGAGCCCTCGCTGGGGCTGGCACCGATCGTGGTCAAGCAGATCTTCTCGACCCTGCGTGAGCTGGCCAAGACCGGGATGACCATTTTTCTGGTGGAGCAGAACGCCAACCATGCCTTGAAGCTGTCCGACCGGGCTTATGTGATGGTCAACGGGGAGATTCGCATGACCGGCACCGGGCAGGAGCTGCTGGTCAACGAGGAAGTGCGCAACGCCTATCTTGGCGGGCACTGAGTTACATCCGGGGCTGCTTTGCAGCCCCATTCCCATGTGGACAACTTGCCGCGCCTTATTCTCGAGACACGCCAATACTCCCTCGCAAGCCCTTGTTTCCACAGGCGTGATCTTGTCCACGGATAATGTGGAACCGCCTGTGGAAAACATGGTGGCATCTCGCTCCAGCCCTCTGATACCGTGCCCTGCAGCGATGCGATCATTTTTTGATCACATGGTTCCTGTGGATGACTTTTCAGGGTTTTTCACAGACCCGAAAGCACCTGGAAATCAATGACAAAGCTGTGGATAACTCTGTGGGAAAACCTTGGACAGACTGCTGCAGGCTGCATGCTTGAAAGCTTTGCATCCTCAACGAAAAGATATCCACCGACCACCCGACGCTGAAAGGGTTCCGCACTGTGGACGAGTTGCCCCCAATCTGTGGGGAAAGCCTTGTGGATAACATGCGCATAGCTGGCGCCGAGCCTTCTGCCGCAAGGGTTTGCCGGACATGTACAAAAAATGTACAGCGCCCTGAACGGCTTGCTGCCCGCGCGCGGCGCGGGCATGCTGCAAAGCTGCCGATGACAACCTACCGTGAGGAACAGAGCATGACGTCCACCGTATTCATCACTGGCGCCACTTCCGGTTTCGGCGAGGCCACCGCCCGCCGCTTTGCCGAAGCTGGCTGGAAGCTGGTGCTCACTGGCCGCCGCAAGGAGCGCCTGGATGCCCTATGCGCAGAGCTGTCGGCCAAGACCGAGGTCCACGCCCTGGTGCTCGACGTGCGTGACCGCAAGGCCATGGAGCAGGCCATCGCCAGCTTGCCGGCCGGGTTCGAGAAGATTCGCGGCCTGGTCAACAACGCCGGCCTGGCACTGGGTGTGGATGCGGCGCAGAACTGCAGCCTGGACGACTGGGAAACCATGGTCGACACCAATATCAAGGGCTTGATGTACACCACCCGCCTGCTGCTGCCACGCCTGATCGCCCACGGTCGCGGCGCGTCGATCCTCAACGTAGGTTCTGTGGCGGGCAACTACCCGTACCCGGGCAGCAACGTGTATGGCGGCACCAAGGCCTTCGTCGGCCAGTTCTCGCTAAGCCTGCGCTGCGACCTGCGCGGCACTGGTGTGCGCGTGAGCAACATCGAGCCGGGCCTGTGCGAGAGCGAGTTCTCGCTGGTGCGGTTCGGCGGTGACCAGGCCAAGTACGACGCCACTTACGCGGGTGCCGAGCCGATCCAGCCGCAGGACATTGCCGAGACCATCTTCTGGATCCTCAACCAGCCAGCGCACATCAACATCAACAGCCTGGAGCTGATGCCGGTGAGCCAGGATTGGGCAGGGTTCTCCATCGACCGTTCGGTCAAGGGCTGATTCAGGAAAGTGGGGTCGCTTTGCGGCCCATTCGCAGCACAAGGCTGCTCCTACAGGCATTGCGCAGGTTTCGGTAGGAGCAGCCTTGTGCTGCGAAAGCGTCAGCTCAGGCGCTGCAACCCTTCCAGGCAAGTCGCCAGATGGTAGGGCGTAGTAGAAGGCATATCATGTCGGCTGACGTTGCCCTCACCATCTCGGCACTCATACCAGCCCGCTTCGCGCAAGAACCGCGCTTGCAGCGCCTGCAACTGGTCAACCAGCTTCGCCTCACTCCCCGCGCGCAGCACCAGCGCCCGCAGGTACTCCGCCTGGGCCCAGATGCGTTGCGTGGCATCCAGCACCCGGCCATCCACATCCAGCATTGCCAACACTGCCCCATTCTTCACCCCGAACTGCTCGGCAAAGCCGAACGCCCGGTCAATGGATGCATGCAGTGGCGTGTCACGCAGTAGCGGTGAGGTGTGCAGCAGGTAGAACCACTCGAACTGATGCCCCGGCTCGAACCAGTTATCCACAGCCCCGCGTGGCTTTTCCAGCATCAGGCCATGGGCTGGTTCGACGAAGTGCGCCTGCAGCGCTTCACACAACTGCAGCAGCGACTGCTGGGTATGTTCATCACCGCGCACCGCCAGCACTTGCAGGAACGCCTCGGCCAGGTGCATCTGTGGGTTCTGCAGCGGGCCGCTGCCCAGGTCGGCCCAGTCTTCGCCCAGGCTGGCCTCGTACAGGCCGTCGTCACGGGCGAATTGCTGGTCGATGATGCCCAGCGCAGCGTTCAGGGTGGATTCCACCAGGCTTTCGCGCACCTTGCCCCAGTAGTGCGCGCAGGCAAAGACGATGAATGCGTGGGTGTACAGGTCCTTGCGCCGGTCCAGCGGCTTGCCTTGGGCGTCGATGCTGTAGAACCAGCCACCGTGCTCGGCATCGTGGAAGTGCTTTTGCAGCGAGCGGAACAACGCCGCCGCGCGCTCGGCCGCGCCCGGTTGCCCGATACGGCTGCTGAACAGGTACAGCTGGCGGGCGCAGGCCATGGCCCGGTAGCGCTGCGCCGGCAACGGTTGGTGCTTGGCGTCCAGCGCCTCGTAGGGCAGGGCCATGTCGGCATTCCAGCCTGGGCCTTGCCACAACGGCACGATGCATTCGGCGAAGTGCTGGTTGAAGCGGGCCAGTTCAGGCAGGGTGGGGCGGGGGTTGGACATTTCGGCGCTCGTCGCTGTCGGGCAGGGCGCCATGGTAGCAGAACTGGGGTTTTCGGTAGCCTGTGCCGGCCCATCAGCCCGGGTTGCCGAGCCCTTGCCAATGCCGCGCGCCGACGAAGATGAAGCGCAATTGCTGGGTGATCTTTTCCTGCGCCGTCAGCGCCTGTGGATAACCCGATTCGGGGCTGTCGATAAGCTCGGGCAGGGTCGCGAACACAGTCTTCACCACAAGGTCGGCCATCACTGCCAGCGCGGCGTTGTCCAGGTGCTGCCAGCGCTTCATGCGCGCCAGGTCGGTGGCCAGATCGTCGCTGATGTCCTGGCGCAGGCGGGCAATGGCCTGGCGCACGGCCTGTGAGCCACCGTATTGCTCGCGGGCCAGAAACAGGAACTGCGCGCGGTGAGCAGCCACCACGTCGAGGAAAATGCGCACCGAAGCGTCTGTGATGCCGCCCAGTTCGAATTCGTTCTGGCGTACCAGGCGGATGGTCTGGCGGAAGGTGGTGTCGATTTCGGCCACCAGGGCCAGGCCGAGGGCGTCCATGTCGGGAAAATGCCGGTAGAAGCCGGTGGGCACGATGCCGGCCGTCTTCGCCACTTCACGCAGGCTGATACTGCCGAAACCACGGCCACTCTCCATCAGCAGGCAGGCGGCGTCGAGCAGGGCCTGGCGGGTCTGTAGTTTCTGTTCGGCGCGCGGCAGCATGGTGCGGGCTTCTGTGGCGGTAAGGCTGGGCACTCTAGATAAAAAAACAAAGCCCGGTCAATGGACCGGGCCTGGAGGGGAGCACGCGTTGTGACTCAGGTTGTTCTTTTCGGCCATGGCGATCAGCTCACACGGCTGAGTTCAACCAGGCGATCCGAGCCACCTTCAGCGACGCGGCCAGTGCGTTCGATCAGGCGATCCGAGCCACCTTCAGCGACGCGGCCAGTACGTTCGATCAGGCGATCCGAGCCACCTTCAGCGACGCGGCCAGTGCGTTCGATCAGGCGATCCGAGCCACCTTCGGCAACACGGCCACTGCGTTCGATCAGGCGGTCAGAGCCCCCTTCGGCAACGGTTTTCAGCGGCTGGGCGATTTCGGCAGCGCTGGAGCGGGATTCGGCGGTCAGGTGTTGTTCGTCGGCTGGCAGGGCAAAAGCATTGGCTGCCAGGATGGACAGGGTCAGGGTCAGCAGGTGGCGTTTCATGATTTCGGTGCTCCTCTCGGGGGCTGGAAAGTGGGTACGGAGCCAATGCTACGCTCGGTAACGCCAGAGAGAAGTTCATACGGGTAATGGTAACAATCGACCGCATTGATAGAGGTTTGCAAGCGCTCTAGGCAGCGCCATACAGGTCGGCTGATGACGATTTGGTTGGGCTGTTGCCGGGTAGCAGGCATCGCTTGGCGCGACGTATTGCTGAGCAAAAGGCCAGGAAAACTTCGCTATCATGGCGCTCTCGATAAAACCCCACGGGTTTTCCACAGTCCGACATATTGACTGCCATCGCTGCACCCGTTTTGTGCCATACCGCAAGGAGAATCACGCAATGACGCGTCCCGCCAGAATCCTCCTCTGGGCCCTCGCCACCCTGTTAACCCTGCTGGCGATTCTGGTGGTGGTGATCGCCACCTTCGACTGGAACCGCGTAAAACCCCTGCTCAACGAAAAGGTTTCCGAGGCCCTGCACCGGCCCTTCGCAATCAACGGCAACCTGGCCGTTCACTGGCGCACCGAGCCTGAAGAGGGTGGCTGGCGTGCCTGGGTGCCATGGCCGCATTTTATTGCCGAGGACCTGACCCTGGGCAACCCGGACTGGCTCAAGGAACCCAAGATGGTCGGCCTGGAGCGCGTGGAGTTCCGCCTGGCTCCGTTGCCGCTGCTGTTCCAGCAGATCAGCATCCCGCGCATCGACCTGACCAAGCCCACTGCTAGCCTCACCCGCCTGGCCGATGGCCGTGCCAACTGGACGTTCGACTTCGGCCCCAAGGATGAAAACGCAGAACCGTCCAAATGGCAGCTGGATATCGGTGCGATCGGTTTCGACCAAGGGAATGTCAGCTTCGACGACCAGACCCTGAAAACCAGCATGAAGGTGCAGATCGACCCGCTGGGCAAGCCGATCCCGTTCAGCGACATTGTCGGCAAGGCCAGCGCGGAGAAGGCCGGTGGTGCACAGGATTACGCCTTCGGGCTCAAGGCCCAAGGCCGCTACAAAGGCCAGCCGGTGTCCGGCACCGGCAAGATCGGCGGCCTGCTGGCCCTGCAGGACGCCAGCCAGCCTTTTCCGCTGCAAGCCGACGTGCGCATCGCCGACACCCATGTAGTGCTCGCCGGCACCCTGACCGACCCGCGCAACCTCGGCGCGCTCGACCTACGCCTTCGCCTGTCCGGTGCCAGTCTGGGTAACCTCTACCCATTGACCGGGGTAACCCTGCCAGATACCCCGGCCTACTCGACCGACGGCCGCCTCAGCGCCAACCTGCATGCGCCGCAAGGCGCAACGTTCAACTACCAGGGCTTCAACGGCAAGATCGGTGACAGCGACATCCACGGCGACCTGGCCTTCGTCGCCAGCCAGCCACGGCCCAAGCTGTCCGGCAACCTGGTGTCCAACCAGTTGCTGTTCAAGGACCTGGCGCCACTGATCGGCGCCGACTCCAACGCCGAGCAGAAGGCACGTGGTGGTGCCAGCAAGCAGCCGACGGGCAAGGTGCTGCCGGTTGAAGAATTTCGCACAGAGCGCTGGCGCGCGATGGACGCCGACGTCACCTTTGCCGGCAAGCGCATCGTGCACAGCACGCAACTGCCGTTCAACGACCTTTCGGCCCATGTGATGCTTGAGGACGGCCTGCTGCGTCTGGAGCCCCTGCGTTTTGGTGTGGCCGGCGGCAACCTGGCCTCCAAAATCCGTCTGGATGGTCGCAGCGTGCCTTTGCAGGGCCGCGCCCAATTGACTGCCCGGGGCTTTAAGCTCAAGCAGCTGTTCCCCACTTTTGCGCCGATGCAGACCAGCTTTGGCGAGCTGAACGGCGATGCCGACATCAGCGGCCGCGGCAATTCGGTTGCGGCCTTGCTGGGGACGGCCAATGGCGACCTGCGCATGCTGATCAACGATGGCGCGATCAGCCGCAGCCTGATGGAGATCGCCGGCTTGAACGTGGGCAACTATGTGGTCGGCAAGCTGTTTGGTGATGAGGATGTGAAGATCAATTGCGCGGCGGCTGATGTGGGTATCAAGGATGGCCTGGCGACTACGCGGCTGTTCATCTTCGATACCGAGAACGCGATCATCTACATCAACGGCACGGCCAATTTTGCCTCCGAGCAGTTGGACTTGAAGGTGACCCCGGAATCGAAAGGCCTGCGGCTGTTCTCGCTGCGTTCGCCGCTGTATGTGCGCGGGCCGTTTGCCAAACCGAATGCAGGCGTACAGGCGTTGCCGTTGGCACTGCGCGGGGCGGGAATGGTGGCGCTGGGGGTGGTGGCCGGGCCGGCGGCAGGGTTGCTGGCGCTGATTGCGCCCAGCAGCGGGGATGATCCCAACCAGTGCACGCCGCTGTTGCAGCAGATGAAGGCGGGCAAGGCGCCGGCTGCAGTGAAAGGGCGGAAATAGCGGGGGCCGCTCTGCGGCCCATTCGCGGCACAAGGCCGCTCCTGCAGGGGTAAGCGATCCCTTGTAGGAGCGGCCTTGTGCCGCGAATGGGCTGCAAAGCAGCCCTAGCGATTACAGCCCTTGCAGCAGGTCGGACATGTCGTCCGCGTGCTCTTCTTCCTGGGCCAGGATGTCTTCGAAGATGCGTCGGGTGGTCGGGTCCTTGTCGCCGATGTACTGGATGATCTCGCGGTAGCTATCAATGGCAATCCGCTCAGCCACCAGGTCTTCCAGCACCATCTCCTTCAACGAATTACCCGCCACGTACTGGGCATGGGAGTTTTTTGTCAGGTTATCGGGGTTGAAATCCGGCTCGCCGCCCAACTGCACGATGCGCTCGGCCAGCTTGTCGGCATGTTCGGCTTCCTGGTTTGCATGCTCCAGAAATTCCTCGGCAGCCACGCTGGCCTTGATGCCACTGGCCATGAAGTAGTGGCGCTTGTAGCGCAGCACGCAGACCAGCTCGGTGGCCAGCGATTCATTCAGCAGGCGCAGGATTTCCTGACGGTCGGCGTGGTAACCCTCGGTCACCGCGCCTTGCTCCACATGCTGGCGGGCACGTTCGCGCAGGGTTTTCACATCGGTCAGTTCAACGTTGCTCATGTTTATCTCCAGGCGGATCAGGGTCAGGGTGGTGACGCAGGCTTACGCGCCGGGGACGGCGTCGCTGTCCTCTTGGCGTTGTTTACAGGTCTTGAACCCTTTGGCATCGACGTGGCCGGTGGCATCGAAGCGCACGTAGTAGGGCTGTTGCTTGCCGTCACGGTTGAGGATGTAGTCGTTGCAGGTACCCCCGTGCGGCAGGTCGATCACGTTCGACGGGCTGCCGCCGATGGCGATGACCTTCTGCATGGTCATGCCGTGCTCCACCTGCTTGACCAGCGGTTCGTCGCGGTAGGTGACGTAGTCCACCGGGTTTTCCGGGCGGCTGCCGCAGGCGGCCAAGGTGGCGCTTGCCAGAAGGATTGCCAGGGTCTGCTTGTACATGGTCCCGCTCCTTGCAAAGGGTCTGTGTGGTTTGGAACCACAGCGCGCGCCGGGAGTTCGATTGCGATGGTCATGATTGGCGCTGTAGTGTTGGCCGGTCGTCCACGGAAAGGGGCTGGGGCAATGCAGCAGGAATTGGCCACGCGATACCCGTTGGTGCTGGTGCCGGGCATGCTCGGGTTTGTCCGGCTAGTGCTCTACCCCTACTGGTTCGGCATCGTGCCTGCCCTGCGCAAGGGCGGGGCGCAGGTGTTCCCGGTGCAGGTTTCGCCGCTGCATTCCAGCGAGGTGCGCGGCGAGCAGTTGCTGGCGATCATCGAAGACATCTGCCAGCGCACCGGCGCCGACAAGGTCAACCTCATCGGCCACAGCCAGGGCGCCCTGAGCGCCCGTTACGCAGCGGCCAAGCGGCCTGGTCGGGTGGCTTCGGTCACCTCGGTGGCCGGCCCCAATCACGGCTCGGAACTGGCCGACCACCTTGAGCGCACGGCACCGGGCCATTCACCCCAAGGGCGTATCCTGAAGGCCGTGCTGCATGGCTTTGCCGTGTTGCTGGTGTGGCTGGAAACCGGCTGGCGCCGCGACCCGCTGCCGGTCGATGTGCATGCCTCGCACCAGGCGCTGACCAGCGCCGGGGTCGCGCTGTTCAACCAGGCTTATCCACAGGGCCTGCCTAACACTTGGGGCGGGGAAGGGGCCTATGAGGTCAATGGCGTGCGCTACTACTCGTGGTCCGGCACCTTGCAGCCTGGGTTGACTGACCAGGGGCGCAACCGCTTTGACGGCAGCAACCGCTTCTGCCGCCTGTTCGCGCGCAGCTTCGTCAAGGAAAAGGGCCAGTGCGACGGCATGGTCGGGCGTTTCAGTTCGCACCTGGGGCAGGTGATCGGCGATGACTATCCACTTGATCACCTGGATATCGTCAACCAGTCGCTCGGCGCCGTGGGCAAGGGCGCCGAGCCGGTGCGGCTGTTCACCGAGCATGCAGCCCGGCTCAAGGCAGCCGGGCTTTAGCGGCGTATCGGCGTGGTCCAGCGCTCAGCCAGCACCACACCGACCAGGGTCAGCACGCCGCCGACCAAGTGGTAACTGGCCAGTTGCTCGTCCAGCACCACGGCGGCGATCAGTGCGGTGACCAGCGGCAGCAGGTTGAAAAACAGCGTGGTGCGGCTTGGGCCCAGGCGGTGCACGGCCTGCATCCACAGCAGCGGCGCGATCATCGAAGCCAGCACGCAGGCGTACAGCACCAGGCCGATGTTATGGCTGTGCAGGCCCGTCTTTTCCGACAGCAAGTACAGCGGCAGCAGCACCACGATTGCCACCAGCACCTGCAAGTACAGCAACTGCAGCGGTGGCAGGCGCAACTGCCATTTCTTCAGCAGAAAGCTGTACAGCGCGTAGGCCAGGGTGGCCACCAGCATCAACAGGTCGCCGCCGTTCAGGCCCTGTTCAAGCAGGCTGGCGGGGTAGCCGGCACTGACCACTTCCAGCACGCCGAAAAATGACACCACCGCCCCCAGCAGGGCGCCGTAGCTCAGGCGCTGGCCCAGCCAGGCGATGGACAGCGCCAGCGACATCAGCGGCATCAGCGAGAGGATGATGCCCATGTTGGTGGCGCTGGTGATGCCGGCGGCGAAGTAGGCCAGGCTCTGGTACATCGCCATGCCCAGCACGCCCAGCACGAACACTTTGCCCAGGTGCGGGCGAATGGCTGCGCGGTTGCGCCACACGGCGGGCAGCAGGAACGGCGTGAACAGCAAGCCGGCCAGCAGCCAGCGGTAGAAGCCGATTTCGGCAGGGTGGATGGCGCCAGCGGACATCTTGGTGACCACGGTGTTGCCGGCCCAGATGAGGATGGCGGTGAGGGGGAACAGGTAATTCATGTTGCAGGTACTCGGTATGGCGGTTTTGGGGCGAGTCGTACTGCTTGCGCGGTCCCTGCAGGAGCAGCCTTGTGCTGCGAAAGGGCCTGTGTGGGCGAAAGATCTTTCATGACGGTGCCGGCCTCTTCGCAGCACAAGGCTGCTCCTACAGGGGCTCGATGTGGCTGCAGGCCCCGGTACCAGCCATTATCAACTGTCTGTTCATAAGCCTATACTCCTATCCAGACAACCCACCCCGCAAAGCAGACAGCATGCCGCGCAAACTCCTGGATATCCCCCAATTCACCCAACTGCCGGCCCCGGTGTACTTCCGCCACGACGAGTTCGTTGCCGACACCCACAGCGCCGTGCACTGCCACGCCTGGGGCCAGCTCAACTACTCCGCTCACGGCGTGATGCACCTGGATGTGGCCGGCCAGCGTTTTCTGTCACCGCCGCAATACGCTGTTTGGGTACCGCCCGACACCGCCCATGGCTGCTACAACCCGCAGGCCATCGTCTACCGCTCCATCTATCTCGACCGCAGCCTGTGCACAGCCCTGCCGCAGCAACCGTGCAGCCTGATGATCAGCGATATCCTCAAGGCCATCCTTGGCGACTTCGCCCGGCGTGACCTGAAGGTGGCCGAGGACGAGCGCGACCAGCGCCTGGTGCAGGTACTGCTCGACCAGTTGCTGCTGGCGCCCACCCAGGCCTGCTACCTGCCGTTTGCCCACAGCGATGGCCTGCGCCAGGTACTCGATGGCCTCGGTGCCGAGCCCGGTGACAACCGCCCGCTGGCCGATTGGGCCGCCCGCGTGCATGTCAGCGAACGCACCCTGGCCCGCCAGTTCTTGCGCGAACTGGGCATCAGTTTTGGCGAATGGCGCGTGCGCCTGCGTTTTCTGCGTGCCATCGAAGCGCTGGAGGCTGGCCTGCCGATTCAGGCGATTGCTTTCGACCTTGGCTACAGCAGCGCGTCGGCGTTCATCGCCATGTTCCAGCGCCAGGCCCACTGCACACCCGAGCAGTACCGTCGGCAGGCCCGGGCGGGGCGCTGAAATTCTTGGCTACACTCTGCTCGACCCCCGTGCGTCGGGCACGGAGCCAAGGAGACCACTCCATGAAAGTGCTGCAAATTCCATTGCTGGTGTTGGCGGTGTTGTTCAGCGCCCAAGGCTTCGCGGCCAATACCGCGCAGCAGGAAAAAATGAAAACCTGCAACGCCGACGCCACTACCAAAGCCCTGAAGGGCGATGAACGAAAAGCCTTCATGAGCACCTGCCTGAAGAAGGACGTGCCACAAACCCAGCAGGAGAAGATGAAGACCTGCAACGCCGACGCCACCACCAAAGCTCTGAAGGGTGACGAGCGCAAGGCGTACATGAGCGACTGCCTGAAGAAGAAATGACCTGCGCCTATGCCTGCGCCGCCAAGGCTGGCAGACTGCGGGCATTCCCGCTGTCTGCCGTCGAGGCTGTATGACCTTTACCCCCCGTCAGATCACTCTGGCCAGCCTGATCATCGTCATGGCTGGCCTGCTGCTGGCTTTACCCCTGAAGTTGTTGCCCAGCCTGCTGGCCGGCCTGCTGGTGTTCGAACTGGTCAACATGCTGACCCCGCGCCTGCAACCGCTACTGGCCGGCCAACGCGCGCGCTGGCTGGCCGTAGCGCTGCTCGGTACGTTGGTGGTCATTACCTTGACGCTGTTGATTGCCGGTGCCTTCAGCTTCTTGTTGCACGAGGCGGAAAACCCCGGCGCCTCGCTGGACAAGTTCATGGCCCTGGTGGAGCGTGCCCGCGGTCAGCTGCCGCCCTTCATCGAGGGCTACCTGCCCGCCAGTGCCGCTGAGTTCAAGGTGGCCATCGGTGACTGGATCAAGAGCCACCTGAGCGACTTGCAACTGGTGGGCAAGGGCATGGCACACATGTTCGTGACGCTGCTGATCGGCATGATCCTGGGCGCGATCATCGCCTTGCAGCGCATCCCCGATGTTTCCCGGCGCAAGCCTCTGGCGGCAGCGCTGTTCGAACGGCTGAACCTGCTGGTGAAGGCGTTTCGCAACATCGTGTTCGCGCAAATCAAGATCTCGCTGCTCAACACGGCCTTTACCGGCATCTTCCTGGCGGTGGTGATGCCGCTGTTCGGCGTGCACCTGCCGCTGACCAAGACGCTGATCGTGCTGACCTTCCTGCTGGGCTTGCTGCCGGTGATCGGCAACCTGATGTCCAACACCCTGATCACCATTGTCGGCCTGTCGCTGTCGATCTGGGTGGCGGCGGCAGCGCTGGGTTACCTGATCGTCATCCACAAGGTCGAGTACTTCCTCAACGCGCGGATCGTTGGCGGGCAGATCAGTGCCAAGGCCTGGGAACTGCTGCTGGCGATGCTGGTGTTCGAGGCGGCATTCGGGCTGCCCGGCGTGGTGGCGGGGCCGATCTACTATGCCTACCTGAAGAGTGAGCTGAAGCGCGAAGAGCTGGTCTGACAGATTGCCGGGGCTGCAAAGCAGCCCCAAAAATGGCTCAGGCTGCGCCGTAACGCTTGCGGGCTTCGATGGCCAGGCCGCTACCAATGCTGCCAAAGATGTTGCCTTCCACATGCCGCGCATTCGGCAACATCGCCGACACACTGTTGCGCAGCGCCGGAATGCCGCTGGAACCGCCCGTGAAGAACACTGTGTCAACCTGGCTTTCGCTCACGCCAGCCTTGGCCAGCAGCTCGGTCACACTGCCGCGCACGCGCTCCAGCAGGCCTTCGATCGCCTCTTCGAACAGCGCACGGGTCAGCGCTGCGGTCAGTTCGGGCTCGACACGGCGCAGGTCGATGTGGCGGCTGTCTTGCTCGGTCAGCTCGATCTTGCTGGCTTCCACTTCCATCGCCAGCCAGTGCCCGGCGCGCTGCTCGATCAGCTTGAACAGGCGGTCGATGCCGAAACTGTCCTCGATGTCATAGCGCATGCTGCCCAGCGCCAGCTGCGACTTCTGCGAGTACAGGGCGTTGATGGTGTGCCAAGTGGCCAGGTTAAGGTGATAGCTGGTGGGCATCAGCGCGCCGCTTTTCATGCGGCTGCCGTAGCCGAACAGCGGCATCACGCCTTGCAGGCTCAGCTGCTTGTCGAAGTCGGTACCGCCGATGTGCACGCCGCCGGTGGCGAGAATGTCGCTTTGGCGTTCGGCGATCAGGTGGCGCTCGGGCGACAGGCGGATCAACGTGAAGTCCGAAGTACCACCACCGATGTCGACGATCAGCACCAGTTCTTCACGGCTGATGCCCGACTCGTAGTCGAAGGCCGCAGCAATCGGCTCGTACTGGAACGACACATCCTTGAAGCCGATCTTGCGCGCCACGTCGGCCAGGGTGTCCTCGGCCTCCTGGTCGGCAGCCGGGTCTTCGTCGACGAAGAACACCGGGCGGCCCAGCACCACCTGGTCGAATTCGCGGCCAGCGGCGGTTTCGGCGCGCTTTTTCAGCTCACCGATGAACATGCCCAGCAGGTCCTTGAACGGCAGGGCACTGCCCAGCACGCTGGTGTCGTGCTTGATCAGCTTGGAGCCCAACAGGCTCTTCAACGAGCGCATCAGGCGGCCTTCGTAGCCTTCCAGGTATTCGTGCAGTGCCAGGCGGCCATACACCGGGCGCCGCTCTTCGATATTGAAGAACACCACCGAAGGCAAGGTGATCTTGCCGTCTTCCAGGGCAATCAGCGACTCCACGCCAGGGCGGTGCCAGCCGACCGTGGAGTTGGAGGTGCCAAAGTCGATGCCCAGGGCGCGGGCCGGGGATACGTCAGACATGGGAAATCAGCTTCCGGAAGGAAAACGGCCGCGCAGTTTATGCCACTTGGCTACAGAATCAAGACCAGTCGTCTGCCATGGCGCAAACCCAAGGCGGTCTTGAAAGGCTATGCTTGACCCCTATCTTCTGTTGCAACACGCACATTCACATTGGTGATCCACAGATGGACTTCAAAGACTATTACAAGATACTCGGCGTAGAGCCCACGGCGGACGACAAGGCGATCAAGGCCGCGTACCGCAAGCTTGCGCGCAAGTATCACCCCGATGTCAGCAAGGAGCGCGACGCCGAGGACAAGTTCAAGGAGGCCAACGAGGCCTACGAAGTGCTGGGCGACGCGCAAAAACGTGCCGAGTTCGACGAAATTCGCAAGTACGGCGGCCAACATGGCCGGCCGTTCCAGGCACCACCGGGCTGGGAGAGCCGTGGCGGTGGCGGCGGCTTCGAGGGCGGCGACTTCTCCGACTTCTTCAGTTCGGTCTTCGGTGGACGGGGTGGCAACCCCTTCGGTGGTGCCCGGCAGCAGCAACGCAGTGCCGGCAGGCGAGGGCAGGATGTGGAGCTTGAACTGGCTGTGTTCCTTGAAGAGACCCTGAGCAAGGAGTCCAAGCAGATCAGCTTCCAGGTGCCGCAAACCAATGCCTTGGGCCAACGCACCGGCTTCACCACCAAGACCCTGAACGTGAAGATCCCGGCCGGTGTGACCGACGGTGAGCGTATCCGCCTCAAGGGCCAAGGCGCGCCAGGCAGCGGTGGTGGGGCCAATGGTGACCTGTTCCTGACCATCCGCATGGCACCGCACCCGCTGTTCGATGTCGAAGGACATGACCTGATCATCACTGTGCCGCTGGCACCGTGGGAGGCGGCGCTGGGCACCAAGGTTGCGGTGCCGACCCTGGAAGGCAAGATCAACCTGACCATCCGCCCCGACAGCCAGAGCGGCCAGCGCCTGCGTGTACCGGGCAAGGGCCTGGCGAACAAGAGCGGCGAGCGCGGCAACCTTTATGCGCAACTGAAAGTGGTCATGCCGCCGACCTCCGACGAGGCTGCCCGCGAATTGTGGGCCAAGCTTTCCGAGAAAGCGGCGTTCAACCCGAGGACACAATGGAGTAAGTGATCATGAGCAGCACCCTGATCGTTCAACTGGACATGCGTACCTTGTGTCAGGAAGCCGATGTCACGGCGGACTGCGTGATCGAGATCGTCGAACACGGCATTGTCGAACCCTCCGGGCGAACGCCTGAGGACTGGTTGTTCGACGATCAGGCGCCGTTGGTGGCCAAGCGCGCGGCGAAGCTGCACCAGGAGCTGGAACTGGAGTGGGAAGGGGTGGCGCTGGCGCTGGAGCTGTTGCAGGAAGTGCAGCAGTTGCGCAGCGAGAACACCATGCTGCGCCAGCGGCTGGGCAGGTTTACCCAGATGTAAACGCTGCATCGTCCCCTGTAGGAGCGGCACAAGGCCGCTCCTACAGGGATCGCGTCAGGCCTAAGTGCTCAGTTGGGTTCGGCTCCGGGGTTCAGTACCAGCTGCATGAAGGTCAGGTCCAGCCAGCGGCCAAACTTCACCCCCACCTGCGGCATCTGCCCGGTCACCACGAAGCCCAGCCGCTCATGCAGGCGCACCGACGCCGCATTGCCACTCTCGATGGCCGCCACCATCACATGCTTGCCACACCCGCGCGCACGCTCCACCAGCGCTGCCATCAACACCGGCCCCAGCCCTTTGCCACGCTGGTCTGCGCGGATATACACCGAGTGCTCAACGGTGTTACGAAACCCTTCAAACGGCCGCCAGTCGCCAAACGAGGCATACCCCAGTACACCCGTCTCATCCACTGCCACCAAAATGGGATACCCCTGCTGCGCCCGCGCTTCAAACCAGGCCTGACGGTTGCCGAGGTCAACCGGCGTTTCGTTCCAGATCGCCGTGGTGTTGCGCACCGCGTCGTTGTAGATGTCGAGGATGCCCGGCACGTCGGTGGGCAGGGCGTCGCGGATTTCGTAACTCATGACAGCGTCTCGCAGGGTCGTTGCTCGCAGATTAAATGGTTACCAGCCCGCGCACACCTTCGGCTTGCATGTTTTCGCCGCGGCCATGTTGCACGATCTCGCCACGGGCCATGACCAGGTACTGGTCGGCCAGTTCTTCGGCAAAGTCGTAGAACTGCTCCACCAGCAGGATCGCCATGTCGCCACGCTGGGCCAGGCGGCGGATGACCGCGCCGATCTCCTTGATCACCGAGGGCTGGATACCTTCGGTGGGCTCGTCGAGAATCAGCAGCCGTGGGCGGCTGGCCAGGGCGCGGCCGATGGCCAGCTGTTGCTGCTGGCCACCAGACAGGTCGCCGCCGCGGCGCTGCTTCATTTGCTCCAGCACCGGGAACAGTTCGTAGATGAAGGCGGGCACTTCGCGGGCCTCACGGGCCGGGAAGCGTGACAGGCCCATCAGCAGGTTTTCCTCGACGGTAAGGCGCGGGAAGATTTCACGACCCTGGGGCACGTAGGCGATGCCGGCCTGGACCCGTTGCTGGGGCTTGAGGCTGGTGATCGGCTTGCCCTCCCATTCGATGCTGCCGTCACGGGCGGGTACCAGGCCCATCAGGCAGCGCAGCAGGGTGGTCTTGCCCACGCCATTGCGGCCCAGCAGGCAGGTGACTTCGCCGACCTTGGCTTCGAAGGACAGGCCGCGCAGGATGTGGCTGCCGCCGTAGTACTGGTGCAGGGTGTCGATCTTGAGCATGTGAGTGTTCCTGAAAGAGTTACTGTGCCTGTACTGGCCCTTTCGCGGGCTTGTGGGAGCTGGCTTGCCGGCGATAGGGCCGGTACAGGCTTCAATGTCTAGCGGCCCAGATACACCTCGACCACCCGCTCATCCGCCTGCACCTGCTCCAGCGACCCTTCTGCCAGCACACTGCCCTGGTGCAGCACGGTCACATGGTCGGCAATGCTGCCGACAAAGCCCATGTCATGCTCCACCACCATCAGCGAATGCTTGCCAGCCAGGCCCTTGAACAGCTCGGCGGTGAACTCGGTCTCGGCATCGGTCATGCCGGCCACCGGCTCATCTAGCAGCAGCAATTGCGGCTCCTGCACCAGCAGCATGCCAATCTCTAGAAACTGCTTCTGCCCGTGCGACAGCAAGCCGGCCTGGCGCTGGGCCAGGGGCAGCAGGCGCAAGGTGGTCAGCACTTCTTCGATGCGCTGGCGCTGCTCGCCACCCAGGCGCGCGGCCAGGCTGGCCCACACCGACTTGTCGGTCTTCAGCGCCAGCTCCAGGTTTTCGAACACCGTCAGTGCCTCGAACACCGTGGGCTTCTGGAACTTGCGGCCAATGCCGGCCTGGGCGATCTGGTATTCGCTCATGCGGGTCAGGTCGAGGGTGTCGCCAAAGTAGGCGCTGCCAGTGTCGGGGCGGGTCTTGCCGGTGATCACGTCCATCATCGTGGTCTTGCCGGCGCCGTTGGGGCCGATGATGCAGCGCAGTTCGCCCACGCCGATATACAGGTTCAGCCCATTGAGAGCCTTGAAACCGTCGAAGCTGACGCTGATGTCCTCCAGGCTCAGCACCGTGCCGTGGCGGGTGTCGAGGCCGGCCTTGCGGCTTTGGCCCAGGCCGATCGCTTCGCGACCACTGCCGAGGGTGTCGAACACCGGTTCGAGCATGAACTCAGGGTGTACCGGGGGCACGCCTCTCATGGCTGGCTCCTTTTCTTCAACAGGCCGACCACGCCCTTGGGCAGGTACAGGGTGACAAGGATGAACAGCGCGCCGAGGAAGAACAGCCAGAACTCCGGGAAGGCCACGGTGAACCAGCTTTTCATGCCATTGACCAGGCCGGCGCCGAGCAGCGGGCCGATCAGCGTGCCGCGCCCGCCCAAGGCTACCCACACGGCGGCTTCGATGGAGTTGGTCGGCGACATTTCGCTGGGGTTGATGATGCCCACCTGCGGCACATACAGCGCGCCCGCCAGGCCGCACAGCACGGCGCTGAGCACCCACACCAGCAACTTGAAACCGCGTGGGTCGTAGCCGCAGAACATCAGGCGGTTTTCGGCGTCGCGCACGGCGGTGAGCAGGCGGCCGAACTTGCTGCGGGTCAGGCGCCAGCACAGGTACAGGCTGGCCAGCAGCAGGCCGACCGTGAGCAGGAACAGCACCGCGCGGGTACCTTGGGCGGCTATGTCGAAGCCGAGGATGGTGCGGAAGCTGGTGAAGCCGTTGTTACCGCCAAAGCCGGTTTCGTTGCGGAAGAACAGCAACATGCCGGCAAAGGTCAGGGCCTGGGTCATGATCGAGAAGTACACGCCCTTGATCCGCGAGCGGAAGGCGAACCAGCCGAACACCAGTGCCAGCAAGCCGGGCGCCAGCACCACCAGGCACAGGGCCCAGGCGAAATGCTGGGTACCGGCCCAGTACCACGGCAGCTCGGTCCATGACAGGAAAGTCATGAACCCCGGCAGGCCGTCACCCGCCGCCTGGCGCATCAGGTACATGCCCATGGCGTAGCCGCCCAGGGCGAAGAACAGGCCGTGCCCCAGCGACAGCAGGCCGGCATAGCCCCAGACCAGGTCCAGGGCCAGGGCGACGATGGCGTAGCAGAGGATCTTGCCGACCAGGGTCAGGGTGTACGCCGACACCTGCAGCGCGTGATCCGCCGGCAGCAGCGACAACAGCGGCAGGGCCAGCAACAGCAGCACGACGATGGCGCCGATGGCCAGGGTCAGGCGCGGCCCGGCCTTTTGCGTAGCGGTGACAAGCAGTGGCTGGTTCATCAGTCGATTACCCGTCCCTTGAGGGCGAACAGGCCTTGCGGGCGCTTCTGGATAAACAGAATGATCAACGCAAGGATGAGGATCTTGCCGAGCACGGCACCGATCTGCGGCTCCAGCAGCTTGTTGGCGATGCCAAGGCCGAACGCGGCCCAGAGGCTGCCGGCCAGCTGCCCGACACCGCCCAGCACCACCACCAGGAACGAGTCGATGATGTAGCTCTGGCCCAGGTCCGGGCCGACGTTGCCGACCTGGCTCAGGGCCACGCCACCAAGCCCGGCGATGCCAGAACCCAAACCGAAGGCAAGCATGTCGACGCGCCCGGTGGACACGCCGCAGCAGGCGGCCATGTTGCGGTTCTGGGTGACTGCGCGCACGTTCAGGCCCAGCCGTGTGCGGTTGAGCAGCAGCCAGGTGAGCAGCACCACGGCCAGGGCGAAGCCGATGATCACCAGGCGGTTGTACGGCAGCACCAGGTTGGGCAGCAGCTGAATGCCACCCGAGAGCCACGCCGGGTTGCTCACCTCGACGTTCTGCGCGCCAAACAGTAGGCGGATGGCCTGGATCAGCATCAGGCTGATGCCCCAGGTGGCCAGCAGGGTCTCCAGCGGGCGGCCGTACAGGTGGCGGATCACGGTGCGTTCCAGCGCCATGCCGACCCCGGCACTCACTGCGAAGGCCACCGGCAGGGCAATCAGCGGGTAGAACTCGATGGCGCCCGGGGCATAGCGCTGCACCAGCACTTGGACCATATAGGTGCTGTAGGCGCCGAGCATCAGCATCTCGCCGTGGGCCATGTTGATCACCCCGAGCAGGCCGAAGGTGATGGCAAGGCCGAGCGCCGCCAGCAGCAGGATCGAGCCTAGCGACAGGCCGCTGAAGGCCTGGCCGAGCAGTTCGCCCACCAGCAGCTTGCGTTTGACCTGGGCCAGGCTGGTTTCGGCAGCGGTGCGCACGCCCGGGTCGGCTTCAGCGTCGGGTTGCAGCAGCGCTTCGAGGCGGGTGCGGGCCAGCGGGTCACCGGTTTCGCCCAGCAGGCGCACGGCGGCCAGGCGTACTGCCGGTTCGCTGGCGCCCAGTTGCAGGTTGGCCAGGGCCAGGCCGATGGCGGCGTGCACGGCGGCATCCGGCTCGCTGGCGAAGCGCCGGTCGAGGAAGGCCATTTGCGCGGGCTGTGCGCTTTTTTGCAGTTGCTGGGCGGCGGCCAGGCGCGTTTCGCTGTTGTCGCTGAGCAGCTGGTGGCTGGCCAGGGCGTTGTCGATCAGGCCGCGCAGGCGGTTGTTCAGGCGCACCTTGCGGGTGTCGTCAGTGGCAATGCGGCCCTGGCGCAGGTTGTCGAGCAGTGGCAGGCGCGCGGCATCGGGTTGCGCCGCCCAGCTTTCGAGCAGGCGGGCCTGCTCGGCGGGCTTGGCGGTGAGGAAGAATTCGCCCTCGCTGGCCTGGGTGGCCATGGGGAGTAGCAGAAGCAGGGTGAGCAGCATTCTGAGCATGCGGGCAATCCTGGAATACAGTGGTGGATTCTTCGCGGGCTTGCCCGCTCCCACAGGTATTTCACTGGTCCAGAGGGCAGTGGGGACCTGTGGGAGCGGGCAAGCCCGCGAATGGGCCGCATAGCGGCCCCAGTGCACTCAGTTACCTTTCACTGCGTAGTCAGGTCGCTTGTCATTCCCTGGAATGAACGGGCTCCAAGGCTGCGCCCGCAGCGGCTGCTCGGTTTCCCACACCACACTGAACTGCCCGTCATCCTGGATCTCGCCGATCATCACCGGCTTGTGCAGGTGGTGGTTGGTCTTGTCCATGGTCAGGGTGAAGCCCGACGGTGCCTTGAAGCTCTGCCCGGCCAGTGCTTCACGTACCTTGTCGACGTCGGTGGACTTGGCCTTCTCGGCGGCCTGCGCCCACATGTGGATGCCCACGTAGGTGGCTTCCATCGGGTCGTTGGTCACCGCCTTGTCAGCGCCTGGCAGGCCCTTGGCCTTGGCGTAGGCCTTCCAGTCGGCGACGAACTTCTGGTTCACCGGGTTATCCACCGACTCGAAGTAGTTCCACGCTGCCAGGTGCCCCACCAACGGTTTGGTGTCGATGCCGCGCAGCTCTTCTTCGCCCACCGAGAACGCCACCACCGGCACGTCGGTGGCCTTCAGGCCCTGGTTGGCCAGTTCTTTGTAGAACGGTACGTTGGAGTCGCCGTTGACCGTGGAAATCACCGCCGTCTTGCCGCCGGCGGAGAACTTCTTGATGTTGGCAACGATGGTCTGGTAATCGGCGTGGCCGAACGGCGTGTACACCTCTTCGATGTCCTTGTCGGCCACGCCTTTGCTGTGCAGGAAAGCGCGCAGGATCTTGTTGGTGGTGCGCGGGTAGACGTAGTCGGTGCCCAGCAGGAAGAAGCGCTTGGCGCTGCCGCCGTCTTCGCTCATCAGGTATTCGACGGCAGGAATGGCCTGCTGGTTGGGGGCGGCGCCGGTGTAGAACACGTTCGGCGACATCTCTTCACCCTCGTACTGCACCGGGTAGAACAGCAGGCCGTTGAGCTCTTCGAACACTGGCAGCACTGACTTGCGCGACACCGAGGTCCAGCAGCCGAACACCACCGCGACCTTGTCCTGGGTCAGCAGCTGGCGGCTCTTTTCAGCGAACAGCGGCCAGTTGGAGGCCGGGTCGACCACCACCGGTTCGAGCATCTTGCCGTTCACGCCGCCCTTGGCGTTGATCTCGTCGATGGTCATCAGCGCCATGTCCTTGAGCGAGGTCTCGGAAATGGCCATGGTCCCCGACAGCGAATGCAGGATGCCAACCTTGATGGTCTCGGCGGCCTGGATGCTCCAGCTCAGGCCCATCGCCGCAATCGATGCGCTGAGGGTAAAAGCCTTGATCAGACTGCGACGCTTCATGTGCTCTCTCCGCTGAGTTTTTTAGAGTGTTGGGCAAGCGGGGAGGGGCGTTGCAAGGGGTGTGCCTAGTGGCGAAATGGGCGTAATAGAGGGGTTGTGCGAGGTGTTGGGGCGTTTGCGAGGTCCAGGTTGGTGCCTGGGACATTGATGTGCACAGGATTGGGGCTGCAGAGCAGCCCCCGAGGCTATCAGCCGTTGCGCACAGCCGAACGCGGATGGCGCCTGCTGCGTACAAACTGATAGGTCACCGCCAGCAATACGAACCAGATCGGCGTTACCACCAGCGCTGAACGCGTGTCTGCCTCCAGGCTCAGCAACACCAGAATGAAGGCAAAGAACACCAGGCACACGTAGCACATGAAGCGCCCGCCCGGCATCTTGTACTTCGACGCCTGATGCAGCGCCGCGCGGTTTTTGCGGTACTTCAGGTACGACAGCAAAATCAGCGTCCACACGAACATGAACAGCACCGCCGAAACCGTGGTCACCAGGGTGAACGCCTCGACCACGTTCGGCACCAGGTAGATCAGCACTGCACCGAGCAGCAGGCAGGTGCAGGAGAAGTACAGGCCGTTGGCCGGCACCGAGCGGCTCGAAAGCTTCTCGAACGCCTTGGGTGCATCACCCTCCTGGCTCAGGCCGAAGAGCATGCGGCTGGTGGAGAACACGCCGCTGTTGGCCGACGAGGCCGCCGAGGTCAGTACCACGAAGTTGATGATGCTGGCCGCCGCTGGAAGGCCGGCCAGCACGAACAGCTCGACGAACGGGCTCTTGCCCGGGACCACGTCGCGCCATGGGGTGACGGCCATGATCGCGATCAGCGCCAGCACATAGAACACGATGATGCGGATCGGGATCGAGTTGATCGCCCGCGGCAGGGTGCGCTCCGGGTTTTTCGCTTCGGCGGCGGTGGTGCCCACCAGCTCGATACCGACGAAGGCGAACACGGCGATCTGGAAACCGGCGAAGAAACCCATCAGCCCATGGGGGAACATGCCGCCGTCATTCCACAGGTTGGCCAGCTGTGCAGTGCGCCCGCTGGGCGAGGTGAAGCCGGTGATGACCATGTACAGGCCGGTAGCGACCAGGCCGAGGATGGCGATGATCTTGACCAGGGCGAACCAGAACTCCATCTCGCCGAACATTTTTACCGTCACCAGGTTCAGCGACAGCAGCAGCCCTACGCAGGTCAGCGCCGGTATCCACTGCGGCAGGTCGGGGAACCAGAACTGTGTGTAGGCGGCGATGGCGACCACGTCGGCGATACCGGTGACCACCCAGCAGAACCAGTAGGTCCAGCCGGTGAAGTAACCGGCCCAGGGGCCGAGCAGGTCGGCCGAGAAGTCGATGAACGATTTGTAGTTGAGGTTCGACAGCAGCAGTTCGCCCATGGCGCGCATGACGAAAAACAACATGAAGCCGATGATCATGTAGACGAAGATGATCGACGGGCCCGCCAGGCTGATGGTCTTGCCCGAGCCCATGAACAGGCCGGTACCGATCGCGCCGCCGATGGCGATCAGCTGGATGTGGCGGTTGGTCAGGTTGCGTTGCAGGTGCTGCTCTTCTTGTGGTTTTGGTGAAATTGCGGTCATAAGCTGCATTCCCTTGAAAGTCGCCGGCTAGGCTAACACGGGCGTTCCAATTCGAGATCGCGACAGATCGCCACGATTTTCAGATGGCAGCCGTGCTTCAGTAGGAAAAGTTCGACACCTTCGCCGGCCTCTTCGCGGGCAAGCCCGCGAAGAGGCCAGTGCAGGTTATGCAGGGCTCAGGCGCTGGCCAGCTCCCGACGGCGGCGCACCACCAGGCTGTCCACCACCCACATCACCACCATCGATACGCCCACCAACGGGAACATAAGCCCCAGCACCAGCATCACCCCCACCGCCGCCTTCCAGCGCGGCAGGTCATGGCGCAGCGGCGGCACACCCAGCCCGCCTTCAGGCCGGCGCTTCCACCACATCACCAGCCCGCTCACCGACCCCAGCAGAATCATCAGGCACACCAGCAGGATGATGATCTGGTTGAACGCCCCGAACATCTTGCCCTCATGCAGCATCACCCCCAGCTCGGTGGCGCGGGCGACCGGGCTGTAGTCCTGCCAGCGCACATCGGCCAGGACCTTGCCGGTGTACTGGTCGACATGCAGGGTGGCGTCGTTGCGAGGGTCGTCGGCGAACACGGCAATGGTGAACACACCGTCTGCCGTGGTCGGCAGGGTAATGCTGTATCCCGGCTCGACCTGGCGGGAGGTGGCGATGTCTTCGACCTGCTGCACGCTCACCTGGGGCGCTGCGGGCATGTCCGACATCATGTGGTGCCCGGCGTGTTCGGCGTGTGCGCCGGACTGCGGCATCGGCGTGTTTTCCATCGCCCAGGGCACGGTCTGGCGGTGGGCACTATTAAGCTCACCCGCCTGCTGGTCCGACTTGGGCACGTCGTTCCACATGGCTGCCGGGAAACGGTTCCACAAATCGGCGTACTGCTTGCCCCAAAGCCCGGTCCAGGTCATGCCGCTGACCAGCATCAGCAACAGCAAGGCCGAGCCCCAGAAGCCGGTAACCGCGTGCAGGTCGCGCCAGAACAACCGGCCGCGTGCCGACAGCCGTGGCCACAGCACGCCAGCGCCATTGCGCCCGCGTGGCCACCAGAGGTACAGGCCCGACACCACCAGCACGATGCCCCAGCCTGCGGCCAGCTCCACCAGGCGGTCACCGACCGTGCCAACCATCAGCTCGCCATGCAGGGCGCGGGCGATGGCCTGCAGGTTCTGCTTGGCGTCCTGCTCGCCGAGCACCTTGCCGCTGTACGGGTCGACGAACACGTTCAGCTCGCGCCCGCCGTCATGCACCACGAACTGCGCACTGCGCTTGGCGTTGATGGGCGGCAGGTACTGGCCGACGTGGCCTTTGGGGTAAGCCTGGCGCACTTCCGCCAGCATCGCATCGGCGCCCTGTCGGTGGTGGCCGGCTTCGACCACCATCAGGTCGCGGTACAGCAGCGGGTCGAGCTGCGGCTTGAACAGGTAGATGATCCCGGTGATCGCCAACAGGATCATGAACGGGGCCACGAACAGCCCCGCATAAAAGTGCCAACGCCAGGCCAGGTTATAGAAATTGGTGCGTGTTCCTCTCATGGGAACCTCCTGTTTGACCAGCAGAGGGGCGCAACCGAGGCTGCGCCCGTGGTTGTTGTCAGAAGCTGAAGTCGACCTTGGTCCAGAAGGTCCTGCCTGGCTCGTTGACCGGCTGTGGATCGGTAGCCGGGTAGCCGAACCCGGCGTTCCCGGCCAGGTTCAAGTGCTCGGCGTAGGTTTTGTCGAACAGGTTGTCGACCCCTGCGCTGAGCTTGAGGTTTTTGTTCACCTTGTAGGCGCCGTTCAGGGAGAACACGCCGAAGCCGGCGCTCTTGTCGTAGTCCTTGCCGACCACGTTGCCCTGGTTCTCGGCAATGCGGTTTTGCGCCGCCACCAGCCGCCACAGTGCACCGACGCTCCATACATCGCGGCTGTAGGTCAGGCCGAGGCGGCTTTCCAGGGGTGGCATTTGCGGTAGCGCTTTGCCATCACTGCTGCTCTTGCCCCAAGCGTAGGCCAGCGTGCCGTCGGCCTTCCAGTTTTCGGTCAGCTGGTAGGCGGCACCCAGTTCGCCGCCCATGATGCGGGCGTCGATGTTCTGTGCCTGCGAGGTGCTCATGCCCATCATGCCCGTGCGGTAGTCGAACAGGATGTAGTCGCGGATTTGCCCGACATAGCCCGAAGCCCAGGCTTCCAGGCGCTCGGTGCGGTACTGGATGCCGAAGTCGAGCTGGGTGGTCTTCTCTGGCTTGATGCCGTCAAAGGCATTTGCTGCACCGGGCGGTGCCAGCTTGGGCGAGAACAGCTCCCAGTAATCGGGGAAACGCTGGGCATGGCCGAGGCCGATATAGGTGGTGGCCGGGATGGCTGCCAGGTCGTGCTCATAGCGTATGAAACCGCTGGGCAGGGTGTCGGCGCGGCTATCACCTTCTGTGGCGCTGCCTTTACGGAAGTCTCGGGCCGAGGCGCGGTCCAGGCGGGCACCGGTGATCAGCCGGTCTTCACCGCTGACATACCAGGTCAGTTCGCTGAAGGCACCGTAGTTGTGGAAGTCGGCGTCCTTGGTCCAGGCCTGGCCCTTGTGTGCGTCTACGCCCATGCCCCCACGCTGGCGATGTTCGTTGGTTTGCGCGTCGATGCCACTGATCAGCTGCACATCGGCCCAGCGCCAGGTGGCCTTGATGCGTGCGCCCATGGTACGACGGTCGACGTTGCTGACCATCGGCATGCCCATCATGCCGCTGCCCGATGGGGTACGCAGGCTGTAGTTGTCCATCACATGGTCGGCGTAGTTGTAGTAGACCTGCGCCTCGACCTTGTCGAGCACCTCGCCAAGGTTGGACTTTTCAAAGCGCAGGCCCAGGCTTTCACGCTTGAACTGCGAGCCGTCCATGCCGCGCCCGGCATAGCGGGCCTCGCCATCGCCCTTGCCGGCCGTCAGCTCCAGCAGGGTGTCCTGGTCGGGCGTCCAGCCGAGGGCGACATCGCCGTTCCATTTTTCCCAGCGCGACGGCACGGTGTCGTTGTTGCCGTCGTGGTAGTCATCCGAGCGCGACTGGTTGCCGACGAAGCGGGCGTAGGCCTGGCTGTTGCCGGCGGCGGCATCCAGCACCTTGTCGAAGCGGCCGTTGGAGCCGGCCAGCAGGCTGGCGTTTACCCGGCTGCCGAGGGTGCCGAACTTTTCGGGGTCACGTTCGAAAAGAATGGTGCCTGCCGAACCGCCCGGGCCCCAGATCACGCTTTGCGGGCCTTTGATCACGGTCAGGCGGTCGTAGGTTTCCGGCGAAATATAGGACGTGGGCGCGTCCATGCGGTTGGGGCAGGCGCCCAGCATCAGGCCGCCATTGGTGAGGATGTTCAGGCGCGAGCCGAACATGCCGCGCAACACCGGGTCACCGTTGGTGCCGCCGGCACGGATCGCCGAGAAGCCGGGGATGGTCTTCAGGTAGTCGGCGCCGTCGCTGGCCGGCACTGGCTGGCGCGGGTCTTTCGGGTTGGTGACCACGGTCAGCGGCGAGCTCGGGGCCACGGCGGTGATTACCGTCGGGCTCAGCTCGGGTGCGTCGTGCGCATGGCCTTCATGGCCAGTTTCGGCGGCCAGGGCCACGGGCGCGAGCAGCGAGCCGCACACAGCGGCTAGGGCCCCACGCAGGGACAAGGCAAAAACAGGGGTACAGCCGGACATAATGATTCCAGTCGATCAGTCATGAGTTAGCGCGAAGCCTCCTGGCTCCGTGCGCAAAATGTGGGTTCAGACGCTGATCGAGGAGGGTGGGGCGCGGCTGCGCGCACCGGGGAATACAGCCTGCCGGGCATGGCCCTGGTGCGTTGGCGCAAGCAGGTGGGTGGTGGGGACGACGCTGCCGGCGCTGAGCGGGCTGAGGGCCTGGGGCAGGGCCGGGCAGTTGAACAACAGGCTGCAGTAACCGCATTTTTCCCACATCACGTGCAGCTGGCCATCGCCGCCGTGGCCGTGATGGGCGTCGCCGCCATGCTGATGGGCAGCCGCCATCGGCATGTCCATCGGCATGCTCATGCCGGCGTGCTGGTCCATCGGCATCGACTGGGAAATCAGCGGGCCGATGAAGATCATCCACATGGCGAACAGGCTCAGCCATCCGCCACCGGCGCGCCTGCGGTCAGGGCGGGTGGTACGGCTGATGCTGTTGCGCGGCAGGCTCATGGCGAGTGCCTGTCAGCAGGTGTCAGTGCGCGTGTTCGTGGGCTTGCGGCTGGTCCGCTGGCGCCTGCTTCTGCACGGCCACTTCGACGGTGACGTCGCCGGCCTTCTCGAAGTGCAGGGTCAACGGGAAGCGCTTGCCGTCGCTGAGCAGGCTGCGGTCCTTGGGCTGCATCAGCATCACATGGTAGGCGCTGGGGGCGAAGGTCAGGTCCTTGCCGGCAGGCACTACAACGCTGGGTACTTGCTGCATCTTCATGGCACCGCTGGCGCTCATGGCGTGCTCGTGCAGTTGCGCGTCATCGCTGATGGGGCTGTCGACACTCAACAGGCGGTCATCGGCCTGGCCATTGTTGTGAACCACGAAATACGCGGCGACATTGGGGGCGTTGGGCGGCAGCTGCAGCGACCAGGGGTGGGCGATGTGCAGGTCGCCCACGCTGTATTCGTGGGCATTGGCAAAGGCGCCGGGCAGCAGCAGGGCGGCCATGACGAGGGCGTGCTTGAGCATGGTGAATCTCCGTTCTGTTCAGGTTCAGGCAGACAGCGTGATGAACTCAGGCCAGCGGAGAGGCACGGGGGTTTAACGCAGGCCAGAGCTGGCGCGGCGTGGGTTGGTAGTCGGCGGGGGGCGGCAGCAGGCCGGCAAACAGTGTTGGCGGGTTGTGCAGCTGCGGCGGGTAGCCGGGCAGGGCCAGCAGTGGTGCAGCGCCCGAGCAACACCAGCAATTCATCATGCTGGCGCTGTCGTCGCTTTGCGGGCCGAGGTCGATCTTGGCCAGGGCCTGGACGTCGACATTGGCCTTGTTGGCCATGCTGGAACAGAAAGCCCCCCACAGCAGCTGCTCGGCCGGGCCCTTGGGCACGGCAGAGGCCAGCGGCATGGCCAGCAGGTTGAACAGCACTGCAAGGCAGGCTATCCAGGCGATGTGCCGACGTGGGGGCATGGAGAGATCCGGTCAGGAATCGTGGTGGCTATTGTAAGGCGCAGTATAGGTAAAAATGGCGGGGTGCGGTGAAGTGACGCAGGCAGGCAGTTGAATCGGTGTCGCCGGCTTCGCGGGCACGCCCGCTCCCACAGGATTACCAACAACCTTGAGAGCTGCGGGGGTATCTGTGGGAGCGGGCGTGCCCGCGGAGGGTGAAATCAATCTCAAGCCTTGTTTCGGCCCATCAGCCCGCGTACGGTCTCTTGCAGGTCCGCCGGCAGCACCACCACCTTGGCGTTGTTGCTGCTCGCCAGGTTCTCCATGGCCCCGACATAACGCTCACCCAGCAAATACATCGCCGGCACGGTCTCGTTGCCCACCGCTTCCTTGACCAGCGAAATCGCCCGCGCCGAAGCCTCGGCCAGGCTGATCTGTGCTTCGGCATCCAGCCTGGCCGCCTGCAGGCGTGCTTCCGCTTCCAGGATCGCGGCCTGCTTGGCACCTTCGGCGCGGGTTACATCGGCCTTGCGCTCACGCTCGGCCGCCGCCTGGCGCTCCATGGCCAGTTGCATGTTTTCCGAAGGCTTGATGTCCTGGATTTCCACCGAGCGCACGGTCACGCCCCAGTCTTCGGTCTGCTCCGACATCGCCTCGCGCAGGCGTGCCTTGATCTGCTCGCGGCTGGACAGCGCTTCGTCCAGGTCCATGGCACCGACGATGGCGCGCAGCGAAGTCATGGTCAGGCTGGTGACGGCGAACGAGAAGTTCTGCACGCCATAGGAGGCTTTCTGCGGGTCGACCACCTTGGCGAAGCACAGGGCGTTGGCGACGATCACGGCGTTGTCTCTGGTGATGATTTCCTGCTGCTGCACATCGAGGATGATGTCCTTGGTCGGCAGGCGATAGGCGACCACATCCATGTACGGGATGAGGATGTTCAGGCCGGGCTTGAGGGTGCTGTGGTAGCGGCCAAGGCGCTCGACGATCCATTCCTCGCCCTGGGGCACGATACGTACCCCCTTGAACACGGTGATCAGGACGAACAGGGCGATGGCGGCGACAACGATGAGGCTGGTCATGATGCGAAATTCCTTTTAGTGCGGATTCAGGCCCGGATGACACGGGCTGTGTTGCCCTCAATGGCGGTAAGGCGCACCCGTTCGCCAACCGGGATCTCGCTGTCGGCGATGCAGGTCCATTCTTCGCTGCCAAGAATCGGCTTCTGGAAACGCACACGGCCTTTCTGGAACTCCGAAACGCCAGCGGTCAGCAAGCCCACTTCGCCGATCACGCTGTCGGCGGTCCAGCGCACATCCGGCTGCTTGCGCCGGAACACTTTGAACCACAGCGCGGTGGTGACAGACGACAGCAGTACCCACAGCAGCACCTGCATGTCCAGTTGCAGGCTGGGTGCGGCGAGCGAGATGAGCGAGACCAGCACGGCACCGATGCCGAACCAGAGGATGAAGAACGTCGGCAGGACCAGTTCAAGCAGGATCAGCGCGACACCGAAGACCAGCCAGATCCACCATTGCATTTCCATATGGGTGAAACCTTCCGGGGGAGGGGCGTCGAGTTTAAGGCAGCAGAGCGGCAACGGGCCACTGGGTTAGTTGGAAGAAAAGTCTGAAATCGTTGTAGGAGCGCCTTTGTGTCGCGAAAGGGCAGCGTCTAGAGGGCGAGCGCTGTTGCCAGGTCCGCCAGTGAGTCGAATGTTCGGTCCACCTCCGGCAGTGTCGGACGTTTCAGGACAAGCACCGGCACGCCAAGCTCCCGCGCTACCTCCAGCTTCGGCTCGGTCGCCACACTGCCGCTGTTCTTGCTGATCAGCACATCGATGTGGCGGCGCTGGAACAACGCCCGCTCATCTTCGATATGGAACGGCCCACGCGCGCCAATCACTTCGCAGCGCTCGTTACCAGGGCACGCTTCCAGCGCACGCAGCGTCCAGAACTGCTCCGGCGGAATCTCGTCCAGGTGCTGCAGCGGCTCGCGCCCTAGCGTGAACAGTGGCCTGCGGAACGGCTTCAGTGCATCGATCAACCCTGCCCAATCCTCGACTTCTCGCCAGTCGTCCCCTGCTTGCGCCTGCCAGGCGGGACGACGCAAGGCCCAGCACGGGATGCCGGCGTTGCGTGCGGCGCTGGCGGCATTGCGGCTGATCTGCGCGGCATAGGGATGGGTGGCATCGATCAGCAGTGTGATACCCGCCTCGCGCAGGTAGCTGGCCAAGCCCTCGGCACCGCCAAAACCCCCGACCCGCACCTGGCATTGCAGGTCCTGCGGCACGCGGCCGATACCGGCCAGGCTATAAACATGCTGTGGGCCGAGGCGGCGGGCGATGGCCAGGGCTTCAGTGACACCGCCCAGCAGCAGGATGCGCGTGGTCATTGCACACCTGCCTGGCCAACGATGCCGCCTTGGCGGTCGATGGCGAACACTTCCACTTGCACCTGCGCCGGCACGACGCTGCGGGCGAAGGCCAGGGCGTGGGCACACACCGCGTCACCGAGGCCAATGCCGGCCGCATGAGCCAGGGCGAGCGCTTGCTGGCTGGTGTTGGCGCCGATGATGGCCGCCTGCAGCGTCTCGTCAGCGCCAATGTCTGCCGCCCAGCCGGCCAGTTGCGGCAAATCGATGCTGGAATGGCGGCTGTGCAGGTCCATGTGCCCGGCGGCCAGTTTGCTGATCTTGCCGAAGCCACCACACAGGGTCAGGCGTGGCACCGGCACCTTGCGCAGGTGCTTGAGCACTGCGCCGACGAAATCGCCCATTTCGATCAGGGCGATTTCCGGCAGGCCGTAGACCCGTCGCATGGTGTCTTCACTGGCGTTGCCGGTGCAGGCGGCGATGTGCGTGTAGCCGTTGGTGTGGGCCACGTCGATGCCCTGATGGATCGAAGCGATGTAGGCCGCACAGGAGAACGGCCGCACGATGCCGCTGGTGCCGAGGATCGACAGCCCGCCGAGGATGCCCAGGCGCGGGTTCATGGTCTTGAGGGCGAGTTGGTCGCCGCCCTGCACATTGACCGTGACCTCGAAACCACCGAGGTAGCCGCACTCGTCGGCCAAGCGTTGCAGGTGTTCAGTGATCATGCGCCGTGGCACCGGGTTGATGGCCGGCTCACCCACCGCCAGCACCAGCCCCGGGCGGGTCACGGTGCCAACGCCGGCCCCGGCGACAAAGCGGATACCCGGTTCGCCCAGCAGGCGTACCTGGCTGTAGAGCAGGGCGCCGTGGGTCACGTCCGGGTCGTCGCCAGCATCCTTGAGGGTTCCGGCTTCGGCACGCTCGCCAATCAGGCGGCAGAATTCCAGGCGCATCTGCACCACCTTGCCCTTGGGCAGGGTAATGCTGACGGCGTCGCTGCTTTCGCCGTTCAGCAGCAAGCGAGCGGCTGCCAGGCTGGTGGCGGTGGCGCAGCTGCCGGTGGTCAGGCCGCTGCGCAGGGGCGCGGGCTGTTCACGGGTTTCTTCACGCATCGACGGGTTTCACCACTTCCAGCAGGGTGATCGGCAGCGCCTGGCGCCAGGTGTCGAACGCGCCCAGGGGCTGGGCATGGGCGACATGGATGCGGGTCAGCTCACCACCGTGCTGCTCGCGGAAATGCGCCAGGGCCAGTTCGCTTTGCAAGGTCACTGCATTGGCCACCAGCCGCCCGCCTGGGCGCAGGTTGGCCCAGCACAGGTCCAGCACGCCTTCGCGGGTGACGCCGCCGCCGATGAAGATTGCATCGGGCTGCGCCAGGCCTTGCAGTGCCGCAGGCGCCTTGCCGCAGACCAGTTGCAGGCCGGGTACACCCAGCGCGTCACGGTTGTGTTCGATGAAGCCTTGTCGGCCTTCGTCGGCCTCGATGGCCAAGGCGCGGCAGGCCGGGTGGGCGCGCATCCATTCGATGCCGATCGAGCCGCAGCCCGCGCCCACGTCCCACAGCAGTTCGCCGGGCTGAGGCGCCAGGCGCGCCAGGGTGATGGCGCGCACGTCACGCTTGGTCAGTTGGCCGTCGTGCCGGAAGGCGCTGTCGGGCAGCCCGGCCAGCCGGTGCAGGCGTGGCGCATCGGGTGCGGCCAGGCACTCGATGGCCACCAGGTTGAGCGTGGCGATATCGGCGTGCGGCCAGTCCTGGGCGGTACCGGCCAACTCGCGTTCTTCCTGGCCACCCAGGTGCTCGAAAACCCGCAGGCGGCTTGGCCCGAAGCCACATTCGCGCAGCAGTGCGGCAATTGCCGCCGGGCTGTCGCCATCGTTGCTCAGCACCAGCAGGCGCATGCCGCTGTGCAGGTGGGCATTCAGCGCCGCCAGTGGCCGCGCCACCAGCGACACAACCTGCACCTCCTGCAACGGCCAGCCCAGGCGGGCAGCGGCCAGGGCGCAGGAGGAGGGCATCGACAGCACGCGCATTTCATCGGCGGGCACCTGCCGCGCCAGGCTGGCGCCGACGCCGAAGAACATCGGATCGCCGCTGGCCAGCACGCACACCGGTTCGCCGCGCAAGGCTAGCACCGGGGCTAGCGAGAACGGGCTTGGCCAGCCCAGCCGCTCGCCGGGCACGCAGCGCGGCAGCAAGGCCAGCTGGCGCGGGCTGCCGAAGACCCGCGCAGCGCCCAGCAGCGCGCGCCGGGCCTGTTTGCCCAGGCCACTGAAGCCGTCTTCGCCGATGCCTACTACTGTCAGCCAGGGTGCCATGTATTTCATTCCGCCATTTTTTGGGGCCGCTTCGCGCCCCTTCGCGGGCACGCCCGCTCCCACAGGTACAGCGCAGCCATTGAGGGTAGCGATGATCCTGTGGGAGCGGGCGTGCCCGCGAAGAGGGCGAAACAGCCCTGGATTTCTCCTCAATCGCTGAGGATGCTCGACCACCGGCTTTTCATGCCGCCGGACAAAGCAGGCATAATACCGCGCCTTCTACACTCAAGCGCATTTTCACAGATTGCCGGACGCCCCTTTGACGCAGGCCCATGCCCCCAACGTTTCGCCCCGCCCCTCGGCCTGCCCGGGGTTGTGGCGCATTGTCAGTGCCCGTGATGGCGGCATCTGCCGCATCAAGCTGCCGGGCGGCCTGCTGCTGGCCGAACAGGCCGAAGCGGTGGCGACGGCGGCCGAGCGCTTCGCCGGCGGTGTGATCGAGGCCACCAACCGTGGCAATTTGCAGATTCGCGGCATTGGCAACGAGCATCGCGCCCTGGTCGAGACCCTGCTCGCCGCTGGGCTGGGCCCGCGCGACGCGGCCGGTGACGATGTGCGCAACCTGATGCTCAGCCCGCTGGCCGGGCATGACCCGGCGATGCTGCTGGACGCACGGCCTTTGGCGGGGCAGATCCTCGACCTGTTGGAAGGGACCCCGCGCTTTCACCAGTTGTCGGCCAAGTTTGCCGTGCAGCTGGATGCCGGCGAGCGCCTGACCATGCTCGAACACCCCCACGACCTGTGGCTATCGGCCCTGCGTCTGGAGCAGCAGACCTGGCTGGCGTTTGGCCTGGCGGGCTGCCCGGCGGACGGCCAGGTGCTCGGCGCCGTGCCACTGGCGCAGGGCCTGGCGCTGGTGCGTGCGGTGCTGGAGCGCTTCCTCGACCTGGCAACCCCGATGCAATCGCGCATGCGCCAGCTGCTCGAGGTGTGCCCGGCAAGCGATTTCGTCGATGGGCTCGGCCTGGGCATCCGCCGCGATGCCGCCGTGCTCGCCTGGCGCCGTGAACATCACCGCGCCTCCTGGCTGGGCACGCTGCCGCAGGCAGATGGCGTTGCCCTTGGCGTCGCCCCGCCGCAAGGCCGCCTGACCCCGGCCATGCTGCGCGGCGCCGCGCAGGTTGCCCGTGAGCGGGGCGATGGCAGCTTGCATCTCAGCCCATGGCAAAGCCTGGTGCTGACCAACCTGCAAGCCGACTTCATCGACCAGGCCCAGGCTGAACTCTCGGCCCTGGGCCTGCTGTGCCACGACCACGAGCCGCTGGCGCGTATCAGCGCCTGCACGGGTGCCAGCGGCTGCGCCAAGGCCCTTGGCGAAACCAAGGCCGACGCCGTTGCCCTTGCCGCGCTGCTGGGCCCTGGCGTGCCTGCCAGCGTGCACTTGTCCGGCTGCCCCCGTTCCTGCGCCGTGGCCCATGTTGCCCCGGCCACCCTGCTGGCCCGCTCGCCGGGCCGATATGACCTCTATCTGCGTGACGCGCGCCAGCCGGGCTTCGGCGCCCTGCGCGCCACCGACCTTACCTTGAATGAAGCAGGCGCCATGCTCGACCTGCCGACGGAGCACCTTGATGATTGACTACATCCGCGATGGTCAGGAGATCTATCGCAATTCCTTCCGGATCATCCGTGAGGAAGCCCGACTCGAGCGGATCCCCGCAGACCTCGAAAAGCTCGCCGTACGCGTTATCCACGCCTGTGGCATGGTCGATGCCATCGATGGCCTGCAGTTCTCCGAAGGCGCCGGCCGGGCCGGGCGCGAGGCGCTGCTTAACGGCGCGCCAATCCTGTGCGATGCGCACATGGTCGCCGAAGGCATCACCCGGGCCCGCCTGCCAGCCGACAACAAAGTCATCTGCACCCTGCGCGACCCAAGCGTACCGGGCCTTGCCAAGGACGCCGGCAACACCCGTTCTGCCGTAGCCCTTGAACTGTGGCGCCCGTACCTGGAAGGCAGTGTGGTGGTGATCGGCAATGCGCCCACCGCCCTGTTCTACCTGCTGGAGATGATTGACGCCGGTGCACCCAAGCCGGCGCTGATCCTCGGCTTCCCGGTCGGTTTCGTCGGTGCTGCCGAGTCCAAGGCGATGCTCGCCGCCGACAGCCGTGGTGTGCCATTCGTGATCATGCAAGGCCGCCTGGGCGGCAGCGCGATGGCCGCCGCCGCGGTCAACGCCCTGGCCACGGAGGTGGAGTGATGGCGCCGCGTGGACGTCTGCTTGGCCTGGGCGTGGGCCCGGGCGACCCTGAACTCATCACCCTCAAGGCCCTGCGCCTGCTGCGCGAATCGCCAGTGGTCGGCTACTTCGTGGCCAAGGGCAAGCGTGGCAATGCCTTCGGCATCATCGAGGCACACTTGCAACCGCAGCAGACGCTGTTGCCGCTGGTGTACCCGGTCACCACCGAAGCCCTGCCGGCGCCGCTGTCCTACGAGCAGGTGATCAGCGACTTCTACGACGAAGCCAGCGTGCAGGTGGCCGAGCACCTGGATGCCGGTCGCGACGTGGCGGTGATCTGCGAAGGTGACCCGTTCTTCTACGGGTCCTACATGTACCTGCACGACCGCCTGGCCCAGCGCTATGAGGCTGAAGTGATCCCTGGCGTGTGCTCGATGCTCGGTGGCGCCTCGGTGCTGGGTGCGCCGCTGGTGTACCGTAACCAGAGCCTCTCGGTCTTGTCTGGCGTGTTGCCCGCCGAGGAGCTCAAGCGTCGCCTGGCCGACGCCGATGCGGCAGTGATCATGAAGCTTGGGCGCAACTTCCCGAAAGTACGCGAAGTACTGACCGAACTGGGCCTGGACGGGCGCGCGCTGTATGTGGAGCGGGCCACCATGGCCAACCAGAAGATCGTGCCGCTCGATCAGGTTGATCCACAGTCGTCGCCGTACTTCTCGCTGATCATCGTGCCGGGGGAAAAATGGCAGGGCTGAACATCCACAAGGCGCCGGCGATCATCATTCTTGGCCCGGGCAGCCTGGCGACAGCGCAGCGTATCCAGCACTGTTATCCACAGGCCACGATCCATGGCCTGGAGGGGCGTGTCGAGGGTGCAGACCAATCGTACAGCACGTTCGGCGACACCCTGCGCGGGTTGTATCAGCAGGATACGCCGATCATCGCCCTGTGCGCTGCGGGAATTGTCATCCGTAGCCTGGCTAGCCTGCTCAGCGAGAAGGGCAGCGAGCCGCCGGTTCTGGCCGTGGCCGAAGATGGCAGTGCGGTGGTGCCGCTGCTCGGTGGCCTGGGTGGCGTGAACGTGATGGCACGCGAAATCGCAGAGGTCCTGGGCGTTGCTGCTGCGATTACCACCAGTGGCGAGCTGCGTTTCGGCACTTGCCTGCTGAACCCGCCGCAGGGTTATGCACTGGCGGATATCGAGCAAGGCAAGCGCTTTGTCTCTGATTTGCTGGCCGGCGAGGCGGTGCGTGTCGAAGGCGATGCACCTTGGCTGGAGCAGGCGCAGCTCCCCGCCAGCGAGAGCGCCCGGCGCACCATCCATGTCGGCCATCAGGCACGCCCGAGCAGCCGTGATGAGCTGCTGATCCACCCGCGTTCGGTGGTGGTGGGCGTCGATACCGCTGACCTGCAAAGCATCCGCGCCGCGCTGCAGGCGGCGGGTATCGCCGAACAATCGCTGGCTTGCCTGCTGGCTGGCGAGCACGCCATGGCTGATGCAGCCTTGCACGAGGCCGCGCAGGCCCTTGGCGTGGCGCTGCGTTTTGCGGCCAAGCCTGGCGACCTGCGAAGCATGCTGGCCCAGGCGCTGCCCGGCGCCGAGCTGATCGAGCAGGCGGATACCGTCATCGCCGTGGCCCCGGCGCCGGTGGATGCCGCGCAGGTCGGCCGCCGTCGTGGCCGGCTGGCGGTGATCGGCCTCGGCCCCGGCGCTGCCGAGCTAATGGTGCCGGCGGTCAAGGCAGAACTTGCACGCGCCGAGGACATCCTCGGCTACGAAACCTACGTGCGCATGGCCGGGCCGTTCCGTGACGACCAGGTGCTGCACTGCACCGACAACCGTGAAGAGATGCAGCGCGCCCGGCATGCCTTCGAGCTGGCGGCACAAGGCCGTTCGGTGGTGGTGGTCTCGTCGGGCGACCCAGGCGTGTTCGCCATGGCCGCTGCAGTGCTCGAAGCGCTGCACGAATCCAGCGACCCCGCCTGGCATCGCGTCGACCTCGAGATCTTGCCAGGGGTGTCGGCCTCGCTCGCTACCGCTGCGCAGGCGGGGGCACCGCTGGGGCATGACTTCTGTGTGATGTCGCTGTCGGACAACCTCAAGCCCTGGTCGATCATTGAAAAGCGCCTGGACCTGGCGGCCCAGGCTGACCTGGTGCTGGCCTTCTACAACCCGATTTCCAAGTCCAGGCCGCACCAGCTCGGGGTGGCCCTGGAAGTTGTGCGTCGCCACCGCGAGGGGAACACGCCTGTAGTCCTTGGGCGCGACATCGGTAGGCCGGGGCAGACGCTTAAGGTAGTCACCTTGGCCGAGCTGCTGCCGGAAATGGTCGATATGCGCACCATGGTTCTGGTCGGCTCCTCTACAACCTGTGTATTCCCTCGTCTGTCGGGCGGGGTGTGGGCCTACACGCCGCGTTGGTACCCCACTGCCAACTAGTTGCGTCGGAAACTCTTCAGCGCGCTTTGTGGCCAGCGCGCTGGCTAAGGTGATTGCCCCTGACTCAAGGGGCAACCATCAAGGAGTTTCCAATGTCCGATGCAACCCAAATCACCACCACCGATGCCGCCATCCTGGTAGACGGCAACCTGCTTGCTTGCGGCGCGGGCATGTCTGCGCAGAGCCGTCATGATGTGAAGAATGCCTTCCACTTCGCCACGTTGGTCGCCGACAAAGCTTTTGACGCCGAAAAGCAGAGCCGGGAGTGGTACGACAAATTCATCGATGTCATGCGAGACCTTGGCTTTACCATCCCACGTCGTAGCTTCGAACTTGAAACTTCGGTGGAACTGTCCGTCACCGTAGGCGCCGTGGCCATCCGCACCATAGGTGTGGTTGGCAATGCGGTGCTGGGTGGCACCAAGCTGGGTGAAGTGGCAAAGCGGGCCTTCGACAAAATGACCACTGTCGAAAACGACGCCAAGGTGCTCGACCACAAGCGCAAGAACAAAGCCAGGGGCATGGTTGGCATGGCCGCCTGTATTGAAACCGCAAACAACGATGTGGTCATGGTGGTGAGCTGCATCCAGGCATCTGCCCCAACACTGGACGACGATGTGCTGGGCATCCAGTGGAAGCTGGACAGGGCCGCTTACTACGCCGGCACGGCAGTGCTCACCCTCAATAACTTTGTCTACGACAAAGTCCGCGAAACCGTAGAAAACAAACTCGGCGTGCGCAGTGTCGAGAACGTGCTCGAGTACGACATCTGATTGCTGGGCGGCGTAGTCGCAACGCCGCCTTGTTCGGTTCTTTGTGACGAGGTAACACGATGGATAGAGCAGCTGAGCAACTGATGTTGATTGGCGGAACAGCATTGCTGTATTCGCCAGGCGCAGTCGAGGCACAACGCCAGGCCGCTTTCGATTCAGTCCTGTACGCGCAGTTGGTAGCCAACAAGCACGCCGGTTCACGCGTTGACAATTATGAAAACTGGTATGCCGCGTATCGGGAGGCCTACCGCCAACTGGGCTGGATCAAGCTGGCCAGTACCCATGACCTGAAACCGTTGGGGCGACCTGTGCGCAACGCGCATATACAGCCACTTGAAGCGTGGCTGAAGATGCGTTCGCTTCGCCATGAGGCTGTGCTCGCGGCGATAAAAACGGGCCTTGGCCAGTCTGCCGAAGGCTTCCGGCACTTGCTGAGTTTCTGCGCGCATGATCTGGCGCAGTGCTCCACCCTGGTCATCGAACTTGGCGTACTCAAGCCGGGGCCGGCGCTGGACTTGTGCAGCATCTCGCTGCAAATCGATAAGCCACTCTCGCTGGTTTCGCTGGAGACATTTCTGGGCGAACAAGTACTTGAGGGCGAGGCCGAGTTCAACGGCGTTTCCCTGGCGTTGGATGAAGGGCGCTTTCAACGCCAGCGTGATGAATTGCAGGCCTTGATGAAAACCAAGGATGCACAGGCCGTCTACCGGTTCGACCCTTACGCACAACCCACAGGAGCAGCATCATGAGTGAAACCACGTCTGCCGTGATCGGCGCTGGGATTGTTTCGTTCTTGCCGGGCGTCGACGCCGCGCAGAAAAACAAGGTGAAGCTGGCCTTGGCAATGGCCGAAAGAGCCACCGAGGCCGCTTTCAAAGAGGGGCTGATTAAAGACTGGTTCGCTTATTACCGTAACCAGCTCAAATTCATGGGGTGGGATGCGGTAACGGCTGAGCAGATTCATTGGCCGGACAAGACGCGTACGCAACAGACGGACCACGTGCTGCAGACCCTGTCTAAAACTGCCGGGGACAGCTTTGCGTCGTCGGTCAAAGTGTCCATTCAAGCGTTGCTGACCAAGCCGTCGGTGCTGAAGGAACTTGAGAAAAAGGCATTCGAGATGCAGCACTTTCAAGTGTTGGCCTGCGCGCCGGCCGGTAATAACCGTGTCGACATGGTGATTTACCACGAAACGGACAAGCAGTCTGTTTTCAGTGCAGGGTTCATCAGCCGCAAGCGCAGTTACAAGAATGTGCGTGCGGAGCTGGTCCGGTTCAATATTCTGGCCTTCGAGAACAGCGTAATGCCAAAAGTGCAGGAAAGCGTCGTCAAGGTATCTCTCGCGCGCATTCATGACTATGCCATCTAAGGCACCAGGTACCCTTTGATCCCGGTAAAAATGATCTGCGCCGCCAGGGCACAGACGAACAGCCCCATCAGACGGCTGACGATCTGCAGGCCCTGGTCGCCCAGGATCCGCTCGATACCGTGCGACAGGTAAAGCACCAGGCCGACAGTGAAACTGGCCAGCGCGATACTGACGATGGCCAGCAGTTTGTCGTCCCAGTGCGGCTGGCTCACACCCATCACCAACAGGGCCCCGATGGTACCGGGACCAACCGTCAGCGGAATGGTCAGTGGCACGATGGTCACATCCTGCTGCACGTTGTCGGCCTGCACCGCCGGCTTGCCCTGGGCCATACCCAATGCCGAGATGAACAGCACGCTGCCGGCACCGATGCGGAAGGCGTCGGCGGTGATGCCGAAAATGCCGAAGATCACCCGACCGAACAGGTACAGCAGCACGCTGGCGAGCAGGGCTGCGAAGGCTACCTTCCAGGCCAGTTGCTTGCGCTCCTTGCTGGAGTGGCCGCGGGTCAGGCTGATGAAGCACGACAGCACGAAGAACGGGCTGTAGAGCACAAGCATTTTCAGGTAGACGCTGAACAACTCATGGAGCATGAGTGCTGATCCTCGGAAACTTAAAAAGGATGCGCGCTCGGTGCACAAGTGCGCTATCTCTGTGGGAGCGGGCATGCCCGCTCCCACAGGGGCCGTAGAGATCTTGTGAGCAGTGTTCACTGCTCGACAGCGTAGTCTAGGAAGTATGCGCCGGGTCCACCTTGGCTTCCCGGTGATTGGCCCAGTACTGGATCAGCTCGCGCAACTGCGACAGCTCGACCGGCTTGGCCATGTGGCCGTCCATGCCCGCCAGACGGGCGCGTTCCTTGTGTTCTGTAAGAATGTGCGCGGTCAGTGCCACCACCGGGGTGCGCTGGCGCTGGTTGGCGGTTTCCCAGGCGCGCAGCTGCTGGGTGGCCGAGAAACCGTCCAGAATCGGCATTTCGCAGTCCATCAGCACCAGGTCATAGCGCTGGTTTTTCATCGCCTGCAGGGCCTCTTCGCCATTGCACGCGGTGTCGGGCTCAAGGTTCAGCTTGCCAAGCATGCCGCGTATCACCTTGGTGGAAATGCTGTTGTCTTCGGCAACCAGCACGCGGAAGTCGCCGGGCAGGTCCAGTGCCTGCGGGACACCGGGCAGGCTGGCCGGCACTGCCTGATCGCGGCCGCGTTGGGCCAGTTCTTCGGCCAGGGTGGTTTTCAGCGTGTAGCCGGCCACCGGCTTGGCAAGTATCCGCTTCACCCCGGCATTGCGTGCGATGACCTTGCTCGGCGCATTGCTGATGCCGGTGAGCATCACCACCAGGATGTCGTGGTTCAGGCTCGGGTCTTCCTTGATCTTGGCGGCCAGCTGCATGCCGGTCATGCCGGGCATGTTCTGGTCCAGCAGCACCGCGTCGAAGTAGTCGCGCAGGTGGGCCTTGGTGCGCAGAAGGGCCAGGGCTTCCTTGCCTGATGGCACTGCGCTGACATTCATGCCCCACGCGCTGCATTGTTGCACCAGCACCTTGCGGCAGGTGTCATTGTCGTCCACCACCAGCACGCGGGCATCGCGCAGCGGGCTGTCGAGGTCGGTCGGTGGCTGTTCCAGGCGAGAAGGGTCCAGCGGCAGGGTCAACCACAGGGTGTTGCCCATGCCGGTGCTGCTCTTGATGCCGAACTCGCCCTGCATCAGGCCGATCAGCTGTTTGGCGATGACCAACCCAAGGTGGCCACCCAGCTTGTTGCTGGACAGGAAGTGGTGGCTGTGCAACTCGGCCTGCAACAAGGCTTCACGGTCTGCGGCGGCCAACGGCTCGCCGCTGTCCTGCACGGCGATGCGCAGGCGCGGTAGCTCACCCCGTTGGTCCAGTGCCACGACCAGCAGGATCTCGCCCTGGTCGGTGTTTTTCAGGGCGTTTTCCAGCAGGCTCGACAAGGCTTGGCGCAGGCGTGTCGGGTCGCCGCTGATCACCCGCGGTACTTGCGGCTGGGTAAAGCTGATCAGCTCGATGTTCTGCTGCTCGGCCTTGGCGCGGAAGATGTTCAGGCAGTCCTCGATCAGCGCGTTGAGGTCGAACTGCACGTCATCCAGTTCGATCTGCCGGGACTCCAGCTTGGAAATGTCGAGAATCTCGTTGATCAGCGTCAGCAGCTCGTTGCCGGCGCTGTGGATTGTCTGCACGTAGTCACGTTGTTTGACGGACAGCGGTGTGCCCAGCAGCAGCTCGGTCATGCCCAGCACGCCGTTCATGGGGGTGCGGATTTCGTGGCTGATCTTGGCCAGGAACTCGGCCTTGGCGTTTATTTCGGCATCGCTGGCGGCCAGGGCGCGGCTGGCGCTGAAGCGCTCCTCGCTCATGCGGCGCAGGCGCTCGCTGACTGCCAGGTTGAGCAGCAGGCCGCTGGCCACGGCCAGCCCCAGCAGGACGCACAGCAGCCAAGGCGTCGAGGTGCGGGTCAGGCCCAGCAGTGCCGGCAGCAGCACCAGGCCGCCCAGGTTGAACACCACCATGGCCAGGCTGAACAGGCGCCCAGGCGCGTAACCCCGGTACCAGTGGTAGCTGCTGACCAGCAGCATGCTCACGCTGCCCAACGCCATCAGGGCGTAGGTCATCAGGTTGAGGGGGAGGGTGTCGACAAACAACAGCACCAGCCCGCTGACCCCCACCACCAGCATTTCGCCCTGCAGCAGGCGGTTAAGCCGGGGTGAGTTGCACGGGTTGAAGAAGTGTTGGGTGAAATACAGCCCCGCCAGGCCGGCCAGTACCAGAGTCAGGTAGGCGGCCGGGGTTTGCGCGTTGTGCCAGACGTGCCACCAGGGGCCGCTGAGGTTCAGCAGGATCAGGCCGCTGAGCAGCATCAGGCCGTGGTACAACGCCAGGATCAGGGTGGTGGTGGAGCGGCTGTAGAGGAAGCGGATCAGGTTGTGCAGGATCAACATGACCAGGCCGCCGAACAGCATGCCGAACAACAGTGGCTGGCTCTGGTCCGAGGCGGCTACGGCCGCAGGTTCCAGGCTGATGGCTGGGCGCAACTGGTGCTCGGAGACCAGGCGCAGGTAGATGTCCAGCGGTTGCTTGCTGTTGGGCAGGGGCAGTACATGGTCGCTGCCACGCAGGGTCGGGCTGGCATTGCCGGCCTGGCGCCCGTGGTGCAGCTGACGCAGAAGTTGGTCGCCTTCGAGGGCGTAGAGATCAAGGCCAGACAGGTCGGGGGCGAATACCCGTAGCAGTTGCTCCTGGTCGCCTGGTTCCAGGCGGTAGTGCAGCCACAAGGCCTGTTCCGGCGGGGCGGCATCCAGCTCGGTAAGCACCAGCGGGCTGAACTGGTTGCGGTAGCGCTCCGAGCGTACATCGCTCAGTTGCAGGTTGGCCTGTTCGTCGAGCAAAACGGTCCAGCCTGCGTCATGTTCGGCTGCAGCCGGGAACATGCAGAGCAGGGTCAGCAAGGTGACGATCAGAGCTGAGGCAATCCGAAGCCGACGCACTACGAGATCCCTTCTTAGCCGATGTGCCGGGTACTAACTATGCGCGGCGCGCCAAGTCGAAGGCAAGGCCCGTGCCGGGCCTTGTCGACGAGCCGGATGCCGTGCGCCGGGCGGTTGACAGCCCTGGGCGGCACGGCGTTCCGGTAATGCTTACTGCTGGTGCTCACCGCGCTCGCGGGCAATGGCCCGGTAGCCGATGTCATTGCGGTAGAAGCTACCGTTCCAGCTTACTTCCCTGGCCAGGCGGTAAGCCTGCTGCTGCGCATCGGCAACCGTGCTGCCCATTGCCGTGGCGCACAGCACGCGCCCGCCGTTGGTGGCCACTTGGCCGTCCTTGAGCGAAGTACCGGCATGGAATACCTTGCCTTCGATCTTGGCTGCTGCGTCCAGGCCACTGATCACGTCGCCCTTGGCGTAGTCGCCCGGGTAACCGCCAGCCGCCAGCACAACGCCCAGGCTCGGGCGTGGGTCCCACTGGGCTTCGACCTTGTCCAGCGCCTTGGCGAAGGCGGCTTCGATCAGCAGCACCAGGCTCGACTCCAGGCGCAGCATGACTGGCTGGGTCTCTGGGTCGCCGAAGCGGCAGTTGAACTCGATGACCTTGGGGTTGCCTGCCTTGTCGATCATCAGGCCAGCATAGAGGAAGCCGGTGTAGACGTTGCCTTCCTCGGCCATGCCGCGCACGGTTGGCCAGATTACCTGGTCCATCACGCGCTGGTGGACGTCGGCGGTAACGACCGGGGCAGGGGAGTAGGCACCCATGCCGCCCGTGTTCGGGCCGGTGTCCTGGTCGCCGACGCGCTTGTGGTCCTGGCTGGTGGCCATGGGCAGCACGTTGTGGCCGTCGACCATGACGATGAAGCTGGCTTCTTCGCCGTCGAGGAACTCTTCGATCACCACACGCGAACCGGCTTCACCGAAGGCGTTGCCGGCCAGCATGTCACGCACGGCGGCTTCGGCTTCTTCGAGGGTCATGGCGACGATCACGCCTTTGCCCGCAGCCAGGCCGTCGGCCTTGATCACGATCGGCGCACCTTTTTCCTGCAGGTAGGCCAGCGCCGGCTCGATTTCGGTGAAGTTCTGGTAGTCGGCGGTCGGGATCTTGTGACGCGCCAGGAAGTCCTTGGTGAAGGCCTTGGAGCCTTCCAGCTGGGCCGCACCCTTGGTTGGGCCGAAGCAGTCCAGGCCACGGCTGCGGAACAGGTCGACCACACCGATGACCAGCGGTGCTTCCGGGCCGACGATGGTCAGGTCGACGTTCTTCTCGGCGAAATCGGCCAGTTGTTCCAGGGCGCACACGTCGATGGCGACGTTCTCGCACTTGGCTTCAATGGCGGTACCCGCGTTGCCTGGGGCAACGAAGACTTTCTCGACGCGTGGGTCCTGGGCAACTTTCCAGGCCAGGGCGTGCTCACGGCCGCCGCTGCCGATGATCAAAACTTTCATGTCAAAACCTCGAATTCTTTCGGGCGCAAAGCGAAGCCTCACGCTGTACGAGGTCGCAATGAAGCAGGTAGATGCAAGGCGGGGCCGGTTCCGATGAGCGGAGTTGCCTTCTGGCAATGAGCATCAGCGGAACCGGCCCCAACGCAGCAGATGCCTGCTTCAGTGCGGCCGATTGCCGTAAATCAGTGGCGGAAGTGGCGCATACCGGTGAACACCATCGCGATACCTGCCTCATCGGCAGCGGCAATGACTTCGGCATCACGCATCGAGCCACCCGGCTGGATCACGGCGCTGATACCCACTTTAGCCGCATTGTCGATGCCATCACGGAACGGGAAGAACGCATCCGATGCCATGACCGCGCCCTGCACTTGCAGGCCAGCATGCTCGGCCTTGATTGCAGCAATGCGGGCGGAGTTGACGCGGCTCATCTGGCCAGCGCCGACGCCGATGGTCTGGCGCTGCTTGGCGTAGACAATGGCGTTGGACTTGACGAACTTGGCCACTTTCCAGGCAAACACCAGGTCGTGGACTTCTTGCTCGGTCGGGGCACGCTTGGTGACGATCTTCAGGTCGTCTGCGGTGATCATGCCGATATCGCGGCTTTGCACCAGCAGGCCACCGTTGACGCGCTTGAAGTCCCAACCGGCAGCGCGCTCAGCTGGCCACTCGCCGCACTCCAGCAGGCGTACGTTCTGCTTGGCAGCTACCACGTCGCGGGCGGCCTGGGAGATTTTCGGGGCGATGATCACTTCGACGAACTGGCGCTCGACGATGGCCTTGGCGGTTTCGCCGTCCAGTTCGCGGTTGAAGGCAATGATGCCGCCGAAGGCCGACTCGGTGTCGGTGGCGTAGGCCAGGTCGTAGGCCTTGCGGATGCCGCCTTCGTCTTCAGGCACAACGGCCACGCCGCACGGGTTGGCGTGCTTGACGATGACACAGGCTGGCTTGACGAAGCTCTTCACGCACTCCAGTGCGGCGTCGGTGTCGGCCACGTTGTTGAACGACAACTCCTTGCCCTGCAGCTGGGTGGCGGTGGAAATGCTGGCTTCGCCTTTTTTGGCTTCTACGTAGAACGCCGCGCTCTGGTGCGGGTTCTCGCCGTAGCGCATTTCCTGGGCCTTGACGAACTGGCTGTTGAAGGTGCGCGGGAATTCGCTGCGTGCGGAAGTCGAAAGGGTGTCCTTGGCCTGGTCGATGGTGCCCATGTAGTTGGCGATCATGCCGTCATAGGCAGCAGTGTGCTCGAACGCCTTGAGCATCAGGTCGAAGCGCTGGGCGTAGGTCAGGCCGCCGGCCTTGAGGCCTTCGACGATGCCGGCGTAGTCGCTGGCGTTGACCACGATGGCGACGTCTTTGTGGTTCTTGGCTGCCGAACGGACCATGGTCGGGCCGCCGATGTCGATGTTCTCGATGGCGGTCGGCAGGTCACAGCCAGGCTTGGAAATGGTGGCTTCGAACGGGTACAGGTTGACCGCAACCAGGTCGATCGGCTTGATGCCGTGCTCGTTCATGATGACGTCGTCGGTGCCGCGACGGCCGAGGATGCCACCGTGGATTTTCGGGTGCAGGGTCTTGACCCGGCCATCCATCATTTCGGCAAAGCCGGTGTAGTCGGCCACTTCCACCGCGTTCACGCCATTGTCCTTCAGCAGCTTGTAGGTGCCGCCGGTGGACAGGATCTCGACACCGAGCTGCTGCAGCTCACGGGCGAATTCGAGGATACCGGTCTTGTCGGAGACGCTGATCAGGGCGCGGCGGACTGGCAGGCGGGTAGTCTGGTCGGTCATTTCGGGTTCCAATAACGCGGTGGAGTCTGCAAAAAAGGCGCCTCTGTTCAGGGAGCCGCCTTTTCTGGTTGGGATTCTGGCTTACAGCAAGTCGTACTGCTTGAGCTTCTTGCGCAGGGTGCCTCGGTTCAGCCCGAGCATCTCGCTGGCCTTGGTCTGGTTGCCCTTCACGTAGTTCATCACGCTTTCGAGCAGTGGCGCCTCCACTTCGGAGAGCACCAGGTTGTACACGTCCGTCACGGTCGCGCCTTCCAGGTGGGCGAAGTAGTTGTGCAGCGCCTTCTCGACGCTGTCGCGAAGGGTCTGGCCCTCTTCGCTCGGCGTGTTGAGGTGCTGTTTCAGGTTGGCGTTGTCGCTCACGGGCGTTGTTCCACTCACAAAATTCTCGGTCATCATCGTCATGCGGCCACCCCTTGTCCGTCCTCTGTCTCAAGGCTCTGTCGACGCTCGCTGAAAAACGCACGAACGTTGGCGCACTGCGCTTGTGTCTCTTCCAAAGCGTTGAACCGGGAGCGAAACTCCTTGCCGCCGGGTCGTGTTGCCAGGTACCAGCCAACGTGCTTGCGGGCGATACGTACGCCCATCACATCGCCATAAAAGGCATGCAACGCGGCCAGGTGCTCCAGCAGGATGCGTTCCACTTCGTCCAGTTGCGGCGCTGGCAGGTATTCGCCAGTGCGCAGGTAATGCTCGATCTCGCGAAAGATCCATGGCCGCCCCTGGGCAGCCCGGCCGATCAACAGGCCGTCGACCCCGGTGGCATCCAGCACCGCCCGGGCCTTTTCTGGCGAAGTGATATCGCCATTGGCAAAGACCGGGATAGACACCGCTTGCTTGATGGCCGCGATGGTGTCGTATTCGGCTTCGCCGGTGTACAGGTCGGCGCGTGTGCGGCCATGCACCGCCAGCGCCTGGATGCCGGCCTGTTCGGCGATCTTCGCCACGTTCAGGCCGTTCTTGTTTGCCCGGTCCCAACCGGTGCGGATCTTCAGGGTCACCGGGACGTCCACAGCGCCGACCACGGCGTTGAGGATCTCGCTGACCAAGGCTTCATCTCTCAATAAAGCAGAGCCTGCAGCTTTGTTGCAGACTTTTTTTGCCGGGCAGCCCATGTTGATGTCGATGATCTGGGCACCCGCCTCGACGTTGGCCTTTGCTGCCGCAGCCATCATCTGCGCATCACCACCGGCGATCTGCACCGAGCGTGGCTCGGGATCACCTTCATGGATGCGGCGCAGGCTCGACTTGCGGCTGTTCCACAGGCTCATGTCGCTGGAGACCATCTCCGACACCACCATGCCCGCGCCCAGACGCTTGCAAAGTGTACGGAAAGGCTGGTCCGTGACCCCGGCCATGGGCGCGAGGATCAGGTTGTTACGTAGTGTGTATGGGCCGATGCGTACCGCCGACATAGGTGATCCCTGTTGTGGGGCCGAATCTTGGAGTTCGAAAAAGGGTGGGCATGATACCCGCTCTCGGTGACCGGATAAAGATGGATTTGGATAAAATCTGAACAGTTGTCGGCTTATGACTTTTGGTATGAGCCAAGACCCGGGTATCGCGCGGACCCCTGTGGGAGCGGGCGCGCCCGCGAAGCAGACGCCGCGGTGCATGGCACGGGCTTTGCCCGTGTTCGCGGGCATGCCCGCTCCCACAGGGTTGTGCTGACTATTCCGGCGAGCGGAAGCTGAGGCTGTAGTTCACGGCCTTTGGCCCCGGGTCGAGGATGTCCAGGGCGATATGGATGGGCGTCTGGCTTGGCATGTCGCCACGCCCGGCCAACTCGCCGGACAGGTACTCGCTGGGCTTGAAGCGCCGGCTGGCGATCAGCTGGCCATTGAGGTCGGCAAAACGCAGTTCCAGCAGCGGGAACGGTTGGGCGAACGGTGCACGGTTGTAGATGATCGCATCGACGATCAGTGCGCCCTTGAAGTCCGGGTGGCTGCGCACCACCAGGTTGCTGCTCTTGATTCTTGCGATATCGACGCGGGTCGGCACCTGGCACCCGACGATCGGGCAAATTTGCTGGAAGATCGGCCGGTACTGGTCCTGGCGGGCCATTTCGTCGAAGTGGAACCACACATACTGGAATGCCAGCAGGCCAGCGGCCAGCAGGGTCAGGAAGCCCCACAGCAGGCGCTTGCCCCAGTTGGGCGCGGGTTTTTCCCAGCCCAGTTGCAGCGGGTCGTCCACCACATCGACCAGCGGCTCCTTGCGCGCCGGGCGCTCGGGCTTGCTGGCAAGGCCGGGCTCCAGGCGTTCACCCGGCAGCGGCTCGACAGGGTCGTCGTCGCGCGCCGACAGGTGCAGCGCCAGCGGTTCATCGTCGCGGGCGCTCAGGCCTTTTTCCGGGATTTCGTCATCACGGGTGCGCAGCGGTTCGCTGAAGGCGGGCTGGTCGTCGATTTCAGCTGCGCGGTGTACGGGCGGCTCGTCATCGATGTCCAGGTCAAGGTTACGGCCCAGGGTCGGCTCGGTGCGCTCGCCGGGTACGGGCTCCAGGTCCAGCTCCAGCGGCTGCGGCTCCAGCAACACAGGTGCGGGCTCTGCCGGCGTTTGCGGCTCGAAGGGCTCATCGGTGGCGTTGCCGAACAGGTCGTCCGCATGCTCGTCCGGGTGCAGTTCGTCACGGCGCGCCTGCAGCCCGCCATCCAGGTTGGCGGGGCGTGCCGGGGCCGGCTGGCCGCGCCGCTCCAGGCGTGCCAGTTCCTGGTCGAGGTCGAGTGCGTCCAGCGCCTGGGCGGTCAGGGCCCAGTCCTCGTCAGGCGTGATGCTGCGCTCGCGGGTGACAGGCTCGGGGGTAACCGGCGGCTCGACCACTGGCTCGGCAGGTGCCGCTGGCACAGGCGCCGCTACCGGCACCTCAGGTGCGCTGGCGCGGTTCTGCTCCAGCAGTTGCTTGGCGGCATTGAACACCTGCAGGCAATGGCCGCAGCGAACCACGCCGCGGGCCACGCTCAACTGGTGGTGGGTGACGCGAAAGCTGGTCTGGCAATGCGGGCACTGGGTGACGAAACTGTCGGTCATGCGGCAATCCGGGAGCTATGCAGAGAGATATTCTAGGCCCGCTTAGCGGCGGCGACCACTGATGCGCACCCAGCCGTCGCGGACGACGATCGGGTCCAGCTCGAAGTCGGCGGCGTAGGCCGCGGCCACCTCCTCGCCCTGTTCGGCCAGAATGCCGGACAGTGCCAGCAGGCCACCAGGGCGCACCAGGCCGGACAACTGCGGCGCCAGCGACACCAGCGGGCCAGCGAGGATGTTGGCGACCAGCACGTCTGCCTGCATGGCCGGCATGTGCTCGGGCAGGTACAGGGCCAGCTTGTCATCGGCGATGCCGTTGCGCTGGGCATTGTCGCGCGAAGCCTCGATGGCCTGCACGTCGATGTCGGTACCGACTGCTTCACGGGCGCCCAGCAGCAGCGAGGCGATGGCCAGGATGCCCGAGCCGCAGCCGAAGTCCAGCACCTGGGTGCCTTCGAGTTGCTGGCCGTCGAGCCATTCCAGGCACAGGGCCGTGGTGGGGTGGGTGCCGGTGCCGAAGGCCAGGCCCGGGTCCAGCAGCAGGTTGACGGCGTCCTTTTCCGGGGCCTCGTGCCAGCTTGGCACGATCCACAGGCGGCGGCCGAAACGCATGGGCTGGAAGTTGTCCATCCAGCTGCGCTCCCAGTCCTGGTCCTCGATCACTTCAGCCTGGTGCTGTGGCAGCTCGGCGCCGGTCAGCAGGCGCAGGTGAGCAAACACCTGCTCGGGCTCGGCATCGGCCTCGAACAGGGCCAGCAGGTGGGTGTGCGACCACAGCGGGGTGGTGTTGAGGTCTGGTTCGAAGATCGGTTGATCTTCGGCGTCCATGAACGTGACCGAGACGGCGCCTACTTCGAGCAGGGCATCTTCGTAGGTTTCGGCTTGTTCCGGGCTGATGGCCAGGCGTACTTGCAGCCAGGGCATGGCGGGCACCTTTGGTAAATCGACAGGGGCAGCCCTAGGCTGCGCGGAGGCTGGCAGTCTACGCGAGTGCGGAAGATTTGTGGATCGGGGGCTGCTGTGCAGCCCATTCGCAGCACAAGGCTGCTCCTACATGAGATCGCATACCCCTGTAGGAGCAGCCTTGTGCTGCGAATGGGGCGCGTAGCGCCCCCGGGGATAAATCAGACGAAACAGAGCGAGAGCGACTCAGCTATATAAGCAGGCTTCTCTTCACCCTCGATTTCCAGCGTGGCAATCGCCTTGAGCAACCACTGCCCCGGCTTTTTCTCCACCACTTCGGCCAGGTCCACTTTCAGCCGAACCTGGCTGTTGACCTTGACCGGCTGAATGAACCGTACGCTGTCCAGCCCATAGTTCACCACCATCTTCAGCCCTTCTGGGAGGACCAGGATGTCCTCGATCAGCTTGGGGATCAGTGACAATGTCAGGAAGCCGTGGGCAATGGTGCCGCCAAACGGGGTTTTGGCCGCCTTTTCAGGGTCGACATGGATGAACTGGAAATCGCCCGTCGCCTCGGCGAACAGGTTGATGCGCTGCTGGTCGATTTTCAGCCAGTCGGAGCGGCCCAGTTCCTTACCAACATATTGCGAAAGCTCTGTAACCGGTACATAGGGCATCGCGGACTCTCCAGGTTGTCAGTTGGTACGAAAGTGCAAGATCAGCACGGCGAACCGTTTCAGTCAAGTTGTGTGCTTTTCGGCGAATATCGGTCTATAGCTGCGCGTGCTTATAATGGCGGCCATGCCCGAGGGAGATGCTTATGCTGTTGCGTGGTTTGACCTGGCTGGTGCTGTTCCAGCTGCTGGGGACGGCGATCAATCACCTGTTGGTGCCATTTCTGCCGGGGCCGATCATCGGCCTGGTGCTGCTGTTGTTCTTCCTCATGGCCCGTGGGGAGGTGGGCAAGCCGCTGAACGAGGCGGCCAGCAGCCTGCTGCGATACCTGCCGCTGTTGCTGGTACCGCCAGCAGTGGGGGTGATGGTATATGCCAAGGACATCGCCGCTGACTTCTGGGCGATTGCCGGCGCCTTGCTGATTTCCTGCCTGTTAACGCTGGTGTTTGTTGGTGTGCTGATGCAAAAGCTCATGCATCGCCAGGGCAAGCGCGAGGAGCAGCCATGATGCTCGATTGGCAAGGCGCGCTGAATGCCGTGGTGCACCATCCTCTGTTCGGTATCGGTATTACGCTCGGTGCCTACCAGGTGGTGCTAGCGGCCTACGAGAAAACCCGCTGGATCTTCCTGCAGCCGGTATTGGTGTCGATGTTGCTGGTAATCGGCGTGTTGCTGCTGTGCGGCATCGAATACAGCGAGTACCGCAACAGCACCGAAATCATGAACATCCTGCTGGGCCCCGCCACCGTGGCGCTGGCCGTGCCGCTCTATCTCAACCTGCGGCGTATCCGGCAGCTGTTCTGGCCCACATTTACTACGCTGGTAATCGGGGGGCTGTTCGCCACGCTCTGCTGCCTGTTGCTAGGCTGGTGGTTCGGTGCCGAGCACATGATCCTGATGACCATGGCACCCAAGTCGGTGACCTCGCCAATCGCCATGCTGGTGGCAGAGCAGATTGGCGGTGTGGCGGCGCTGGCGGCAGTGTTCGTACTGATCACCGGGGTGATCGGCGCGATCTTCGGCCCGGCGCTGCTGAGCCGCTTCGGCGTGCACAGCCCTGAGGCGCGCGGCATGTCGTTGGGTGTGACCGCGCATGCGGTGGGTACTTCGGTCGCCCTGCAGGAAGGTGACGAATGCGGCGCTTTTGCCGCGCTGGCGATGAGCTTGATGGGGGTAGCCACGGCAGTCTTTCTGCCGTTGGCGGTCAGCCTGGTGGCTTGAGGAGTTGTGATGACACTACCGCTGTTTCCGCTCAATACCGTGCTGTTCCCGGGTTGCTTTCTCGATTTACAGATTTTCGAGGCACGCTACCTGGACATGATCGGGCGCTGCATGAAGCAGGGCGAAGGCTTTGGGGTGGTCTGCATCCTGGAGGGCGAGCAGGTTGGCAAGGCGCCACCGATGGTCGCGTCGATCGGCTGTGAAGCAGTGATCCGCGACTTCGTGCAGCAGGACAACGGTTTGCTGGGGATCCGCGTCGAGGGCGTACGGCGCTTCAACCTGGAAAGCACCGAAGTGCAGAAGGACCAGTTGCTGGTGGGGCAGGTGCAATGGCTACCGGAGCAGGCGGACAGCCCGTTGCTCGAGGCCGATGACGACCTGTTGGCGCTGCTGGTGGCGCTGGGCGAGCACCCGATGGTCGAGGCGCTGGACATGCCGCGCCCGGTGGACGGGCGCCAGGCGCTGGCCAATCAGCTGGCGTACCTGCTGCCGTTCATGGAAGAAGACAAGCTGGACCTGCTGACCCTTGACTCGCCGCAGCAGCGATTGGGGGAGATTCAGAAATTGCTGGAGCGGATTCAGGGTGAGCTTTTCGCCTGACCTCTTTGTGCTGCTTGGGCTGGCCTCTTCGCGGGCTTGCCCGCGAAGAGGCCAGTGAGGGCGACATCAGTACTGGTATCTGAGCAAAGCCTGCGGCAGCGCATGCATGGCAAAGAACGCCAGCAGCGCGATACATGCCGGCAACACCAGCCACCACACCCGCAGCGGCAGGGCCGGCAGTGTTTGCTGGCGCTGCACCACTGCCAGGCTAAGCGCACACACGCAGCACGCCAGCAGCGCCCCAGCCAGGATATCGGTCGGCCAGTGCGCCCCCAGGTACACCCGTGACAGGGCAATCGCCAGCGCCGGAATACAACCCAGCATCACCCAGGTCAGGCGCATCCGTGGCGGCTGGCCGCGCCCTGCCAGTACCGCCATCACCAGAAAGAACGCAAACGACGCCGAGCTGTGCCCGCTGGGCATGCTGTAGCTGGTCAGTGGGTCGGTCAGCACTTCCGGCCTTGCGCGGGCGAACAGCCATTTCAGCGTACCGTTGGCGATTGCCGTGCCCATCAGCGCGCCGGCAGCAAAAAAGGCTTGCCGCCATTGCCGGGCAAGCAGCAGCAGGCCGGTCAGCAGGCCGCCAAGAAACAGTTGCGTGCGGAAATCGCCCAGCCGGGTCACCAGTACCACGGCGCCATCGATGGCCTGGCTGCGATGTTCCTGTACCAGTGTCATCACGCCTTGGTCGAACTCGTGCAGGTAAGGCCAGCCAAAAAATACTCCGGCCAAGGCAGCGAAGCTCATGCCGGCGATCAGTCGTGTTCCATGGCGCTGGTCGCGAATGCTGGTGGTCAGGCTAAAGCCGATGATGACTGCCAGGGTGCCGGCGATGATGCCAGCATCCAGCCAGAAGCCTTCCGGCAGCGGCAGGCGCATGGCCGCGCCGGTGGCCCAGCCTGGCAGCAGGTAGGCCACCGACCAGCCGGCGCCGGCCACCAGGCTGACGGCGATGAAGCGCGGCAGGGGCATGTCGAACATGCCGGCGACCATTGGCAGCATGGGCCGCAGCGGCCCGATGAAGCGCCCCACCAGCAGGCTGGCGATGCCGTAGCGCTGGAAGTAGGTTTCGGCGCTGCCGATCCACTCAGGGTGATGGCGCAGCAATGGCAGGCGGCGAATGTTCTGGTGGAAGTGCTTGCCCAACGTGTACGACACCGCGTCGCCCAGCAAACCGCCGAGAAAACCCAGTAGTAATGTTTCGCCCAGGCTGAAGGCGCCACTGCCGGCCAGTACCGCGACGGCGAACAGCAGCACGGTGCCAGGCACGATGATGCCGGCAATGGCCAGGCACTCGATGCAGGCCACCAGGAAAATCGCCAGGCCAAGCCACTGCGGGTTGGCGCTGAGCCAGCCGGTCAGGCTGTCGAGCCATTGGCCCATGTTCAGCTTCCTTGTTCCAGAATGAAGAAGTCACGGCCTTCGACTTGGCCGCGACGTAACGGGTTCCGCGTGCAGAAACGGGCGTACTCGGCGTCGACGAAGCGGTAGGGCAGGTGCTCGTCGCGCCCGTGCGGGATGCCCAGCCGTGCAGTCTGGATCACCCTTGGTACGGCATTGCCGCAATCGTCCACGTACAGCCGCTCGGCGTCAAAGCGCTGGGCGTCCCAGTGGGGCACTTTCAGGCCCAGCGCCCGGCAGAGCAGGGTCTGGCCGGCGCACAGGCGCGCATCCGGGCGCAGCTTGCCGCTGGCGTCGGGGTTATTCAGTTGCATCTGCGCCAGGCTGTTGGGGCCCGAGCGGGCGTCCTGCCAAGGATAGGCAGACTTGATCAGCACCGCGTTACCCGGGCCTTCGGCGCTGAAGTTCAGCGAGTCGCCGCCGCGGGCGTAGTACATGTAGATGTGCCCGCCATCGAGGAACAATGCCTTGCGCTTTTCGGTGTAGCCGAGCGAGGCGTGGCTGCCCTTGTCAGTGAGGTAGTAGGCCTCGGTCTCAATGATGCGCGCAGCCAGCCACAGGTCGCCGTGGCGATGGCGGATTACCTTGCCCAGCAGCGCCTTGGCCACGGTCTGGGCATCACGGTTGAAAAAGCTGTCGGGCAGGGCTGGCATGCGGGCGGTTCGTGGCTGGGGAGGCGGGGATGATAGCAATGAATGGCTTAATCGAGGCTGAATCGGATATCGAAGTTGGCAGTGCCGGCCTCTTCGCGGGTGAACCCGCTCCCACAGGTGTTTCATAGGGCTCAGGCCGTGTGGAATCAGCGTGGGAGCGGGTTCGCCCGCGAAAGGGTCGGAGCAGGGAGAGGAATTTTCGATAAGTGCAGTTACATCTTTCCTGCGCATTGCCCCAGCCATTTTCTACCATCCGCCACCCGCCGCTGGGCGTACACCTGCGCGGCAGTTATAATCAGTCGATTTCCCCTTCGCCAAGACACCGAACCCATGACTGAGTCCGTTCTTGACTACATGACCCGTTTGGGTCGCGCTGCCCGTGAGGCTTCCCGGGTGATCGGCCGTGCCAGCACCGCGCAGAAGAACCGCGCCCTGCAAGCCGCTGCCGATGCGCTGGATGCTGCCCGTGCCGAACTGACTGCCGCCAACGAGCTGGACCTGGCCGCCGGCCGCGCCAATGGCCTTGAGCCGGCGCTGCTCGACCGCCTGGCGCTGACCCCCGCGCGCATCGACGGCATGATCACCGGCCTGCGTCAGGTCGCCAGCCTGCCGGACCCGGTCGGTGCCATCCGCGACATGAGCTACCGCCCATCCGGTATTCAGGTCGGCAAGATGCGCGCACCGCTGGGGGTGATCGGGATCATCTACGAGTCGCGCCCGAACGTGACCATCGATGCCGCCAGCCTGTGCCTGAAGTCGGGTAACGCAACCATCCTGCGTGGCGGCTCCGAAGCCATCCATTCCAACCGCGCCATCGCCACCTGCATCCAGCGTGGCTTGGCTGCTGCGGGCCTGCCGGCCCCCGTGGTGCAGGTGGTCGAGACCACCGACCGCGAAGCCGTGGGTGCGCTGATCAGCATGCCGCAGTTTGTCGACGTCATTGTGCCGCGTGGCGGCCGTGGGCTGATCGAGCGCATCAGCCGCGATGCCCGCGTTCCGGTCATCAAGCACCTGGACGGCATCTGCCACATCTATGTCAGCCAGCATGCCGACCTGGACAAGGCCTGGAACGTGGCCTTCAACGCCAAGACCTACCGTTATGGCATCTGCGGCGCCATGGAAACCCTGCTGGTCGACCAGCAAGTGGCCGAGCGCTTCCTGCCGGAGATGGCCCGCCGCTTCCAGGAGAAGGGCGTGGAGCTGCGTGGCTGCGAGCGTACCCGCGCGCTGATCGAGGCCAAGCCGGCCACTGAAGACGACTGGCACACCGAGTACCTGGACGCGATCCTGTCGATCCGTGTCGTCGATGGCCTGGACCACGCCATCGAGCACATCAACCACTATGGCTCGCACCACACCGACTCGATCATCAGCGAACACCAGGGTGAAGCCCGCCAGTTCATGGCTGAGGTCGACTCGGCGTCGGTCATGCTCAACACCCCGACCTGCTTCGCCGACGGTTTCGAGTACGGGCTGGGTGCGGAAATCGGTATTTCCACCGACAAGCTGCATGCCCGTGGCCCGGTCGGCCTGGAAGGCCTGACCTGCGAGAAGTACGTAGTGATCGGCGACGGCCAGCTGCGCGGTCAGGAGTCCTGCTGAGTTGAGCAAGGCCCAGGCAGTCCGGCGCATCGGCATTCTAGGCGGCACCTTCGACCCCGTGCACATCGGCCACCTGCGCAGCGCGCTGGAAGTGGCCGAGTTCATGGGGCTGGACGAGCTGCGCCTGTTGCCCAACGCCCGGCCGCCGCACCGCGACACCCCGCAGGTGGGCGCGCAGGATCGCCTGGCCATGGTCCGCGAAGCGGTGCAAGGCGTTGCTTGCCTGAGCGTCGATGCCCGCGAGCTGGAACGGAACAAGCCGTCGTACACCATCGATACGCTGGAATCGATCCGCGCCGAACTGGCCGGCAACGACCAGTTGTTCCTGGTGCTGGGCTGGGATGCCTTCTGTGGCCTGCCTGGTTGGCACCGCTGGGAAGAATTGCTGCAACATTGTCACATCCTGGTGCTGCAACGCCCGGATGCCGACGTAGAACCCCCTGACGAGCTGCGCAACCTGCTGGCTGCGCGCTCGGAGAGCGATCCCGCCGCCATGTCCGGCCCGGCGGGAAATATTTCGTTCGTCTGGCAGACGCCGCTTGCGGTGTCGGCTACACAGATCCGACAGCTGCTGGCCAGCGGCAAATCGGTGAGGTTCCTGGTGCCGGACGCCGTACTGGCCTACATCGAGGCGCACGAACTGTATCGTGCGCCTAACTGACGGTGCCTCTGGCGCCTCATCCAACGAGTTGAACGAGTTTTATATGAGCAAGCAGAAAACCAATGGCATCAGTGGCGAAGAACTGGTCAAACTGACCATTAGCGCTCTGGAAGACGTCAAAGCCCAGGACATCCAGGTTATCGACGTCCGCGAAAAGCACAGCCTGACCGACTACATGATCATTGCCACCGGTACCTCCAACCGCCAGATCAACGCGATGCTGGAAAAGGTCCGTGAAGCGGTCAAGAAACAAGGCGCGCAGCCGCTGGGCGAAGAAGGCAAGGGCGACAGCGACTGGGTTCTGCTGGACCTGAATGACGTCATCGTGCACATGATGACTGCCGCTGCCCGCCAGTTCTACGACCTGGAGCGTCTGTGGGCGGGTGCCGAGCAGAGCCGTGCTGCTGATGCCAAGCATCACAGCCCGGAAAACGCCAGCGCCTACTTCGATGACAAGATCAAAGACCGGGAATAAGGAAGCGTCGTGCGTCTGCGCCTGATCGCGGTCGGCTCGCGCATGCCGAAGTGGGTCGAGGAAGGCTGGCATGAATATGCCAAGCGCCTGCCCGCCCAGCTGTCGCTGGAGCTGGTGGAAATCCCGCTGAATACCCGTGGCAAGAATGCCGATGTCGCCCGCCTGATCCGTCAGGAAGGCGAAGCCATGCTGAGCAAGGTTCAGCCTGGGGAACGCATTGTCACCCTCGAGGTCCATGGCAAGCCTTGGAGCACCGAGCAGCTGGCGACCGAGCTGGACCGCTGGCGCCTGGATGCGCGCACGGTGAATTTGATGGTCGGAGGCCCGGAAGGCCTGGCGCCTGAGGTTTGCGCGCGCGCCGAGCAACGCTGGTCGCTGTCGCCGCTGACCTTGCCGCACCCGTTGGTAAGGATACTCATCGGCGAGCAGATCTACCGCGCCTGGACCGTGTTGTCCGGGCACCCTTACCACAAATGAGCCTGTAAGCAGTCAGATGTCGCAGCCGATCCGCCTCAAGGACCACGAGAAAGACGCCCGCCTGGTGCGCAACCGCGTCGTGGTCGGCGCAGTGGCGATCGTGCTGCTTATTTGCGTGCTGATTGCGCGGCTGTACTACCTGCAGATCATCCAGTACGACTACCACTCGACGCTCTCGGAGAACAACCGGGTGCATGTGCAGCCGATCCCGCCGACCCGCGGGTTGATCTTCGACCGCAACGGGGTGATCGTTGCCGACAACCGGCCCAGCTTCAGCCTGTCGATGACCCGCGAACGTGCGGGTAACTGGCAGGAAGTGCTGGACACCATCGTCGAAGTGCTGGATTTGACAACCGACGACCGGGCCCTGTTCGAGAAGCGCATGCGCCAGGGCCGTCGGCCGTTCGAGCCGGTGCCGATCCTGTTCGAACTCAACGAAGAGCAGATCGCCCGGGTGGCGGTGAACCAGTTCCGCCTGCCAGGCGTGGAAGTGGTGGCCCAGCTGGTGCGGCATTACCCGCAGGGTGCGCATTTCGCCCACTCGGTGGGTTATGTTGGGCGCATCAACGAGAAAGAGCTGAAAACCCTCGACCCGGTGAACTACAGCGGCACTCACCATATCGGCAAGACCGGCATCGAGCGCTTCTACGAAGACGACCTGCACGGCCAGGTCGGCTACGAAGAAGTCGAAACCAACGCTCGGGGGCGCGTGCTGCGGGTGCTCAAGCGCACCGACCCGAAACCGGGCAAGGACATTGTGCTGAGCCTGGACATCAAGCTGCAGGAGGCCGCTGAGGCCGCCCTGGGTGGCCGGCGTGGCGCAGTGGTAGCACTCGACCCACGTACTGGCGAGGTGCTGGCGATGGTCAGCCAGCCAAGCTTCGACCCCAACCTGTTCGTCACCGGCATCAGCTTCAAGGCCTATGCCGAACTGCGCGATTCGATCGACCGGCCGCTGTTCAACCGCGTGCTGCGTGGCCTGTACCCGCCTGGTTCGACCATCAAGCCGGCGGTGGCCATCGCCGGCCTGGACAGTGGCGTGGTCAATGCCAGCAGCCGGGTGTTCGACCCGGGCTATTACCAACTGCCCAACTATGACCACAAATACCGTAACTGGAACCGCTCCGGCGATGGCTGGGTCGACCTGGACACCGCGATCATGCGTTCCAACGACACCTACTTCTACGACCTTGCGCACAAGATGGGCATCGATCGGCTGTCCAGCTACATGAACAGGTTCGGCATCGGCCAGCGGGTTTCCCTCGACATGTTTGAGGAGTCTGCCGGGTTGATGCCGTCGCGCGAATGGAAGCGTGCCACCCGCCGCCAGGCCTGGTTCCCTGGTGAAACTCTGATTCTCGGTATTGGCCAGGGCTACATGCAGGCCACGCCGCTGCAGCTGGCCCAGGCCACTGCGCTGATCGCCAACAAGGGCGTGTGGAACCGCCCGCACCTGGCCAAGACCATCGAAGGCCAGCAGCCTGTGGACGAAAACCCCATGGAAAACATCGTGCTGCGTGACAAGTCCGACTGGGCCAAGGTCACCCATGGCATGGAGCAGGTAATGCACGGCGCCCGCGGTACTGCGCGCAAGGCTGCCGCCGGCGCCCAGTACCGCATTGCCGGCAAGAGCGGTACCGCCCAGGTGGTGGCGATCAAGCAAGGCGAGAAGTACGACCGCAACAAGCTTCAGGAGCGCCACCGCGACCACGCCTTGTTCGTCGCCTTTGCCCCGGCCGAAGCCCCGAAAATCGTGGTATCGGTGATGGTCGAGAACGGTGAGTCCGGCTCGGGCGTGGCTGCGCCCGTGGTACGCCAGATCATGGACGCCTGGCTGCTCGACGAAAATGGCCGGCTCAAGCCCGAGTTCGCGCCTGCCACCGTTACCCAGGAATCGGCCCTGTGATGAACAATTTCGATCGCATGCTCTCCAGTGAGGATGTGATGCGTCGGCGCGCCAGCTTTCTGCAGCGCATCCATGTCGACGGCCCCTTGCTGATCATTCTGCTCACCCTTGCGGCCGGCAGCCTGTTCGTCCTTTATTCGGCCAGTGGCAAGAACTGGGACCTGCTGCTCAAGCAGGCCACCTCGTTCGGCATCGGCCTGGTGTCGATGTTCGTCATCGCCCAGCTGGAGCCGCGCTTCATGGCACGCTGGGTGCCGCTGGCGTACCTGACCGGGGTGCTGTTGCTGGTGGTGGTGGACGTGATGGGCCACAACGCCATGGGCGCCACGCGCTGGATCAACATTCCCGGCGTGATCCGCTTCCAGCCCTCGGAATTCATGAAGATCATCATGCCGGCGACCATCGCCTGGTACCTGTCCAAGCGCACCTTGCCGCCCCACTTGAAGCACGTGGCGATCAGCCTGGTGTTGATCGGCGTGCCGTTCATCCTGATCGTGCGCCAGCCCGACCTGGGCACGGCGCTGCTGATTCTCGCCTCCGGCGCCTTCGTGCTGTTCATGGGTGGCCTGCGTTGGCGCTGGATCCTCAGTGTGCTGACGGCGGCGGTGCCGGTGGCGGTGGCGATGTGGTTTTTCGTCATGCACGACTATCAGAAGCAGCGGGTACTGACCTTCCTCGACCCGGAAAGCGACCCGCTGGGCACGGGCTGGAACATCATCCAGTCCAAGGCGGCGATCGGCTCGGGCGGGGTGTTCGGCAAGGGCTGGCTGCTCGGCACCCAGTCGCACCTGGATTTTCTGCCGGAAAGCCACACCGACTTCATCATCGCCGTACTGGGCGAGGAGTTCGGCCTGGTCGGTATCTGCCTGCTGCTGATTGTCTACCTGCTGCTGATCGGCCGTGGCCTGATGATCACCGCCCAGGCGCAGACCCTGTTTGGCAAGCTGCTCGCGGGCAGCCTGACCATGACCTTCTTTGTATACGTGTTCGTCAATATCGGGATGGTCAGCGGCCTCCTGCCCGTGGTGGGCGTGCCGCTACCCTTCATCAGCTATGGCGGAACATCGTTGGTGACGCTGCTTTCAGCGTTTGGCGTTCTGATGTCGATCCACACGCACCGCAAATGGATCGCACAGGTTTGAATAAGGTGAAGAATTTCATGCAAGCAGTGCGTAACTGGGCTGCCCGTTGTGCGCCGTGGATCGGCGCGGTGGGCCTGTTCGGCGCTGTACATCTGGCCCATGCCGGCGATTACCAAGGCTCACCGCAGGTGGCCGAGTTTGTTGGCGAAATGAGCCGCGACTATGGTTTTGCCCCTGAGCAGCTGATGGGCGTGTTCCGTGAAGTGCAGCGCAAGCAGTCGATCCTCGACGCCATCTCGCGCCCGGCCGAAAAGGTCAAGCCGTGGAAGGACTACCGGCCGATGTTCCTCACCGACGCGCGTATTGCCCGTGGTGTGGACTTCTGGCGCCAGCACGAGGCCGTGCTGGCCCGTGCCGAGCAGGAATACGGCGTGCCGGCGCAGTACATTGTGTCGATCATCGGTGTGGAAACGTTCTTTGGCCGCAACACCGGCAACTACCGGGTGATCGACGCGCTGTCGACGCTGGGCTTCGATTACCCGCCGCGGGCCGAGTTCTTCCGCAAGGAACTGCGCGAATTCCTGCTGTTGGCCCGTGATGAACAGCTCGACCCGCTGACGCTCAAAGGCTCCTATGCCGGCGCCATGGGCCTGCCGCAGTTCATGCCGAGCAGTTTTCGCAACTACGCGGTGGACTTCGACGGTGATGGTCACATCAATATCTGGAATAACCCGGACGATGCCATCGGCAGCGTCGCCAGCTACTTCAAGCGCCATGGCTGGGTAGCGGGCGGGGGCGTGGTCAGCCGCGCCTGGGTGGACGGTGCACGTGCCGACCAAGGCCTGACCACCGGTATCGAGCCGGTGAAGACGGTAGGGGAGTTGCGCGCGCTTGGCTGGTCGGTTCATGATTCGCTGCGCGATGATCTGCCGGTTACCGCCTTCCGCCTTGAGGGCGACAATGGCCCCGAGTACTGGGTGGGCCTGAAGAACTTCTACGCGATCACTCGCTATAACCGCAGCGTGATGTATGCCATGGCGGTGCATCAGCTTGCGCAACAGCTGGTTCAAGCACGGGGCGTCAAGTAATGCGCGCAATCATTTCTGCCAATTCCTTCAAGCTGTTGACCTGCCTCGCCGTTGGCGTGCTGCTGGCCAGCTGTTCATCCAGCCGCCCGCCCCAGCAAAGCAGTGGCAACGTCGTGCGTGCCCAGCCGGGGCTGGACATCAACCGGGCCCACAAGGACGGCGCGCCGTGGTGGGACGTGGATGTGAACAAGATCCCCGATGCTACGCCGACCGTGCACACCGGCAACTACAAGGCCAACCCCTACACGGTGTTGGGCAAGACTTATTACCCGATGCAGGACGCGCGCAATTACCGCGCCGAGGGCACCGCGTCGTGGTACGGCACCAAGTTCCACGGGCAGAACACCGCCAACGGCGAGCTGTACGACCTCTATGGCATGAGCGCGGCGCACAAGACCCTGCCGCTGCCGGCCTACGTGCGGGTGACCAACCTTGCCAACGGCCGGAGCGTGATCCTGCGGGTGAATGACCGTGGCCCGTTCTATTCGGACCGCATCATCGACCTGTCCTACGCGGCAGCGAAAAAGCTCGGCTATGCCGAGACCGGCACCGCGCATGTGCGCGTGGAGGGTATCGACCCGCAGCAGTGGTGGGCCCAGCGTGGCCAGACGCCGCCGATGGTGCTGAAAGAGCCGCAGGTGGCCCAGACCCAGGCGATCCCGGCCACTACCGGGCGTGTCGAGCAATGGACCCCGCCGGCCCAACAGCATGCAGCGCCGGTAGTGCCGGTGCAGGTCGGGGGCAACAACGTACCTGGCGGCAATGGCGGCAGCTTCCTGCAGGTGGGCGCCTTCGCCAACCCGGACGCCGCCGAACTGCTGCGCTCCAAGCTCAGCACCATGGTCAGCGCACCGGTGTTCATCAGCTCGATCGTGCGCAACCAGCAGACCCTGCACCGCGTGCGCCTGGGGCCGATCGGCAGCCAGGGCGAGATCCAGCAAGCACAAGACAGCATCCGCCTGGCGAACTTGGGGCAGGCCAAGCTGGTCACAGCAGACTGACCGCGTCGTCTTCTTCGCGGGCACGCCCGCTCCCACAGGGGTATGCGACACCCTGTGGGAGCGGGCGTGCCCGCGAAGAAGGCAACACCAAACTGTCGGTTTTGTCATGAATTGCCGGGCGCGGCCATGTACAATGACGGCTTTTGCCCGCAGCGACATAAAGCCGCACATGCGGGCCAGGCCAACGGCCATAAAACTAGACTGACTGGCGCTGGGCACACGATCTTGCCCAGGGAACATCTCAGACCATTAGCGATTTTCGAGAGACGGATGAACATCACCAACCTTGCCAAACGACTTTGCCTGCCTGTACTGCTGATGATCACGCCTGCCGCCTTCGCGGCAGAGCAGATGACGCCGGCACCACCGCAACTGGCAGCCAAGTCCTACGTACTCATGGACGCGTCCAGCGGCAACGTGCTGGTCGAGAACAACGGTGACGAGCGTCTGCCGCCAGCCAGCCTGACCAAGCTGATGACCGCCTACATCGCCACCCTGGACATCCGCCGCGGCCAGATCGGTGAGAACGACCCGGTTACCGTCAGCGAAAACGCCTGGCGTACCGGCGGTTCGCGCATGTTCATCAAGGTCGGCAGCCAGGTGACTGTCAGCGACCTGCTGCACGGCATCATCATCCAGTCCGGCAACGACGCTTCGGTCGCCCTGGCCGAGCACATCGCCGGCAGCGAAGATGCCTTTGCCGACATGATGAACAAGACGGCTGCCGACCTGGGCATGAGCAACAGCCACTTCATGAACCCGACTGGCCTGCCGAACCCGGAGCACTACTCGTCGGCGCATGACATGGCAACCCTGGCCCGTGCGATCATCACCGTCGACCCGGCCCACTACGCCATCTACTCGCAGAAAGAGTTCTTCTGGAACAACATCAAGCAGCCTAACCGCAACCTGCTGCTGTGGCGTGACAAGACCGTCGATGGCCTGAAGACCGGCCACACCGACGAAGCCGGCTACTGCATGGTGGCTTCGGCCGTTCGTGATGGCCAGCGCCTGATCGCCGTGGTGTTCGGCACCAACAGCGAGCAGTCCCGTGCTGCCGAGACCCAGAAGCTGCTGACCTACGGTTTCCGCTTCTTCGAAACCCAGACCTTCTACCAGAAGGGCACCGAGCTGACCCAGGCCCCGGTCTGGAAGGGCGCGACCAGCCAGATCAAGGCTGGCCTGGCCGACGACCTGACCATGACTATGCCTAAAGGCCAATTGAAGCGCCTGCAGGCTTCGATGACCATGAACCCGCAGCTCACCGCGCCAATCGCCAAAGGTGACGTGATCGGCAAAGTGGAAGTCAAACTGGACGAGAAAGTGGTTCACAGCGCCGACCTGATCGCCCTCGATGGCGTCGAGGAAGGTGGTTTCTTCCGCCGTATGTGGGATAGCATCCGTCTATTCTTCTTCGGGTTGTTCAACTGATACGTGACCTGCATGCCCCCGCGTATCTAGCGGGGGTGTTGTTGTTGCCACGGCTTACGAGGCCGTTTCCGCCATGAGCGAACCAGACGTCAAGTCGCACAAGATCGAATTCCCTTGCGCTGATTACCCGATCAAGGTGATCGGCGATACCGTTGTCCATTTCAAGGACACGGTCGTCGAGATCTTGAAGAAATATGCTGAGGTCGACATGAAGACCTTGGCTGAGCGCCAGAGCAAGGAAGGCAAGTACACCACCGTGCAATTGCACATCGTTGCCACCAGCGAAGACCAGTTGCACGACATCAATAGCGCCCTGCGCGCTACCGGCATCGTGAAAATGGTGCTCTGATGTCCGCCTGTCTCGGTTTTCGCGAGCTTGGCCTGCAGCCCTACGAACCGGTGCTGGAGGCCATGCGTCGCTTTACCGAGCAGCGCAGCCCGGACAGCCAGGATGAAATCTGGCTGGTCGAGCACCCCGCAGTCTTCACCCAGGGCCAGGCCGGCAAGGCCGAGCACCTGCTGGTGCCGGGCGACATCCCGGTGGTGCAGACCGACCGCGGTGGCCAGGTGACCTACCATGGCCCCGGTCAGCAGGTGGCCTACCTGCTGCTGGACGTGCGCCGGCTGGGCTTTGGCGTACGCGAGTTGGTCAGCCGTATCGAACAGGCCCTGATCGGCCTGCTCGCCAGTTACGACGTGCAGGCATCGGCCAAGGCCGATGCCCCGGGCGTCTATGTCGACGGAGCGAAGATCGCCTCCCTCGGCCTGCGAATTCGCAACGGCCGTTCGTTCCACGGCCTTGCCCTGAACGTGGACATGGACCTTGCGCCATTCCGCCGAATCAACCCCTGCGGCTATGCGGGGCTGGCCATGACCCAGCTGCGCGACCTGGCAGGTCCGATCGAACTCGACGAGGTCAGGACAAGGCTGCGCGGACAGCTGGTCAAGCACCTCGACTACGCTGAGCAGACGACCCTCACGGGCGGAATCGACTGAATATGACAACTGTGCAAGAAGCCGTGCCGAACCTGATACCTACCCTGGATGCCACCCCGCGCCAAGCGCCGAAAAAGGTGGAAGCCGGGGTCAAACTGCGTGGTGCCGACAAAGTCGCGCGCATCCCGGTAAAGATCATCCCGACCGATGAGCTGCCGAAAAAGCCTGACTGGATCCGCGTGCGTATCCCGGTTTCGCCCGAGGTAGACCGCATCAAGCAACTGCTGCGCAAGCACAAGCTGCACAGCGTGTGCGAAGAGGCCTCCTGCCCGAACCTGGGTGAGTGCTTCTCTGGTGGCACCGCCACCTTCATGATCATGGGTGACATCTGCACCCGTCGTTGCCCGTTCTGTGACGTTGGCCACGGCCGACCGAAACCGCTGGACCTGGACGAGCCAAAAAACCTGGCGGTCGCCATTGCCGACCTGCGCCTGAAGTACGTGGTGATCACCTCGGTGGACCGCGACGACCTGCGTGATGGCGGCGCCCAGCACTTTGCCGACTGCATCCGCGAAATTCGCGCGCTGTCGCCGGGTGTGCAGCTGGAAACCCTGGTGCCGGACTACCGTGGCCGCATGGACGTTGCGTTGGCGATCACTGCGCAAGAGCCGCCAGATGTGTTCAACCACAACCTCGAGACCGTGCCGCGCCTGTACAAGGCCGCGCGCCCGGGTTCCGATTACGACTGGTCGCTGGACCTGCTGCAGAAGTTCAAGCAGATGGTGCCGCACGTACCTACCAAGTCGGGCCTGATGCTCGGCCTGGGCGAGACTGACGAAGAAGTGATCGAGGTGATGCACCGCATGCGTGAGCATGAAATCGACATGCTCACCCTCGGCCAGTACTTGCAGCCATCGCGTAGCCACCTGCCGGTGCAACGTTTCGTTCACCCGGACACCTTCGCCTGGTTCGCCGAGGAAGGTTACAAGATGGGCTTCAAGAACGTCGCCTCCGGCCCGCTGGTGCGTTCTTCGTACCACGCTGACCAGCAAGCTCACGAAGCCAAGATCAAGCTCTGAGCCAAAAGCAGAGCTACGTATGCCGATGCACGCCGAAAGGCGGCATCGGCATTTTTATTTGTGCCACCTGCGCTGCAAGGAGCCGCGATGAATTGCGCCGAAACTGTCCAACCCAGCCTGTCAGCCGCGCTGCCGGCTAACGCCTGCTTTGCCATTGTCGCGCCGGCAGGCGCGGCGCGTCTGGATACGCACAAGGTCAGCCAGTGGTTTGCTGACCGCGGCTACCGTTGCCGTATCTACCCGGGTGCCCTGCAAGCGCAGGGTTACCTGGCGGGGCCGGACCAGCAGCGCCTGCAGGACCTGCACGATGCCTTTGCCGACCCGGCCATCGACGCCATCCTGTGCATGCGCGGGGGCTATGGCAGCATGCGTTTGCTCGATCAGCTCGACTTCGAGCTCATTCGCCGCCACCCTAAACCGTTGATCGGCTACAGCGACATTACTGCACTGCACACTGCTATCTACCGGCATTGCGGCGGGCTGGTTACCTTCCACGGGGGGATGCTGAATGCCGATCTGCTGGGGGCCAAGTTGCCGCCGACCGAATCGTCGTTGTTGGCACAGTTGGGTGGGCTTGTGCGGTGCGGCGAGCAGATCGCGCACCCGGCGGACTATGCCTTGACCACGGTGTTGCCGGGTGTGGCCAGCGGGCCGCTGCTGGGCGGCAACCTGTCGATGCTGGGGGCGACCATGGGGACGCTTGCCGAGCTGGATACTCAGGGCTGCATCCTGTTCATCGAGGACGTCAACGAGCCGTTGTACCGGGTGGACCGGCTGCTGACTCAGTTACGCCTGGCGGGCAAGCTGGAGGGGATCAAGGGTGTGCTGGCAGGGGACTTTGCCGGGATCACCACGGCGGCGTTGGCGCCGTTGCTGGAGAATACCTTCGCGCCCCTGGGTGTGCCGGTGCTGGCGGGGTGGCGCAGTGGGCATTGCGACCCGAATGTGTGCTTGCCGCTGGGGGCTCGGGTCAGGCTGGACAGTGATCGGCAGAGCCTGGTGCTGGAGCAGGACCTGTTCAAGGTTTGAGATTGTCGGGGCTGCTTTGCAGCCCATCGCGGCACAAGGCCGCTCCTACAGGGAATTGCGATACATTGCAGTTACGCGGTTGGCTGCAGGAGCGCCCCCAGCAATCTCACGGCTGACGCAGGCTCTCGAGCAGCTTGTGGGTCGGGTAGCCATCTGCTGGCCAACCCAGCCCCTGCTGGGCGGTGCGAATGGCCTTGCGGGTATTGGCGCCGATGATGCCATCGGCATTCCCGGCCTCGTGCCCACGGCTGTTCAGCAAGTTCTGCAGCTCCATGCGCTCGCTGCGGCTCAATGGCAGGTCTTCTTTCGGCCAACTGCCGGCAATGAAGCCCCAACCACTGAAGCGATCCCCCAGCAGGCTCACCGCCAAGGCGTAGGACGACGAGTTGTTGTACTTGAGGATTGCACGGAAGTTGTCCAGCACCAAAAACGCCGGGCCACGTGCGCCCGCTGGCAGCAGCAGGGCGGCTGCTAGCTGGTTGCTGTTGGCGGGCAACTGCGTGCCTGCAGGCAGTGTCACACCCATCGCCAGCCACTCGCTGACCGGTTTGCGCAGTGCGCCATCGGCTTGCCAGAAATCGAAACCAGCCGGCACTTGTACCTCGAAGCCCCATGGCTGACCACGCTTCCAGCCCGAGCTTTGCAGGTAATGCGCCGTCGAGGCCAGGGCATCCGGCGTACTGTTCCAGATGTCGCGGCGGCCATCACCGTCGAAGTCCACGGCATGGGTGTTGTAGGTGGTCGGGATGAACTGGGTCTGGCCCATGGCGCCGGCCCACGAACCACGCATGGCTTCAGGCTGGATGTCGCCATGCTGGATAATTTGCAGCGCGGCGATCAGCTGGTCCTGGGCGAACTGCGGGCGACGGCCCTCATAGGCCAGCGTGGCCAGCGAGCGAATCACCGACTTGTTGCCCTGGAACTGGCCAAAGTTGCTTTCCATGCCCCACACGGCGACCAGCACCTGGCGGTCGACGCCATAGCGTTGCTCGAGGCGGGTCAGCAGCTCGGCGTTCTGCTCAAGCAGCCTCTTGCCATTGCGCACGCGCAGAGGCGACAGGGCGCCTTCGAGGTATTCCCATACCGGGCGGGTGAACTCTGGCTGGCTGCGGTCAGCCTTGATCACGTCCATGTCGGGGGTGACGCCGAGGAAGGCGCTGTCGAACGTGCTCGGCGAGATGCCGGCTTGCAGGGCTTGCTGGCGGAAGCCTGCTTGCCATTGGGCGAAGGTTTGCAGAGGCTGGATTTCAGTGCTGACGTCAGGCGTTGTGCCGGGCACAGTCACCACTGGAGCGGGTTGGGCAGGGGCCAGCGGCAGTGCGTCGGCAGCGGTGGGTTTTTCCGCGCAGGCCACGAGCAGGATGAAGCTGGAGGCCGCGATCAGCTGGCGGGTTTCCCAACGGGGGAGAAGACGGAAGAGCATGCACAGATCCAGAATTGCAGGTCAGGTGACGACCATACCATGCCTGCGCTTGCGATGCTTTCATGCTGCCAAAAAGTAGGAAGCCTCCCAATCTCTCGATTGGAAGGCTTCGCGGCGGTAGCTGCCTTTGCCCTTGTCCGGTTGTTCCTGGCGGCAGCGGAACAGGGGTTGGGCGACGATGGACTTGGCCTTGTTGGGGCCGTGCTTTTTCGGCTTTTTGCTCATGGTGGGCTTCCCGGGTTGGGTGGGGATTCGGGGCGCACTGTAGGGCTTGGTGCGGGGTGGGGCCAATTGATTGTGTTTATGGCTTGGATCTTGGGGCCGCTTCGCGCCCCATCGCGGCACAAGGCCGCTCCTACAAGGGATCCGCGATCTCCTGTAGGAGCGGCCTTGTGCCGCGAAAGGGCCGCAAAGCGGCCCCGGCTATTGCGAAGGTAACGACAGGCGCTGACCCGCCATCAACAGCGACAAGCGCGCCAGACCTGTCCAGGGCGAACCCTCGGCCTGGCCCTTGATCTGCGCATCGATACGCTGGGCATCCTGCAACAACTGCCCCCAGCGTTGCGCTGACAAGCGTTGCAGGGCTTTGCTGACCAGCGGTCGGCGTTTGTCCCAGATCGGCGGGCGGGCCTGGCTAAAGGCTTTGTCCAGCGGCACGCCTTGGCTGAACTGTTGGGCCAGCCCGGCCAGTTGGCGCAGTTCACGGGCCAGGGCCCAGAGGATCACGGGCGGCTCTACGCCTTCACCACGCAAGCCTTCGAGCATGCGCAGGGCATGCGCCGCTTCGCCGTTGAGAATGGCGTCGACCAGGCCGAAGACATCGAAGCGGGCGCTGTCGGCGACTGCAGCCTGCACGGTTTCCACGGTGATCTGGTTGCCGTCGGCGAGCAGCTTGAGCTTTTCGATTTCCTGCGCGGCGGCTAGCAGGTTGCCTTCCACGCGCGCAGCGATCAGGTCGACAGCGTCACGTTGCGCCGACAGGCCGGCTTGCTGCAGCCGCTGGCTGATCCACTGTGGCAGCTGGTGCACATCCACCGGCCAGATCTGGATGAACTGGCAGTGGGCACCTTCGATCAAGGCCTTGCCCCATTTGGTCTTCTGCGCGCTGCCGTCGAGCTTGGGCAGGCTGACCAGCAGCACGGTGTCTTCGGCGGGCCTGGCGCAGTATTCGATCAGCGCGGCGGCGCCCTTGTCACCAGGCTTGCCCGAGGGCAGGCGCAGTTCCAGCAGGCGGCGCTGGGCGAACAGCGACAGGCTGGCGCCAGCCTGGAGCAGGGTGCCCCAGTCGAAGTTGGCGTCGGCACTGAATACCTGACGTTCGTCGAAACCTTGCTGACGTGCCGCGTTGCGGATGGCGTCAGCGGCTTCCTGGCACAGCAGCGGGTCGTCGCCGCTGACCACGTAGACCGGTGCCAAGGCGCCTTGCAGGTGCTTGTTGAGTTGGGCGGGGGCGAGTTTCATGGGAAACAGGTGGGGCACCCGAGGGTGCCCCACGCGGGCTTAGTTGCCCGGCACTTCCAGTGGCGACTGCTGAGGCGTGTCGGCCTGCTGGCGGCGCGCAGCTTCCAGCGCGTCGGCTTCGGCCTTGGCGCGCTCGTCGGCTTTACGCTGCAGCTCGTCCAGCTGGGACGGGCTCAGCATCTGCAGGCGCACGACCATGGCATTGACCAGGTCGCGGCGCATTTCTTCACGCGCGCGGTTGGCTTCCTGCTCGGAACCGGTGATGTTCGAGCCGTCACGCACGTAGATCTTGCGCACTTCCAGCTTGTCGCTCAGCAGTTCCAGGTTGTTCAGGCCTTGGATGCTGTAGTTCAGCTCCGTGGTCAGCTCGTACTCGGCGGTACGGTTGCCGCTGCTGTAGGTTGCCGAGCGCTCGCGCTCCTGCTCGTTGGTCAACACCAGGCGGTAAGGCGCGCCGGCATGCACGTTGACACCGCTACGCTCCAGTACCTCTCGGAGCTGGACCACGGTCGGGCCGTAGGCATTGCGTGCGCTGACGTCCATTTCCTTCACACTCAGCTCGGTGGAGCCGGTGCCGCGCAGCTGGAAACCGCAGGCGCTGAGCATGACCGCCAGGCCGATTACCAGCAAATTGCGTTTGATCATGTTGTTGCTCCCTTGTGGGCCTGTACCGCCCACCCGCAGCCACTGCGGGTGGGCGTTTTCATCAGTTGGCGACGATGTTGACCAGCTTGCCCGGTACCACGATGACCTTGCGGATGGTGAGGCCATCGATGAAGCGCAGGACATTCTCGTTGCTGCGGGCGGCGGCTTCGACTTCTTCGCGGCTGGCTGCGGCAGGCATCTCGACCTGGCCGCGCAGTTTACCGTTGACCTGAACCACCAGGGTAACGGTGTCCTGCACCAGTGCCTGCTCGTCGACGCTCGGCCAGGCGGCATCGATTACCGACCCTGCGTGGCCCAGGTGCTGCCACAGCGCGTGGGAAATGTGCGGGGTGATCGGCGACAGCAGCAGGGTGACGGCTTCCAGGCCTTCGTGCAGCAGGGCTCGGTCCTGCTCGCTGGCTTGCGGGGCCTTTTCCAGCACGTTCATCACGGTCATCACCTGGGCAATGGCGGTGTTGAACTTGTGGAACTGGCCTACATCATTGCTGGCCTGCTTGATGGCGGCGTGGATGGCGCGGCGGATGACTTTCTGCGCGTCGTCCAGGGCGGCGACATCCAGCTTGCCCGGCAGGCCCTGGCTGACGTGAGCCTGGGCCAGGCGCCAGACACGGCGCAGGAAGCGGCTGGCACCTTCGACGCCAGAGTCGGACCATTCCAGGCTCATGTCGGGCGGCGAGGCGAACATCATGAACAGGCGGCAGGTGTCGGCGCCGTAGGCTTCGATCATCGATTGCGGGTCGACGCCGTTGTTCTTCGACTTCGACATCTTCTCGGTGCCGCCGATTTCCACCGGCAGGCCGTCGGTCTTCAGGCGGGCGCCGATGATCTTGGCCTTGGCATCGCGCTCGATTTCGACATCGGCCGGGTTGAACCAGTCCTTGCCGCCGTTGCTGGCCACGCGGTAGTAGGTTTCAGCGACCACCATGCCCTGGGTAAGCAGGTTCTTGAACGGCTCGTTCGAGGTGACCAGGCCTTCGTCGCGCATCAGCTTGTGGAAGAAGCGCGCGTACAGCAGGTGCAGGATCGCGTGTTCGATACCACCGATGTACTGGTCGACGGGCAGCCAGTGGTTGGCGGCTTTCGGGTCGACCAGGCCCTTGTCGTAATTAGGCGAGGCGTAGCGGGCAAAGTACCAGGACGACTCGACGAAGGTGTCCATGGTGTCGGTTTCGCGCTTGGCCGCGGTGCCGCATTTCGGGCAGGTGCATTCGTAGAATTCAGGCATGCGCGCCAGTGGCGAGCCGGCACCGTCCGGTACCACGTTCTCCGGCAGAGTGACCGGCAGCTGGTCTTCCGGCACCGGTACGTCGCCGCAGGACGGGCAGTGGATGATCGGAATCGGGCAGCCCCAGTAGCGCTGGCGGCTGATACCCCAGTCGCGCAGGCGGAACTGGGTACGCGACTTGCCCAGTTCCTTGCGGATCAGGGCGGCTTCGATGGCGTCGAAGGCGCCGGCGAAGTCCAGGCCGTCAAACTCGCCGGAGTTGATCAGTTGGCCGTGCTCGCCATAGGCGGCCTGCCACTCGCTGCCGACTTCATCGCCAGCGCTGGTGCGTACCACGGCCTTGACCGGCAGCTTGTACTTGTGGGCGAACTCGAAGTCGCGCTCGTCGTGGGCCGGCACGGCCATTACCGCGCCATCGCCGTAGTGCATCAGCACGTAGTTGGCGACCCATACCGGCAGCTTCTCGCCGGTCAGCGGGTGCTCGACCAGCAGGGAAGTGGCCATGCCCTTCTTCTCCTGGGTGGCCATGTCGGCTTCGGCAACGCTGCCGCTCTTGCACTCGTCGATGAACGCCTGCAGCGCCGGGTTGCCCTGGGCGGCCTGGGTGGCCAGCGGATGCTCGGCGGCGACGGCGACGTAGGTCGCGCCCATCAGCGTGTCCGGGCGGGTGGTGAAGACCTTCAGGGTGCCTTCGTGGCCGATGCTGGCCTGGTCGTACGGGAACTGTACTTCCATGCCGCGCGACTTGCCGATCCAGTTGCGCTGCATGGTCTTGACCTGCTCAGGCCAGCCCGGCAGTTCGTCGAGGCTTTCCAGCAGCTCGTCGGCGTAGTCGGTGATGCGGAAGTAGTACATCGGGATTTCGCGCTTTTCGATCAGCGCGCCCGAACGCCAGCCACGGCCGTCGATGACCTGCTCGTTGGCCAGTACGGTCTGGTCAGCCGGGTCCCAGTTCACGGTACCGTTCTTGCGGTAGATGATGCCTTTCTCGAACAGGCGGGTGAACAGCCACTGCTCCCAACGGTAGTAGTCGGGTTTGCAGGTGGTCACTTCACGTGCCCAGTCGATGGCAAGGCCCAGACTCTTGAGCTGGGTCTTCATGTAGTCGATGTTTTCGTAGGTCCACTTGGCCGGGGCGACGTTGTTTTTCATCGCCGCGTTTTCCGCGGGCATGCCGAAAGCGTCCCAGCCCATCGGCTGCAGGACGTTCTTGCCCAGCATGCGCTGGTAGCGGGCAATCACGTCGCCGATGGTGTAGTTGCGCACGTGGCCCATGTGTAGCTTGCCGCTCGGGTACGGGAACATCGATAGGCAATAGTAGGTGTCTTTGCCTGGCTGTTCGGTAACAGCGAACGATTGTTGCTCGTCCCAGAAGTTCTGGGCGGCGGCTTCGATATCACGGGGCGTGTATTGTTCGTGCATGGCTACTTTTGGCTGAGAGAGAAGAGACCTTGTTCCAGGCAGCGGAACCTCGCTGCAACCGGTACTCCGGTGTCGTTTAGAGTGAACGCCGTAGCATACAGCAGCGTTGCGCATCGTGGGAAACCTTCGTTGCGAATGCCCGCTGGTCGCGGCAGGCGGCTGCTTTTCATTGCGCCGCTAAGCTCAGGTGTGGGGGGAGATATTCTTTATCTTCAATGAGGTGAACGGATGGGAGAGACGCAGCTACCCGCAATCAAGCCGGAGCTTTACGAACGTCTGATCGACCGGCTTGGCCTGGCGCTGGAAACCGCCAGGACCTCGGTTCGATTGCGCGACGAGATGCCGGCCGAGCTGGAATTGCGCGGCCTGAGCCACGCAGAGTTCGAAGTGATCAAGGCCTACCTGGAATCGCTCCCGGTGCGCCAGAGTGCCTGTGCCGGCAGTTACCCACAAGCGGAGCCGACATCGGCCAAGATCATCTGGCTCAAGGACAAGAAACGCCCCGCCAATACGGCGAGATCCAGGACGCTGCCACATCGCTAGCCGTTCAGGATGCCAGCCGCAGGCCATCGCGCGCCGGTTCTTCAATATCACACAGCTCACGATTGGCGCCGGTCGCACCCTTGTTGACCGGCGCCGATCCTTTTAGGCTGCACCCCTGCCAAGGAGGTGTGGCCGATGCCGATCCGATTCTTCATCAAACAATGGCTGATGCCGCCGGGCATCCTGTTGCTGCTGTTGCTTGCGGCGTGGTGGCTGCGTGCACGGCGGCCACGGCTGGCGGCGCTGTGCTTTGCCATGGGGCTGGGTGGCCTGTGGCTGATGAGCCTGCCGCTGGTGGTGCAGGAAACCGCCCGTGTGCTGGAAAGTGAGCCGCCGCTGGCCGTGAGCGACTGGGCGGGCCTGGCGAGCCGGGCGGATGCCATTGTGGTGCTGGGCGCCGGGCGCGAGCGCGGGGACCCGGCCTGGGGTGGCGGTGACCAGCCCACGGCCACGGCACTGGAGCGTATGCGCTTTGCCGCGCGGCTGGCCAAGGCCTCGGGCCTGCCAGTGTTGACCAGTGGTGGACTGCATTACGGCACGCCGCCCAGCGAGGCGAGGCTGATGGCGGAACGCCTGCATGAAGATTTCGCTGTCGAGGTGAAATGGCGCGAAGAGGCCAGCCGCACGACCTGGGAAAATGCTCAGCTGACGGCCAAGGTGTTGCAGCCTTTAGGGTTTCGCCGGGTGGTGCTGGTGACCCAGGCCTGGCACATGCAGCGCTCACGCTGGAGTTTTGAACAGGCGGGGTTCGAGGTGGTGCCAGCGCCGGTGGGGTTCCTTTGGCGCGATCATGCGCGACCGTTTGCCGGGCTGCTGCCCGAGAGCCGGGCGATGTGGCAGAGCGGTCAGTTGCTGAATGAGGTGGTGGGGCTGGTGGGGTATCGGGTGTTCTATTGAAACTTGTGCTACCTGTACCGGCCTCTTCGCGGGCTTGCCCGCTCCCACAGAATTAGCGCAGCCTTCGAGGCGTGTGCAGTACCTGTGGGAGCGGGCAAGCCCGCGAAGAGGCCGGTACAGGTAGCATCATCAGACAGTTTTGGCTATGCGCCCTGCCAGCAACGCCCAGCCCAGCAGCAGCACACAGACAATCGCCAGCGGCCACGAGCGCCATTTCAGGTACGGCGTCAATTGCTGCATCGGCACCACTTCGCCATACAGCACCGCCTGCTCGAACTGCGGCACCTGCGTGGTAATGCGGCCAAACGGGTCGATAAGGGCCGTCACGCCGTTGTTGGTGGCGCGGATCATCCAGCGGCCGGCTTCCAGGGCGCGCATCTGTGCCATCTGCAAGTGCTGCAAAGGACCGATCGATCTGCCGAACCAGGTGTCGTTGCTGATGGTCAGCAGCAGGTCGCTGCGTGCGGCCAGGCCTGCGGCAAACTCGGGGTAGACCACTTCGTAGCAGATGTACGGCGCAATCTGATAACCCTTGGCTTGCAGCAGCGGCTGATCTTCCGGCCCGCGGGCGAAGTCGGACATGGGCAGGTTGAAGAACTCGATCATCCCTCGCAGCATGTCCTGCAACGGCACGTATTCACCAAACGGCACCAGTTTCTGCTTGAGGTAGGTGCCATCGCCTTCACCGGTGACGGTGATGCCGTTGTAGTAGCGGCGCTGATGATGCACCACTTCACGCACCGGCACGCCGGTGATCAGCGCCGAATGCCTCTCGGCAGCGAAGCGCCCCATCACGTCGATGTAGCCCTGTGCCTGGTCCTTGAGCACAGGCACTGCGGTTTCTGGCCAGATCAGCAGGTCCACAGGTTTGGAGCTGAAGCTCAGGTCACGGTACAGCGCCAGTTGCGCGTCGATGTGCGCCGGGTCCCATTTCAGGTCCTGCTCGACGTTGCCTTGAATGGCTGCCACTTTCAGCGGGTCACCTGCCGGTTTGGTCCAGGCATGGCCCTTGAGCGCCAGGCCCAGTACCCACGGGGCCAGCAACAGCAAGCAGGCCACGGCAAGGAACGAGGGGCGGGCGCGCAGGCGGTGCAGGTTGCACAGCAGGGCCGCAGTGAGCGCCAGGGTGAAGGAAACCAGCCACACGCCCCCCAGTGGTGCCAGCCCGGCCAATGGGCCATCCAGCTGGCTGTAGCCGGCATAGAGCCAAGGGAAACCGGTCAGGAACCAGCCGCGGAAGGCCTCTTGCAGCAGCCAAAGGGCGGCGAAGCACAACGCGTCGGCCAGTGGCGCTTCATTGCGCCTCAGCCAGCGTGCCCACAGCCAGGTGGGCAGGGCAAAGAACCAGGCCAGGGCGGCGAAGAACGCCAACAGCAGCAGGATCGCCAGCAGCGGCGAGGCGCCGCCGTAGGTGTTCATGCTGACGTAGATCCACCAGGTGCCGGCGCCATACAGGCCGAAACCGAACCACCAGCCCCGCCACATGGCCTGGCGCGGGGTGAGCTCGCGCAGGCCAAGGTAGAGCACGGCGATGGACAATATGGCCAGCGGCCAGATGTCGAACGGCGCCAGGGCCAGAAGGGTGGAAGCACCGGCCGCCAGGGCCAGCAGGTTACCGGGCCAGCCGGGGCGGGTGATCCAACGCATGTTTGTCCTTAACGGGTGATCGGGGTCAGGCGCAGCAAGTGTATCCGCCGGCTGTCGGCGTTGAGAATACGGAACTTGTAAGACCCGATCTCGGTGGTTTCGTTGCGCTTGGGCAGGTGGCCAAAGGCGCTCATCACCAGCCCGCCAACCGTGTCGAACTCGTCATCGGAGAACTCGCTGTCGAAGAACTCGTTGAAGTTCTCGATCGGGGTAAGCGCCTTGACCAGGAAGTCACCGCTTGGCAGCGGCTTGATGTAGCTGTCTTCCTCGACGTCGTGCTCGTCTTCGATGTCGCCGACAATCTGTTCCAGCACGTCTTCGATAGTCACCAGGCCTGCCACGCCGCCATATTCGTCGATGACGATGGCCATGTGGTTATGGTTGGCGCGGAACTCGCGCAGCAACACGTTCAGGCGCTTGGACTCGGGCACGAAGGTGGCCGGGCGCAGCAGGTCCTTGATATTGAAGCTGTCGCCGTTCTCCTTGAGGATCAGCGGCAGCAGGTCTTTGGCAAGCAGGATCCCGAGCACATCGTCGTGGCTTTCGCCGATCACCGGGTAGCGCGAGTGCGCGGCGTCTATCACCGCTGGCAGAAACTCGCGAGGCGACTGGCCGGCCTTGATGCTGTTCATCTGCGAGCGCGGCACCATGATGTCGCGCACCTGCAGGTCGGCGACCTGGATGGCGCCTTCGACGATGGTCAGCGCTTCGCTGTCCAGCAATTTGTTCTGATGGGCTTCGCGCAGCAGCTCAAGGAGCTCCTGGCGGTTTTTCGGCTCATGGGCAAAAGCCTGGGTCAGTTTGCCCAGCCAGGACTTTTGCCCGTTGCTCGATCGATCTTCGCTCATGGCGGTTCTCGTGATCCTTCGTGTTTCAGTGTGTGATTGAGTCGGTTTCATCGTCGGCATACGGGTCGGGGTGACCCAGTTCTGCCAGCAATTCCCGTTCCAGGCTTTCCATTTCTTCGGCTTCCTCATCATCGATGTGGTCGTAGCCGAGCAGGTGCAGGCAACCGTGAATGACCAGGTGCGCCCAGTGGGCGTCGAGCGACTTGCCTTGTTCGGCCGCTTCGCGCTCGACCACCTGGACGCAGATCACCAGGTCCCCCAGCAGCGGAATATCGAGCAGTTCGTCGGGCACATCGGCCGGGAAAGACAGCACATTGGTCGCGTAGTCTTTGTGCCGGTAGGTGTGGTTCAGCTCACGGCCTTCGGCTTCGTCGACCAGGCGAATGGTCATTTCCGAGTCGGCGCTGCGCTGGCGCAGGGCCAGTTCGCACCAGCGGTGGAAGGCGGCGTCATCCGGGGCGGCAGCGTCCGTGGCCCGTTGGATATCAAGTTCAAGCATCTTTGCCGGGCGCCTCGGGCTTGGCCTGGCGGGCTTCGAAGCGGTCGTAGGCTTCGACAATACGCTGCACCAGTGGGTGACGAACCACATCCTTGGGTTGGAAGTGGGTAAAACTGATGCCCGGAACGTCTTTCAGCACCTCGATGACGTGTGCCAGGCCCGACTTGGTGCCACGTGGCAGGTCGACCTGGGTGATGTCGCCGGTAATCACCGCGGTGGAGCCGAAACCGATGCGGGTGAGGAACATTTTCATCTGTTCCAGCGTGGTGTTCTGGCTTTCGTCGAGGATGATGAAGCTGTTGTTCAGGGTACGGCCACGCATGTAGGCCAGCGGGGCGATCTCGATCACCTGGCGCTCGATCAGCTTGGCAACGTGTTCGAAGCCGAGCATTTCGTACAGGGCGTCGTACAGCGGGCGCAGGTACGGGTCGATCTTCTGTGCCAGGTCACCGGGCAGGAAGCCAAGCTTTTCGCCTGCCTCGACCGCAGGGCGCACCAGCAGGATACGGCGCACCTGTTCGCGCTCCAGCGCATCCACGGCGCAGGCCACGGCAAGGTAGGTCTTGCCGGTACCGGCCGGGCCGACGCCGAAGTTGATGTCGTTGGCCAGTATTTCCTTCACGTAGCGCTGCTGGTTGAGCCCGCGCGGGCGGATGTTGCCCTTGCGCGTACGCAGCGACACGCTGACCTCGTTGACGGCCGGGTTGTCGATGTTTTCGACAGCCGACTCCTGCAGGTACAGGTGCACGGTTTCCGGCGACAGGTCGGTGGCCTTGGTCTCGCGGTAGAGACGGCGCAGCAACTGTTCGGCCGCAGAGGTGGTCTTGGGTTCGCCGATCAGTTCGAACTGATTGCCGCGGTTGCGGATTTCGATGGCCAGGCGCTGTTCGATCAGGCGCAAGTGCTCGTCGAACTGCCCGCACAAGTTGGCGAAACGGTGGGCCTCGAAGGGCTCGAGGATGAAACGATGAGGTTCTATGGGTGCGTTCAAGGTCGTTTTTAGCCGCTCGACGGCAATGGGTGTGAACTCAAGAATAACCCTTGAATGCCAGTGGCGAAAGCACTGAAACGTTCAACGGTATGTACTGCCTGTTCTGGCCTCTTCGCGGGTGAACCCGCTCCCACAGGTTGTGTGCATGACCTGTGCGAGCGGGTTCACCCGCGAAGAGGCCGGAGCAGGTATCATGCCTGCCTTTTCTTACGCATGTGTTATCCCTCCCATCATGAGCAAACGCGAACCTGCCATCTATAAAGTGATCTTCCTCAACCAGGGGCAGGTCTTCGAGATGTATGCCAAGCAGATCTACCAGAGCGACCTGTGGGGCTTCCTGGAAATCGAGGAGTTCGTGTTCGGCGAGCGCTCGCAACTGGTGGTGGATCCGAGCGAGGAGAAGCTAAAGAACCAGTTCGAGGGCGTGATCCGCAGTTTCGTGCCGATGCACTCGATCGTGCGGATTGACGAAGTGGAGCGGCTGGGCACGGCAAAGATCAGCGAAGCCAAGGGCGGCGGCAATGTGATGCCGTTCCCGATGCCAATGCCGGAAAAATAACTGTCAGGGGAGTGGCGAGAACGGCGTGCGCCCTTCGGCGTTCTGCAGTTCCAGCAGGTATTTGCGGAAGATCTGGCCGAGCACCTGGGTGGCATGCTCCAGTTCGTCGCGGGGCATTTGCTCGGTGACTTCGTCGGCCATGTCCAGTGCATCTTCGGCGCCGTTGACCGCGGCCATCTTCAGCAGGATGTAGGCTTGCACGTTGTTGGCCTTGACCCCTTCGCCATGGAAGAACATCGCACCCAGACGGTACTGGGCGTCGGCCTGGCCTTGCAGCGAAGCCTTCTGGAACCAGTCCAGGGCTTTGTCGAGGTTTTTCGGCGTTTGCGTGTAGTAGTACTCGCCCAGTTCGAATTGCGCCTGGGCATCCCCCGCGGTAGCCGTCTGCTCGCAGGCCTTTAGGGCGTTTGCCAGGTCTTCAGGCTGAACATTCAAGGTGCAGCGGCCCGTCGCCGGAATCAGCAACGAGTTACCGCCCTCCGCCAAGGCCAGCAGGGGCTGAAGAAGCAACAGGCAGCCCAGGGTCAGGGCGCGGCCGGTGCGGTTCATGGGGATCGACTTACCTCTGCAAAGCTGCGGCCAATGTCTCTGGTGGCACATTATGGGATAAGCAGCGCCAACCTTACAAAGTTTTACTCGAATTTCTGCTTGGTTGGGGAAGTCAGCTGATTGTGCATGCGTAATTATTGCCTGTACCGGCCTCTTCGCGGGGCAAGCCCGCTCCCACAGAGGCCGATGCAGGCTGGCAGTTACTTCAATGCAGCAAAGGCCTTCTCAGCCGCATCCAGGGTGATTTGCAGCTCCTTGTCGCCATGGGCGATGGAGGTGAAGCCCGCCTCGAATGCGCTGGGTGCCAGGTACACGCCGCCTTCCAGCATCAGGTGGAAGAAGCGCTTGAAGCGTTCGGCATCGCTGCTCATCACGTCTTCGAAGGTGACGATATCGTCGGCGCCGCTGAAATACAGGCCGAACATGGCACCGGCCTGGGTGGTGACGAACGGTATGCCAGCGGCATCGGCACGTTGCTGCAGGCCATCGAGCATGCGGCTGGTGTAGTCGGTCAGCTCATCGTGGAAGCCCGGGCGGCTGATCAGCTTCAGGGTGGTCAGGCCAGCGGCCATGGCCAGCGGGTTGCCCGACAGGGTGCCGGCCTGGTAAACCGGGCCGAGCGGGGCGATGCAGCCCATGATTTCGCGCTTGCCGCCGAAGCAGCCGACCGGCATGCCGCCACCGACGATCTTGCCGAAGGTGGACAGGTCCGGCTTGATGCCGTAGTGGCCCTGGGCGCCGCCCAGCGAGACGCGGAAGCCGGTCATCACTTCGTCGAAGATCAGCACCACGCCGTGTTTGTCGCACTGCTCGCGCAGGCCTTCAAGGAAGCCCGGCGCCGGCGGGACGCAGTTCATGTTGCCGGCCACGGGCTCGACGATGATGCAGGCCACGGTCTGGCCGACGTCTGCCAGGGTTTTCTCGACCGCGGCGATGTCGTTGAACGGCAGGGTCAGTGTGTGCTTGGCGAAGTCTGCCGGCACGCCGGCCGAGCTTGGCACGCCTTGGGTCAGCAGGCCGGAACCGGCTTTTACCAGCAGGCTGTCGGAGTGGCCGTGGTAGCAGCCTTCGAACTTGATGATGGCGTCACGGCCGGTGTAGCCACGGGCCAGGCGGATGGCGCTCATGGTGGCTTCGGTGCCCGAGCTGACCATGCGCACCATTTCCATCGACGGCACCAGCGAGCAGACCAGGTCGGCCATGTCGGTTTCCATGGCGGTCGGCGCGCCGTAGGACAGGCCGTGCTCCAGCTGCTTGCGTACCGAGTCCAGTACGTCCGGGTGGCCGTGGCCGAGGATCATCGGGCCCCAGGAGCCTACGTAGTCGACATAGCGCTTGTCGTCTTCGTCAACGACGTAGGCGCCTTCGGCATGCTTGAAGAACAGCGGCGTGCCGCCCACGCTTTTGAAAGCGCGCACTGGCGAGTTGACGCCGCCGGGGATGTGCTTCTGGGCTTTGGCGAACAGGTCTTCGGAACGGGACATGAAAGGCTCTCTCGAAATCAGGATGCGAACAAGGCATTGAAGGCGCGGGCGCGGCGGGTAACTTCCTGCGCGCTGTCGGCACCGAACAGGCCATGGATCACCGCCAGCAGGTCGGCGCCGTGGGCGACCAGCGGGGCGGCGTTGTCGAGGGTGATGCCGCCGATCACGGCAATCGGCAATTTCACCTGGGCACGCGCCTGCTCCAGCAGTTCGACGTTGGCGGCGGGCGCGCCCGGCTTGGTAACGGAATTGAAGAAGCGGCCAAAGGCGACGTAGCTAGCGCCTTCGCTGGCGGCCTGGGCGGCCAGGTCGAGGCTGGCGTGGCAGGTGGAACCGATGATCGCCCGGCGGCCGAGCAGGGCGCGGGCCGGGGTCAGCGGGCCGTCGGTCTGGCCCAGGTGTACACCGACACCCAGGCGTGCGGCCAGTTCGGCGTCGTCGTTGATCAGCAGCTGGGTGCCGTAGCGCTCGCAGAGCTTCATCAGCCCTTCGGCTTCACGCAGGCGGCGCGCCGCGTCGTCACTTTTGTCGCGGTACTGCAGCAGGCACACGCCGCCTTCCAGTGCCGCCTCGACATGGGACAGGAACCGGCCGGCGAGCAGCTGGCTGTCGGTGATTGCATACAGACCGCGTAGCTTCATTGAAAGCCTCGTATCAGGAACAGAAGTCCAGGGGCAGGCGGCGCGGCACGTACTGGCCCCTGCCCAGCTGCTCGGCGTCACGCAGGGTGCGCCAGGTGTAGTCCAAAGCGCTGCGCACGGCGCTTTCCAGCTGCTCGCCGAGGGCCAGGCGGCCAGCCAGGGCGCTGGCCAGGGTGCAGCCCGAGCCATGGTAGCTGCCCGGCAGGCGCTGGCAGGTCCAGGTGTGGTGCTGACCGTCCTGGGTGTACAGGCGGTTGTGAATTTCGTCTTCGTCGCCGTGACCGCCGGTAATCAGCAGGTGTCTACAGAACGGCAGCAGCTTTTCGGCACATTCGTCGGCGGTGCCTTCGGGCAGTTCGGCGAGGATGCGCGCTTCGGGCAGGTTCGGCGTGGCGATGGTCGCCAGTGGCAGCAGGCGTTCGCGCACGGCGTAGCCCACCTCGTCCTTGCCCAGGCGGCCACCGCCGCCGGCACGCAGCACCGGGTCGCAAACCAGCGGCAGGTGCGGGTGGGCGGCCAGCAGTTCGGCGACGGTGTCGACCATCTCGATCGAACCGAGCATGCCCAGCTTGACGGCGGCCACCGTGGAGTCGGCCAGTACGGCATTGGCCTGGGCCAGTACCCACTCGCGGTCGAGCACGCGGAAGTCGGAAACGTTGACGGTATCCTGCACGGTCAGGGCGGTCACTGCGGGTGCAGCGTGACAGCCTTGGGCGATCAGGGCTTCGATATCTGCCTGCAGGCCGGCGCCGCCACTGGGGTCGTGGCCGGAGAGACAGAGGACAACGGGGCGGGAGCTGTAGGTATTCATGGTCGGCGAGCTTACCACCAAACCTGTTTGGGCGGATCGTCCGACAAACGAGTTTTACTGATCGATCGGTCAGATTCTAATTTTATGAACTTCTGAAAGTATTGATTTAGAGCCTTTTCTTTGGTTTTTGATATGGCCGATTGCCAGGTTGCGAAGCTATGCTAGAGTGCTCGGATAACTCGACAAACGGGTTCTGCCGGATAACGTCGTCTCAAACGGATGGGAGGCTACCGCGACGCGACCGGACAGGCCATGCTGGGGCTGTATGCGCTATTTGCTGATTGTGCTTCTGGGCTTGCTGCCCGTGCTGGCCGGAGCGGTCGATTTCGACGACGCTACCCGGCATCTTCCATTGGGCAAGGCCATGCAGGTTTACGAAGACCTCGATGGCAGTGCCAGCATCGCCCAGGTCAGTGCCCCCGGGTTTGCCAAATTCTTCCGCCCCCACCATGAAGACGTGCTGAACGCCGGTTATTCCACCTCGGTGTTCTGGCTCAAGGTCGAGCTGCGCCCCGTTGCCCCGCCCGGCGCTGCCCCGCGGCAGTGGCTGCTGGAGCTGGCCTATCCGCCGCTGGACCACCTCGAGCTGTACTTGCCTGACGGCAGCGGCGTATACCGCCTGGCGCAGCGCACCGGCGATGCCTTGCCCTACGACAGCCGGCAGATACGGCAGAACAACTACCTGTTCAAGTTGCAGTTGCCCCCTGGCAAGGTGACCACCGCCTACCTGCGGCTGCACAGCCAGGGTTCGGTACAAGCGCCGCTGGCGCTGTGGTCCCCTGAAGCCTACCTGGAAGAGCAGCCCACGCGCCTGTATGTGCTGGGGATCATCTACGGCGTGTTACTGGTGATGCTGGTGTACAACCTGTTCATCTACCTCAGCGTGCGCGACGTCAGCTACCTCTACTACATCCTCTATATCGCCTCGTTCGGTTTTTACCAGGTATCGGTGAACGGTGCAGGCGTGGCCTACTTCTGGCCGGACAGCCCCTGGTGGGCGAACGCCTCGACGCCGCTGTTCATTGGTGCGGCCGGCCTGTTCGGCTGCCAGTTCGCCCGGCACTTCCTGCAACTGGGTAACATCAGCCGTGGTTTCGACCGGCTGCTGCAGCTACTGATGCTGGGCGGCGCTTTGGTCATGGTAATGGCGGTGAGCATGCCCTACGGCATTGCCCTGCGCATGGCCACGCTACTGGCGTTGCTGTTCACCGTGAGCATCTTCAGCGCCGGCCTCTACGCCTGGTGGCGTGGCTTGCGCGTGGCGCGCTGGTTCATCATCGCCTGGACGGCGTTCCTGCTTGGCGGGCTGGTCAACACCCTGATGGTGCTGGGCCACCTGCCAAATGTGTTCATCACCATGTATGCCAGCCAGCTCGGTTCTGCGCTGGAGGTAGCATTGCTGTCGCTGGCGCTGGCCGACCGTATCAACAGCCTGCGTGAGCAACAGGCGCAGACCTTGCGCGAGACTGGGCGCACGTTGGAGCAGCTGAACCTGCAACTGGCCAGGAGCAACCGCCTGAAGGACGAGTTTCTGGCCAGCGTGACCCATGAGCTGCGCACCCCGATGAATGGCGTGATCGGCTCGCTGGAGCTGATGCACACCCTGCCGATGGAAGCCGAGATGGCCCAGTACCACCGCACGGCGGTGGGGTCGGCGCAAGGCATGATGGACATGGTCGACGCCATTCTTACCCTGTCCGAGCTGCAGGCAGGCCGCCTGCGCGCGCAGCCGGCGCCGTTCAGCCTGCGCGCACTGCTGCAGGGCTTGCGCGCCGGTTATGCAGGGCAGTCCCTGCGCAAAGGCTTGTACCTCAGCCTGGACATACCGGCCGACCTGCCGGACGGGCTGCTGGGTGATGGGAAGAAACTGGCCCAGTGCCTGGGCTGCCTGGTGGACAACGGTTTGAAGTTCACCCATCAGGGCGGGGTGATGATCCAGGTGCGCGGCCGCCGGTTGGGGCCGGGCGACCTGGCCTTGACCTTTACCATCAGTGATAGCGGTATCGGCTTCGATGACCTGGAGCAGTCGACCCTGTACCAGCGGTTCTTCCAGGTCGACGGTTCGATGACCCGGCGGTATGGCGGCCTGGGGATTGGCTTGTCGATCTGCCGGCAGATGGGGGAATTGCTGGGGGCCAGGTTGGCGCATGAATCGACGCGCGGGTTGGGGAGCCGGTTTGAATTGAGTTTGAACGTGGCGATTTCGCAGGTGCAGATGAGCCCGAATATAGTGCAGACGCGGCGCTTGCTTTGAAGGCATAGCGTTCGTGAGGGCTGGCAGGTGTTCGCCGGGGCAGGTGCAGCGCCTATGAGATCGAGCGCCGCCCGCGCGGCGCTTCGCAGCACAAGGCTGCTCCTACGTTTGTCTCGGGCCAGTAACACCTGGGCCAACGCGCGCGACCGCGTGGTTTGCCCGACACGATATCGAGGTGAACACCAAGGGGCCGCGCGCCTCTGCCTCAGGAACCACTGGCCCGAAACAAATGTAGGAGCAGCCTTGTGCTGCGAAGCGCCGCGCGGGCGGCGCTCGATCTCATAGGCGCTGCACCTGCCACGGCGAGCACCTTCAGCCCTGATGCCTCCCAAGGTATGCGCCACCCCCACCACACGTTTAGTCATTAATGCCCCTTTGACTCCCCTGCAAGCAGTGCTTCACTGGGTCTCTCAAGCCTACCCGGATCCAGGAGCCCCCCGATGAACCTGCACCAGTACGCTGAAACCCACGAAGTCACCAACCAGCCGCCGCCTCTCGACGGTGCCAACCTGTACCGCCTCGACCTGCCTTTGCAGGAATGGTCCCGGCGTTTCGGCGCGGGCTGGGCCGAGTCGCGGATAGATGCCTACGGCGCCCTGGCGGGCGGCCCGCTGATGCAGGCAGGTTTCCTGGCCAACGCGCACAAGCCGGAGTTCATCAGCCACGACCGCTATGGCCATCGCATCGACCTGGTCGAGTTCCACCCGGCCTACCACGAGCTGATGCGCACCGCCGTCGAGCACGGCCTGCCTTCTTTGCCATGGGCCGAACCCCGCGCTGGCGCCCATGTGGCACGCGCGTCGATGACTTACCTGCACAGCCAGGCCGAAGCCGGTACTGGCTGCCCGCTGACCATGACCTTCGCTGCCGTGCCGGCGCTGCGCCTTCAGCCCGAGCTGGCCGAGTACTGGCTGCCGAAAATCCTTGCCTGTGAATATGACCCGCGCAATGTCGGCGACCGGCACAAGGCCGGGGTCACCCTGGGCATGGCCATGACCGAGAAGCAGGGCGGCACCGATGTGCGCGCCAATACCACGCGGGCCTACCCGGTAGGGGCACCTGGCCCGGGCCAGCCATATGAGCTGGTCGGGCACAAGTGGTTCTGCTCGGCACCCATGTGCGATGCCTTCCTCACGCTGGCGCAAACCGAAAAAGGTCTGAGCTGCTTCCTGCTGCCGCGCCATCGCCCGGACGACAACCGCAACCAGTTCTACATCCAGCGCCTGAAGAACAAGCTGGGCAACAGCTCCAACGCCTCCAGCGAAGTGGAGTTCCGTGGTGCGCTGGCATGGATGATTGGGGAGGAAGGGCGGGGTGTACCGACCATCATTGAAATGGTGGCCATGACCCGTTTCGACTGCATGGTCGGCTCCAGCGCCCTGATGCGTCAGGCGTTGACCCAGGCGGCCCATCACTGCGCGCACCGCAAGGTCGGCGGCCGGTTGCTCAATGAGCAGCCGCTGATGCAGAACGTGCTGGCCGACCTTGCCCTGGAAAGCGAGGCGGCACTGGCCCTGAGCCTGCGTATGGGGAAGGCGCTGGAGCAACTCGACGACCCGCAGCAGGCGCATTTCGCCCGGCTGGTCACGGCGGTTGGCAAGTACTGGATCTGCAAACGGGCGCCGGCCATGATCAACGAGGCCGCCGAATGCCTGGGCGGTGCGGGTTATGTCGAAGACAGCATCCTGCCACGGCTGTACCGCGAGGCACCGGTCAATTCGACCTGGGAGGGCTCGGGCAACGTGCAGTGCCTGGATGTGCTGCGGGCCTTGTCCAAGGAGCCGGGCGTGCTCGATGCGCTGTTCGCCGAATTGGGCGACGGGCATGGGGATCCGCGGCTGGCGGCGCATATCGGCAACCTCAAGGGGGCGTTTGCCGACACCGGCGACATACAGTACCGCGCGCGGCAGCTGACCGAGGATATCGCGCTGGCGCTTCAGGCCAAGCTGTTGCTGGAGGCGGGCAACGCGGTGGTCAGCGATGCGTTTATCGGTAGCCGCCTGACGGGTGGTGGACGGGCGTATGGGGCGCTGCCACGGGGTGTGGATGTGCAGGCATTGGTGATCAGGGCAACACCTGCCTGGCCGAGTTGAGGTGTGTTTGAAGGCCCTATCGCCGGCAAGCCAGCTTCCACAGGTAATGCGCAATGTTCGATACCGGTGGAGGACTTGTGGGCGCTGGTTTGCCGGCGATAGGGCCGGTACTGACCGCCGGGGATGTAATTGCCATGAAACGCAGGCAAGATGGTTCACATGCATGTCCAGACAGGAAGCACAGTGTGAGCCACGCTTTTGTAGTCGTTGATACCCCCGAACAGGCCGTCGACCGTCTGGCGGCCCTGCATGAACAGGCTACCGGGGCCCTTAGCCAGGCCCTCAAGCGTTACCTGAAGGATCGTACCGAGCCGGGCGCCGATGAGCGCGACCTGTTCCGCTACCCGGCGCTGCGCCTGACCTACTACAGCCACGGTGAGGTCGCCGCCACCACGCGGGCCTATGCCAAGGTGCAGGTGGCCGGCACCTACAGCGTCACCGTCACCCAGCCCGCTGCGTTCCGTGGCTACTTGCTGGAGCAGTTGCGCCCCCTGATGCACGACTACACCGTCACGGTAGAGGTAGGCATCAGCGAGCAGAACATTCCATACCCTTACGTAGTCGACCAGGGCGACGAACTGGCCGGCAGCGGCATTACCGCCGCGCAGCTGGCGCGGGTGTTCCCTAGCACCGACCTGTCGGCCGCCACTGACAACATCGCCGATGGCCTGTACGACTGGGACCGTGCCGAAATTTTCCCACTGGCGCTGTTCGACGCCGCGCGCGTCGACTTTTCGCTGCGCCGCCTGGTGCACTACACCGGCAGCGACTGGCGCCATGTGCAGCCGTGGATCCTGCTGACCAACTACCACCGTTATGTCGACCAGTTCATCAGCCACGGTCTGGAGCAACTTCGCGACGACCCGCGCTTCGTGCGCATGGTGCTGCCGGGCAACGTGGTGATCGAAAAAGCCATGGATCACGGTGAAACCCAGGCCCTGGTCGCCAGCGTGATCTGGCACCGCTACCAGATGCCGGCCTACCACCTGATCGCCGCCGACGGCGACGGCGTGACCTTGGTCAACATTGGTGTCGGCCCGTCCAACGCCAAGAACATCACCGACCACCTGGCCGTGCTGCGCCCGCACTGCTGGCTGATGATCGGCCACTGCGGCGGCTTGCGGCAGTCGCAAACCATCGGCGACTACGTGCTGGCCCACGCCTACATGCGCCGTGACGGCATTCTCGACCGGGTGGTGCCGCCGAACATCCCCATTCCAGCCCTGGCCGAAGTGCAACTGGCCTTGCAGGAAGCGGCTGCGCAGGTTACCGGCGAACGTGGCGAACAGCTGAAGAAACGCCTGCGCACCGGCACCGTGCTGACCTACGACGACCGTAACTGGGAGCTGCGATGGGCCCAGGAACGGCCGCTGATCAACCTGTCGCGTGCCGTGGCCGTGGACATGGAAAGCGGGACCATTGCCGCACAGGGTTACCGTTTGCGCGTGCCGTACGGCACCTTGCTGTGTGTGTCCGACAAGCCGCTGCACAGCGAGATCAAGCTGCCGGGTTCGGCCAACGCCTTCTACAACCGGGCGGTCAGCCAGCACCTGAAGATCGGCATTGCCGCCCTCGACCTGTTGCGCACCGAGCTCAACTCGCTGCACTCGCGTAAACTGCGCAGCTTCGATGAGCCGCCGTTCCGCTGAGGATCCATGTCACTGCCACCCCGTAACAAGCCGCGCCGCCCCCAGGCGCGGCCTGCCGCCGGCCCGCGTCGCCAGCCCAAGGCGCCACCGGCCGAGCCGCGCCTGATCCTGTTCAACAAACCGTTCGACGTGCTGACCCAGTTCAGCGACGGCGAAGGGCGCGCGACCCTCAAGGACTTCATCGACATCGCGGGCGTGTACCCTGCCGGGCGGCTGGACCGCGACAGCGAAGGCCTGCTGTTGCTGACCAACGATGGCGGGCTGCAGGCGCGTATTGCCGACCCCAAGCACAAGCTGGCCAAGACTTACTGGGTACAGGTGGAGGGGGAACCGAGCGACGAGCAGTTGCAGCGCTTGCGCGATGGCGTGGAGCTGAACGATGGGCCGACTTTACCGGCCGAGGCGCGGCGGCTGGAAGAACCCGACTTGTGGCCACGCAACCCCCCGGTACGCTTTCGCAAGAGCGTGCCGACCAGCTGGCTGGAACTGGTGATTCGCGAGGGGCGTAACCGGCAGGTACGGCGGATGACGGCGGCAGTGGGGCTGCCGACCTTGCGTTTGGTGCGGGTGCGGATTGGTGACTGGGCGCTGGATGGGCTGGAGCAGGGGTGCTGGCGCGAAGTGCCGGCGAAGTTGCAGCGCTCCCGCCATTCCTGAGCCTTAAACGCCTTCGAGAAACCCCACCACCACGCTCTTGATGATAAAGGCCAGCACCCCCAGCCCCAGCACGAAGAACAGGATCAACGTCCCGAACTTGCCTGCCTTGGACTTTTTCGCCAGGTCCCAGACGATGAAGCCCATGAAACCGATCAATACGGTAACCAGGATGATCATCATCCACTCTTCGAATACGGCGGGATCCATCTGTGTTCTCCAGGCAGGCTTAACAGCCGATTATACGCCGGCTACCGTGGGCATTTAACGCAGGTGGGTCAATGGCAGCTCGGTGCTGGCCAACACCTGGTTGAGCACGAAGCTTGAACGCACGCTGGTGACGCCTTCGATACGGGTCAGGCTGCCTAGAAGCAGTTTCTGGTAATGGTCCATGTCCGGCACCACCACTTTGAGCTGGTAGTCGGCATCCATCCCGGTGACCAGGCTGCATTCAAGCACCTGCGGCAGGATGCGGATGGCCGCCTCGAAGGTTTCGAAGCGCTCCGGGGTGTGGCGGTCCATGCCGATCAGCACGTAGGCGGTGAGGCTCAGGCCCAGCTTCTTGCGGTCGAGCAGCGCCACCTGGCGCGAGATGTAGCCGTCGTCCTCCAGTTGCTTGACCCGACGCGAGCATGGCGAAGGCGACAGGCCTATGCGTTCGGCCAGTTCCTGGTTGGAAATGCGCGCATCGCGCTGCAATTCGGCGAGGATGCTCAGGTCGTAGCGGTCAAGTTTGCTCATGGCATTTGCCCTTTTCTGTTCGTATTGCGGCGAATTATCAATCCAGGGTGAAAAATTGCGCAAGTGCTATTTATCTGAGCAATCTTCGCAATCCTCTGCCGCAACCTGTCCGGTATCTTTATCCACAGAATCACTGCCCGGACATCAGTCCACAGCGACGCGCCCTAGGCGGGCGGTCGCGGCCAGCCATCCAACAGGATGCACTCGGCCCCCGGGCTACACACCCTCCAGAAGACGGTGTGAGGTGAGCCGGCGCCACAAGTGCCGAGCACGGACGACAATTTCAGAAGGGAGGCCCTGTGGCCTCCCTTTTTTCTGTCTGGAAATTTAATTGGCCTGTGGTGCCGTCACGGTAGACTGGCTCTAGTTGCCGTATTTTCTACCGTGAGGAACACCATGAAGTCGCGCATCTGGCAGTTGGCAGGTGTTGGTTTGCTGGGTTTGAGCATCAGCCTGGGGGCCTTGGCCGAAGGGCCGGCCGAGGGGCATGGCGAACGAGGCCAGCAGGGGCAGGCAGAAGGCACGCCTGGCCGCTCATTGAACTCGCGCGACGAAGTGCGCCAGACCCAGCCGCCAAGGCAGGGCTACTACCAGGACATTCCCCGGCGCCACGGCGATAACCATCAATGGGAAGCTGGCGGCCCAGGGCAACGTCCCGGTGGCGACTGGCAGGGGCGCCCGGATGGCCACGGCAATGGCTGGGGGCCTGGGCCGCAGTATCGACCGGGTCACACTGTCGATCATTTCCCCGACCGCTACTGGAAAGTGCCTTACCGGGGGGCGGACTACTTCTACTCCGGTGGCTACTGGTATCGCCCCCATGGTGGCAGTTATATCGTCGTGACCCCGCCTTACGGCGTGCGGGTCAATTACCTGCCGCCCTATGCGCAGGAGGTCTGGCTGGGTGGGGCGATGTTCTTCCTGGTGGCCGACACCTATTACCAGTACCTGGCTGACAGCCGGGAGTATGTGGTGGTCAACCCATCTGTCGCCGCCCCGGCCCCCGGACCGGTGGCGCCGGCAACCGGCGGGTATGACGTGGTGGCTTACCCGATGAACGGGCAGGGGCAACAGCAGCAGGAGCAGGACCGCTACCAGTGCCATCGCTGGGCGGTGAGCCAGTCGGGGTTCGACCCGGCGACGGCGACCTACGCACCGGCGGCCAATGTGCTCGACACCTATCGCCGGGCGCTGGGTGCCTGCTTCAGTGGCCGGGGTTACAGCATCAACTAAGCCAGATGTGCTGTCTGTCCCGGCCCTGTCGCCGGCAAGCCAGCTCCCATGGGTATTGCGCATGCCTCCAGGCCAGTGCAGGCCCTGTGGGAGCTGGCTTGCCGGCGATAGGACCCTTGCAGATTCAAACAGGGTCGGCGTGCACCATCACATCCGCCAGTGGATAACGCTGGCGGATCACCCGCGAGGCCTCCACGCACAAACCATGCGCATCATGCAGCGGCAACTGCCCCGGCAGCTCCAGGTGCAGCTGCACGAACCACTGGTTGCCCGACACCCGCGTACGCAGGTCATGCACACCTTTCACCCCGGGTATGGCCAAAACCAGTGTGGTCATGTCCTCGCCAACATCACCGGGCAGCTCCTTGTCCATCAGGATTGCCGTACTCTCGCGGGCAATCTGCAACGCGCTCCAGAGGATGTAGCAGGCAATGCCCAGGCCGAACAGTGCATCCAGTTGTGGCCAGCCAAAGCGTGCCAGCAACAGGGCCAGCAGAATGCTGCTGTTCAACAGCAGGTCCGAGCGGTAATGCAGGGAGTCGGCCCGCACTGCGGTGGAGCCGGTCAGGCGAACGACCTTGCGTTGCAGTGCCAGCAAGGCAAAGGTCAGCCCCAGCGACAGCAGCATCACTGCAATGCCGACGCCGGTATCGCCCAAGGGTTGCGGCGTGTGCAGGCGTTCGGCCGCCTGTACGCCAATCAGCACCGCACTGACGCCGATGAACAGCGCTTGCGCCATACCGGCCAAGGCTTCGGCCTTGCCATGGCCAAAACGGTGGTCGTCGTCGGCCGGGCGCAAGGCGTAGTGCACGGCGAGCAGGTTGATAAACGAGGCGACAGCATCCAGTGCCGAGTCGGTCAACCCGGCCAGCAGGCTGATCGAGCCGCTCAGCCACCAGGCCAGCGCCTTGCTCAGCACCAGGATACTGGCCACCGCCAGTGAGGCGCGGGTGGCCAGGCGTAGCAGGCGCTGGTGTTCGGCTGGGGTGATCATCCGTGGTCAACGTCCGTGCGTGGGGTTCAGGCTGCCGGCACCAGGCCCAGGCTGGCCAGCTGTTCGACGCTGCCGCGGTGCTGGATCAGCCGTGGGTCATTCAGCGGCAGGCGCTGGCCCAGTTCGCTTTCGAGAATGGCCTGCAACTTCAGGTTGTCGACCTTGCCGTCGGGGCTTACTGCTTCTTGCAGCTTGGCCGGGTCGACCTGGGCGGTGCGGCCACCCGGGTAGTAGATGGCGCCAGTGGCGAAGTCGATGCCGAAGGCAATCAGCCCCGGGATGACGTAGAACAGAATGCCGATGGCGTCCATTGCGGCTACCACGGGGTCGATCTTGCCGCCGATCTGGCCGCGCCGGTCCGGGTAGAAAATGGTACCGCAGGCCGTCAGCTGGGTCAGCAAGGTGGCGATGAGGGCGCCGCCGATGACGCGGGATGGGATGCGCATGTAAATCTCCGAGAAGGTATTCAGCAGGGCAAGCGAAGCGCCTGCGCCTGAAGCTTAAGACCATGATAGAGCAGGCTGGGTTCGCCGTTATACTCGCCAGATTGTTCGAGGACCACCATGATTTCATTACCGATCGATGCCGTCTTGCCTGCTTTGCGCCATGCCCTGGAAAAACGTGACGAAGCTGTGCTCGAAGCGCCACCCGGCGCCGGCAAGACCACCCGCGTGCCGCTGGCGCTGCTGAACGAGCCGTGGCTTGCCGGGCAGACCATCCTCATGCTCGAACCGCGGCGCCTGGCGGCGCGTGCGGCAGCCGAACGGCTGGCCAGTGAACTGGGCGAGCAGGTGGGTGAAACGGTGGGATACCGCATCCGCCTGGACAGCAAGGTCGGGCCGAAAACCCGTATCGAGGTGGTGACCGAAGGCATTCTTACCCGCCGCCTGCAAGCCGACCCGGCGCTGGAAGGCGTGGGCCTGCTGATCTTTGATGAATTCCACGAACGCAGCCTGGATGCCGACCTGGCCCTGGCGCTGAGCCTCAACGGCCGCGCGTTGCTGCGTGACGACCCACCGCTGAAGATCATGCTGATGTCGGCAACCCTGGAAGGCGAGCGCCTGTCACGGCTGCTGGACGACGCCCCGGTGGTCAGCAGTGAGGGCCGCATGCACCCGGTGGACATCCGCTGGGGGCGGCCCTTCCAGCCGGGCGAGTTCATCGAGCCACGGGTCGTGGACAGCGTGCTGCAGGCGCTGGCCGACCAGACGGGCAGCGTGCTGGTGTTCTTGCCGGGCCAGGCCGAAATCCGCCGGGTGCATCAGAGCCTGCAGGAAGCACTGGGCGAGCGGCCGGAGATTCTGCTGTGCCCGCTGCATGGCGAACTTGACCTCAATGCCCAGCGTGCAGCCATCGACCCGGCGCCCAAGGGCCAGCGCAAGGTGGTGCTGGCCACCAACATTGCCGAAACCAGCCTGACCATCGACGGCGTGCGCGTCGTGATCGACGCGGGCCTGGCCCGGGTGCCGCGTTTTGACCCTGGCAGTGGCATGACCAGGCTGGATACACAGCGTATCTCCCGCGCCAGCGCCACCCAGCGTGCCGGCCGTGCCGGCCGCCTGGAGCCGGGCGTGTGCTACCGGCTGTGGTCCGAAGCCCAGCATGACCAACTGGCTGCCCATGGCAGCGCCGAAATCCTCCAGGCCGACCTGGCAGGCCTGGCCCTGCAACTGGCGCGCTGGGGCGTCGCCCCCCATCAGTTGAGCTGGCTCGACCAGCCGCCCAGCGCAGCGTTTACCCAGGCTCAGGACCTGCTGGCGCGCCTGGGGGCATTCAAACCGGGCAGCCGCGACAACCTCAGCGATCACGGCCAGGCCATGGCCGAGCTGCCGGCCCACCCCCGTATCGCCCATTTGTTGCTGCGGGGGCAGAGCCTGGGTTTGGCCGCCATGGCCTGTGATGTGGCGGCGTTGCTCGGTGAGCGGGATATCCAGCGTGGCGGCGGTGCCGACCTGCACAGCCGGCTGGCCCTGGTCAGCGGCGAGAGCAAGGCCAGCCGTGGCGGCCAGGGTGGCGTGCAGCGCGCCCGGCAGCTTGCGCGTCAGTACCGTGGCCTGTTGCGCGGCAAGGCCGGGGCCGCCGTCGCCGACCCCGATCATCCGCGCTGGCTTGGCGCCTTGCTGGCGCTGGCCTATCCCGACCGGGTCGCGCAGCAGCGGCGTGCAGGGGGCGCCGAGTATCGCCTGGCCAACGGCCGTGCTGCCTTGTTCGGCGAGGTCGATGCGTTGATGAAGCACCCGTGGTTGGTGATCGCCGACCTGGGCAGCCGCCAGGGCCAGCGCGAAGAGCGCATCTACCTTGCGGCAGAATTTGACCCGGCGCTGCTTGATGATGTGCTGGCCGAGCAGGTCGAGCGTGTCGATCTACTCGACTGGGACGAGCGTGAGCAGGTGCTGCGTGCCGAGCGGCAAACCAAAGTCGGTGAGCTGATACTAAGCCGTGAACCACTGGCGGGCCTGACTGACGAAGCGCGGGCCAAGGCGCTGCTTGGCCTGGTACGGCGCAAAGGCCTGAACCTGCTGACATGGACCCCGGAACTGCGCCAGTGGCAGGCGCGAGTGGCACTGTTGCGCCAGCTGGACCTGGACAGGGACGGGCAAAGCGAATGGCCCGACCTGGGTGACGAGGCGCTGCTCGCCAGCCTGGAAGACTGGTTGCAGCCCTACCTTGGCAAAGTGTCCCGGCTCAGCCACTTCAGCGCGCTGGACCTGCCGTCGCTGCTGCGCAATCTGCTGCCCTGGCCGCTGCCGCAACGCCTGGAAGAACAGGCCCCCGCGCACCTGGCCGTGCCGTCCGGCTCGAATATCCGGCTGGACTACAGCGAAACCCCGCCGATTCTCGCCGTGCGCCTGCAAGAACTGTTCGGCCTGGCCGATACCCCGCGCATCGCCAATGGCCGGCAGCAGGTCAAGTTGCACCTGCTGTCGCCGGCACGCCGACCGGTGCAGGTGACCCAGGACCTGGCCAACTTCTGGCGCACGACCTATGCCGAAGTGAAGAAAGACCTGAAAGGGCGGTACCCCAAGCATTACTGGCCGGACGACCCTCTGGTGGCCGAAGCTACGGCGCGGGCCAAGCCTCGGGGTACCTGATTACGGTGCTGCCTGGCCGAAACGCGGGCCTGGGCATCACGCCCCGGCTTCGCCCTCCAGCAGCATGAACAGGCGGTACAGCACCACGGTGCTGAACAACTGCAGGAAGCCGCTGAGGCTGTCCATGGCCAGCTCCATGCCCGGCGATGGCTCGGGGAAGGCCATCAGCAACAGCCCGTCGATCAGCCAGATCGGTGCCAGCACGGCCACCACGCAAATCATGATGCGCATGAAGTGCCCGGTGGTCATGCGTGCGCTTTCGCGCATTGCCTGCACCACCGGCAGGCCGCGCAGCACCAGCAGGTACTCGGCGAACACCAGGTTGATCATGATCCACACGCCCGGGAAGATGAACAGCGCCAGGCCGGCCATGATCAGCAGCGAACTGATCAGGATCAGCAGGGCCAGTTGCGGCCATAGCTGCAGGGCGCGGGCGAACAGGTCGCGCTTGCCGATGTCCTGGCCGTTGCTGCGCGTGTGCAGGTAAAGAATCAGTGCCGCGCTGTACAGCGGGTAGAACAGCAGGCTGACCAGCATGCCGTAGGCCGGCGATGCCTGGTCGCCCATCTGCCGGTACAGCAGCTGGGTGAGCAAGGCCTCCAGCACCACCAACGGCAGGCACAGCTGGAGGATGTTCGGCAGGTGGCGGCGGAAGAAGTACAGGGAGTCGCGCAGAACGCTCAGCGGATTCATCAGTCAACATCGCATGGCAGTAAAATCAGGGGCATAACTTTAGCCCAAAGCGGGCGTGGGGCTGTCACTTGCTGAAAAAAGTTTCACGGCGCCAGTGATTGAATCCCGTGCCGCTACACCCCATCTTTGACGCTGTCCGTTGTCCTGCTACCCCACGAGGTCGCCCCATGAACACTGAAGAACAAACCCTGATCGACGGCCTGTTCGGCCGCATCAAGCAAGCCGAAGACCCAAGCCAGCCGCGTGACGCGCAGGCCCAGGCGTGCATCGAGCAACACCTGCGCCAGCAGCCGGCGGCGCCTTACTACATGGCCCAGGCGATTTTGGTGCAGGAGGCGGCAATCAAGCGCCTCGACGAACAGAACAAGCAGCTGGAGGCCGAGTTGAAGCAGGCCCGCGCCCAGGCCGAGGCGGCACAGGCTGGCAACGGCGCACCGGGCAGCGGCGGCGGTGGTTTCTTGTCCAGCATCTTTGGCTCGGGCGGGCGCAATGCGGCGCCGGCTGTGCAGCCTCAGCGCCCTTCGGCGCCGCCTGCAGCATCCGGTGGTGGCTGGCGCGAGCCGTCGGCACCGGGCTTCTCCCAGGCTCAGCCGCAACCGCAGCAGCCAGGCTTTGGCGCTGCGCCGGCGCGCGGCGGTGCCAGCAGCTTCCTCGGTGGGGCCATGCAGACCGCAGCCGGTGTGGCCGGTGGTGTGTTGCTGGCCCAGGGCATCAGCAGCCTGTTCAACCACAATTCACAGCCCGAGGAAGTGGTCGAGGTAATCAAGGAAGAGCCAGCACCGGCCAGCGACAGCGGTGGCTGGAACGATCAGGGCGGGCAGCAGCAAGTGGCTGACAACGGTGGTTGGGGCAGTGACCAGGGCGGTTATGCCGACACCGATTACGGCAGCGACGATGGCGGGTTCTTCTCGGACGACGATTCGTACGTGTGACAGGTCTGGCATACTGCTGGCAATTTTGGGGGCGCTTTGCGCCCCTTCGCGGGCCAGACATGAGGTTCCCAGGTGAAAAAGATCGCGCTGTTCGCCGATGTGCAGAACCTCTACTACACCGTGCGCCAGGCCCACGGGTGCCATTTCAACTACACCGCGTTGTGGGCCGACGTCATCCGTGAAGGCGAAATTGTCGAAGCGGTGGCCTATGCCATCGACCGTGGCGACAGCAAGCAACAGCAGTTCCAGCAGATTTTGCGCAACCTTGGTTTCGATGTGCGCCTCAAGCCTTTCATCCAGCGCAGCGATGGCTCGGCCAAAGGGGACTGGGATGTGGGTATTACCCTGGATGTGATCGATGCGGCCAGCCGGGTCGACCAGGTGGTGCTGGCCTCTGGCGATGGCGACTTCGACCTGCTGCTGGAACGGGTGATCCAGCGCCACGGTACAGAGGCCGTGGTGTATGGCGTGCCTGGGCTTACCGCATTGTCGCTGATCCGTGCGGCCACCCGTTATGTGCCCATCGAGGGTAAGCTGTTGCTCAAACATTGAGGCCCCTTCATGGAACGTATTGCTGTCATCGACTTTGAAACTACCGGCATCAGCCCTGGCGCCGGCTGCCGCGCCACCGAAGTGGCAGTGGTGATGCTGGAAGGCGGGCGTATCGTCGAGCGCTACCAGAGCCTGATGAACGCTGGCGTGCCGGTACCGGCCTTCGTCGCCGGGCTGACCGGGATTACCACCGCCATGCTGCGCAGCGCACCACCGGTGGACAAGGTTATGACGAAGTGGCCGAGTTTGTCGGCGACACCCCGCTGCTGGCACACAACGCGGCGTTCGACCAGAAGTTCTGGGACTACGAACTGAGTCGCATCGGCCGTAGCCGCAGCCAGTCGTTCGCCTGCTCCCTGCTGTTGTCGCGGCGCCTGCTGCCGATGGCACCGAACCACAAGCTGGGCACCCTGACCCGCTGGGCCGGCCTGCCGGACACCGGTACCGCGCACCGGGCCATGGCCGATGCCGAGATGGCCGCCAACCTGCTGCAGCACCTGGTAGGCGAACTGCGCCAGGCCCATGGTATTCAGCAACTGTCCCATGGCCTGCTTTGCCGTCTGCAGAAAGTGCCTGCCGCAAAGGTACGTGAAACCCTGGCCAAGTTCCGCTAAGGCCACCGTCCAAGCTGTGCGCACCAAAAGTGTGCCGCTCATTTGAGCCCGTTCTGTAACGTAACTTCACCCAGGCAGGCCGTTAAACTGAATCACCCGTAAACGGATTTCGAGTTTTTCCCATGCCTGCCGCCCGTCGCTTCCCGTTGCTGCTCATTGGTGCTTTCCTGGCCTTGTACCTGGTCTGGGGCTCTACCTATCTGTTCATTCGTATTGGCGTGGAGAGCTGGCCGCCGATGCTCATGGCTGGTGTGCGCTTCGTGATTGCTGGGGGGCTGCTGTACGGTTTTCTGCGCTGGCGCGGTGCGCCGGCGCCGACCTGGGCGCAGTGGCGGGCGGCAGGGGCAATCGGCTTTCTGCTGCTCAGCTGTGGCAACGGCGGTGTGACCGTGGCCGAACATGCCGGGGTGGCATCGGGCGTGGCGGCGCTGGCGGTGGCGACAGTGCCCTTGTTCACCTTGCTGTTCGGCCTGTTGTTCGGGCACCGCAACTCGCGGCTGGAGTGGGCGGGGATTGCCCTGGGGCTGGTGGGTATCGGCCTGCTGAACCTGGGTTCGAACTTGCAGGCAAGCCCGGTGGGTGCTGCCCTGATCATTTTCGCGGCGGCGTCGTGGGCGTTCGGCTCGGTGTGGAGCAAGACCTTGCCATTGCCCAAGGGGCCGATGGCCAGCGCGGCGGAAATGCTGGTGGGTGGCGCGGCGCTGTTGCTGGGCAGCGTGCTGTCTGGCGAGCGTATGACGCAGATGCCGACCGCGGCCGGCTGGGGGGCGTTGGCCTACCTGGTGTTCTTTGGCTCGATCCTGGCGTTCAGCGCCTACATGTACCTGCTCAAGAACGTACGCCCGGCGGCGGCCACCAGCTATGCCTACGTCAACCCGGCGGTTGCCGTGCTGCTGGGCATCGTCTTTGCCGGCGAACAGATTGGCGCAGAGGAGTGCGTGGCCATGGCGGTGATTATCGGTGCGGTGGTGCTGATCGGCCTGCCACAGTGGCGCAAGGCACCTGCGCCTGCGCAGCCGCTGGAAGGCGAAATCTGCAAGTAGGCCGGGGTGATGCGGTAAACTTGCCGCCTTCGCTGAACCCCCTGACGGTATTGCCATGAATTTCGCCAAACTCGGCCTGATCGAACCGCTGCTGCGCACCCTGCAGCAGCTGGACTACACCACCCCGACCCCGGTGCAGGCCAAGGCCATCCCCGCCGTGCTGGCCGGCCGCGACCTGATGGCCGCAGCCCAGACCGGTACCGGCAAGACTGCAGGCTTTGCCCTGCCCGTGCTGCAGCGTCTGGCGCTGGAGGGCGAGAAGGTGGCCAGCAACTCGATCCGCGCGCTGGTGCTGGTGCCTACCCGCGAGCTGGCCGAGCAGGTGCACAACAACGTGCGCGAGTACGCCGAGAACCTGCCGCTGAGCACTTACGCGGTGTACGGCGGCGTCAGCATCAACCCGCAGATGATGCGCCTGCGCCGTGGCGTCGACCTGTTGGTGGCCACCCCGGGCCGCTTGCTCGATCTGTTCCGGCAAAACGCGGTCAAGTTCAACCAGGTGCAGACCTTGGTGCTGGACGAAGCCGACCGCATGCTCGACCTGGGCTTTGCCGAAGAACTGCAATCGGTGTACGCCGCGCTGCCCCGCAAGCGCCAGACGCTGTTGTTTTCCGCCACGTTCTCTGACCAAATTCGCGTGCTGGCCGGGCTGGCCCTGAACGACCCGATCAGTATCGAAGTGAGCCCGCGCAACGCCACCGCGACCAGCGTCAAGCAGTGGCTGGTACCTGTGGACAAGAAGCGCAAGGAAGACCTGTTCTGCCACCTGCTGCGCAAGCAACGCTGGACGCAGGTGCTGGTATTTGCCAAGACCCGTAACGGTGTCGACCAACTGGTGGCGCGCTTGCTGGCCGAAGGCGTGAACGCCGACGGCATCCACGGTGACCGCCCGCAGGCCACCCGCCAGCGTGCGCTGGACAGCTTCAAGGCCCGCGAGATTCAGGTGCTGGTGGCAACCGACGTGGCGGCCCGTGGCCTGGATATCGACGACCTGCCGCTGGTGGTCAACCTCGACCTGCCGATCGTTGCCGAGGATTACGTGCACCGCATCGGCCGTACCGGGCGGGCGGGTAACAAAGGCGAGGCGATTTCGCTGGTGTGCGCGGATGAAGTGCAGTTGCTGGGGGCTATCGAAGTGCTTACCCGGCAGACCCTGCCACGTCATGAAGAGCCGGATTTCATCCCTGATCACCGGGTGCCGATGACCGACGCCAGTGGCCAGGTGATCAAGAAGCCGAAGAAACCTAAAAAGCCGAAAGAGAACAGCGCCAAGCGCGGGCTGGGGCGCTGGATGGACAGTGGGGACCCGGAGCCTGCTGTGAAGGCGGTGCGCAAGGTGCCGAGCTTCAATGGTGGGCCGCGTAAGCGTAAGCCTTGAGTTTTTTGGGGCCGCAAAGCGGCCCCAAAAATCTGTCAGGAAACCCGCGTAACCCAATCCGCCGCCGCCCGCCCGGCGCGCAACCCGCTGGCGAAGCAAGCCGTCAGCAGATACCCCCCGGTCGGCGCCTCCCAGTCCAGCATCTCGCCGGCACAGAACACCCCCGGCATGCCCTTGACCATCAACCCCTCATCCAGCCCCTCGAAGCGTACCCCGCCGGCACTGCTTATTGCTTCATCCAGTGGCCGCGTACGCACCAATGTGATCGGCAATGCCTTGATCGCCTGCGCCAGTACCAGTGGGTCGGCAAAGGTCGCCTGATCGGTCAGCTCGCGCAGCAGCGCCGCCTTCACACCATCAATGCCCAGCTGGCTGTGCAGATGCTTGGCCATGGAGCGCGAACCGCGTGGCTTGGCCAGTGCCTGGGCAATTTTGTCCACAGGCTTGTCCGGCAGCAGGTCGAGCAGCAGGACCCCTCGGCCTTCGCGGTTGATGGCCTCACGCACCGGCGCCGACCAGGCATACACCAGGCTGCCTTCAACACCCTGCGCGGTGAGGATGAACTCGCCCTTGCGCGGGGCGCTGCCGGGGACGCTGAGGGCAATGTTCTTCAGTGGTGCACCCGCGAATTTTTCCTTCAGCAATGCGCTCCAGCCTTCCACCTCAAACCCGCAGTTGCTGGACTGCAAAGGCGAGATATCCACAGCCCGTTCGGCCAGCAATGGCTGCCAGGCGCCATCCGAACCAAGCCGCGCCCAACTGCCGCCACCCAGCGCCAGTACCACGACTGCAGCCTTCACCGCGCGCTCGCCCTGTGGATAAGCGATCCGCAAGGCACCGTCGGCGTTCCAGCCCAACCAGCGGTGGCGGGTGTGGATAACTACCCCGCTGTCGCGCAGGCGCTTGAGCCAGGCGCGCAGCAATGGCGCGGCCTTCATGTCGGTGGGGAACACCCGCCCCGAGGTGCCGACGAAAGTTTCGATGCCCAGGCCGTGAATCCACTGTCGCAAGGCGTCGGCGTCGAAGTCGCGCAGCAGCGCATCGACTTCGCCCTGGCGCTCGGCATAGCGTGAAACGAACGCTGGGTATGGCTCGGAGTGGGTGATGTTCATGCCGCCAACCCCCGCGAGCAGGAACTTGCGCCCCACCGAAGGCATGGCGTCGAACACCTCGACCGCCAGGCCTGCCTGGGCCAGCGCTTCGGCGGCCATGAGGCCGGCGGGGCCGCCACCGATAACGACGGCGAGGGGAGGGGAGGCGGGGTTCAGATCGGGCATGGTGGGCAGCAGGCTGTGGAAAAGATGCGCATTCTAGCGCAGCGCTGCCCATGGAAGCACTGGTCAAAAAACGATCAGAGTTCTGCAGGCCTTGTGTACAAAGGGCTACAGCGCCTTTCCCGCAGGTTATCCACAAGCGGTTCCACAGTCATTGTGAACAACCGATGACGCGTGCCGCGCTGTGGTGCAGGATGCCATGGCGCCTGGCCAACGCTTCGCGGTCCTTGCTGTAGCCGCCGCCGATTACGCCAACCACCGGGATGTCACGGCCCAGGCAATGGCGCAGCACCGCTTCGTCACGGGCGGCCAGGCCGGCGTCGGTCAGTTGCAGGTAGCCCAGGGCGTCGTCCTTGTGCACATCGACGCCGGCGTCATACAGCACCAGGTCGGGTTGATAGAGCGGCAGCAGGTAGTTGAGGGTGTCATCCACCACCTTCAGGTAGGCCGCATCGCCCATGCCCCGAGGCAGGGGAATGTCCCAGTCGCTCTGCGCCTTGCGGGCCGGGAAGTTCTGTTCGCAATGCAACGACACGGTTATGGCTTCGGGGGTGTCGTGCAGGATGCGCGCGGTGCCGTCACCCTGGTGCACATCGCAATCGAAGATCAGTACCCGGTGTACCCGGCCAGCCTCCAGCAGGTAGCGGCTGATCACGGCCAGGTCGTTGAAGATGCAGAAGCCGGCGGGGTGGTCGTAATGGGCATGGTGGGTGCCACCGGCGAGGTGGCAGGCGATGCCATGTTGCAGCGCCATCTCGGCGGTCAGCAGCGAGCCACCCACTGCCCGCACCGTGCGCCGGGCCAGGGCTTCGCTCCAGGGCAGGCCGAGGCGACGCTGGTCCTCGCGGGACAGGTCGCCGTTCATGTAACGTTCGATGTAGCCACGGTCGTGGGCCAGGGCGAGGATGTCGTTGGGGCAGATGTCCGGGCGCAGCAGCGCCTGGTCGGTGGTCAGCCCGCTGTCGACCAAGTGGTCATGCAGCAGGCGGAACTTGTCCATCGGGAAGCGGTGTTCGGCGGGGAACTCCGGGCTGTAGTCTTCGTGGTAGATCAGCGGCAACGGCATGGGTGGGGTCGCAATCAGGGCCAGTGCTGATCTTGCCATGGCCGGGGCCGCTTTGCTGCCCAATCGCCTGTAGGAGCAGCCTTGTGCTGCGAAAGGGCCGGTATGACAAACAAGTGTCTGTGGCAGTAATGGCCTCTTCGCAGCACAAGGCTGCTCCTACAAGGGAATTGTGATTGCCTGCATCACTTGGCGGTGCTGGCCAATACGCGTTGCCAGTCAGGTTTGTTCAGCCTCCCGCCTGTCTGGGGCCGGTGAAGGGCGTGTGAAAATTGCATTCGGCTGCTGCCGGTTGGGTGAAACCCGCGCCCGCGCCTACGCTGTAAACTGCAAGGCGGTAAACCGGAGCAGGCCCAATGACCCCCATCCTCCAACTGGAAAGCGCACGGCTGGTGCTGCGCCAATGGCATGACGATGATTTGCGCGAGTTCGCCGCGCTGTGTGCCGACCCCCAGGTGATGCGCTACTTTCCGGCGCCGCTGACGCGCGTTGAGGCGGCTGCGTTGATCGGCCGTGTGCGCGGGCATTTCAATGAGTACGGCTTTGGCCTGTGGGCGCTGGAGCGCAAAGACAGCGGCGCGTTCATCGGCATGACCGGGTTGCTCAATGTCAACTTCGAGGCACCCTTTGCCCCGGCGGTGGAGATCGGCTGGCGCCTGGCACGTCGCCACTGGGGCCTGGGCTTTGCCAGTGAGGCGGCGTGGACCTGCCTGCGTTGTGCTTTCGCCCAATTGCGCCTGGAAGAAGTGGTGTCGTTCACTAGCGAGAGCAACCTGCCGTCGCAGAAGGTGATGCAAGCCATCGGCATGCAGCAGGACCTGAACGGCAGCTTCGAACACCCCCGCCTGGCCGAGGGCCATCCGCTGCGCCCGCACGTGCTGTACCGCATCGACCGCGCACACTGGGAGCGCACCCTGCGCGCCTGAATGCACGGCCATGCCCGGCGCGAATGACAAACCCTGTATCATTTGCCTTCATAACGAGCGCTGTAGAGACGTGTTGCCTTGCGAGGAGAACCCCCAATGAGTCATGTGTTGGACGACCTGGTCGACCTGTTGAGCCTCGAATCCATCGAGGAGAACCTGTTCCGTGGGCGTAGCCAGGACCTGGGCTTCCGTCAGCTGTACGGTGGGCAAGTGCTGGGCCAGTCCTTGTCGGCGGCCAGCCAGACGGTCGAGGATGCTCGCCATGTGCATTCGTTGCACGGCTACTTCCTGCGCCCGGGCGATGCCAGCCTGCCGGTGGTGTACTCGGTGGACCGCGTGCGCGATGGCGGCAGCTTTAGCACCCGGCGGGTAACGGCGATCCAGAAGGGCCAGACCATCTTCACCTGCAGCGCGTCGTTCCAGTACGACGAGGTAGGTTTCGAGCACCAGGCACAAATGCCAGACGTGGTCGGCCCGGAAAACCTGCCGAGCGAGGTGGAGCTGGCCCGCGCCATGGCCGACCAGTTGCCCGAGCGTATTCGCGACAAAGTGCTGTGCGCCAAGCCGATCGAGATCCGCCCGATCACCGAGCGCGACCCGTTCAACCCCAAGCCCGGCGACCCGGTGAAGTACGCCTGGTTCCGCGCCGACGGCAGCCTCCCGGACGTACCTGCCCTGCACAAGTACCTGCTGGCCTATGCCTCGGACTTCGGCCTGCTGACCACGGCGTTGCTGCCGCATGGCAAGTCGGTGTGGCAGCGCGACATGCAGATCGCCAGCCTCGACCATTCGCTGTGGTTCCATGGCAACCTGCGGGCCGACGAGTGGCTGCTTTACGCAACCGACAGCCCCTGGGCCGGGAATTCTCGCGGTTTCTGCCGCGGCAGCATCTTCAACCAGGCCGGGCAACTGGTGGCATCGTCGAGCCAGGAAGGCCTGATTCGCCATCGCAAGGACTGGGCATGAGCCTGGGCGAGGTGCGTAACTGGGTGTTCGACATGGACGGCACCCTGACCGTGGCCGTGCATGATTTCGACGCCATTCGCGTGGCGTTGGACATCCCGGCCGAGCACGACATCCTCACCCATCTGGCGGCCTTGCCGGCAGATGTAGCAGCGGCCAAGCATGCCTGGTTGCTGGAGCACGAACGCGACCTGGCGGTTGCCTCCACGGCGGCCACCGGCGCGGTGGAGCTGGTGCGCGAGCTGGCCGGGCGGGGGTGCCGGCTGGGTATTCTGACCCGCAATGCCCGCGAGCTGGCGCATGTGACGCTGGAGGCCATCGGCCTGGCAGACTGCTTCCCGGTGGAGCACATTCTGGGGCGTGACGAAGCGGCGCCCAAGCCGAGCCCGGACGGGCTACTGAAGATCGCCAGTGCCTGGGGCGTGGCGCCGGGCGAGCTGGTGATGGTGGGGGATTACCGGTTTGACCTGGACTGTGGGCGTGCTGCAGGTGCGCGCACGGTGCTGGTGAATCTGCCGGATAACCCGTGGCCAGAACTGGTGGACTGGCATGCGGCCGATTGCCGAGCGCTGAAGGTGATGCTGGGCTGATTTTGTGTCGGCAATGCGGGCCTCTTCGCGGGCATGCCCGCTCCCACCGGTATTGTGCAAGTCTCAGGTCTGTGGTGCCGGACCTGTCTATGCTGAACCCCATTCTTTCCTCTGATACGGAGACCCACCCATGACCAGCAAGGCCATCTACGTACAACCCGGCGGCGGCTACGACAAGGTCGAGGTCGGCACCAGCGAGGCCCAGGCCCCCAAGGCCGGCGAAATCACCGTGCGCCTGCACGCCAGCTCCCTCAACTACCATGACTTCGCCGTGGTCAGCGGCATGTGGGGCCCGAGCGAGCGGCGTATCCCCATGGCCGATGGCGCTGGCGAAGTGGTTGCGGTGGGCGAAGGCGTCAGCGAGTTCCAGGTCGGCGACGATGTGGTCAGCACCTTCTTCCCCGACTGGCTCGACGGCCAGGCCACTGTCGAGGGCTTTGCCCGGGTGCCCGGTGACGGCCTCGACGGCTATGCCCGCGAACAGGTGACCGCCCGCGCGACCGCGTTCACCCTGGCGCCCAAAGGCTTCAGCCATGCCGAAGCCGCTACCCTGACCACCGCTGGCCTTACCGCCTGGCGTGCGCTGATGAGCGACGACCACCTCAAGCCTGGCGACACGGTGCTGGTGCAGGGCACCGGTGGTGTGTCGATCTTCGCCCTGCAGTTTGCCAAGCTGGCTGGCGCCACCGTGATCGCCACATCGTCCAGCGACGCCAAGCTGGAGCGCCTGAAAGCGTTGGGCGCCGATTACCTGATCAACTATAAGAGCACCCCGGCCTGGGGCGAGAAAGTGCGCGCGCTCACCGACAACCGTGGTGTCGACCATGTGATCGAGGTGGGTGGCCCGGCGACGCTGGAACAGTCGATGATTGCCGCGCGCATCGGTGGGCATGTGTCGCTGATCGGCATCCTTACCGGCGTGGCCGGTCAGCTGCCGCTGGTGCAGGCGCTGGTGCGGCAGATTCGCCTGCAAGGTGTGCTGGTGGGCAGCCGCGCCCAGCAGCAGGCGATGGTGCGCGCGATCGATGCCAACGGCCTGCGGCCGGTGGTGGACAAGCACTTCGAACTGGAGCAGATCGTCGAGGCGTTCCGCTACCAGGAAAGCAACCGGCATTTCGGCAAGATCTGCCTGACCTGGTGAGGGCTGGATTCCCACACGCCCTGCCCATACGCGGTACCTGTGGGAGCGGGCGTGCCTGCTAAGGGCTGCGCAGCGGCCCCTAGTCCGGCAGCAAACGGTCGCGGCTGTTGGACAGGTGCAGGCATACCGCCGCCCGCGCCGCGTCCGGGTCTTGCCGGCGGATGGCATTGAGGATTGCCTCATGCTCCAGGTTGGCCAGGTACGCCTGCCGCGCCAGCTTCGCCCCGCCGCGTTCGGCCAGGGCCATGCGGTTGCGCGGGATCAGGCTGTTGCCCAGATGCAGCAGCATTTCGGTGAAGTACAGGTTGCCGGTGGCCTCGGCAATCAGCAGGTGGAAACGCCGGTCGGGCTCGATACAGCTGTCGCCGGCGGCTGCCAGGTCCTGGTAGTCATCCAGCGCCTGGCGCATGCGCACCAGGTGCCCCTCGTCACGGCGCAGCGCAGCCAGGGCGGCGGCCTGGCCTTCCAGGCCAATGCGCAGCTCCAGCAGGTCGCGCACATTCGCCGCGCTTTCCGCCGCGATGCGCAGCCCGGCCTGGGCCTGGCGCTCCATCACGAAGGTACCGATACCGTGGCGCGGCTCCACCAGCCCGGAAGCCTGCAACTTGGACAAGGCTTCACGCACCACCGTGCGGCTGACGCCATGCTCGCGCACCAGTGTGTTCTCTGAGGGCAGCTTGTCACCCGGCTTGAAGGTGCCCAGCAAAATCTGCTGGGTCAGGCTGGAGACCAAGTCATGGGCACGGCTGTGGCCGCGTTTGCGGGTGTGTTCGGGTTCCATGGTGTGATCCGTTTCGCGCTGTACTTGTACGACAAGTTAATCCATCAAATTATTTTTTGCCGATTTTTTCTGCCTCCAAGCTGGCATTTGACTTCTCTACTTTTGAAAGATCGCAGCATATTGGCATTGTGACAGCTTGTATTTTGCCATTTTGCCGACACTGTTGATCTTGTCGTACAACATCGTCGCGAATATGCTCATCTCACTGCCATGTCAGACAACCAAGACCCGCACAAAAACAATTAGTGGGAGATTCGCACGTGAACGACACCCTCGCTCCGTCTGCCCGGAATGACGGCGACGCCCTGGCCAGTGCTGTAGCCAAGGTCAAGCGCCATGTCCTGCCGCTGTTCGTCATCATGTTCATCGTCAACTACCTCGACCGCGTCAATATCGGTTTCATCCGCCCGCATCTGGAAAGCGATCTGGGCATCAGCGCCGCGGCCTACGGCTTTGGCGCCGGCTTGTTCTTCATTGGCTACGCGTTGTTCGAAGTGCCTTCGAACATGCTGCTGCAAAAAGTGGGGGCGCGGCTTTGGCTGACCCGCATCATGTTCACCTGGGGGCTGGTGGCCACGGCCATGGCCTTTGTGCAGAACGAAACCCAGTTCTACGTGCTGCGCTTTCTGCTGGGTGTTGCCGAGGCGGGCTTCTTCCCCGGGGTGATCTACTACTTCACCCGCTGGCTGCCAGGCGCCGAGCGCGGCAAGGCGATTGCCATTTTCCTCAGCGGTTCGGCGCTGGCTTCGCTGATTTCCGGGCCGCTGGCCGGGGCGTTGATGCAGATCCAGGGCCTGGGCATGCATGGCTGGCAGTGGATGCTGTTCATCGAAGGCATGGCCTCGGTCGCCTTGTGCTTCTTCGTGTTTTTCTGGCTGGACTCCAAGCCGCAGGATGCCAAGTGGTTGAGCCAGACTGAGCAGGACGCGCTGGTGGCCACCATCGACCGCGAGCAGCGTGAGCGCGAAGCCGTTGGCACGGTCAAGGCTTCGGCCTGGAGCCTGCTCAAGGACCGCCAGATCGTGCTGTTCTGCGTGATCTACTTCTGCATCCAGTTGACCATCTACGCCGCCACCTTCTGGCTGCCCAGCATCATCAAGCGCATGGGTGACCTCAGCGACCTGCAGGTCGGCTTCTTCAACTCGATCCCGTGGCTAATCTCGATCCTGGCCATGTACGCCTTCGCCGCTGGCTCTGCGCGCTGGAAGTTCCAGCAGGCCTGGGTAGCCGGTGCCCTGGTGGTCGCGGCCATCGGCATGTTCATGTCCACCACCGGTGGGCCGGTGTTCGCCTTTGTCGCCGTGTGCTTCGCGGCCATTGGTTTCAAATCGGCATCGTCACTGTTCTGGCCGATCCCGCAGGGTTACCTGGATGCCCGCATCGCGGCGGCAGTGATCGCCCTGATCAACTCGGTCGGCAACCTCGGCGGCTTTGTTGCCCCCACCACCTTCGGCCTGCTGGAGCAGCAGACCGGCTCGATCCAGGGCGGGCTGTATGGCTTGGCCGTGACCTCGGTGCTGGCGGCCATTGCCATCTTCTTCGTACGCACTCGCCCAAAGGGCGCCCCTTCCGATGACCTCAAGGCCCCCTCGGCCCTGGGCCAGACCCACTGAATACTGCGAGACAACAATCATGAATATGCAGACCAATCCCGCCGTTCATACCAGCACCCCGGTGGTCACCGACCTGCGGGTGATCCCCGTGGCCGGCCATGACAGCATGCTGCTGAACCTCAGTGGCGCCCATGGCCCGTATTTTACCCGCAACGTAGTAGTGCTGCGCGACAGTGCTGGCAATACCGGGCTGGGCGAGGTGCCTGGCGGTGAACAGATTCGCCAGACCCTGGAAGACGCCCGCAGCCTGGTAGTCGGCCAGCCGGTCGGCCACTACCAGCGCGTGCTCAATGCCATGCGCCAGGCCTTTGCCAGCCGGGACTCGGCGGGCCGTGGCCTGCAAACCTTCGACCTGCGGATTACCGTGCATGCGGTAACGGCCATCGAGTCGGCGATGCTCGACCTGCTTGGCCAGCACCTCAACGTGCCCATGGCGGCTCTGCTGGGCGAGGGGCAGCAGCGCGATGCGGTGAAGATGCTGGGCTACCTGTTCTACATCGGCGACCGTCAGCAGACCGACCTGGCCTACCGCAACGAGGCCGATGCCGATGACGACTGGTTCCGCGTGCGCCACGAGAAGGCCTTGACCCCGGAAGCGGTGGTGCGCCTGGCCGAAGCGGCCGAGCAGCGCTATGGCTTCAGCGACTTCAAACTCAAGGGCGGCGTGCTGCGTGGCGAGGAGGAGATGGAGGCCGTGACGGCGCTGGCCGAGCGCTTCCCCGAAGCGCGCATCACCCTTGACCCCAACGGCGCCTGGTCACTGAAAGAGGCCATTGCCCTGTGTCGCGACAAGCATCACGTGCTGGCCTATGCCGAAGACCCCTGCGGCGCCGAGAACGGTTACTCGGGCCGTGAGGTGATGGCCGAGTTCCGCCGTGCCACTGGCCTGCGCACCGCCACCAACATGATTGCCACCGACTGGCGGCAGATGGGCCATGCGATCCAGTCGCAGGCTGTGGATATTCCGCTGGCCGACCCGCACTTCTGGACCTTGCAGGGCTCGGTGCGGGTGGCGCAGATGTGCAATGACTGGGGGCTGACCTGGGGTTCGCATTCGAACAACCACTTCGACATTTCGCTGGCGATGTTCACCCAGGTGGCGGCTGCGGCGCCGGGCGAGATCACCGCAATCGACACCCACTGGATCTGGCAGGATGGCCAGCGCCTTACCCGTGAACCGCTGCGCATAGTGGACGGGCACGTGCGGGTACCGGCCCGGCCGGGGCTGGGGGTGGAACTGGATGAGGACCAGTTGGCCAAGGCCCATGAGTGCTACCGCAACATGGGGTTGGGGGCGCGGGATGACAGTGTGGCGATGCAGTTTCTGATTTCGGGCTGGCAGTTCGATAACAAGCGGCCTTGCCTGGTGCGTTGAAGCGATTGCAGGCCCAGTGTGGGCAAAGAGAGCCCTGGGTGACCGGGGCTTTTTTGTGGGTGGCTGAAAATACCTGGGCCTGTGCTGGCCTCTTCGCAGCACAAGGCTGCTCCTACAGGTACCCCGCTGCCCTTGAGACTTGTGCGGTCCCTGTAGGAGCAGCCTTGTGCTGCGAAGAGGCCGGCACTGGCAACACACATCCAAATGAAAAACAAAAGCGCCAGATGGCCCGATGGCGCGATCGGGCATGCCATTCGCGACATCTGGCGGTAATGGAACTGCCCTGTCGTGATCGAACAGTTCCGGGGCGTTCTCGTGTAATTTCCCGCAGCCCTGCGAGGCTTAAATGAAGCCCGAACCGCACGGACACGTTGCTCTGTGATGCGCGCCAAAGATCAACAACAGCGCGCGAGCAACCTGTCGACTAACTGATTTGAAAGGAGATATTTTCGCCTACGCCTGCCCGTCCATCCTTGTGTCAGCAAAAAGAGAACAACACCAATGAGCACCGTGGGATCTGATGGCAACCTTGCACAAGGTTTCAAGCCTCGTCATGTAACGATGCTGTCCATCGCCGGCATCATCGGCGCCGGACTTTTCGTAGGCTCTGGTCACGCCATCGCGGCGGCCGGGCCAGCTACCATAGTTTCTTATTTCGTGGCCGGAACCCTCGTGGTACTGGTCATGCGCATGCTCGGCGAAATGGCCGTGGCACACCCTGATACCGGATCGTTTTCCACCTACGCCGACCAGGCCATCGGCCGCTGGGCCGGCTACACCATCGGCTGGTTGTACTGGTGGTTCTGGGTACTGGTAATCCCTATCGAAGCACTGGCTGCCGGGCATGTGCTGAACGCCTGGTTCCCGCAGGTGGACAGCTGGATCTTCGCCTTGGCCTCGGTACTGCTGCTGGCCTGCACCAACCTGTTCAGCGTGGCCAAGTACGGTGAGTTCGAGTTCTGGTTCGCCATCCTGAAAGTTACGGCGATTCTGGGTTTTATCGGCCTGGGCTTTGCCGCACTGATGGGCTGGCTGCCCAACCGCGAGGTCAGCGGCCTGAGCGGGCTGATGGCCGAGTACGGCGGCTTTGCGCCGAAGGGCTGGTCGGCAGTGGTCGGTGCGTTCATCACCGTGATGTTCAGCTTCATCGGCACCGAGGCGGTGACCATCGCCGCGTCCGAATCCAGCGACCCTTCGCGCAACATCGCCAAAGCCACGCGCTCGGTGATCTGGCGTATCAGCACCTTCTACATCCTGTCGATCTTCGTGATCATTTCGGTGGTGCCGTGGAACGACCCGCAGTTGGCGGTGGTGGGCTCGTACCAGCGTGCGCTGGAAATCATGAACATCCCCAACGCGGCGTTCATGGTCGACCTGGTGGTGCTGGTGGCTGTGACCAGCTGCATGAACTCGTCGATCTACATTGCTTCGCGGATGATGTATTCGCTGGCCAAGCGCGGTGACGCCCCGGCCTTCCTCAACAAGACCTCCAAGGTTGGCGTACCGCGCGCTGCAGTGTTTGGCAGCACCCTGATCGGCGCAGCCATCGCCGTGCTCAACTACTTCGCACCGAAGGGCGTGTTCGAGTTCCTGCTGGCCAGCTCCGGGGCCATCGCCCTGCTGGTGTACATGGTCATCGCCATTTCGCAGCTGCGCATGCGCCGCCGCCTGGAGCGGGAGAACACCGAGCTGAAGTTCCGCATGTGGCTGTTCCCGTACCTGACCTGGGCGGTGATCATCTTCATTGCCGGGGCGCTGGCAGTGATGATGTACACGCCCGAGCATCGGGTGGAGGTCAGCTCTACTTTGGGCCTGGCGATCGTGATTTCCTTCCTGGGGATCGTGACCTCGCGCGGCCATGCGCAACCGGTGGGGGCGCGGTCGATGGGGTGACTGAGTTCACCGGGCGGTAAGGCGAAGGGCACCCGAGGAGGGTGCCCTTTGTTTTTCTGGGCGACGGTCAGGCCTTCAACATCTCGATGTACCTCATCGCTGCCGGCGCTTTCTCGAACCGCCGGTGGATCAGGCTTAGCCACGAGCTGGCCTGGCAATCGACGATCTGCCGGTAGTTCACCTGTGGCAGGTTGATGCGCTGCACCACCGATGCCGGGACTACGGCAATGCCTTGCCCAAGGGATACCAAGGTAATCACTGCCACCAGGCTGCCGGGTTGTGGACCAAGCCTGGGCACGAAACCACCTTGCGCGGCCACTTCCAGCGTGCCGGAAATCTGCTCGGGCAGGATGAAGGTTTCGTTGGCCAGGCGCGAGGCCGGGATCTGCGGTACTTCGTTGATCCGCGAGCTGGCGGGCAGGGCGAGGACGAAACCTTCCTGGTGCAGGGCGATGGCTTCCAGTGCGTCTGGCAGCTCCATCGGTGAGCGCACGTAGGCAAGGTCGAGCAAGCCGTCGCGGACCATGCCGGGGAGTTCGGCCATGGGCAGTTCACGGATATTCAGGCGCACGCCAGGGCAGGTTTCGCTGTAGCGGCTGACGTGCTGCTGGAGCATGCCCGAGTAGGCGGCCGAGGCCACGTAGCCCAGTTCGATACGCCCGCTTTCGCCACGGGCGGCCCTTTGTGCGCCCAGTTGCGCCGCATCGAACTGGCGCACGGCGTGCTCCGCCTCGATCAACAACGCCTGGCCGGCGGCGGTCAGGTTGACCTCGCGCTGGCTGCGCTCGAACAAGCGCACACCCAGCTCGCGTTCCATGTCCTGGATCTGCCGGCTGAGGGTGGGCGGGGCGATGCCCAACTGCTCGGCGGCCCGGGTGAAATGGCCGTGGCGGGCGACGCAGAGAAAATAGCGGAAATGGCGGATTTCCATCAGGTGTTACCTGCAGGGTAATGACGCGGGCCGCCGGGGCTAACAAGCCTTGGCGCAGGCGGCGGTATGGTAAGGCCAACACTACAAGGCTGGTGGCTTGGCGGCAAAGCCTGCCTGTGCAATTGCAGGGTACCGCTTTGCACAGGGGCTGCAGCGCTTTCGGAGGTTACGCAAAACCTGTGGGAGCTGGCTTGCCTGCGATGGGCTGCAAAGCAGCCCCGGCGATGCTGCAAGCTGACAGTACCTCCGAGCCAGCCCGCTCAGCTTCCGGAGCCCCATCATGCCCTCTGCACGTTTCACCCTGCTCACTGCCTCCCTGGTCTGTGCCCTGATCATTCTCGACACCAACATCGTCGCGGTCAGCCTGCCCAGCATCGCCCGCGACCTGTCCGGCTCGTTCGCCGATATCGAGTGGGTAGTCAGCGCCTACCTGCTGGCCTTCGCCGCCTGCCTGTTGCCCGCCGGCAGCCTGGCCGACCGTTTTGGCCGGCGGCGCATGCTGCTGCTCGGCCTGGTGCTGTTCGGTTTGGCCTCGCTGGCGTGTGGTGCCGCGCCCAACCTGCTGTTCCTTGACCTGGCCAGGGCCGCCAAGGGTGTTGGGGCTGCTTTGTTGCTGACCTCGGCCCTGGCCGCGATCGGCAACCGCTTTCATGAGCCGCAGGAGCGCATGCGCGCGTGGGCTTTCTGGGGTGCCTGCATGGGCGCCACCATCACCTTTGCGCCGTTATTGGGCGGGATAATCGCCAGCACCCTGGGTTGGCGCTGGATCTTCTACATCAACCTGCCGCTGGTAGCGCTGCTTGCCGTGATGGTAATGCGCAGTGTCGAAGAATCTCGCGACACCGACGCCGCCCGGCTCGACCCATGGGGCAGCCTGACCTTCGCCGGCAGCCTGGGCTACCTGATCTGGGCGATGATCGATGCCAACCAGGTGGGCTGGGGCAGCGCGCAAACCCTTGGGCGGCTGGTGATCAGCGCCTTCCTGTTCGGCTTGTTCGTCATGGTCGAGCGCAGCCAGGCACGGCCGATGATCGACCTGCGGCTGATGCGCAGCGGGCGTTTCGTCGGCGCCCTGCTGGGCATGTTCGCGTACGCCGCTTGCGCCCAGGTGATGATGACCTTGCTACCGCTGTACCTGCAGAACGGCCTGCAGCTTTCGGCCCTGGCCGCTGGCGCAGGCATGTTGCCGTTCGCCATTGCCATGTTGGTGACGCCGCGGCTGGGCATGCGCCTGGCCACCCGCTTGAGCCCGGCGCAGGTGTTTGCGTTGGGCCTGGTGCTGGTGGGGGTGGGCAACCTGCTGTGTGCCTGGGCCGCCGGGTTTGGCGGCTATGCAGCCTTTGCCCTGGCCAGCCTGGTGCTGGGGGCGGGTGCCGGGCTGCTAAATGGCGACACCCAGAAAAACATCATGGCTTGTGTGCCACGCCAGCGTACCGGGATGGCTTCCGGGTTAAGTACAACTACGCGCTTCGGGGCCATCGTCCTGGCTATCGGTTTACTGGGGGGCGTACTGGCCGCCCGCAGCGGGCAATTGCTTCACGAAGCCCTGGTTGCCGTAGCGCCATCGCAAGTGGGCCAGGTTGCTGCGATGGCCACGCGGGTAGCGGCGGGCGACCTGCAGGCGGCCCTGGCGCTGCTTGATCCGGGCTTGCGTGAAGCGGTGGCACCCTTGGCCCGCCAGGCGTTCATGGGTGGCTTCGAGGCCGTGTTGCAGGTTGCGGGCTTTGCAGCGCTGGTGTTCGCGGTGGTGGTTGGCGTGCTGCTGAGCCGCCCGCTGCCCGTTACGCAGGAAACGCTACTGGCGCAAAGCCAACCCCTGTAAAAGGCCTGTATCCACACCGGCGAAACCGCTTTGAAACCGCACTCGGATGAGTAGGTAGCTGACCGCGGTTATTTCACCCTTGCGCGCAACTAATACAACCGGAAAATGTCATTTCACTGCGCGCCAGCAATGGCGCGTGGATGATGCTGGCGCTGGCCAGTAAAACTACACCGAGGCAAGGAGCTTCCCGTGCACAACGACGACTATTCCGACCAGCTATCAATCCCGGCGGACCAACTACCGCCAGGCGTTTTTCCGCCGATGCCGGGCTTCACCATCGCCGACCTGCTTTATGTTGCTTACCAACCCACTGAAACGCTACTTGAAAAGCGCGATATCGACCCGGGCCTGATTCGCGAAACCAGCATCGCGTTTGCCAGCCATCTGTATCAGGCGCTGGAAAGAGAGGATATCCAGTATCAGATCGCGAGCTGGTACCAGAAGCCCTATGACCACCCTGAAAAGCGTGTGCGCAGTGTGGAAATCATCGCTGAACAATCCGGGACCATAACGTTAAAAGCTGTCGCTGAGTCATTGAAGGGCTCACCGCTGCGGCAACTGGGTAAAGACTTCTATATGGAATACATCGAGCTGGCCGGTTATGCCATCAAGAACCACATCCTGAAGTTGAACGACCCCGAGTTTGACCCGTTTGCGAGCCGCGATAGTGAATAAGGTTTAAGTGCTGGAAGCGCCCGCGATGTGGTGCCTCCAGCTATCCGAAAAATAAATGAGGTGTTTTCTCATTCTCGTTCGGCTTGTAGAGAAGGCCGGAATACAGGCCAGCCCGCCGACCCCTCTACGGAGCGAGAAAATGAGTTTGACCCCGGTTTCACAGCGCCATCCATTGAGCCGTGCTGTGCACGCTGCTTTCCTGGGCCTGGTTGTCAGCAGCGCTGCGCTGCCTGCGCTTGCACAAGAGGCAACCGCTGAGCGCAACAACCAGGTCCAGCAATGGAATATTCCTGGGGGCCCACTGGCCCCGGCGCTTGACCACTTTGCGCGCCAGGCCGGTATCAGCCTGTCCTTCGACGCACAGAGCGTAGCCAACCGCAACACGGCGGGTGTGCAGGGTGCGCTGGGTACGTCGGCTGCACTCTCGTCGTTGTTGCAGGGGACCGAGCTTCAGGCTGAACAGCAAGGCCCGAGTGCTTACCTGGTGGTACCGCAGCCAAAGCCGACCGGCCCGCTGGAACTGGGCGCGACCGAGGACTACCGCCTGGCGCCCGTCATCATCAACGCCAAGGTCAAGGCCAGTGCCGACGATGACACCAACTCGGTGGTTGCCAAGGAACTGTGGGTGGGTGGCAAGGTGGCGACCAGCATCCTCAACACGCCAGCCTCCGTGTCGGTAGTGACCAACAAGGAAATGCAGCAGCGCAGCGTCAGCACCACGGAAGAGGCGCTGCAATACACCCCTGGTGTGGTCAGCGACTTCTACGGCTCGGACGACCGCAACGACTACTTCCAGATCCGCGGCTTCCAGGCCACCACTTACCGTGACGGCCTGACCTTGAGCTCGATGCGCGGTGTGCGTGAAGACCCGTTCGCCTATGAGCGCATCGAAATTCTGCGCGGCGCCAACTCCACCCTGTTCGGCCCGGCAGACCCAGGCGGCTCGGTCAACTTCGTGACCAAGCAGCCGCGCTTCGAAAAATTTGGCCAGGGCTATGTCACCTACGGCTCGTATGACCATGCCGAAACCGGTATCGATGTAGGCGACGCCCTGAACGACGAACAGACGCTGGCCGGCCGCTTCACTGCCAAGATGCAGAACAGCGACCGTGAGTACGACCACTCGCAGGACGATAACCGGTTCGTGATGGGCGGCCTGACCTGGGCGCCTACCGACTTCACTTCGGCTACCGTGATCCTCGACTACCTGAAGACCAACAGCTCGCCAAACAGCGGTGGCTACCCACTGGACAAGGAATACGACCGCAGCGATTTCTACGGCGAGCCCGGCTACAACTTCCACGATGTCGAGCGCACCAGCCTCAGCGGCAACATCACCCACGACTTCGACAACGGCTTCACGCTGCGCGGCAACCTGCGCTACAGCGAGTTGAGCGATGACTTTGGCTATGTCTACCTGAGCGACAGCGCTTCGCGGGTTGGCACCACCATACCGCGCTACGTGTTCGGCACCGACAGCGATGCCGATCAGCTCAACGGCAACCTGATGCTGCAATACGATGCCCAGTTCGAGCACATCGACAGCAGCACCCTGGTGGGTGTGGAATACCTCGACTCCACCACCAAACAGAGCTCCGTATACAGCCTGGCGCCCTCCATCGATATCGCCAACCCAGTGTTCACCGGCGTGCCGGGCGGCATCACGCCCTATACCCGCAAGAAGAACGACGCCACCACCAAGGCCGTGTTCCTGCAGCAGAACCTGTCCTTCCATGACCGCTTGATCGCTACAGCGGGTGTGCGTAATGACTCCATGGACCTGTCCAGCACGGAGTACGTCGGCGGGGTGAGCAAGCAAAGCGACAACTTCTCTGAAACGTCCTACCGTGGCGCGCTGACTTACATCGTCAACGATGAAGTCTCCACTTATGTGAGCATGGTGGAATCTGTTTCGCCCCCGCAGGTTGGAGTAACGCCGCAGACCGGCAGGCAGTACGAAGTGGGTGTGAAGTACTCGCCAGTGGGCATGGATGCGTTGTTCTCTGCTGCCGTTTATGACCTGACCCAGGAAAACGTCACCATCGCCGTCGTGCTGCCGAGCGGCATCATCGAGCAGCAGACGGTGGGCGAGTCCCGTGCCCGCGGCCTGGACCTGGAAGCCAAGGCGCAAGTCACGCAAAACCTCAGCCTGATCGGTGCCTATTCCTACATGGAAACTGAGGTGCTGCGCGGCGCGCTGTATGACGGCAGTTCGCTCAAGGGCAAGGAATTCACTGTGGCGCCGAAGCATACGGCTTCGCTGTGGAGCTACTACGACATTGCCAACACTGATGTGAGCGTTGGTCTGGGTGCCAGGTACGTTGGTGGTTATTACATGGATGCTGCCAACACCAAGAAGAGCGACGGTACCACGCTGTTTGACGCGGCCTTGAACTACAAGATTGCCAAAGGGACTGACCTTGCCCTGAATGTCAGCAACCTGTTTGACGAGCAGCATGTGGTGGGGTCGGGGACGGCGAATTACTACAACCCGGGGCGTGAGGTTACGGCGAAGGTGAGTTACAGCTGGTAAGGCGGGTAGGGGGCACGGACTCCGTCCGTGTTCTCGAGCAAATCAGCCCCTGCAGGTGTGCAAAACACTGACGTCTGCAAAGATGCCTGTAGGGGTAACTGCCCTGGGTGTAAGCACCAAGGAAAACGGCAGCAGCGAGCTCAGCGGCAACTGCTTGAGCGTCGAGAGGGAGGGATCGGAATGTCGCTCAGATTGTATTTGGCGAAGTTCAAATCATGATCCTCGCCCGCATATCCTCGCCGTCTACATCCATGCCAACCTCGACAAACCCAAAGCTGGAATAGAACCCTTTGGCTACGATGTTGTTGGGGTTGTAGCAAATTTCAATTTCTTTCAAATATTCGATCTGTTTTATTTCCTGCAGGGCGAGACCTAGGGCTACTCTACCGATGGACTTCTGCTGATGTTCTTTGTCCACCATAAAGCGCCAGATGGAGACTTTTTCTTTTGATTCCTGCACCCACATAAAGAAGCCCACGGGCTCTTCATCCGCTATGATGGCGCGTGTGAAGTAACCTGGGTTGTATGCAGCCTCAACGAGCGACCAAGTATTACTAGCCACGTAGTCCTCCTGCTCCTCAGTGACCTCCAGTTCACAAATTACCTCATAGTTTTGTTGGGTTATTTGGGCGAGTGAGATTTCCATAGCGTCTCCTGAGTTTTCTCCTGGCGGTACCTTTGGTTTGTGTTCTTACTCTTTCGAATGTCCTAGCCATTCTTGGTAAGTGATACGGCTAATGTGTTCTGTTCGGTAGTCTTGGAGGAATGGGTTATATTTGTTTTCTTCCGTGTGGTGAAAGCGAAAGCCACACTTCGATTGAGCAGCATGGGACTGGATGTTGTCGGCGAAGTAACCACACCATAGTGCTTTGAGGCTCAGGTTTTCAAAAGCATGTCGCATCACTTCACGCACTGCTTCCGGAATCAGGCCTTTGCCCCAGTACGGCACACCGATCCAGTAGGCTATTTCCCCTTCCTGCTCACTGATTTCAAAATGGCTGTTGCTGCCTATGAGAATGCCCACACAACCCACAGCACGGCGATTTTCCTTCAATTCGACCGCGTACACCTCTGGGTGATTGAAGACTGTGCGGATGATGTCGGCACTGTTCTCCACACTGGTGTGCGGGGGCCAGCCAGCGATGGGGCCGACTCGGGCGTCTTTGGCATATTCGTATAGATCAGCGGCGTCTGTGTCTTGCCACGGGCGCAGCAAGAGTCGTTCTGTTTTAAGTGTCATATCCTGTACTCGTAGTGGATTGGTGTGTTCGGGATAGAGTATTGGGAGACAGGGCATCGGTACATGCCAGTAACTCGGCTTCTTCGGTACTTTTCGAAACAATCGCGCCACGCAGTGATACGATGATGGCTACTGTTTGTTGTAGCGCTGAGGCACTATGCATCACATTCCGAAGCTCTCCGTTCCTGACGATCCGATGCGGATGGGAGAAACCACGCTAGCGGAAGGGCGTGGTTTGCCGCTCTCCTTCGGTCATGCTTACTTGACGCTGCTGGTGTGCCTCTCCGGTAGTGCCCACTTCACTCTCAACTTCAAAGAGCATGCGGTCAGGCGCGGTGGTGTGATGCTGCTAGCTGAGGACACTATTGCCTTGCTCAAACGTCGCTCGCGCCGCTTCAAGGTTTTCTTCTGCCTGATGCCGAAAAATTTTGCAGCGGAGGTAGCCTACCCGCTGCCAAATAGCTTGTTCGTATTTCTGCATGACCACCCTCATTGCGTTCCATCCAAGGACGACATGCCGCTGGTAGAGGGGTGGGTGGCACAGATGCGTAACGTTGCGCAGACTTGTCCCACATACCAACGCATCATGTTGCGCAATCAGCTGCAGAACCTCTTTTTGAAAATAGCCGAGCAATTGCCAGCCACTCCCATAGAAAACAGTGGCTTCAACCGGCAGGAAATGCATTGTTGGCGCTTCTGGGAGTTGATTGGCAAACACTGCCGCCGCTACCGAGATGTGAAGTTCTATGCCGATGCACTGAATATCACACCGTTCTACCTGTCGCAGTTGACCAATGCGTTTTTCAATGAAACTCCCAAGGGCCTGATCGATCGGCAGGTAACCTTGGAAATCAAGGCTCTTCTTTCGTACAGTGACTTATCTATTGGCCGTGTGGCCGAGGAACTGAACTTCGCCGACGCATCGTACTTGTGTCGCTACTTCAAGCGCCAAACGGGTGTTTCGCTCTCCCGTTATCGTAAGCACAAGAAGGCGGAGGGGGACTGACCTGCGGTCAAAATAAGTAGTCAAAAGACGGTGTGTTGGCCTGGAACGCCGAAGTGGCGATCAACGATTGAACGGTTGAAAGAGCGCTTTCCGCACTCCCATGATATGGCCGCCACCTAGGTCAGATGGCGGCGGCTGGTAGGCCTAGCGGTTTGGGTTTCAACGCATCATGCCGAGTTCGGCATCATCCAGTAGCGCTTTGCCCAAAGCGCAAAGGTAGTGCGCAGCCCAGATCAGCTTGGGCTTGTCTTCCATCAGGCCATCAATAGTCAGGTCCCGCGCGTAGCCCATCAGTTCCGAGGCCTGTTCGCGGGCGTTCTGGCAAGGGATGCCGGGTTCGATGCGGAACAGTGGGTGAGTCTGGTTTTCGCCTTGAAAGAAGATGGTTTTGCCGACGGTGCAGTTCGTGTCTTCGGTGGTCATTGATCAATCTCCCTGGTCTGGTGGTTGCCTGGGCTGGCCCTGTCGCCGGCAAGCCGGGCTCCCACAGGTTTTCTGCTCGATATGCGAATCAGTGCATCGGTTGCGGGTTCGCTGGCTGCTGTATTTGCACCAGCGCTGATTCGAGCAATCGGCGCAGGGTTTCGAGCTCGTGCATCGAGGCCATGATCAACACCGATGCGGGCGACCTGGGCTGCATCAGCATCGCCTGCTGGGCTACGGCTTCTGCGCAGAGTGCGTAGTCCGTGGCCATCATGATCGTGTCTTCCAGGGAGTGGAGGTGGTGGGGTGGGTCGGGGACTATCTTCAACATGATTGCTTCCATTTCAGGGCCGTCACCATCTGCTGTCAAACAGAGGGTGGCAGCTGTACGCGGGTTGACAGACCGGCGGAAACAACAAGTTCCGGCGCACGCAAGCGTGCCCGCACGTACAGCCGCCATAAGGACGAGCCGTTTTGTTGTTTACCGTCGCGACCTGTCAAAGTCATGCCGTTGATGAGCAACGACCCACCGAGACTAAAACCCCGAAAAAATGACCGCAACGGAAAACAGGCGCTGGGAGTATCTTTGGGAAACGCCCTACAAGAAAGGGGGTAAATCCGATTTTTCGGCCCGCAGGGCCCAAAATCCAGGCACAAAAAAAGACGCCCGAGGGCGTCTTCTTCTTTGGATTTGGTGGAGCCGGGGGGATTTGAACCCCCGTCCGCCAGTACTCCGCTGTCGGTACTACATGCGTAGCCGTGTCTACTGATTTAATCCGCAGCCGCCCGACGGGCAGGGTGCTTTGGATGAGTTGTGTAAGTTTTAGTCACTTCGCCCACAACGTGCTACGCGACGATCCTGTTCTGTATGACAATCAGTTCGGGTTTACAGGCATCCCCTAGTGATTGCTGGAGCCGAAGCTACCAGAAGCAACGGGTCAAGAAGACTGCTTACGCAGCCAGCTTGTACTCCGCGCCGTAGTTATCGTCATTGGCAACTATAAAAGTTGCAACAGTGGATTTACGAGTTCTGTTACCAACTCGGCATGCACCTAGAGTTTCGCTACCGGCGTCGAATCCTAATCGGCCCCACACTAGCGTTACGCTAACGCACCTTACGGCACGTGGGATGGAGTATACGCCATTGCGCGGGCGACGTCGACAGCCGGTCCTGTCGCCCGCATCAAGGCTCACGCGCCGCCGCCGCCGCTGCCGGAGCTGCTGCCTTTTTCGGTTTTTTCCAGGCGCTCCAGCACTTTGCTGGTGATGGCGATGCATTCCTTGGTATCGCCCGAAGCCTGGGCGGCCTTGGCTTTGTCGACGTGCTCGGTGAGGGCCTTGTCCAGGCCTTCGGAGGTGGCGCCGGCGGTGGCCATGCTGTCGTCGATCTTTTGCAGGTTGGTGGTGCAGAGGTCATCGGCGGCGAACACCGGCGAAGCCAGCAGGGTGGCGGCCGCGAACAGGGCCGAAAGCGCGGTACCTTTCATGGGTGTCTCCTCTGGGGCCTCTGGAAGGTGGGCCTGTAGGGTGGACTGTGGGGGATTGGCGGGGGTTCAATCGGGATGGTGGCGGGATTGATTGGCAGTGGGACCGGGGTGGCTGCTGGGTTCGCCTTGGAATGCGCGGCGCCTGGGAGATCAAGCGCCGCCCGCGCGGTGCTCGATCTCCCAGGCGCTGCAACCCCCACGCCGAACCGCTCCCGGCCTAGATGCTGCGTGGGCGGGTGACGCGGTCTACCAGGTAGACCAGGCCGTGGTAGTCGATGCCGCTGTGGCTCGACAGGCCTATCTCGCAGGTGCGGCTGGTGGAGATGCCTTCGCTGCAATACTGCACCGCGTCCTTCAGGCTGCGCAGCGAGTGGGCGTTGAGCTCGGGGGTGGTGAAGCCTTTGTCACCTGCAAACCCGCAGCAATGGATGCCTTCGGGGATTACCACCTGTTTGCTGCAGCGCCGCGCCAGGTCGATCAGCGCCTGGCTTTCGCCCAGGTGCTGGGTGCTGCAGGTCACGTGCACGGCCACCGGCTCGTCCTGGGGGGTGAACTCCAGGCGGTCAAGCAGGTGGGTGCGGATGAAGCGCACCGGGTCGTACAGGTCGAGGCGGGTTTCGCCCAGGTCTTGCACCAGGCGCAGCGTGCAGGGGCTGGTGTCGCAGTAGATCGGGTCAAGGCCGCCGCGGCTGGCGTGCAGCAGGGCGGTGATCAGCTCCTGGCGCTTGTGCTCGGCCTGTTCGGGGTAGCCCTTGGAGGCGAAGGGCTGGCCGCAGCACAGGCTGTCGGCGTTGTCGGGGAACACCACTTGGTAGCCGGCCTTTTCCAGCAGGGCGCGGGTTTTGTCCAGCAGCGAGCTTTGCTCGCGGTCGGCATAGGCCGGGCCCATCACTCGTGACACGCAGGCTGCCAGGTACACCACGCGGGGGCGTGCGTCGTTGCTGGCCGGGCCGAAGCTGATCGGGCGCAGGGGTTGTGGCATGGCCGGGGTCCACTGGGGTAGGCGGCCTTTGCTGGCGTTGCTCAGCGAGGCGCTCAGGCGGCCCAGGCGCGGGGCGCCGAGCAGCTTGCGTGCAGTGTTGGCGGCCGTGAGGGTAAGGCGGGCGCCACCCAGTGCGGTGTGGAAGTGCTCGGCCAGCCAGTCGGCGGTCTTGTTGTGTCCGGCGGCCTGGCTGCGCAGCTTTTTCACCAGCTCGCCGGTGTTGATACCGACCGGGCAGCGCTGGGCGCACAGACCGGTGGCGGCGCAGGTGTCGAGGCCTTGGTACTGGTAGGTCTGCATCAGTTCGCGGGTGTCGATGCCGGCACGTTGCTTGGCCTGGATGTCCCGCCACATGACGATGCGCTGGCGCGGGCTGAGGGTAAGCCCTTTGGACGGGCACACCGGTTCGCAGAAGCCGCATTCGATGCACTTGTCGACGATTTCGTCGGCTGCTGGCAGCGGCTTCAGGTTTTTCAGGTGGATATCAGGGTCTTCGCTCAGCACCACGTCGGGGTTGAGGATGCCGTTGGGGTCGAGCAGGCGCTTGAGCTTCCACATCAACTGGTAGGCGTCATGGCCCCATTCCAGTTCCACGAACGGTGCCATGTTGCGCCCGGTGCCGTGCTCGGCTTTCAACGAGCCGCCGAACTCCACCGCCACCAGTTGCGCCACGTCGTCCATGAACGCCTTGTAACGGGCGACTTCCGCGGCGCTGTTGAAGCCTTGGGTGAAGACGAAGTGCAAGTTGCCTTCCAGCGCATGGCCAAAGATGATCGCTTCGTCGTAGCGGTGCTTGTCGAACAGCAGGATCAGGCGGTTGACGCCTTCGGCCAGTTGCTCGACGGGGAAGGTCACGTCTTCGATGATCACCGTGGTGCCGGTCTGGCGCACGGCGCCGACGGCGGGGAAGGTGTCCTTGCGGATTTTCCACAGCTGGTTGTACACGGCTGGGTCTTCGCTGAAGTCCACTTGCTGTTCCAGCGGGAAGTCGGCAATCGAGGCCATCACCTGGCGCAGTTGCTCGTGCAGCAGGCTCTGGCTGGCGGCGCGGGACTCGATCAGCAGGGCGCAGGCGTTGTCTGACAGGCCTTTTACCCACAGCGGCATGCCGGGCATGTTCTGCACCGAGCGCAGGCTGCGGCGGTCGAGCAGTTCCACCGCCGAGACTGGCTGCTGCTTGAGCACGGGCACCGCGCGGCAGCAGCTTTCGACGCTGGGGAACACCAGCAAGGCGCTGGCCTTGTGCGGGTGATCAGGCACGGTGTCGTAGGTGACGGCGCTGATGAAGCCCAGCGTGCCTTCGGAACCGACCAGCAGGTGCTGCAGGATGTCCAGCGGTTGGTCGTAGTCCACCAGTGCGTTCAGCGACAGGCCGGTGGTGTTCTTCAGCCGGTATTTGTGCCGGATGCGCTCGGCCAGCGCGGTGTTGGCGCGGGTCTCGCGGGCCAGGCGGGCCAGCGATTCCAGCAGCTCGGCGTGGCTGCTTTCAAAGGCGGCAACGCTGGCCGGGTCTTCGCTGTCGAGGCGGGTGCCGTCGGCCAGCACCAGGCGCAGGCCGGCCAGGGTGTGGTAGGTGTTCTGCGCGGTGCCGCAGCACATGCCGCTGGCGTTGTTGGCAACGATGCCGCCAATCTTGCAGGCGTTGATCGACGCCGGGTCGGGGCCGATCTTGCGCCCGAAGGGGGCCAGCCAGGCGTTGGCCTGGGCGCCGATCACGCCCGGTTGCAGGCGGATCTGCTCGCCCTGGCCACGGATTTCGCGGCCGTTCCAGTTATCGCCGAGCACGATCAGTACCGAGTCGGTGATGGCCTGGCCAGACAGGCTGGTGCCGGCTGCGCGGAAGGTGACCGGCACCCGCTCGCGCTGGGCCAGTTTGATCAGGCCGACCACTTCGTCCTCGGACTCGACGCGCACCACCAGCTTGGGGATCAGCCGGTAGAAGCTGGCGTCGGTGCCGAAGGCCAGGGTGGACGTGGGGTCGTCGAAGCGGCGTTCGGCGGGTATCAGGCGCTCGGCATCACGCAGAAACGCGGCGGGCAAGCTCATGCAGTCTCCTCGCGGGGCCGTGGCGTCTGTGCGCCACATGCCCCGGGTCAATCAGGCGGTGTTTCTTGCAGGCGGTCAGGCGCCCAGTTCGCGTACCAGCGAGTCGCGGGTGATCTCGCTGATCGACTTGGCGCCGGTCAGCACCATCGCCACGCGCATTTCCTTCTCGAACAGCTCCAGCAGGTTCTTCACCCCGGCCTCGCCGTGCACGGCAAGGGCGTAGAGGAAGGCGCGGCCGATCAGTACGGTGTCGGCGCCCAGGGCGATCATGCGCACCACGTCGAGGCCACTGCGGATGCCGGAGTCGGCCAGAATTTTCAGGTCGCCTTTGACGGCGTCGGCAATTGCCGGCAGGGCGCGGGCGCTGGACAGCACCCCATCGAGCTGGCGGCCGCCGTGGTTGGACACCACGATGCCGTCGGCGCCGAACTTGACCGCATCGCGGGCGTCATCGGCATCGAGAATGCCCTTGATGATCATCGGGCCGTCCCAGTACTCGCGGATCCACTCCAGGTCTTTCCAGGAGATGGACGGGTCGAAGTTGTTGCCCAGCCAGCCGATGTAGTCGGCCAGGCCGGTGGGGTTGCCGCGGTACTTTGAGATGTTGCCCAGGTCGTGCGGGCGGCCCATCACGCCGACATCCCACGCCCACTCGGGGTGGGTCATGGCTTGCAGCACACGGCGCAGCGGGCCGTTGCGGCCGCTCATGCCCGAGTGGGCATCGCGGTAGCGGGCGCCGGGTACGGGCATGTCGACGGTGAACACCAGGGTCTTGACCCCGGCGGCCTTGGCCCGCTCCAGGGCGTTGCGCATGAAGCCGCGGTCCTTGAGCACGTACAGCTGGAACCACATCGGCCGGTTGATCGCCGGGGCCACTTCTTCGATCGGGCACACCGACACGGTAGACATGGTGAACGGGATGCCATGGGCCGCAGCTGCACGCGCCGCCTGCACTTCGCCGCGGCGCGCGTACATGCCGGTGAGGCCGACCGGGGCCAAGGCCACCGGCATGCTGAGGGTTTCGTCGAACAGCTTGGTTTCCAGGCTGAGCTCGGACATGTTGTTCAGCACGCGCTGGCGCAGGGCAATGCCGGCCAGGTCCGACACGTTGTGGCGCAGGGTGTGCTCGGCGTAGGCGCCGCCGTCGGCGTAGTGGAACAGGAAGGGAGGCAGCTTGCGTTGGGCCGCGGCGCGATAGTCGGTAGAGGCAGAAATGATCATGGATTCTCGCAGCGTTGCTTGTGGGGAGTGCCGGGCGCGCAATGGCGCCCGGCCCCTTTCACTTTAGTGATGAACCAGCATGCCGGTCAGCCAGTAAGCCTGGACCAGGGTGATCAGGCCGACGATGGTGGCAAAGAACAGGCTGTGCTTGACGGTGAAGCGGAACAGGTCAGATTCCTTGCCCACCAGGCCGGTGGCGGCGCAGGCCACGGCAATGGACTGCGGCGAGATCATCTTGCCGGTCACGCCGCCGCTGGTGTTGGCCGCTACCAGCAGGGTGTCGTTGACGCCGATCTGGTGCGCAGTGGTGGCCTGCAGCGAGCTGAACAGGGCGTTGGACGAGGTGTCCGAGCCGGTCAGGAATACGCCAAGCCAGCCAAGGAACGGCGAGAAGAACGGGAACGCGGCGCCGGTGCCGGCCAGTACCAGGGCCATGGTCGAGGACATGCCCGAGTAGTTGGTGACGAAGGCGAAGGCCAGCACCATGCCGATCGACAGGATAGGCCAGCGCAGCTCCCAGAACGTTTCCTTGAAAGTGGTCAGACCAGTTTTGAAGTTGATCTTCAACACCGCCATGGAGATCAGCGCCGAGAGGAAGATCGCGGTGCCGGTGGCGGAGATCGGGTCGAGCTTGAACACCGCTGGCATGGCAGTGGGCGCGGCAACGATCGGTGCGGTCTTGATCACCAGTTGGTCGAGGTGCGGGATGGCGAAGTTGAAGACGAAGTTGTACATGGCACCGCCCGGGGCGAACGCTGCCTTGAACGGCTTCAGGGTCCAGATGGTGACCAGTACGGTCAGGATCAGGAACGGCGACCAGGCCTTGAAGATTTCACCAAAGCTGTAAGGGCTTGGCTGGCTGCCGCTTGATTGCACAACGGCTGCGCCGACGCTGCCTTTGGCTTCGCTGAACGAACGCTTTGGCTGCCAGACTTTCAGGAACAGGGTGAGGCAGATCAGGCTGGCCAGTGCCGAGGTGATGTCGGGCAGCTCAGGGCCGATGAAGTTCGAGGTGAAGTACTGGGTAACGGCGAAGCTCAGGCCGGCGACCAGGGCGGCAGGCCAGGTTTCCTTCACGCCGCGCAGGCCGTCCATCATGAACACCAGCCAGAACGGCACGAACAACGACAGCAGCGGCAGCTGGCGGCCGGTCATGGCGCCGATGTGGAAGGCGTCGATGCCGGTGACCTGGCCGGCCACGATGATCGGGATGCCCAGGGCGCCGAATGCCACCGGTGCGGTGTTGGCGATCAGGCACAGGCCGGCGGCGTATAGCGGGTTGAAGCCCAGGCCCACCAGCAGCGCGGCAGTGATTGCCACGGGGGCGCCGAAGCCCGCCGCGCCTTCCAGGAAGGCACCGAAGCAGAAGCCGATCAGCAGCACTTGCAAGCGCTGGTCGTCGGTAATCGACAGCACCGAGCTGCGGATCACTTCGAACTGGCCACTCTTGACCGTGAGTTTGTACAGGAACACCGCGGCAACGATGATCCATGCGATTGGCCAGAGGCCGTAGAGGAAGCCATAACCCGCGGCAGCGAGGGCCATGTCGACAGGCATCTGGAAGGCAAAGATCGCCACCAGGATCGACAGCGCGAGCGTGATGCTGCCCGCTACGTGGCCTTTCAGGCGGAACACGGCGAGGGCAAGGAAGAAGAACACGATAGGGATGACTGCCGCCAGTGCGGACAGGCCAAGACTACCAAGCGGGCTATAGAGTTGTTGCCAGGTTTGCATATGGGGTGGCCCCTAATTGTTGTTGGTCAGCACTGGCATTGGATAATTGGTAAGACCAATTTACAATGGCTGGTCGCTAGGTTAAAAGCGCTGTCGTGGGTGTGTCAATTTGTCCTGTGCAAAACTTTGGTCGTGTGCCGATGAGCGGGCGCCTGATGCGCATGCAAAATCGTGGCTTGATGGGTGTTTGCGCGGCGTGGATCGGCGAGAATAGGCGCCCCCTGAAATCTGCCGGGGGTTTGTGGAGAGCATGTGATGGTTTTTGATCAGGTCCGCCAACGGCGCCTGTCCGACGACATCGTCGATCGGTTGGAAGGGATGATTCTGGAAGGCACGCTGACCTCGGGGCAGCGGCTGCCGGCCGAACGCGCCCTCGCCGAGCAGTTCGGCGTGTCCCGCCCGTCACTGCGTGAGGCGATCCAGAAGCTGGTGGCCAAAGGGCTGCTGGTCAGCCGCCAGGGCGGCGGCAATTTTGTTGCCGAGTCACTGGGCTCTACCTTCAGCGACCCATTGCTGCAGTTGCTCGAGCACAGTGCCGAGGCGCAGCGCGACCTGCTTGAATTTCGCCATACCCTGGAGGCGTCGTGTGCCTATTACGCCGCCCAGCGTGCCACCGAGCCGGACCGGGCACGCTTGAAGGCGGCCTTCGATGCGTTGCAGGACTGCTACAGCAGGGTCGATGAAGTCACTCGGGCGGAGGAGGGTGTGGCCGATGCACGCTTCCACCTGGCGATTGCCGAGGCCAGCCATAACGCGGTGCTGCTGCACACCATTCGTGGTTTGTTCGACCTGCTCAAGCGCAACGTGGTGACCAACATTGGTGGCATGTACCAGCAACGCACCGAAACCCGGGACATGTTGATCAGCCAGCACCGGGAACTGTACCTGGCGATTGTCGAGGGCAGGGCGGAGGATGCACGGGAGGTGTCCAGCCGGCACATTCTGTATGTGCAGGAGGTGCTGCAAGAGGCACACGAAGAGGCGCAGCGGGTGGCGCGGGCAGAGCGGCGCAGCGGGCGCTGAGATCAGTGCTGGATTCTTCGCGGGCACGCCCGCTCCCACAGGATGGGCGCCGGGTTTGAACCTGGCGCGGTCCCTGTGGGAGCGGGCGTGCCCGCGAAGAGGCCGGAACAGGCTAAAGACCGATTAGTCTTCCTTGCCCTTGTTCCGCACGACCCGCTGCAGCTCGCGGTTGGAATCGCGTTCGCGCACGGTGTCGCGCTTGTCGTATTCCTTCTTGCCCTTGCCCAGCGCAATTTCGCACTTGATCAGGTGCTTGCTCCAGTACAGCGACAACGCCACGCAGGTGTAGCCCTTTTGCGCTACAGCCGCTTCCAGCCGCTCGAGCTCGCGCTTGTTCAGCAGCAGCTTGCGAGTGCGGATGGGGTCGGCGATGACGTGGGTGCTGGCAGTGGTCAGCGGGGTGATGTGGCTGCCGAACAGCCAGGCTTCACCGTCCTTGAGCAGCACGTAACTGTCAACGAGGTGCGCCTTGCCAGCTCGCAGGCTTTTTACTTCCCAGCCGGACAGGACCAGCCCGGCCTCGAACTTGTGTTCGATGAAGTAATCGTGTCGCGCTTTTTTATTTTGCGCGATGGTCCCGGTCGGATGTTTTTTTTGCTTAGCCATAGGGGCGGCATTATAGGCAAGTCCGTGCGTCGTCCGCTATGGGATTTCGGTGTGCTTGAGCCACTGCAATGAATACCGGACAATACAGGCCTGTCTTGGTGACAGAACCTGTTTTCGGCACGCTGCGAAGCGCCGCCACCCAGCCTTGGAAGTGACGCCTGGATGACAACCCATATTCAACGCTCCGCCCTGCTGCCATACCCCGCCCAGGCGCTCTATGATCTGGTCAACGATGTGGCCAGCTACCCAGAGTTTTTGCCGTGGTGCTCGGCCTCGACGGTGATCGACGCCAGCGACACGCACATGCACGCCAAGCTCGAGGTGGCCAAGGGCGGCATGAGTCAGTACTTCGTCACGCGTAACGTGCTGGTGCCGGGGCAGTCTATCGAGATGAACCTTGAGGAGGGGCCGTTCACGCAGTTGCATGGCGTGTGGGTGTTCAAGCCGCTGGGTGAAAAGGCCTGCAAGATCAGCCTGGACCTGTCTTTCGATTATGCCGGGCCGATTGTGCGCGCCACCTTGGGCCCGCTGTTCAATCAGGCGGCCAACACGCTGGTCGATGCTTTCTGCCAGCGTGCCAAGCAACTGCATGCCTGACAGATACGGCGAAAACAAAAAGCCCGGACCAGGTCCGGGCTTTTTTGTGACTGCTGTTCCCGCTCAGCGGGTTTCCAACGGAGCCGGCGTCGGGACCGGGGTGGTCTCGATGGTGTCGATTTCGCGCTGGATGGACTCTTCCACCGAGCCTGGCTTGGCTGGTTTTTCTTCAGGCTGAGCTGCTGGCTGCGCTGTCTGGCCTGGCTCGGTGGCCGGGCTGACTGTGGTGTCGCTGCTGCCCCCCAGGATTTCCTGGTCGCGGCTGACGCCTGGCATGAAGTCGCCCGACAAGCTGACCAGTTGGTCGCTCTCGTTGAAGAAGATGCTCATGCGCTCTTGCTGGCGTTTACCACCGCCAGGCTGCAGGCTGTACAGGTAATCCCAACGGTTGGTGTGGAAGGTATCCTGAATCAGCGGGTTGCCCATGATAAACCTTACTTGCCGGCGGGTCATTCCCGGGCGTAATTGGTCTATCATGTCCTGCGTGACGACATTGCCCTGCTGGATGTCGATTTTGTAAACCCCGGGAAACGAGCAACCGGCGAGTGCGAGCAGTCCCACTAGGGTGAGGCTGGTTAGCAAGAGCTTGGTGTTTTGCATCGGTGGGCGACTTCCACTATCTTGGCTGGACAACGTAAACCCCGATCATACCCGTATTAAGAGAAGCTGCGAAGCAGCATCGGCGAGAAAGCTGACCATGGTTGAAAATAGCGAATTACGCAAAGCCGGTCTCAAGGTGACCCTGCCTCGAGTCAAGATCCTTCAGATGCTCGATTCCACCGAGCAGCGTCACATGAGTGCCGAGGATGTTTACAAGGCACTGATGGAAGCAGGCGAGGACGTAGGCCTGGCCACCGTCTATCGCGTACTGACCCAGTTCGAAGCGGCGGGTCTGGTGGTTCGCCACAACTTCGACGGCGGCCACGCAGTGTTCGAGCTGGCCGATGGCGGTCACCACGACCATATGGTGAACGTGGATACCAGTGAAGTCATCGAATTCATGGATGCCGAAATCGAGAAGCGCCAGCGCGAAATCGTAGCCGAGCATGGCTTCGAGCTGGTGGACCACAATCTGGTCCTGTATGTGCGTAAGAAGAAGTAACGATTTTTTATCGTTATGAATGACAAAGGCGACCTTCGGGTCGCCTTTGTGCTTTCTGCTTCGGCAGATTAATTTGGTTGTCTGCACTGGCCCTATCGCCGGCAAGCCAGCTCCCGCAGGTACACCCCATATCCCAGGTCCTGTGATCACCCTGTGGGAGCTGGCTTGCCGGCGATAGGGTCAGTACCGGTAGCATCAAGCCTTGCCAGAAACCACCATCTTGCGCGCATGCGCCAGGGATTCCTTGGTCAGGTCAATGCCGCCCAGCATCCGCGCCACTTCTTCTACCCGCTCACGCTTGCCCAGGCTGGCCACGGCGGTGTGGGTGGTGTCGCTGTTGCGCACTTTGTGCACAAACAGGTGGTGATGCCCTTGCGCGGCTACCTGTGGCAGGTGAGTCACGGTCAGCACCTGGCCGCGCTCTCCCAGGCGGCGCAACAACTGGCCGACAATTTCGGCAGTAGGGCCGCCGATACCCACGTCGACTTCGTCGAATACCAGGGTAGGAATGCGCGATGTCTGTGCGGTAATCACCTGGATCGCCAGGCTGATACGCGACAGTTCGCCACCCGAAGCTACCTTGGCCAGGCCCTTGAGCGGTTGGCCGGGGTTGGCGCTGACCAGCAGTTCGATCTGCTCCAGACCATGCGGTGACAGGTCTGCGCCCTCGGTGGGCGTCAGCTCGATGCGGAAACGCCCGCCGGGCATGCCCAGGCGCTGGATTTCCTGCTCTACGGCGCCCGCCAGTTGCTGGGCGGCTTGCTGGCGCAGGGCGCTGAGTTCACGGGCCCGCTCTTTGTAATGCTGTGCGAAAGCCGCCAGTTCCTCGCCCAGCCGCTCGATCGACTCGTCACTGGCGTTCAGGCCTTCGATTTCTTCCATCAGTTGTTGCTGCAGGTGCGGCAGTTCAGTGGGGTGCACGCGGTGTTTGCGCGCGAGTGTATAGATGGTGTCGAGACGTTCTTCCAAAGCCTGCAGGCGCATCGGGTCGGCGTCGAAGTTGTCGAGGAAACGGTTGAGCTCGCCCACGGCTTCTTCTATCTGGATCTGTGCGCTGGCGATCAGGTTGGCGGCCTCGCCCAGGGCCTTGGGTGAGTGGGTGGCAGCGCCCAGCCGGTTGAGGCTGGAGGTGAGGGCGCTGAGCACGTTGCCCGAATCGCTTTCACTGCACTGGTCGATCACTTGGCGACAAATGCCGAACAGCGCTTCGGCGCTGGTCAGGTTCTTGTGCTCCTGCTCCAGTTGCTCCAGTTCGTGCTCGCCCAGGCCGAGGTTGTCCAGTTCTTCCAGCTGGTAGCTTAGCAACTGATGACGGGCGCGCTGCTCGTCACCTGAATTGGACAGCCGCTCCAGCTCCAGGCGGGTCTGGTTCCAGCGCTTGGCCGCCAGATGCACCTGGCGGGCCAGGTCGACGGCGCCGGCGTACTCGTCGAGCAGGCGGCGGTGGGTGTCGGTTTTCAGCAGCGACTGGTGCTCGTGCTGGCTGTGGATATCGATAAGCAGCTCGCCCAGCGCCTTGAGGTCGCCCAGCGGGCACGGCGTGCCGTTGATGTAGCCGCGGCTGCGCCCTTCGGCGGTGATTACCCGGCGCAGGATGCATAGCCCGTCGTTGTCCAGGTCGCGTTCGGCCAGCCAGGCATGGGCTTCCGGGATGTCTACCAGGTCGAAGGTGGCGAGGATGTCTGCCTTGTCGGTGCCAGGGCGCACCACGCCACTGTCGGCACGGTCGCCAAGGGCCAGGCCGAGGGCGTCGAGCATGATCGATTTGCCGGCACCGGTCTCGCCCGTGATGACGGACATGCCGCGGGCAATTTCGAGGTCGAGGTGCTCGACGATGGCGTAGTTGTGAATGGACAGGTGCACCAGCATGAGGGGCGGCTCCCGAAAGTCAGGTCTGGTTATTTATACAGTACTTTTTTCAGGCCTGCCAATGCCCCCTGCCAGATTCTGTTGCAACCCGGAAAACCACCTTGCCCCTTGAAGCTGGTTTTTCCGGCCCCATATAGCCGACATCACAGGCGAGCCTGGCTCGCAGTCCACAAAATTGCGCAGGAGAGACCCCATGGCTGATGAACAGCTGAACGAGAAAGACCTTAACGTGGAAGAAACCGGTGCAGGCACTGCAGCTGACACCCGTGTTCTGGAGCTCGAGGAACAGCTGGCCGCAGCCAAGGACCAGGCGCTGCGCGCCGTTGCCGACGTGCAGAACGTGCGCCGTCGTGCCGAGCAGGATGTGGAGAAAGCCCACAAGTTCGCCCTGGAGAAGTTCTCCAGCGACCTGCTGCCGGTCATCGACAGCCTGGAACTGGCCCTGGCCCACTCCAGCGCCGAGGATGAGCACGTCAAGCAGATCCGCGAAGGCGTCGAGCTGACCCTGAAAATGTTCCAGGACACCCTCAAGCGCTACAACCTCGAAGCAGTCGACCCGCACGGCCAGCCGTTCAACCCTGAGCACCACCAGGCCATGGCCATGCAGGAAAACGGCGAAGTCGAGCCAAACAGCGTGCTGAATGTGTTCCAGAAGGGTTACCTGCTGAACGGCCGCCTGCTGCGCCCCGCCATGGTGGTGGTCAGCAAGGCGCCGAGCGCGGCGCAACCCTCGATCAATGAAAAGGCTTGAAATCCTTCCGGGCAACCCCATCTAGGTGTCAAGCCTTCAAGTATTACCGCAGTTGGCCAAAGTAGTCGCTGCTACCAAATTCAAGTTTCGGGAGAGTTAACATGGGTAAAATCATCGGTATCGACCTGGGGACCACCAACTCGTGCGTCTCCATTCTGGAAAACGGTAACGTCAAAGTCATCGAAAACGCCGAAGGTGCGCGTACCACCCCTTCGATCGTGGCCTACGCCAACGATGGCGAAATCCTGGTGGGTCAGTCGGCCAAGCGCCAGGCTGTGACCAATCCGCACAACACCCTGTTCGCAGTGAAGCGCCTGATTGGCCGCCGCTTCGAAGAAGACGTTGTGCAAAAAGACATCAAGCTGGTGCCGTACAAGATCGTCAAGGCGAACAACGGTGACGCCTGGGTCGAGGCTGCTGGCAAGGAAATGGCTCCGCCGCAAATCAGCGCCGAAGTCCTGAAGAAAATGAAAAAGACTGCCGAAGACTACCTCGGCGAGCCAGTCACCGAAGCGGTCATCACCGTTCCGGCCTACTTCAACGACAGCCAGCGTCAGGCCACCAAAGACGCCGGCCGCATCGCTGGCCTGGACGTAAAACGCATCATCAACGAGCCGACCGCCGCTGCACTGGCTTATGGCATGGACAAGGCCAAGGGCGACCACACTGTCATCGTTTATGACCTGGGTGGTGGTACCTTCGACGTTTCGGTCATCGAAATCGCCGAAGTCGACGGTGAGCACCAGTTCGAAGTACTGGCTACCAACGGCGACACCTTCCTGGGTGGCGAAGACTTCGACATGCGCCTGATCGACTACCTCGTCGACGAGTTCAAGAAAGAGTCGGGCATGGACCTGAAGAACGATCCTCTGGCCCTGCAGCGCCTGAAAGAAGCCGCAGAAAAAGCCAAGATCGAGCTGTCTTCCGCTCAGTCGACCGACGTCAACCTGCCGTACATCACTGCAGATGCCACCGGTCCTAAGCACCTGAACGTGAAGATCTCCCGCGCCAAGCTGGAGTCGCTGGTCGAAGACCTGGTCAAGCGTACCATCGAGCCTTGCCGCATCGCCCTGAAAGACGCCGGCATCGACGCCAGCAAGATCGACGACGTGATCCTGGTCGGCGGTCAGACCCGTATGCCGCTGGTGCAGAAAGAAGTTGCCGACTTCTTCGGTAAAGAAGCACGCAAGGACGTCAACCCGGACGAAGCAGTTGCCATGGGCGCTGCCATCCAGGGCGCTGTACTGGCCGGTGACGTGAAAGACGTACTGCTGCTGGACGTCAGCCCGCTGACCCTGGGTATCGAAACCATGGGCGGCGTGATGACCGCGCTGATCGAGAAGAACACCACCATCCCGACCAAGAAGTCGCAGGTGTTCTCGACTGCCGATGACAACCAGGGCGCCGTGACCATCCACGTACTGCAGGGTGAGCGCAAGCAGGCTGCGCAGAACAAGTCGCTGGGCAAGTTCGACCTGGCTGACATTCCGCCAGCACCACGTGGCGTTCCACAGATCGAAGTCACCTTCGACATCGACGCCAACGGCATCCTGCACGTAGGCGCGAAAGACAAGGCTACCGGCAAGACTCAGTCGATCGTGATCAAGGCCAACTCCGGCCTGTCGGACGAAGAGATCGAGCGCATGGTGCGTGACGCCGAGGCTAACGCCGAGGAAGACCGCAAGTTCGAAGAGCTGGCCGCTGCCCGTAACCAGGGTGATGCGCTGGTTCACTCGACCCGCAAGATGGTTGCTGACGCGGGTGACAAGGTCACCGCTGAAGAGAAAACTGCCATCGAGGCTGCCGTTGTTGCCCTGGAAACCGCTGTCAAAGGCGATGACAAGGCTGCAATCGATGCCAAGGTCGAGGAGCTGTCCAAGGTCTCTGCCCCGGTTGCCCAGAAGATGTACGCCGAGCAGTCGGCCGAACAGCCTCAGGGTGGCGCGCAGCAGGCCGAGCCGGAAGCCAAGCACGATGACGTGGTTGACGCCGAGTTCGAAGAAGTGAAAGACAACAACAAGCAGTAATCCCTGCATGTTGTCGGCCAGCCCACCGCCGTTTGGCGGTGAGCTGGTAGGATGTCGCCGCGCGGGGGCTTGCTCCCGCGTTGGCGTATCTGGAATTCGAGAATTTTTACAGCATCTGTCAGCCAACTTTGGTGGCGCAGGCAGGTGCTGATGGCGCGGCGCAGATGCCAGACGCCCAACAAGGTGCAAATGACCTATGTCCAAGCGTGATTATTATGAGGTACTGGGTGTCGAGCGCGGCGCCAGCGAGTCTGACCTCAAAAAGGCCTATCGCCGCCTGGCGATGAAATACCACCCGGACCGCAACCCGGGTGACAAAGAGTCGGAAGACATGTTCAAGGAGGCCAACGAGGCCTACGAAGTGCTGTCTGATGCCAGCAAGCGCGCGGCGTTCGACCAGTACGGCCATGCGGGTGTCGACCCGAGCATGGGCGGTGGTGGTGCCGGCTTCGGTGGCGCCAACTTCTCCGACATCTTCGGCGATGTATTCAGCGACTTCTTCGGTGGCGGCCGCGGTGGCGGACGTGGCGGTGCCCAGCGCGGCAGTGACCTGCGCTACACCCTGGAGCTGAACCTGGAAGAAGCGGTGCGTGGCACCACGGTCAGCATCCGCGTTCCTACCCTGGTCAATTGCCAGCCTTGCGACGGTTCCGGTGCCAAGAAGGGTTCGACCCCGTCGACCTGCCCGACGTGCGGCGGCATCGGTCAGGTGCGCATGCAGCAAGGCTTCTTCTCGGTGCAGCAAACCTGCCCGCGCTGCCATGGCCAGGGCAAGATCATTACCGACCCGTGCACCTCGTGCCACGGCGAAGGCCGTGTCGAAGAATACAAGACGTTGTCGGTCAAGGTGCCGGCAGGTGTCGATACCGGCGACCGCATCCGCCTCTCGGGCGAGGGCGAGGCCGGTACCCATGGTGGCCCGACTGGCGACCTGTACGTGGTGATCAGTGTGCGTGAGCACGAGATCTTCCAGCGCGACGGCAAGCACCTGTACTGCGAAGTGCCCATCAGCTACACCGATGCCGCCCTGGGTGGTGAGCTGGAAGTGCCGACCCTTGATGGTCGCGTGAAGCTGAAAATTCCGGAAGGCACCCAGACGGGCAAGCAGTTCCGCCTGCGTGGCAAGGGTGTGGCGCCGGTGCGCGGTGGTGGTGCGGGTGACCTGCTGTGCCGTGTGGCGGTGGAAACCCCGGTCAACCTCAGCCGCCGTCAGCGCGAGCTGCTCGAAGAGCTGCGGGACTCGCTGGAAGGCGACAGTTCCCACTCGCCCAAGGCCAGTGGCTGGTTCGATGGCGTGAAGCGCTTCTTCGGCGATCTCTGACAAGGAAAAGGCTATGCGACGTATTGCAGTGATGGGCGCGGCAGGGCGGATGGGCAAGACCCTGATCGAGGCTGTGCAGCAAACCCCGGGTGCCGGCCTGACGGCAGCGATCGATCGCCCTGACAGCTCGCTGGTCGGGGCGGACGCCGGTGAATTGGCGGCCCTCGGCCGGATCGGTGTGCTGCTGTCCGATGACCTGGCCAAGGTTGCCGACGAGTTCGACGTGCTGATCGATTTCACGCACCCTTCGGTCACCCTCAAGAACCTGGCGTTCTGCCGCAAGCACGGCAAGGCGATGATCATCGGTACTACGGGCTTCTCTGTTGAAGAGAAGCAGCTGCTGGCCGAGGCGGGCAAGGACATTCCAATCGTGTTTGCCGCCAACTTCAGTGTCGGCGTCAACCTCAGCCTCAAGCTGCTGGATATGGCGGCGCGGGTGCTGGGTGATGATGTTGATATCGAGATCATCGAGGCGCACCACCGGCACAAGGTCGATGCGCCGTCGGGTACTGCGCTGCGCATGGGTGAAGTGGTTGCCAATGCGCTGGGCCGGGACCTGCAGGAAGTGGCCGTGTATGGCCGCGAAGGGCAGACCGGTGCGCGTGATCGCAAGACCATTGGTTTCGCGACTGTGCGTGCCGGTGATGTGGTGGGTGATCACACTGTATTGTTCGCTGCCGAAGGCGAGCGTCTGGAAATCACTCACAAGGCCTCCAGCCGCATGACCTTCGCCAAGGGCGCCGTGCGTGCGGCGCTGTGGCTGGATGGGCGCGAGCCTGGCCTTTACGACATGCAGGATGTGCTCGAGCTGCGCTGAGCCGTTCGAGTGGTGTTGGCTTCTTCGCGGGCTTGCCCGCTCCCACAGGTATTGCGCCGGTCTTGGCGCCTGGTGGTTCTGTGGGAGCGGGCGAGCCCGCGAAGAAGCCACCGCCGATGTCAGTCTGTCGCATTGATGTGTTTTAGAGACACATATGCGGTAGACCGAAAACGCACTTTTCTGTAAGCTACAGCTTTAGTGTGTCCACTAAAAGCGCGCAGCGAATTGAATTCAGCACATGAAAGCGGGGTGACGTGTCCATACGTCACTCCGCTTTTTTGCAACCTGCGATCGCCCTTTCATGCTTGATTTACGGGAGGTCTTCTTGACAAAGCCAGCCATACTCGCCCTTGCCGACGGCAGTATTTTTCGCGGTGAAGCCATTGGTGCCGACGGTCAGACCGTTGGTGAGGTGGTATTCAACACCGCTATGACCGGCTACCAGGAAATCCTTACAGACCCTTCCTATGCGCAGCAAATCGTTACCCTGACCTACCCGCACATCGGTAACACCGGTACTACGCCGGAAGATGCCGAGTCGAACCGCGTCTGGTCCGCTGGCCTGGTCATCCGTGACCTGCCGCTGCTGGCCAGCAACTGGCGTAACACCCAGTCGCTGCCTGAATACCTCAAGGCCAACAACGTCGTTGCCATCGCTGGCATCGACACCCGTCGCCTGACCCGTATCCTGCGTGAAAAGGGTGCCCAGAACGGTTGCATCCTCGCCGGTGACAACATCAGCGAAGAAGCCGCCATCGCCGCTGCCCGTGGTTTCCCGGGCCTGAAGGGCATGGACCTGGCCAAGGTCGTTTCCACCAAAGAGCGCTACGAGTGGCGCTCCAGCGTGTGGGAGCTGAAAACCGACAGCCACCCGACCATCGAAGCTGCCGACCTGCCTTACCACGTGGTCGCCTTCGACTACGGCGTCAAGCTGAACATCCTGCGCATGCTGGTTGCCCGTGGCTGCCGCGTGACCGTGGTGCCGGCCCAGACCCCGGCCAGCGAAGTGCTGGCACTCAACCCGGACGGCGTGTTCCTGTCCAACGGCCCTGGTGACCCTGAGCCGTGCGACTACGCCATCCAGGCGATCAAGGAAATTCTTGAAACCGAGATTCCGGTATTCGGCATCTGCCTCGGCCACCAGCTGCTGGCCCTGGCCTCCGGCGCCAAGACCGTGAAAATGGGCCACGGTCACCACGGTGCCAACCACCCGGTCCAGGACCTGGACAGCGGTGTGGTCATGATCACCAGCCAGAACCACGGTTTTGCTGTTGATGAAACTACCCTGCCGGGCAACGTTCGCGCCATCCACAAGTCGCTGTTCGACGGCACCCTGCAGGGTATCGAGCGCACCGACAAGAGCGCGTTCAGCTTCCAGGGCCACCCTGAAGCGAGCCCTGGCCCGACCGACGTCGCGCCACTGTTCGATCGTTTCACCGATGCCATGGCCAAGCGCCGCTGAGCATCCTGCTTCAAGGCCCCGGGCCGGCTCGCGCCGCGCCCGGAAGCGCCTGACCCAGATTGTTCTAAGCGGCTTGCCGACTGACCCCGGATTTGAGTGACCACCATGCCAAAACGTACAGACATCAAAAGCATCCTGATTCTCGGTGCCGGCCCGATCGTGATCGGCCAGGCCTGTGAATTCGACTACTCCGGCGCCCAGGCCTGCAAGGCCCTGCGCGAGGAAGGTTTCCGCGTCATCCTGGTGAACTCCAACCCAGCCACCATCATGACCGACCCGGCCATGGCCGATGCCACCTACATCGAGCCGATCAAGTGGCAGTCGGTGGCCAAGATCATCGAGAAAGAGCGCCCGGACGCCGTTTTGCCGACCATGGGTGGCCAGACCGCACTGAACTGCGCCCTGGACCTGGAGCGCCACGGCGTTCTGGAGAAGTTCGGCGTAGAGATGATCGGTGCCAACGCCGACACCATCGACAAGGCTGAAGACCGCTCGCGCTTCGACAAGGCCATGAAGGATATCGGCCTGGAATGCCCGCGCTCGGGTATCGCCCACAGCATGGAAGAGGCCAATGCGGTCCTCGAAAAGCTCGGCTTCCCGTGCATCATCCGCCCGTCGTTCACCATGGGTGGCACCGGCGGTGGTATCGCTTACAACCGTGAAGAATTCGAAGAAATCTGCACCCGTGGTCTGGACCTGTCGCCGACCAAAGAGCTGCTGATCGACGAATCGCTGATCGGCTGGAAAGAGTACGAGATGGAAGTGGTCCGCGACAAAAAGGACAACTGCATCATCGTCTGCTCGATCGAAAACTTCGACCCCATGGGCGTGCACACCGGTGACTCGATCACCGTTGCTCCCGCGCAGACCCTGACCGACAAGGAATACCAGATCATGCGCAACGCCTCGCTGGCGGTGCTGCGTGAAATCGGTGTTGAAACCGGCGGTTCCAACGTGCAGTTCGGTATCTGCCCGGACACCGGCCGTATGGTCGTCATCGAGATGAACCCGCGCGTATCGCGTTCGTCCGCCCTGGCTTCCAAGGCCACCGGCTTCCCGATCGCCAAGATCGCCGCCAAGCTGGCCATTGGCTACACCCTCGACGAGCTGCAGAACGACATCACCGGCGGCCGCACCCCGGCTTCCTTCGAGCCGTCGATCGACTACGTCGTCACCAAGCTGCCGCGCTTCGCCTTCGAGAAATTCCCGAAAGCCGACGCCCGCCTGACCACCCAGATGAAATCCGTGGGTGAAGTCATGGCCATCGGCCGTACCTTCCAGGAATCCCTGCAGAAAGCCCTGCGCGGCCTGGAAGTCGGTGCCTGCGGTCTGGACCCGAAAGTGGACCTGGCCAGCCCTGAAGCTGCCGGCATCCTCAAGCGCGAGCTGACCGTGCCGGGCGCCGAGCGTATCTGGTACGTCGCTGACGCCATGCGTTCGGGCATGACCTGCGAAGAAATCTTTGCACTCACCGGCATCGACATGTGGTTCCTGGTGCAGATGGAAGATCTGATCAAGGAAGAAGAGAAGGTCAAGACCTTGGCCCTGTCGTCCATCGACAAGAGCCTGATGCTGCGCCTCAAGCGCAAAGGTTTCTCGGACCAGCGCCTGGCCGTGCTGCTGGGTATCACCGACAAGAATCTGCGCCGTCACCGCCACAAGCTCGAAGTGTTCCCGGTATATAAGCGCGTCGACACCTGCGCCGCCGAGTTCGCCACCGACACCGCCTACCTGTACTCCACCTACGAGGAAGAGTGCGAGGCGAACCCGTCGACCCGCGACAAGATCATGATCCTGGGTGGCGGGCCGAACCGTATCGGCCAAGGTATCGAGTTCGACTATTGCTGCGTACACGCCGCCTTGGCGCTGCGTGAAGACGGTTACGAGACCATCATGGTCAACTGCAACCCGGAAACCGTTTCCACCGACTACGACACCTCCGACCGCCTGTACTTCGAGCCGCTGACGCTGGAAGACGTCTTGGAAGTGTGCCGCGTCGAGAAGCCGAAAGGCGTGATCGTCCATTACGGCGGCCAGACCCCGCTGAAACTGGCCCGTGCCCTGGAAGAAGCCGGCGTACCGATCATCGGTACCAGCCCGGATGCCATCGACCGCGCCGAAGATCGTGAGCGCTTCCAGCAGATGGTTCAGCGCCTGAACCTGCTGCAGCCGCCAAACGCCACCGTGCGCAGCGAAGAAGAAGCCATCCGCGCTGCTGGCGGCATCGGCTACCCGCTGGTGGTGCGCCCGTCGTACGTACTGGGGGGCCGCGCCATGGAAATCGTCTACGAACTGGACGAGCTCAAACGCTACCTGCGTGAAGCGGTACAAGTGTCGAACGACAGCCCGGTACTGCTCGACCACTTCCTCAACTGCGCCATCGAGATGGACGTGGATGCGGTGTGCGATGGCACTGACGTTGTGATCGGCGCCATCATGCAGCACATCGAACAGGCCGGCGTTCACTCCGGTGACTCGGCGTGCTCGCTGCCACCTTACTCGCTGAGCAAGGAAGTGCAGGACGAAGTCCGCGTACAGGTCACCAAAATGGCCCTGGAGCTGGGCGTTGTCGGCCTGATGAACGTGCAGCTGGCCCTGCAAGGCGACAAGATCTACGTGATCGAAGTCAACCCGCGCGCCTCGCGTACCGTGCCGTTCGTGTCCAAGTGCATCGGCACTTCCCTGGCCATGATCGCCGCCCGCGTGATGGCCGGCAAAACCCTGAAAGAGCTGGGCTTCACCCAGGAAATCATCCCGAACTTCTATAGCGTCAAGGAAGCCGTCTTCCCGTTCGCCAAGTTCCCGGGGGTTGACCCGATCCTTGGCCCTGAGATGAAATCGACCGGTGAAGTCATGGGTGTCGGTGACACCTTCGGTGAAGCGTTCGCCAAAGCCCAGATGGGTGCCAGCGAAGTGCTGCCGACCGGTGGTACCGCGTTCATCAGCGTGCGTGACGACGACAAGCCACAAGTGGCTGGCGTTGCCCGCGACCTGATCGCCCTGGGCTTCGAAGTGGTTGCAACTGCTGGCACCGCCAAGGTTATCGAGGCGGCTGGCCTGAAAGTGCGCCGTGTGAACAAGGTGACCGAAGGTCGCCCGCACGTGGTCGACATGATCAAGAACGACGAAGTGTCGCTGATCATCAACACCACCGAGGGCCGTCAGTCGATTGCCGATTCCTACTCGATTCGTCGCAATGCGCTGCAGCACAAGATTTACTGCACCACCACCATTGCGGCCGGTGAAGCCATCTGCGAGGCGCTGAAATTTGGTCCTGAAAAGACCGTTCGTCGCCTGCAAGATCTGCATGCAGGACTGAAAGCATGAGCATTACCAAGTACCCGATGACCGTCCAGGGCGCTCGCGCCCTGGAAGAGGAGCACCTGTTCCTGAGCAAGACAGAGCGCCCGCGTTTGAGCCAGGCGATCGGTGAAGCGCGCGAACTGGGCGACCTCAAGGAGAACGCCGAATACCATGCCGCCCGCGAAGAGCAGGGCATGGTCGAGGCGCGTATCCGCGATATCGAAGGCCGTCTGCAGAACTCGGTCGTGATCGACGTGACCACCATTGCCCATACCGGCAAGGTCATCTTCGGCACCACCGTAGAGCTGGCCAACACCGAAACCGACGAGCGGGTGAAGTACCAGATCGTTGGCGAGGACGAAGCCAACATCAAGCTCGGCAAGCTTTCGGCAAGCGCGCCGATTGCCCGTGCCATTATCGGCAAGGAAGAAGGCGACATCGTCGTCATCAAGACGCCAAGCGGCACGGTCGAGTACGAGATTGTCGAAGTCCAGCACATCTGACCGGCGCCTGCGGGCGCCATCCCTTGAGGGGATCCTCTGGCAACTGGCCCAGGTTTTCTGGGTTGGTGGCCTGTGGGTGTTCCATGTAGGGCTGGTGCCTGCGCTCAAGGTCAGTGGTCTGGCGCCGCTGCTTGTGCAGGACATCGCCGGGCAGATCGACCGCTGGTTGATCGGCGTGGCGTTGCTTGGCTTGTTGACCCAGCTGGCAGTGCTGGCAAGGGTGGACGGCCTGGCGGCCTGGTGGCGGCAGTTCCGTGGCCAGATGCTGTTGCTCGGCTTCGGTGCCTGCGTGGGGTATTACACCTTGCGCTACGGTATTTCCGTGGGCGAGCGCTGGCAGATGTTCTGCTTCCTGGTGCTGGGCTTTTCCGGCATCGTGCTGGTGGCCCAGCCGGTACCGGTCAGGGCGCGTTCGCCGCGCCACTGACCGGAGCCACCGTTACTTGAAGCGGTGGATATTGGACAGCTGCTTGTTCGGCTGTGGGTTCTTGCGGTAGATCAGCGCTTTCTTGCCGATGGTCTGCACCAGCTCGGCACGGCCGGCCTTGCACAGCTCGGCAATGGTGGCAGCACGCTCTTCGCGGTCTTCCGAGCGAATTTCGACCTTGATCAGCTCATGGTCGACCAGTGCGCGCTCCAGCTCGCCGATTACGCCTTCATTCAGACCGTTCCCGGCAACGATCAGGACCGGCTTCAGGTCATGACCAATGGACTTGTATTGCTTCTTCTGCTCGTTATTGAGCGGCATAATCTGACCCTTTCCGTCTGATTCTGTAAAATTGACCGGCATTTTACCCGAGGGCCACCGGCTCCGCCCAGTCAATCACGACGCATATCATCGAGGTGCCCCGTGGTACAACGTTCCAAAAGCAGCGCAAACTGGCTGCGAGAGCATTTTAACGACCCTTTTGTGAAGCAGGCGCAGAAGGATGGCTACCGCTCGCGTGCGAGCTACAAACTGCTGGAGATCCAGGAAAAGGACCGCCTGATCCGTCCTGGCATGAGTGTAATCGACCTTGGCGCGGCCCCTGGCGGCTGGTCGCAGGTGACCAGTCGTCTGATTGGTGGTCAGGGCCGGTTGATCGCTTCCGACATCCTGGAAATGGACTCGATCCCCGACGTGACCTTCATCCAGGGTGACTTCACCGAGGATGCAGTGCTGCAGCAGATCCTCGCGGCGGTCGGTGATTCGCACGTAGACCTTGTGATTTCAGACATGGCCCCCAATATGAGTGGTACGCCCGAAGTGGACATGCCGCGCGCCATGTTCCTCTGCGAGCTGGCCCTGGATCTGGCAACCCGCGTGTTGAAGCCTGGCGGTGACTTCCTGATCAAGATTTTCCAGGGCGAAGGTTTCGATATGTACCTGAAGGATGTGCGCACCAAGTTCGACAAGGTGCAAATGCGCAAGCCGTCCTCTTCGCGGGACCGTTCCCGTGAGCAGTACCTGTTGGGCAAAGGTTTCAAAGGTGTTTGAAAAGCGTGCTGCGGGTGGTCGATAGTTATTTCCAATCGGCCCTCCCGTCTGGATCGTCCGAACTTCGTGTAGTCTAGCTTTCACAAAGGGTTACAGACGGTGCCTGCGGCTGCGTAGGTAATGTAGTAAGTTAGGGCGATGAATATCATGCGAGGCACGGCTGCGTCGTGCGCCGGCCTCAGAGGGTAGCGAATTGAACGACATGGCAAAGAATCTGATCCTGTGGTTGATCATCGCAGCTGTCCTGGTGACAGTGATGAACAACTTCTCCAGCCCTAACGAGCCGCAGACCCTCAACTATTCCGACTTCATCCAGCAGGTCAAGGATGGCAAGGTCGAGCGTGTGACCGTCGACGGCTACATCATTACCGGCAAGCGCGCCGACGGCGACAATTTCAAGACCGTGCGCCCGGCCATTACCGACAATGGCCTTATCGGTGACCTGGTCGACAACCACGTGGTTGTAGAAGGCAAGCAGCCTGAACAGCAGAGCATCTGGACGCAGTTGCTGGTCGCCAGCTTCCCGATCCTGGTGATCATTGCCGTGTTCATGTTCTTCATGCGCCAGATGCAAGGCGGTGCGGGTGGCAAGGGCGGGCCGATGAGTTTCGGCAAGAGCAAGGCGCGCCTGCTGTCCGAAGACCAGGTCAAAACCACATTGGCCGACGTTGCAGGTTGCGACGAAGCCAAGGAAGAAGTGGGCGAGCTGGTCGAGTTCCTGCGCGATCCGGGCAAGTTCCAGCGCCTGGGTGGCCGTATCCCGCGCGGTGTGCTGATGGTAGGCCCGCCCGGTACCGGTAAGACCCTGCTGGCCAAGGCCATTGCGGGCGAGGCGAAAGTACCGTTCTTCACCATTTCCGGTTCGGACTTCGTGGAAATGTTCGTCGGTGTCGGTGCCAGCCGTGTGCGCGACATGTTCGAACAGGCCAAGAAGCACGCCCCGTGCATCATCTTCATCGACGAGATCGACGCCGTTGGTCGCCACCGTGGCGCCGGCATGGGTGGTGGTCACGACGAGCGTGAGCAAACCCTCAACCAGTTGCTGGTAGAGATGGACGGCTTCGAAATGAACGATGGCATCATCGTCATCGCCGCCACCAACCGTCCCGACGTGCTCGACCCGGCACTGCTGCGTCCTGGTCGTTTCGACCGCCAGGTGGTGGTGGGCCTGCCAGACATCCGCGGTCGCGAACAGATCCTCAAGGTGCACATGCGCAAGGTGCCGATTGGCGAAAACGTCAACCCGGCGGTCATTGCCCGTGGTACCCCTGGCTTCTCCGGTGCCGACTTGGCCAACCTGGTCAACGAGGCTTCGCTGTTTGCCGCGCGTTCCAACAAGCGCCTGGTCGAAATGAAAGAGTTCGAGCTGGCCAAGGACAAGATCATGATGGGCGCCGAGCGCAAGACCATGGTCATGTCCGAGAAAGAAAAGCGCAACACTGCCTACCACGAGGCGGGTCATGCCATCGTTGGTCGCCTGGTGCCTGAGCACGACCCGGTCTACAAGGTTTCGATCATTCCGCGCGGTCGCGCCCTGGGCGTGACCATGTTCCTGCCGGAAGAAGACCGCTACAGCCTGTCCAAGCGTGCACTGATTAGCCAGATCTGCTCGTTGTACGGCGGCCGTATCGCCGAAGAGATGACCCTGGGCTTCGACGGCGTCACCACGGGTGCCTCCAACGACATCATGCGGGCCAGCCAGATCGCTCGCAACATGGTCACCAAGTGGGGCTTGTCGGAAAAACTCGGCCCGCTGATGTACGCAGAAGAAGAGGGTGAAGTGTTCCTCGGCCGCAGCGCGGGCAGCCAGCACGCCAGTGTGTCCGGCGAGACTGCCAAGCTGATCGACTCCGAAGTACGCAGCATCATCGACCAGTGCTACGCCACTGCCAAGCAGCTGCTGATCGAGAATCGCGACAAGCTCGAAGCGATGACCGAAGCGCTGATGAAGTATGAGACCATTGATGCCGATCAGATCGATGACATCATGGCTGGCCGTACGCCACGCGAACCGCGTGACTGGGACGACGACAAGCACTCGGGCACCCCTGCTGCCCAGGATGATCGCCCTGAATCGCCAATTGGCGGTCCGGCAGCTCAACACTAAGGGCGTCTATGAGCTCAGTGCAGTACCCGACCCGGTTGCCTTGCGGCAACCGGGTTCTTGATTTGTCGCGTACCCATGTCATGGGTATTCTCAATATCACCCCCGATTCCTTCTCCGATGGTGGGCGCTTCAGTCAGCGCGACGAGGCCCTGCGCCATGCCGAAGCGATGGCTGCCGCCGGCGCCACGCTGATCGACATCGGTGGTGAGTCCACGCGCCCCGGTGCGCGGGCGGTATCCGTGACCGAGGAGCTGGAGCGTGTGGCGCCGATGGTCGAGGCTATCAACAGCCGCCTGGACGTCGTCATTTCGGTCGATACTTCGACGCCTGCCGTCATGCGTGAATCGGCGCGCCTCGGTGCCGGGCTGATCAATGACGTCCGTGGCCTGGAGCGTGATGGCGCCCTGGATGCCGCTGCGGATACCGGGCTCCCGGTGTGCCTCATGCACATGCGCGGCGAGCCGGGTAACATGCAGGACGACCCGCATTACGATGATGTGGCCGCCGACGTTACGCGTTATCTTGAACAGCGGATGGCCGCCTGCGCTGCAGCGGGCATCGATGCGAACAGAATCATCCTTGACCCGGGCTTTGGTTTCGCCAAGACACTGGCGCACAACCTTAGCCTGTTCAAGCACATGGAAGCGCTCTATCGCCTTGGGCGCCCGCTGCTGGTGGGCGTTTCACGAAAGAGCATGATCGGCCTGACGCTGGATCGTCCGGTCGGCGAGCGGTTGTACGGCAGCCTTGCGCTGGCGGCGTTGGCCATGACCAAGGGGGCGAGCATCCTTCGTGTCCATGACGTGGCCGAAACTGTCGATGTGGTGCGCATGATCGCTGCGGTACAAAACGCCGAATAAGAACATTGGAGTCCCTATGAGCAGAAAATACTTTGGTACCGACGGCATTCGTGGCCGCGTCGGCGAATTCCCGATCACGCCTGACTTCATGCTGAAGCTTGGCTGGGCGGCCGGCATGGCCTTCCGTAAGCAGGGCCATTGCCGCGTGCTGGTGGGCAAGGACACGCGTATCTCCGGCTACATGTTCGAGTCCGCACTCGAAGCCGGTCTGGCCGCAGCAGGTGCCGACGTCATGCTGCTGGGGCCAATGCCTACACCGGCCATCGCCTACCTGACTCGCACCTTCCATGCGCAGGCGGGCATTGTCATCAGTGCTTCGCACAACCCGCACGAAGACAACGGCATCAAGTTTTTCTCGGGCCAGGGCACCAAGCTGCCGGACGAAGTCGAGCTGATGATCGAAGAGTTGCTCGACCAGCCGATGACCGTTGTCGACTCGAGCAAGCTGGGCAAGGTCTCTCGCATCAACGATGCTGCTGGCCGCTACATCGAATTCTGCAAGAGCAGCGTGCCTAGCAGCACCAGTTTCGATGGCCTGAAGCTTGTGGTCGACTGTGCCCACGGTGCCACCTACAAGGTTGCGCCAAGCGTGTTCCGCGAGCTGGGTGCTGACGTGACCGTGCTGCATGCCCAGCCGGACGGCTTGAACATCAACGAAGGTTGCGGCTCGACCCACATCGAATCGCTGCAGGCCGCTGTGCTGGTTGGCCATGCCGACCTCGGCATTGCCTTCGACGGTGACGGTGATCGCGTGTTGATGGTCGACCACACTGGCGCCATCGTCGACGGCGACGAGCTGCTGTTCATCATTGCCCGCGACCTGCACGACCGTGGCAAGCTGCAGGGCGGGGTAGTGGGTACGTTGATGAGCAACCTGGGCCTGGAGCTTGCGCTGAAGGACCTGGATATCCCGTTCGTGCGGGCCAAGGTCGGCGACCGTTACGTCATGGCCGAACTGCTGGAGCGCGAGTGGCTGGTCGGGGGGGAAAACTCTGGCCACGTCGTGTGCTGCAACCACACCACCACCGGTGACGCGATCATTGCCGCGCTGCAGGTGCTGATGGCGCTCAAGCGCCGTGGTGAAACCCTGGCGCAGGCTCGTCAGGCCCTGCGCAAGTGCCCGCAGGTGCTGATCAACGTGCGCTTCGGCGCGAGCAAGGTCGACCCGCTGGAGCACCCGGCAGTCAAGGAGGCCAGTGCCAATGTGACCGAAGCCTTGGCTGGTCGCGGTCGTGTTCTGTTGCGCAAGTCCGGTACCGAGCCGTTGGTGCGGGTCATGGTCGAGGGCGAAGACGAAAGCCAGGTGCGGACGCACGCTGAAGCGTTGGCCAGACTGGTCGGCGAAGTTTGTGTCTGAAGGCGCTTGCCAGCGCAGATCTGGTTGGGTAAGATCTGCGCCCACTTTGACCGACGAGGTAAAGCATGCGTCGCCCTATGGTAGCTGGTAACTGGAAGATGCACGGTACCCGCGCTAGCGTCGCTGAGCTGACCGAAGGCTTGAGCAATCTCGCCTTGCCGAGCGGAGTGGAAGTCGCGGTGTTTCCACCGGCTTTGTTCATCAATCAGGTGATTGATGGCCTGGCAGGTAAAGAAATAACTGTCGGCGCACAGAATTCTGCTGTACAACCCGAACAGGGTGCGCTGACCGGGGAAGTTGCTCCGGAACAGCTGGTTGAAGCAGGTTGCAAGTTGGTGTTGGTGGGTCACTCGGAGCGTCGCCAGATCATTGGTGAAACCGACGAAGTGCTCAATCGCAAGTTTGCAGCGGCCCAGGCCAAAGGTTTGAAGCCAGTGCTTTGCATCGGGGAAACCCTTGAAGAGCGCGAGGCAGGCAAAACGCTTGAAGTTGTCGGGCGTCAACTAAGCAGTATCATCGAAGCATTCGGTGTTCAGGCTTTTGCCAATGCAGTAATTGCCTATGAGCCTGTATGGGCCATCGGCACCGGCCTGACGGCCACGCCACAGCAGGCCCAGGATGTGCACGCCGCCATCCGCGGCCAGCTGGCGGCAGAAGATGCTGAAGTAGCTGCGAAGGTGCAGCTGCTCTACGGCGGCAGCGTGAAGGCGGCCAATGCGGCCGAACTGTTCGGCATGCCGGATATCGATGGGGGGCTCATTGGTGGGGCTTCCCTGAACGCAGACGAATTCGGTGCAATTTGTCGCGCCGCAGGAAACTGAACAAATGCTGGAAACAGTCATCGTTGTTTTTCATCTGTTGGCAGCGCTGTCGCTTGTAGTGCTGGTACTGTTGCAACAGGGTAAGGGTGCTGAAGCAGGTGCATCTTTCGGCGCGGGTGCTTCAAATACCGTGTTCGGGAGCCAGGGCTCTGCAACGTTCCTAAGTAAATTCACTGCTATACTCGCTGCCACTTTCTTTTTGACAGCACTTGGGTTAGGATACTTCGCGAAGCAACAAGCTCACCAGCTTAGCCAAGCAGGTCTTCCAGATCCAGCAGTGCTAGAAGTGAAAGAGCAGCAGAAGCCGGCAGTTAATGATGATGTACCGGTGCTCCAACAGCAGAAGAGCGAAACCCCCAATAATACGGGTGATGTACCTCCTCCCGCTCAAGAGCAGAAGTAACGGGTTTCAAGTAGTAGTATTGCCGAGGTGGTGGAATTGGTAGACACGCAACCTTGAGGTGGTTGTGCCCATAGGGTGTAGGGGTTCGAGTCCCCTTCTCGGTACCATATTGAAGCTTGAGAGCCCGCTTTAGCGGGCTTTCTTGTAGGTGAAGGTTTGGATTTGACCCTCAATGGGGTTCGGTCTTATACTTTCGCCCCAGCTTTGTCGCGGGGTGGAGCAGCTTGGTAGCTCGTCGGGCTCATAACCCGAAGGTCGTTGGTTCAAATCCAGCCCCCGCAACCAGCTTCAGCGGAGCCCCTTTTCAGGGGCTTTTTGCTAACCGAACAGTTTTCGGCGTCGTTGTCCAACGGCGCTTTCAGGGATGGGCGCTTCGCCCATTTTTCATTTGCACAGCATGCACGAGGGGGTTCAGGTGTCGAGCAAGCTAGAACAGTTGCAGGCCTTGTTGGCCCCGGTGGTCACGGGGCTGGGCTTCGAATGCTGGGGGATTGAATTCGTCTCCCAAGGCAAGCATTCGGTACTACGTGTCTACATCGACAAGGAAGGCGGGATTCTGGTGGACGACTGCGCAGAAGTCAGCCGTCAGGTCAGCAGCGTTCTCGATGTGGAAGATCCGATCAGCTCTGAATATACCCTAGAGGTTTCTTCTCCTGGCATGGAACGCCCGCTGTTCACGCTTGAACAGTTTGCCTCGCATGCCGGCGAACAAGTGAAGATCAAGCTGCGCTCACCCTTCGAGGGTCGTCGTAACTTCCAGGGCCTTCTCCGCGGTGTGGAGGAGCAGGATGTGGTGGTCCAGGTGGACGATCAAGAGTTCCTGTTGCCGATCGACTCGATCGACAAGGCCAATATTATTCCCAGTTTTGACTGAGACGTGCCGGGCCCGGCGGACTATCCGGGCCCAATGGCTTGCGCAAGGCGAGGCGTACGATGAGCAAAGAAGTACTGCTGGTTGTTGAATCGGTATCCAACGAAAAAGGTGTACCGCCCGGCGTCATTTTCGAAGCGCTGGAAGTGGCCCTGGCCACTGCGACCAAAAAACGTTTTGAAGATGAAGTCGATCTGCGTGTGGAAATCAATCGTCACACCGGTAGCTACGAGACCTTCCGTCGCTGGACCGTGGTCGATGAAGCCGATCTTGATGATCCGGCGATCGAAACCTGGCTGGACAAGATCAAGGACACTCATCCGGAAGCCAAGATTGGTGACGTGATCGAGGAGAAGATCGAGTCCATCGAGTTCGGTCGTATCGCCGCCCAGACCGCCAAGCAGGTCATCGTACAGAAGGTCCGTGAGGCCGAGCGTGCCCAGGTGGTCGATGCTTACCGCGAACGCGTAGGCGAGATCATTTCCGGTACCGTTAAAAAGGTTACCCGCGACAACGTCATCGTTGACCTGGGTAACAACGCCGAGGCCTTGCTGGCCCGCGAAGATATTATTCCGCGCGAAACCTTCCGTGTGGGTGTGCGCCTGCGTGCACTGCTCAAGGAAATTCGCACTGAAAACCGTGGTCCTCAGCTGATCCTGTCGCGCACTGCGCCACAGATGCTGATCGAGCTTTTCCGCATTGAAGTGCCGGAAATTGCCGAGGGCCTCATTGAAGTCATGGCTGCCTCCCGTGATCCGGGTTCGCGAGCCAAGATCGCCGTCCGCTCCAAGGACAAGCGCATCGACCCGCAAGGCGCCTGTATCGGCATGCGTGGTTCGCGCGTCCAAGCTGTATCCGGGGAGTTGGGTGGTGAGCGTGTGGATATCGTCCTGTGGGACGATAACCCGGCGCAGTTCGTCATCAACGCCATGTCGCCGGCTGAAGTCGCGGCGATCATCGTTGATGAAGATGCCCATGCCATGGACATCGCCGTCGCCGAGGATAACCTGGCCCAGGCCATTGGCCGTGGCGGTCAGAACGTTCGTCTTGCCAGTCAGTTGACCGGCTGGACCCTGAACGTGATGACCGAGAAGGACATTCAGGCCAAGCAGCAGGCCGAAACAGGTGACATCCTGCGCAATTTCATCGATGAACTGGAAGTCGACGAGGAGCTGGCCCAAGTGCTGGTCGACGAAGGCTTCACCAGCCTCGAAGAAATTGCCTACGTACCGTTGGAAGAAATGCTCAACATCGATGGCTTTGACGAAGATATCGTCAATGAGCTCCGCGCTCGAGCCAAGGACCGTTTGTTGACCAAGGCCATCGCTACCGAAGAAAAACTGGCAGACGCCCACCCGGCCGAAGACCTGCTCTCTCTTGAGGGTATGGACAAGGACCTGGCGGCTGAACTGGCGGTGCGCGGCGTGGTTAACCGCGAAGACCTGGCCGAGCAGTCGATCGACGATCTGCTCGACATCGACGGCATCGACGAAGAGCGTGCCGGCAAGTTGATCATGGCCGCCCGAGCCCATTGGTTCGAGTAATTAGGCGCGGCCTGAGGAGAGAAGTGCATGACGCAAGTCACGGTGAAAGAACTGGCCCAAGAGGTCGAGGCACCGGTAGAGCGCCTGCTGCAGCAGATGCGTGAGGCAGGTCTGCCGCACACCGACGCCGGTCAGGTAGTGACCGACAATGAGAAGCAGACCCTGCTGACTCATTTGAAAAGCAGCCACAAGAGCAAGGCGGAAGAGCCGCGCAAGATTACCTTGCAGCGCAAAACCACCAGCACCCTGCGTGTCGCCGGTAGCAAAAGCATTAGCGTAGAAGTACGCAAGAAGAAAGTATTCGTGCAGCGCAGCCCGGAAGAAGTCCAGGCTGAGCAGAAGCGTGAAGTGGAAGAGCGCCGCGCGGCTGAAAACGCCGTTCGTGACAAGGTTGATGCCGAAGTCCGCCAGCGCAACGAAGATCAGGCTCGCCGTCAGGCAGCCGACTCTGCTGTAGCCGCTCCTGCGCCTGCCGCCAAGCCAGAGCCGGCACCTGCCGCTGCCCCGGCTCCGGTAGTCGCCGACGCCCCGGCCTCCGAAGACGCTGCAGCCCGTGCTGCCGAGCGCAAGAAGGACGAGACCCGTCGCAACGAAAGCCGTACTCGCGATGACGATCGTCGTCGTGGCGAGGCGCCTCGTGTGTCGATCAAGGTCAAGGTCAAGGAAAAGGAAAAGGCGCCGACTCCGCGTGCTGCTCCGCGTACCACCGACGAAGAGAGCGATGGCGCTCGTCGCGGTCGTGGTGGCAAGGGCAAGCTGAAGAAGCGTAACCAGCATGGCTTCCAGAACCCGACCGGCCCCGTCATCCGTGACGTGACCATCGGCGAGACCATCACGGTCTCCGAACTGGCCAACCAGATGTCCGTCAAGGGCGCTGAAGTTGTCAAGTTCATGTTCAAGATGGGCACCCCGGTTACCATCAACCAGGTACTCGACCAGGAAACCGCTCAGCTGATCGCAGAAGAGCTGGGCCACAAGGTCACCCTGGTCAGCGACAGCGCCCTGGAAGACTCCCTGGCCGAATCGCTGAAATTCGAAGGCCAGTCCGAGTCGCGTGCGCCGGTGGTAACTGTCATGGGCCACGTTGACCATGGTAAGACCTCGCTGCTCGACTACATCCGTCGTGCCAAGGTTGCTGCTGGCGAAGCCGGTGGTATCACCCAGCACATCGGTGCCTACCACGTCGAAACCGACCGCGGCATGGTCACCTTCCTCGACACCCCGGGCCACGCAGCTTTCACTCAGATGCGTGCACGTGGTGCCAAGGCGACCGACATCGTCATCCTGGTGGTGGCGGCGGACGACGGCGTGATGCCGCAAACCCGCGAGGCCGTTCAGCATGCCAAGGCAGCTGGCGTTCCGCTGGTGGTCGCGGTGAACAAGATCGACAAGCCAGGTGCTGACCTCGATCGCATCCGTAACGAACTGTCCGTCGAAGGCGTGACCTCCGAGGAATGGGGTGGTGACACGCCGTTCGTCAAGGTTTCGGCGAAGATGGGTACCGGTGTCGACGAACTGCTCGAAGCCGTCCTGCTGCAGGCCGAGGTTCTCGAACTGACCGCTACGCCGACCGCCCCAGGCCGTGGTGTCGTGGTTGAATCGCGCCTCGACAAGGGCCGTGGTCCGGTTGCTACCATCCTGGTCCAGGACGGTACACTGCGTCAGGGCGACATGGTCCTGTGTGGCTCCAACTATGGCCGTGTTCGCGCCATGCTCGACGAGAACGGCAAGCCTGTGAAGGAAGCTGGCCCGTCGATCCCGGTCGAGATCCTCGGCCTGGATGGCACGCCGGAAGCCGGTGACGAGCTGTCGGTAGTGGCCGACGAGAAGAAAGCCCGCGAAGTTGCCCTGTTCCGTCAAGGCAAGTACCGCGAGGTCAAGCTGGCCCGTGCTCACGCCGGCAAGCTGGAAAACATCTTCGAGAACATGGGCCAGGCCGAGAAGAAAACCCTCAACATCGTTCTCAAGACCGATGTTCGCGGTTCGCTCGAGGCGCTCAACGGTTCGCTCGGCGCTCTGGGCAACGACGAAGTACAGGTCCGTGTGATCGGTGGCGGCGTCGGTGGTATCACCGAGAGCGACGCCAACCTGGCGCTGGCTTCGAATGCAGTACTGTTCGGCTTCAACGTGCGTGCCGATGCCGGCGCGCGCAAGATCGTCGAGCAGGAAGGTCTGGATATGCGTTACTACAACGTGATCTACGACATCATCGAAGACGTCAAAAAGGCCCTGACCGGCATGCTCGGCAGCGATGTTCGCGAGAACATCCTGGGTGTCGCCGAAGTACGTGACGTGTTCCGTTCGCCGAAGTTCGGCGCCATCGCTGGCTGTATGGTCATCGAGGGTACCGTGTACCGTAACCGTCCGATCCGCGTACTGCGCGAAGACGTGGTTATCTTCGAAGGCGAGCTGGAATCGCTGCGTCGCTTCAAGGACGACGCCGCCGAAGTGCGTAACGGCATGGAGTGCGGTATTGGCGTCAAGAGCTACAACGACGTCAAGGTCGGTGACAAGATCGAAGTGTTCGAGAAAGTCCAGGTGGCTCGTACCCTCTAAGGGCGAGCTAGCCGAAAACGCCCGCTACAGGGCGGTTTGCGGCACCTCTTCAGGTAGCGCCCGGTCAGGCATTCGTCTGACCGGGCGTTTGCCGCTTTAAGTTACAGGTAGCAAGAATGGCCAAAGAATACAGCCGTACCCAACGTATCGGCGATCAGATGCAGCGCGAGCTGGCCGAGCTGATCCGTCGCGAAGTCAAGGATCCACGTGTCGGTCTGGTCACCATCACCGCCGTGGACGTCAGCCGTGACCTGGGCCATGCCAAGGTGTTCATCACCGTCATGGGCGAGGAAACGCCAGACGCCGTGAAGCAGTCGTTGAAGGCACTGAACAGTGCTGCCAGCTTCCTGCGTCTGCACCTGGGCCGCTCGATGCAGCTGCGCAGCGTGCCGCAGTTGCACTTCCACTTCGATGAAAGCGTCAGCCGTGGTGTGCACCTGTCGGCGCTGATCGAGCGTGCAGTGGCCGAAGACCGCCTGCACAAGGATACCGACGAGCTGGACACCAAGGAGTAAGCGGTGGCCCAGGTCAAACGTATCCGCCGCAATGTCAGCGGCATCATCCTGCTCGACAAGCCTCTGGGCTTCACGTCCAACGCCGCCCTGCAAAAGGTGCGCTGGCTGCTCAACGCGGAAAAGGCCGGTCACACCGGTAGCCTCGACCCGTTGGCAACCGGCGTGCTGCCGCTGTGCTTCGGCGAGGCGACCAAGTTTTCGCAGTACCTGCTCGATTCCGACAAGGGCTACGAAACCGTCATGCAGATGGGGCAGACTACCAACACCGGCGATGCTGAAGGTGAGGTGCTGCAGACCCGCGAAGTGACCGTTGGTCGTGCCGACATCGAAGCGGTGCTGCCACGTTTTCGTGGCCCGATCAGCCAGATACCGCCGATGTACTCGGCGCTCAAGCGTGACGGCCAGCCGTTGTACAAGCTGGCACGTGCAGGAGAGGTAGTGGAGCGCGAGGCGCGTTCTGTTACTATTAACCGCTTGGAGTTGCTGGAGTGCGAAGGCACTCGTGCACGGTTGACCGTAGGATGCAGCAAAGGCACCTATATCCGCACCCTGGTGGAGGATATCGGCGAGGCCCTTGGTTGCGGTGCCTATGTCGCCGAGCTGCGCAGGACCCAGGCCGGGCCCTTCGCGCTGGCTCAAACGGTCACGCTCGAAGCGCTTGAACAGGCCCATGCCGAAGGCGGTAACGAAGCGCTCGATCGCTTCCTGATGCCCTCGGACAGCGGCCTGCAGGACTGGCCCATGGTGAGCCTGTCCGAGCACAGCGCGTTCTACTGGCTGCATGGTCAGGCGGTACGCGCGCCGGACGCGCCACAATTTGGCATGGTCCGGGTACAGGATCACAATGCGCGTTTCATCGGTATCGGTGAAGTGAGCGAAGACGGGCGTATTGCGCCGCGTCGGCTGATTCGGTCGGAATGACCGAAACCGCGGGGTAAGGCTTTGGCCGAACCCTACGGAATCAAGGGTGGCTGTCAGTAGGCACGGTCACACCTTTTTTATTAATACAGGGATTTGTCCCTGGCCTATTGGACCCCGCTTGCGGGATCCGTTATCAGGAGAAGCCAAATGGCCCTCAGCGTTGAAGAAAAAGCTCAAATCGTTACCGACTTCCAGCAAGCCGCTGGCGACACTGGTAGCCCGGAAGTTCAGGTTGCTCTGCTGACCGCGAACATCAACAAGCTGCAAGGCCACTTCAAGGCCAACGGTAAAGACCACCACTCGCGTCGTGGCCTGATCCGTATGGTAAACCAGCGTCGTAAGCTGCTGGACTACCTGAAGGGTAAAGACACCACTCGTTACAGCGCCCTGATCGGTCGCCTGGGCCTGCGTCGCTAATAGCGGCCTGGTCAGTGGTGTGCATGGCGTGTCTCATGCAGTGGCAGCGCTGCCTGGCAGCGTTGTCTATGGGCACGCCATGCGTATCTCCGAGGTTGGCAGCCTGGTGAAGTGGAGCGGTTTTCCGCTCTTCAACCAGGCTCCCAGCCTCGTGTTGTATCTGGACGGTCAATGGGGCCGATTCCCCGTTCTGCCCACAAATTCGCAAGAAACCAGTTCCCCCAGAGCCACTGAAAAAGGTAGGAAACCGTGAACCCGGTAATCAAGACATTCCAGTTCGGTCAGTCGACCGTTACTCTCGAAACGGGCCGTATTGCCCGTCAGGCAACCGGCGCCGTGCTGGTTACCGTCGACAACGACGTCACCGTGCTGGTGACTGTGGTAGGCGCCAAACAGGCTGATCCAGGCAAGGGTTTCTTCCCGCTGTCGGTTCACTACCAGGAAAAGACCTACGCCGCCGGCAAGATCCCAGGTGGTTTCTTCAAGCGTGAAGGCCGTCCTTCCGAGAAAGAGACCCTGACCTCGCGCCTGATCGACCGTCCGATCCGTCCGCTGTTCCCGGAAGGCTTCATGAACGAAGTGCAGGTCGTCTGCACCGTGGTTTCCACCAGCAAGAAGACCGACCCGGACATCGCTGCGATGATCGGTACCTCGGCTGCCCTGGCCATCTCGGGTATTCCGTTCGAAGGCCCGATCGGCGCCGCCCGCGTTGCCTTCCACGAAAGCACCGGCTACCTGCTGAACCCTACCTACGAGCAACTGGCTGCCTCGAGCCTGGACATGGTCGTTGCCGGTACCTCCGACGCCGTGCTGATGGTTGAATCGGAAGCTCAAGAGCTGACCGAAGACCAGATGCTGGGTGCCGTACTGTTCGCCCACGACGAGTTCCAGGCTGTTATCCAGGCTGTCAAAGAGCTGGCTGCCGAAGCTGGCAAGCCGACCTGGGACTGGAAACCTGCGGTTGCCAACACCGAGCTGTTCAACGCCATCCGCGCCGAGTTCGGCGAAGCGGTTTCGCAGGGTTACACCATCACCGTCAAGGCTGACCGCTATGCGCGCCTGGGCGAGCTGCGTGACCAGGCCATCGCCAAGTTCTCCGGTGAAGAAGGCCAGCCTTCGGCTTCCGAAGTCAAAGAAATCTTCGGCGAAATCGAATACCGCACCGTTCGCGAAAACATCGTCAACGGCAAGCCTCGTATCGACGGCCGCGACACCAAGACCGTTCGTCCGCTGAACATCGAAGTAGGTGTTCTGCCGAAGACCCACGGTTCGGCGCTGTTCACCCGTGGTGAAACCCAGGCTCTGGTCGTTGCGACCCTGGGTACTGCCCGTGACGCCCAGCTGCTGGACACCCTCGAAGGCGAGAAGAAAGACCCCTTCATGCTGCACTACAACTTCCCGCCGTTCTCGGTGGGCGAGTGTGGTCGTATGGGCGGTGCTGGCCGTCGCGAAATCGGCCACGGCCGTCTGGCCCGTCGCTCGGTCCAGGCCATGCTGCCGGCTGCTGACGTGTTCCCGTACACCATCCGCGTGGTTTCGGAAATCACCGAATCCAACGGTTCCAGCTCCATGGCTTCGGTCTGTGGCGCTTCCCTGGCCCTGATGGACGCTGGTGTGCCAATGAAGGCGCCGGTTGCCGGTATCGCCATGGGCCTGGTCAAGGAAGGCGAGAAGTTTGCCGTTCTGACCGACATCCTGGGTGACGAAGACCACTTGGGCGACATGGACTTCAAGGTAGCCGGTACCGCCAAAGGTGTTACCGCGCTGCAGATGGACATCAAGATCAACGGCATCACCGAAGAGATCATGGAAATCGCCCTGGGCCAAGCCCTGGAAGCGCGCCTGAACATCCTCGGCCAGATGAACCAGATCATTGGTCAGTCGCGTACCGAACTGTCGGCCAACGCCCCGACCATGATCGCGATGAAGATCGACACCGACAAGATCCGTGACGTCATCGGTAAAGGCGGCGCCACCATCCGTGCCATCTGTGAAGAGACCAAGGCTTCGATCGATATCGAAGACGACGGCTCGATCAAGATCTTCGGCGAAACCAAGGAAGCGGCAGAGGCTGCCAAGCAGCGCATCCTGGGCATCACCGCAGAGGCCGAAATCGGCAAGATCTACGTGGGTAAGGTTGAGCGTATCGTCGACTTCGGCGCCTTCGTGAACATCCTGCCTGGCAAGGACGGCCTGGTGCACATTTCGATGCTGAGCGATGCTCGCGTCGAAAAAGTCACCGACATCCTGAAAGAAGGCCAGGAAGTTGAAGTGCTGGTACTGGACGTGGACAACCGCGGCCGTATCAAGCTGTCGATCAAAGATGTTGCCGCGGCCAAGGCCTCGGGCGTCTAAGCGACTGCACCGCAACAGAAAAAGGGCCCTTCGGGGCCCTTTTTTCATGGGTGGCGGGAACCTTTTGCGTACTTGCATCTTGCATGCAGGTTTACCGTGCTGATTGCAAAATGCACGATCACGCAAATGATGGCTGTGTGCTAACCAATTGATTTATAAGGGTTAAATAGAAGTCTCAAAGCTGGCACAGCACATGCAACTACCTTCATACCTGCCGCCAGGACACAGGCGCAGACCTTTCGAAAAAACAGGAGTGACCCACATGAAGAAGTTCGCCATTGCTGCCGCTACTGCTACCGCTCTGACCCTGACCATGGCTAACGCGGCATTTGCCCAACAGTCCACCCAGGCCCCCATGACGCTGGCGGCCGGTGAGGTGACCCAAGCCAAGGAAGCTACCTCTGATACCTGGATCACCACTAAGGTCAAAGCTGACCTGATGACCGAGAAAGGCGTGCCAGGCAGCGACATCAAGGTTGAAACCAACAAAGGCGTAGTGTCGCTGTCGTCCGATGTTGCCATTACCGATTCACAGAAAGAGATGGCAGTCGCCATCGCCAAGAAAATCAAAGGCGTTCAGGCCGTGTCGGCTGATGGCCTGAAGTCCGAATAAGGGATGTCCCGTCGGCCATAAGGATTTGGCCACCTCTACCGAAGCCCTGGCCCTGTGCCGGGGCTTTGCTTTTGGCGCTCAGTACACCGGGTTGCGGGCGATTACATCGCTCTCGAAGCATTCCTGCTCCAGGATCAGCGGTTCTACCAGTGGGCGGCTGTCGCGAAAGTGCGCGGTCTGGGTATGGGCTTCATACGCGGCATCGTCGCGGTAGATTTCGTACAGGTAGATCAGCTCCGGGTCGACCCGGTCCTGCGACACATCGAACACCAGGCAGCCGGGCTCGCTGGCAACGGACGCGGCGGCATTGACCTTGATCGCTGCCAGAAACTCCTTCGCACAACCGGGCTTTACACGGGTCTTGATGAACAGGCTATACACAAGTCGCTCCTTTTGTTTTAAATTCGATTATTAATTGTATACAAAAATGGAGCCTCGCCAATGTCTGAATTGCCTGCACGTCCCGGCCGCCTGAATGGCCTGCGCCATATTGCCCTGCTGGTACCCAACCTGGAGGAGTGCGAACGCTTCTACGTCGATGTGCTGGGCATGGAAGTGCTGAACCGCGCCAACGAAGACCTGGTGTACCTCACCTGCGGCAACGACAACCTTTCGCTGGGGCGTGGGGCGGGGGCGGCGAACGGGCTGCAGACACTGGACCACTATGGGTTCATTGTGGACAGCGTGGAGGAGCTGGAGGCCTGGTATCAATACTTCAAGGCCCATGGCGTGACCTTGCTCGACCGGCCGTTCAACCATGGTGACGGGGCGCGCAGCTTCCACTTGCTGGACCCGGCGGGGAACAAGGTGCAGCCGCTGTATCACCCGGCGGTGTCGGGGCAGCGGTTGGTCTAGTAGGCAACCACATCCCCTTGTAGGAGCAGCCTTGTGCTGCGAAGAGGCCGGAACAGGCAGATACCAAATGCTTTGCCAGCTCTGGCCTCTTCGCAGCACAAGGCTGCTCCTACAAGGGTAAGTGTCAGTCTGAACGACTATTCGGCATCCAGGTGCATCGGCGTCACCACCCGGCCATCGCTCTCAGGCTGGCCCAGGCTGGTATCGATGAAATACACCCGGTCATCTTCCAGCTTGCCCTTGTCCACCAGGTAATCCTTGATACTGCTGGCCCGCTCCTGGCCCAGTGTACGCAGCAGGGCGGTGCTTTCGGCCCACGACTTGATCACTGCCTCGCGTAGCTTGGTGGTGCGTTCGTCGCGGGCCAGTTGCTCCCATTCGGCAGGCGGTTGCTGTTTCAGGCGCGTGCGGTAGATGCCTTCCAGCATTGCTGGCTTGTCGCTGTCGTCGACTACCAGCATCGACGCATTGGCCGGCACTTTGTCACCGCGGCGCTGGAGGATCTTGTACCAGGTGGCCTGGTATTCACGCTCCAGGCGCTGCTGGGCGATCAGCGGGCCGTCGCTGGCCTGGGCGCTGGTGCCTTCGATTTCCAGGCGCAGCTCCGGGCGCTCTTTCAGCGCCGACGCCAGCTTGTCCAGTGACGACTGGGCATCGCCGGTGAGTTCGCTGGAGCCCGGGGCGAAGGCCACGTTACCCAAGTCTTCCGAGCCACCGCCGGTAACCAACCCACCAATGAACTTGAACGGCGCCTGTGCCGCGCGCAGCACCAGGTTGCGCAGGGTTTGCCACACAATCGGCATCACGCTGAACTGTGGGTTGTTGAGGTCGCCCGTCACAGGCAGTTCGATCGAGATTTTGCCCTCGGTATCCTTCAGCAGTGCCACCGCCAGGCGGATCGGCAGGTCGACGGCGTCCGGGCTGTCGACTTTTTCGCCCAGCTGCAGCTGCTCCACCACTACCTTGTTCTCGGCCTTGAGCTGGCCGTTGGTAATCAGGTAGTGCAGGTCGAGGTTTAGCCGGCCCTTGCGGATACGGAAACCGGCAAATTTGCCGGAGTAGGGCGTCAACGTGGTCAGCTCGACGCGCTTGAAGCTGGTGGCGATGTCCAAGCTGGCAAGCGGGTTGAACGGGTTGAGGGCACCCTTGATGGTAACCGGTGCGTAGCGGTCGACCTTGCCCTTGATATCGACCTTGGCCGGCAGCGGCTTGCGGTTGTCGATGGTGCCGATCTGGCCGTTTAGCTGCTGGACGGCGGTGGCGAAGTTGGGGGTAAGCGACAGGTCGGCAAAGTTGGCCGAGCCGTCATTGATGTCGATCTGGCCGATGTGGATGCCCAGTGGTTTGTCGCTGCTGGCCGAGGCCGGCTTGGCCTGGCTGCTCGCCGGAGCGCCGGCCGGTTGTGGGATCAGCAGGTCATTGACGTTGGTGGTGCGGTCTTCGTTGATGATGAAACGCGCATAGGGTTGCAGCAGGGTCACCTTGTCGATCGACAGGGCGTCGCCGTGCACGTAGGACAAGCCGTCGACATTCACCTGCTGCCATTTGACGAAGTCGCGGCTCTTGATGGTGTCGAGGGTATGCAACTGGTTGACTTGCGCCTTGCCGGTTACGGTGAAGGCCAGTGGCGCGGTGTTCTTCAGGTCGACCTTGAGGTCGCTGGCGAGCATGCCGCTGCGCAGCTCCAGCAGGATGAACGGGTTGATGTAGGCCTGGGCCACACGCAGGTCAATGTCGCGGGTGCTCACATCCAGCTTGGCCCATATTGGCGCCAGGTTAACCTGGCCGGACGCCTGCAGCTTGCCTTGCCTGCCTACGCCGGTATCGAGCTTGAGCGTGAAGGGCGTCTGGTTGAGGCTGTCGAAACCTTGCAGGTCGGCGTTGAGGGGACCAATGTCCAAGGCTACCGGATCTTTCTGACTGCGATCTGCCAGGTGCACCAGGTAGTTGCGCAGTTGCACATCCTTGAGCAGCACTTGCCAAGGTTTGCCTGGTTCGTTGGCGGCTTTCTCTTCAGCTGTAGGCTCGGCGGCGGCAGGCTCGGCTTTTTCCTTCGGTGTGGCCTTGGCCGGTTGGCTGGCGAACAGCTTCTGCCAGTCGAGCTGGCCGTCTTTTTCCAGCGCCGCCCAGGTTTCCAGTTTTTCGCTGCGGATCTTGCCCACGGTCACCCGTTGCTTGACCAGGTCGATGGAGGTTTCGCTCACTTCCAGGCTGGCCAAGCGCGCCAATGGGCGGCCATCCGGGGCTTTGATGGCGAACGGCGCAATGCGTACGGACACGTTATCCAGCAGCAGTTCGGTCTGTTTGGCGAGGTTGAGCTTGTAATGCGTATCGAGGCTGACCACGCCGTCTTCCAGCACCAGTGGCACGGCATCGCGCACGTAGGGCCAGAACAGCTTCATCTTCGCGTCGGTGACTTTCAGGGTGCCTTCGGAGGCAATCGGCGACAGGCTCAAGGTGCCTTTCCAGTCGACACGGCCACCGTTGGGGCCGTTGGCCACCAGCGTCATGTCGGCATTGTCGTTGGGCAGGGTGCTGAGGTTTTTCAGCTCCAGGTTCATGTTGTCGTAGAGGAACTCGATCGGCTCGCTGGGGCGCAGGTCCTCGAAGTGCAGGTAGCCATCGACTAACTTGATGCTGCCAATGCGCAGTGGGAACGGGTCACTGGGCGGCTCGTCGGGTTTGGCCTCACCGGCGGGCAGCTTGAACAACCGGGTCAGGTTGAGGGTACCGTCCTTGGCGAACAGTACCTCGTTGCGTGGCTTGTCGAGTTCCACCGCTTCCACATGCAGGGCTTTGGTCCACAGGCTGTCGAGCGAGAGGTTGGCGTACAACCGCTCGAAACCGACCTGCTCCTTGCCGGGCTCGCCGATCTGCAGGCCCCACAGCGTCAGTTCGAGGCTGAAGGGGTTGAGTTCGATCCGCTCGAGGTGGGCCGGCACGGTCGCGTACTGGGCCAACTGCTGGTTGGCGATGCGCAGCGCGACACCGGGAAGAACGAGAAAGCCGAGCAGGCTGTAGAGGGCTACGAGGGCCACGATTGCGCCAGCGGCGCGAGTCAATCCTTTGTACATGTGTCGCTTCGTCTGTCTAAGCAGGAGTGCTTGGAGTATGGCACGTTAAATCAGTTCCGCAGGGGCGACCATTTGCCCTCACTCGATGCCCATGCGCCGCTTGGCCCGATGCGCCGAGCCGTCGCGCATTGCCCAGCGCAGCACAGGCGCGGTGCGTTTCAGGCCCAGGCGGATCAGGCGCTGTTGCAAGGGGCTGTGCTGCAGGCCGAGCATGGCCTGGGCCCAGCCGGGCAGCAGGTCGATGCCGGCGTGCAGCATCAGCTTGCCTACTGGTTGTGCCAGGCGGCTGGGGGCAGGGGCGTCGAGCAGGATCTGCATGACTTCATGGCTGCGCGTGTCGCAGTGCAACTGCGGGCGCATGCGTTGCAGGTAGTCTTCGACCTGCCGACACGTACGTGGCACGTCGCGGGCGCCAAGGCGCTCGGCGATCAGGGCGATTTCGTTGTAGTAAGCATCCTGCTCGGCGCGCGGCAGCTGCGGGTTGCGATAACGCAGGTGGGCGGCGAGGAAACTGCTGACCTCCGCCACATGCACCCAGGTCAGCAGGTCCGGGTCGCTGGCGGCATAGGGGCGGCCGTCCGGTGCTGTGCCGGTGACCTGCAGGTGAATGGTGCGCACCTTGTCGATCAGCCACTCGGCATCGCCGGTAGCACCAAAGGTGGTACCGGAAATGAACTGGCTGGTGCGGCGCAGGCGGCCGAGCAGGTCTTCACGGAAATTGGAGTGGTCCCACACGCCGGCCAGGGCCAGCGGGTGCAACAGCTGCAGCATCAGCGCACTGATGCCGCCGACCAGCATGCTCGGGAAGTCGCCATGTACCCGCCAGCTGATGCTGTGCGGGCCGAACAGGCCGGGGTCGCCCTTGGGCGATTCCAGGTCGAGCTGGCCGAGGGCCAGCCCGGTGAGGCTCATGACCTGGGTTTCGATGCGGCGGCGAAGGGCTTCCATGGCGACCTGTGGTTCAGGGCGGCCATGGACAGTGGCCGCCGGTTACTGGTTGAGGCGTTTATCAATCAGGCCCTGTACCACGCTGGGGTCGGCCAGGGTCGAGGTATCGCCCAGGTTCTCCAGCTCGTTGCAGGCGATTTTGCGCAGTATACGCCGCATGATCTTGCCTGAGCGGGTCTTGGGCAATGCCGGCGCCCACTGAATCAGCTCGGGCTTGGCGAAACTGCCGATTTCCTTGCTGACCAGGGCCAGCAGTTCGGCCTTGAGCGCATCGTCCGGGGCCACGCCATTCATGGGCGTGACGAAGGCGTACACGCCCTGGCCCTTCAGGTCGTGCGGGTAGCCGACCACCGCTGCTTCGGCGACGCTGTCATGCAACACCAGCGCGCTTTCCACCTCTGCGGTGCCGATGCGGTGCCCGGACACGTTGATCACATCGTCGATACGCCCGGTGATCCAGTAGTCGCCATCGGCGTCGCGGCGGGCACCGTCGCCGGTGAAGTAGTAGCCGGGCATGGGCTTGAAGTAGGTGTCGACCATGCGCTGGTGGTCGCCATAGACGCTGCGGATCTGACCCGGCCAGCTGGCCTTGATCACCAGCAGGCCGGCGCCGGGGCCTTCGATCAGCTTGCCTTTTTCGTCCAGCAGTACCGGTTGCACGCCGAACATGGGCTGGGTTGCGCAACCGGGCTTGAGTGACTGTGAGCCGGGAAGCGGGGTGAGCATGATGCCGCCGGTTTCGGTCTGCCACCAGGTATCGACGATGGGGCAGCGTTTTTGCCCGACTTCCTCGAAATACCATTCCCAGGCTTCGGGGTTGATCGGCTCGCCGACGCTGCCCAGCAGGCGCAGGCTTTTGCGCGAAGTACCCTGCAATGGCGCCGAGCCCTCGCGCATCAACGCGCGCAGGGCGGTTGGGGCGGTGTAGAAGATGTTCACCTGATGCTTGTCCACCACTTGCCAGAAGCGCGAGGTGTCCGGGTAGTTGGGCACGCCTTCGAACATCAGCGAGATTGCGCCATTGGCCAGCGGGCCATAGACGATGTAGCTGTGGCCGGTGACCCAGCCGACGTCGGCGGTGCACCAGAACACCTCGCCGTCGCGGTAATCGAACACCACCTTGAAGGTCATCGTCGCCTGCAACAGGTACCCGCCGGTGGTGTGCAGCACGCCCTTGGGTTTGCCGGTGCTGCCTGAGGTGTACAGGATGAACAGCGGGTCTTCGGCCTCCATCGGTTCGGGGATGCATTCGTCGCCGGCGTTGTCGGTTGCCTCGTGGTACCAGAGGTCGCGGCCTTCGGCCCAAGTGACATCGCCGCCGGTGCGGCGCACCACGAATACACTGCTGACTGCCGGGCAGCTGGCCAGGGCCTTGTCGACGTTCTGCTTCAGCGGGATGCGCTTGCCCCCCCGCACGCCTTCGTCGGCGGTGATCACCGTGCGGCAGTCGGCGTCGAGTATGCGGTCACGCAGGGCGTCAGGGGAGAAACCGCCGAACACCACCGAGTGGATGGCACCGATGCGGGTGCAGGCGAGCATGGCGAAGGCAGCCTCGGGGATCATCGGCATGTAGATGCATACCCGGTCGCCTTTTTTAACCCCGCGTGCTTTCAGTGCGTTGGCCAGGCGGCAGACCTGACGGTGCAGTTCGCGGTAGGTGATGGTCTTTGCATCTTTCGGGTCGTCGCCTTCCCACAGCAGGGCGGTCTGCTCGCTGCGCTGGGCCAGGTGACGGTCGATGCAGTTGTAGCTGACGTTCAGTTGTGCACCGTCGAACCAGCGGGCTTCGCCGGTGTTCAGGTCGCATTGCTGCACGCTCGACCAGGGCTTGATCCAGTCCAGGCGTTTGGCTTGTTCGGCCCAGAAGGTGTCAGGGTCGTCGACCGACTGGCGGTAGAGGCGGCGGTATTCGTCGGGGGTGAGGGCGGCGGACTTGCTGACGGCCAGGGCCTGGGGGTAATTGTGGATATCGAACATGGCGGGTGGTCCTGCTCTTGTAAGGGGCGATGGACTGCAACGGCTATTCGATAGGACAGTGTAGCTGGGAGCGGTGTTCAACCTGTGCTGACCTCTTCGCGGGTTTACCCGCGAAGAGGCCCGTACAGGCGTTGGATCAACCGCGGTGACGGCCGCGGAAGTAGTTGATCAGGCCTTGGGTAGAGCCGTCTTCGGCGCTGTCTTCCAATGTGCCGACCAGGCGTTGGTAAACACCCTTGCCCAGCTCTTTGCCCAGTTCCACACCCCATTGGTCAAAGGCGTTGATACCCCAGATCACGCTCTGCACGAACACTTTGTGCTCGTACATTGCCACCAGTGCGCCCAAGCGGCGTGGGCTGATGCGCTCCACAACCAAGGTGTTGCTCGGGCGGTTGCCCGGGATCACCTTGTGCGGGGCCAGCTTCGCGATGTCCGCTTCGTTCAGGCCTTTGCTGCGCAATTCGGCCTCGGCTTCTTCACGGGTCTTGCCCTGCATCAGCGCCTGGCTCTGCGACAGGCAGTTGGCGTACAGCCACTGGTGGTGGTCGGCCACCGGGTTGAAGCTCACCACCGGTACGATGAGGTCGGCCGGAATCAGCTGGGTGCCCTGGTGCAATAACTGGTGGTAGGCGTGCTGGCCGTTACAGCCGACCCCGCCCCAGATCACCGGGCCGGTATCGGTTTTCACCGGGGTGCCGTCCTGTAGCACGCTCTTGCCGTTGGACTCCATGTCCAGCTGCTGCAGGTGCTTGGTGATATTGCGCAGGTAGTGGTCGTACGGCAGGATCGCGTGGCTGTTCGCGCCCCAGAAGTTGCCATACCACACGCCCAGCAGGGCCAGCAGCACCGGCATGTTCTTGTCGAACGGCGCGGTCTGGAAGTGCTGGTCCATGGTGTGGGCACCGGACAGCAGTTCCTTGAAGTTGGCTGTGCCGATGGCCAGGGCGATTGGCAGGCCGATGGCCGACCACAGCGAATAGCGCCCACCCACCCAGTCCCACATCGGGAAGATGTTCTCTTCGCGAATACCAAAGGCCACGGCGGCGGCCTTGTTGCTGGAAACCGCGATGAAGTGGCGGTACAGCTCGGCTTCCGAGCCGCCCTGGGCCAGGTACCAGGTGCGCGCGGCCATGGCGTTTTTCAGGGTCTCGAGGGTGTTGAACGACTTCGACGAGACGATGAACAGGGTGGTTTCGGCGCGCAGGTTGGCCGACAGCTCGTGGAACTCGCTGCCGTCGATGTTGGCCAGGTAATGGCAGCGTACGCCACGCTGGGCGTAGGGCAGCAGCGCCTCGGAAACCAGCTCAGGGCCAAGGAACGAGCCACCGATGCCGATGTTGACCACGTCGGTGATGGGCTTTTCGCTGTAGCCGCGCCACAGGCCGTCGTGGATGCGCCCGACCAGTTCGGTGATCTGGTTGAGTACCTTGTGTACTTCCGGCATGACGTTCACGCCGTTGACGCTGAGCTTGTCGCCCACGGGCCGGCGCAGGGCAGTGTGCAGCACCGGGCGGCCTTCAGAGGCGTTGATGATTTCGCCGCTGAACATCGACTTGATGGCGTCCTGCAGGCCCACTTCGTTGGCCAGGTTCACCAGCAGGTCGCGGCTTTGTTCGGTGATCAGGTTTTTCGAGTAGTCGAGGAACAGGCCGCAGCAGCTCAGGGAGAACTGGTCGAAGCGTTGGGCATCGGCGGCGAAGGCTTCGCGCATGCTGAAGCCTTGCATGGCGTCGCGGTGTTGCTGAAGCGCCTGCCAGGCGGGCAGGGCCGTCACATCGTGGGGAGTACGGTAATACGCCATTGCGCGGGGTTCCCTTGGTGCGTGGTGATGCCTTGGACACGGCAGTCATTGCCGGGTTCAGGCTGGCATCATTATAGGCAAAGGCCACGCGCTGGGAATGGGTATGGCAGGGTGATTTTGGGGGCGCCTGTGGGAGCGGGCTTGCCCGCGAATGGGCTGCAAAGCAGCCCCAGGCCGTTACGCGGTCTTCTCTTCCACATGCAGGTAAAGGTTGTCGATCAACCGCGTGTTACCCAAGTACGCCGCCGCAATCACCACCAGGTCCCGATCATCGATCACGGCCGGGCGCAGGCTCACGGCATGGCGCACTTCCAGGTAATCCGGGCGCAACCCCGCAGCACTCAGCTTGGCCTGGCCGTCAGCGACCAGCGCGGCAAAGTCGCGCTGGCCATGGCCAATTGCAGCCGCAATGTGCTGCAACGTACGGTACAGCACCGGCGCGATCGCACGCTGCTCCGGCGTGAGGTAGCCATTGCGCGACGACAGCGCCAGGCCATCTTCGGCGCGCACAGTGGGCTCGCCTATGATCTGAATCGGCATGTTCAGGTCGCGCACCATGGCGCGGATCACCGCCAGCTGCTGGAAGTCCTTTTCACCGAAGACGGCAAGGTCAGGCTGGACCATGTTGAACAGCTTGCTGACTACGGTGGCCACACCTTCGAAATGCCCGGGCCGGCTGGCGCCACACAGGCCTTCGGAAAGGTGGGGCACACTGACGCGGGTTTGCACGCTCATGCCGTCGGGGTACATCTCTTCGGCGCTGGGCGCGAACAGCAGGTTGCAGCCCGCCTGCAGCAGGCGCTCCTGGTCGGCGGCCAGGGTCCGCGGGTACTTGTCGAGGTCTTCGTTGGCGCCGAACTGCAGCGGGTTGACGAAGATGCTGGCCACCACGAAATCGGCGCGCTGCGCAGCCTTGGTCACCAGGGCCGCGTGGCCGCTGTGCAGGTTGCCCATGGTCGGCACGAAGCCGATGCGCTTGCCTTCACCACGAGCGCGGGCGACGGCGGCGCGCAATTCGCGGACGGTCTTGACTGTATTCATGCACTGAACCCGTGTTCGCTACCTGGGAAGCTGACCTGCTTGACCGCCTCGACGTAAGCGACGAGGGCGCTGTGGATATCAGGCTGGCCTTGCATGAAGTTCTTCACGAACTTCGGCACCCGGCCGGTCAGCGACAGGCCGAGCATGTCGTGCAGTACCAGCACCTGGCCATCGGTGGCGCTGCCGGCGCCAATGCCGATCACCGGAATGCCCACGGCATTGGTAATCTCTGCCGCCAGTTCGCTGGGCACGCATTCGAGCAGCAGCATGGCCGCGCCGGCCTGTTCCAGGGCGATGGCGTCGGCGCGCATCTGGCGGGCCTGGGCTTCCTGGCGGCCTTGCACCTTGTAGCCGCCCAGCACGTTGACGGTCTGCGGGGTCAGGCCCATGTGCGCACACACCGGCACGCCGCGCTCAGCCAGCAGACGGATGGTTTCGGCCAGCCATGCGGCGCCTTCGATCTTGACCATGTGGGCGCCAGCCTGCATCAGCGTGGCGCTGTTGGCAAAGGCTTGCTCCGGGGTGGCGTGGGCCATGAACGGCAGGTCGGCAAGGATCAGCGCGCCGTCGTTGCCGCGTTTGACGCTGGCGGTGTGGTAGGCCATGTCCGCCGTGGTGACCGGCAAGGTGCTGTCGTGGCCCTGCAGGACCATCCCCAGCGAGTCGCCAACCAGCAACACTTCGATGCCGGCCTGGCTGGCGGCCTTGGCGAAGGTCGCGTCATAGCAGGTCAGCATTGTGATTTTTTCACCCTTGGCCTTGAGGCCATTGAGGGTGGTAAGGGTTACTTCAGGCATGTCGGAAAATCCTCGTTCAGGCGCTGTAAAAAACGACTGCATTCAACGCGTGTAGTCATCTTCCGGAGCGGCACATCATCGCGCGTGATGTTCGGGCACAGGTCCGTCCGGGCCTAAATACGGGTATGCGGCACTTTGGTGCCACACGGGACGCCTATAGTCGTGAGCGAGGTGTGGGAAGTCAATCACCCTGTTACCGCATTGTTACGATCAGGGTGTTACTGGCGTTACCGCGCCAGTGGGCAAGGCTGGAACGCCCGGTTTACAGGCGCTCAAGGCCGACGAACGGGCAGTCGTCGAGTAATTGCGCAAGGGCGCGGCCATCTGCCAAGTGGAAATCGTCCGGCACCAGTTCGGCCAGTGGATACAGCACGAAAGGCCGGGCATGCATGTGGTAATGCGGCACTTTCAGACGTGGCTCGTCGAGCACCTGGTCACCGAACAGCAGGATGTCCAAGTCCAGCGTGCGCGGGCCCCAGCGGTCCTTGCGCACGCGGCCCTGGCCGTTTTCGATGGCTTGCAGTGCATCGAGCAGCGCCAGTGGCGGCAATGCGGTGTCCAGGGCGGCGACAGCGTTGGTGTAACGCGGTTGACCGGGCAGCAGCGAATCGCTGGTGTACAGGGCCGAAGCCGCCACCAGGCGGGTCTGCTCGACCTGGTCCAGCGCCTGCAAGGCACTGCGCAGTTGCTCGGCAGGCGCGTCCAGGTTGCTGCCCAGGCCGACGTAGGCGCGAGTCTTCACTCGGGCGCCTCGTCGCCACCGCGCTTGCGTTTGCTGGCACTGCGTTTGCGTTTACGCGGGCCGGCACCGGTGCCTTCGTCACGGCTGCCCAGCTCGCGGATCATCTCGCGGCGCTCGCTGTCGTTGGCATCCTGGTAGTCGGTCCACCACTGGCCAAGATCGTCGGTCTCTTCCCCGGCGCTTTCACGCAGCAGCAGGAAGTCGTAACCGGCGCGGAAGCGTGGGTTGTCCAGCAGCAGGTCGGCGCGTTTGCCGCTGCGCCGTGGCAGACGCTCCTGCATGTCCCAGATCTCGCGGATCGGCAGGGTGAAGCGCTTGGGAATGGCGATGCGCGCGCATTGCTCGGCGATCAGGTCGTGTGCCGCGCCGTTCATGGCCGGGATCGGCGGCACGCCCTGGTTCTGCAGGTGCAGTACACGGGCCGGCAGGGCTGGCCACAGCAGCGCAGCGAACAGGAACGCCGGGGTTACCGGTTTGCCCTGCTTCACGCGCAGGTCGGTGTTTTGCAACGCCTGGCTGATCAGTGTGTGGGCGTAGGTCGGGCGCTCGTCCAGGGCGTGCGCACTGGCCGGGAACAATGGCTCGAACAGCTGCAGGTCGACCAGCATTTCGAAGGCGATGGCGCCTTGGCCGGAGAGGAACAGCTTGAGGCATTCCTCGAACAGCCGTGCCGGCGGGATCTCGCGCAGCAGCGGGGCCAGTTCGCGGATCGGCTGAACCGTGTGCTTCTCGATACCGAAGTCCAGCTTGGCGGCGAAACGCACCGCGCGCAGCATGCGCACCGGGTCTTCCTGGTAGCGGTGGGTCGGGTCGCCGATCAGCCGCAGCAGGCGGTTGCGTACATCGTGCACGCCATTGGCGTAATCGAGAATGCGCTCGCTGACCGGATCGTAGTACAGGGCATTGATGGTGAAGTCGCGACGTTGCGCGTCTTCTTCCAGAGTGCCGTACACGTTGTCACGCAGGATGCGGCCACTGGAATTGTGCGACGAACGGTGGCTGTCGCCCTGATCGTCTTCCGAGTGGGGAGCACGGAAGGTGGCAACTTCGATGATCTCACGGCCGAAATGCACGTGAACCAGCTTGAAGCGGCGACCAATGATGCGCGCGTTACGGAACTCGGCACGGACCTGTTCGGGGGTGGCGCTGGTGGCGACGTCGAAGTCCTTCGGCGTGATGCCCAGCATCAGGTCGCGGACACAGCCACCGACCAGGTAAGCCTGGTAGCCGGCGCTCTGCAGGCGTTCCACGATGTTCACCGCGTGACGGCTGAACTGGTGGCGCTGCAGCGAGTGCTGGCTCTTGTTGATCACCTCTGGCGTGGTGCGCCTGTGGTGCGGGCCCGGTACGGGCGGGCGGAAAGACTGGAACAGCTTCTTCAGCATGGGATGCACTGTGTGAAGGAATGTTCGGCCAACAATAGGAGAATGGCCGCATGATGGGCGGGGATTCTAGCATTTACTCGGGGAATGGTGTAGGCGGGTAGCAGGATGGCTGCCAGAAGGGTAGAAACGACAAGGGGAGCCTAAGCTCCCCAAGAAGTCGTTGCGTGCTCTTATTGTTTTTTTTACTGGGCTTTTTGTTTTTGTTGAGTGCCCTGTCCACAAATCTCGAAGCTTGTGGACGACCCCCAATCCAGGGGTTAAGAGCAAACGGATTGCTTTGGCCGCTGATGTCACGTTGATCTATCGATCCAACCAGTTCAGGCGCTGCTTTTTAGTGCAGTTTTTGTTGTTCTCTGCCTGGTCGTGGGGCAAGCCCCAAACACGCATCCTCTCCAAAAGAATCAGTTAGCTGCGCCTCCGCCGTCTTGTTTTTATTGTGCGTGAGCCGTTTCGTCTTGTTCTTATTTTAGGTTGCAGTGCTTGTTATTGTTTTTGTACTAAGCATATAGCAGGTGCCGTGCCAACTTTTCAAAACCCAGTAAAATCAAGGGTTTGAGGGGTTTCGGCGAAATTTTGCGGGCTGAAATCGGGGCGATTTCGTTACCGTACACCTCGGGAACTGTTACGGCGGAAAGGTTGGGTAACAGATTTTTGTGGGAACTGATGTGTTACCTGGGGTGTTTCCGGGCCAGATGTGTTCGCCACACCCCGTTTAGCGCCTGGGAGATCGAGCGCCGCCCGCGCGGTGCTCGATCTCCCAGGCGCCGCACTTGCTGCGGCGAACACTGGGCAGGTTGAGTTACTCGCTGGTAGCGTTGCTCTTGCGCCGTGGAATGCCCAGGCGTTGACGCCGTTCCCACAGGCACTTGCGGCTGACGCCTAGCTTGCGTGCCAGTTCTGTTTCGGTCATGTGGTCCTGGTGCTCGAGCACGAAGTGCTGGAAGTAGTCTTCCAGCGAAAGGTCTTCGGTCGGCTCGTGGCTGGCATTGGCAGCACTGGCCACTACCAGCGCGTTGTTGAGGATCTCGTCCTCCTCCAGGTCGCTCAGCTCGATGTCGATGCCCAGCAGCTCGGCAGAAATTTCTGCGCTCTCGCTGAGGATCACCGCGCGCTCCACGGCGTTTTCCAGCTCACGTACGTTACCCGGCCAGCTGTAATGACGAATGGCCTGCTCGGCTTCGGCCGAGAAATGCAGGTCGTCGCGGCCGATGCGCGCACTCTGGCGGGCGAGGAAGGCGCTGGCGATCTCGTTGACGTCGCTGCCGCGCTCGCGCAGGGCAGGCAGTTTCAGGGCGATCACGTGCAGGCGGTAGTAAAGGTCTTCGCGGAACTGGCCGGCCTTGGCCAGGTTCTTCAGGTCGCGGTGGGTCGCGGCGATCAGGCGCACATCGACCTTTTGCGATTGCACCGAACCCACCCGGCGAATCTCGCCTTCCTGCAGCACGCGCAGCAGGCGGGCCTGGGCTTCCAGCGGCAATTCGCCGATTTCGTCGAGGAACAGTGTGCCGCCGTCGGCGGCTTCTACCAGGCCCGCACGCCCGGCGCTGGCGCCAGTGAAGGCGCCTTTTTCGTGACCGAACAGTTCGGACTCGATCAGTGTCTCGGGGATGGCGGCGCAGTTCACCGAGATCATCGGTGCCTTGGCCCGGCGCGACAGGTTGTGCAGGGCGCGGGCCACCAGCTCTTTACCGGTACCCGACTCGCCCTGGATCAGTACGTTGGAGTCGGTAGGCGCCACCTTGCGGATCTTGCTGTACATGTCCTGCATCGGCGGGCACGAGCCGATGATGCCGATTTCGCCATTGGCCGCAGCCGCGCTGCCTTTGTCGGCCAGTGCGGCCTTGCCATTGGTGGCGCGTGGCTCGGCAGCCGGTGCGGCAGCCGGGGCGTTCTGCCGGTCGCGCAGGATACGCGCCACGGCCTGCAGCATCTCGTCGTGGTCGAAGGGCTTGGCGATGTAGTCCACCGCGCCCATTTTCATCGAGTCCACCGCCGAGCGCAGGCTGGCGTAGCTGGTCATGATCAGCACCGGGGTGCCCTGACCGAGCTTGATCAGCTCGGTGCCGGGTGCGCCTGGCAGGCGCAGGTCGCTGACGATCAGGTCGAAGGTGGCAATGCTGAAGCGTTCCTGGGCTTCCTGCACCGAGCCGGCTTCGCTGACCTGGTACTGGTTCCGCTCGAGCAGGCGACGCAAGGCCGAGCGGATGATGGTTTCGTCTTCGACGATCAGAATGTGCGGCATTGATTCAATTCTCTCGACGGTCTCGAATTTCAGGGGACGTCGCTACGACATGCCGGGGCAGGGTCACGCGGATCCGGGTGCCACGTTGCCGTTCGATATCGGCCGGGCTGTCGATGGTGATTTGCCCATAATGCTCTTCCACGATGGAATAGACCAGAGCGAGCCCTAGTCCGGTTCCCTCGCCCGGGTCCTTGGTGGTGAAGAAGGGTTCAAACAGGCGGTCCATGATGTTCTTCGGTATCCCGCTGCCCTCATCCTCGACGATCAGGTCGACGGTATGTTCGCTGACCTCGCTGCGCACGCGTACGGCGCTGCCGGGCTTTGATGCGTCGCGGGCGTTGGAGAGCAGGTTGATCAGCACCTGGGCCAGGCGCTGCGGGTCCCCTTCGGCCCAGTGATCCGGGTTGCAGAGGTTGAAGAACTGTACTTCGAAATTGCGCCGGTTCAAGGCCAGCAGACCGATGGCGTCCTGCGCGACTTCGGCCAGGCACACCGGTTCTTCGCTGTTCTGGTGGCTGCCGCCGGCATGGGCGAAGCTCATCAACGACTGGACGATGCGCGACACGCGCTTGGTCTGGTCGAGGATCTGGCTGGACAGCTCGATGATTTCGCCATCGCCTTCGCGTTCCTCGCGCAGGTTCTGCGCCAGGCAGGCGATGCCGGTAATCGGGTTGCCGATTTCGTGGGCCACGCCGGCGGCCAGGCGGCCGATGCTGGCCAGGCGCTCGGAGTGCACCAGCTTGTCTTCCAGGGCCTGTGTTTCGGTAAGGTCTTCCACCAGCAGCACAAGGCCGCTGTTACCGGGGGCCAACGGCTCGTCGATGGCGGCCTTGTGCAGGTTCAGCCAGCGCGGCTGCCCGTCCAGTGCCAGGCGCTGCTTGTGCAGGTGCTCGTCGGGCAGGTTGATGAAACCTTGCAGTAGGCCCCGCCACGGTTCGTCGATGGTGAGCAGGCGCGAGCCGACCACGTGCTTGGCGGCGATACCGGTCAGCTCTTCCATGGCCTTGTTCCACATCAGGATTTCCTGGTCCTTGGCCAGCGAGCAGACGCCCATGGGCAGCTCCTGCAGGGTCTGGCGGTGGTAACGGCGCAGGGCATCGAGCTCGGCGGCCAGGCCGGTCAGGCGCGAGTGATAGTCTTCCAGGCGGCTTTCGATGAAGTGGATGTCTTCGGTCACGTAGTTTTCGTTACCGGACTTGTACGGCAGGAATGTTTCGACCATGTCCTGCGCCACGCTCGGCCCCATCAGGCCTGACAGGTTGGCCTCGATGCGGTCGCGCAGGCGGCGCAAGGCGTAGGGGCGACGCTCGTCGAACGGCAGGTAGAGGTCACGCAGGGCCTGTTCCACTTCCTTTTGTGCGGCCTTGGCGCCCAGCGGCTTGGCCAGTTGGGTGGCGAACTCCTGTGGCGAGGCGGCGTGCAGCTCGCGGCGCTGCGGGCGGCGTACGTTGTCCACGGCGCAGGCTTCGGCCGCGCTGACTTCTTCTGTGCTGGCGTTGGTGAACAGCGAGATCAGGGTGAACAGCAAAACGTTGGCCGCCAGCGAGGCAATGGCCGCCATGTGCCAGCTGGTATCGTCCAGCACATAGATCATGTCCAGCAGCGGGATGTAGAAGCCCTGCAGATTGCCCAGCAGCGGCAGCAGCATGGTCACCATCCACACCAGGGTGCCGGCCAGCAGCCCGGCGATGAAGCCGCGGCGGTTGGCGGTGGGCCAGTACAGCACCGACAGCACGCCCGGCAGGAACTGCAGGGTGGCGACGAAGGCGACGATGCCCAGGTTGGCCAGGCTCTGGTGGTTGTTCTGGGTCAGGTAGAACATGAAACCGGCGGTGATGATGGCGACGATCAGCGCGCGGCGGGTCCACTTCAGCCAACGGTAGATATTGCCTTCGGCCGGGGGCTGGTACAGCGGCAGCACCAGGTGGTTGAGGGCCATGCCCGACAGCGCCAGGGTGGTGACGATGATCAGGCCGCTGGCGGCCGACAAACCGCCGACGTAGGCCAGCAGTGCCAATGCTTCGTTGTTGGCGGCAATCCCCAGGCCCAGGGTGAAGTACTCGGGGTTGGTAGTGGCGCCCAGGCGCAGGCCAGCCCACAGCACCAGCGGCACGGCCAGGCTCATCAGCAGCAGGAACAGCGGCAGGCCCCAGCTGGCACTGACCAGCGAGCGCGGGTTGAGGTTTTCGGTGAAGGCCATGTGGTACATGTGCGGCATGACGATGGCCGAGGCGAAGAACACCAGCAGCAGGGTGCGCCATGGGCCTTCCTGCAGCGGGGTGTGCAGCGCGGCCAGGGCGGTCTGGTTCTGCAGTAGCCACACTTCCAGCTCGTGCGGGCCGCCGAATACGCCGTACAGGGCGTAAAGCCCGATACCGCCCAGGGCCAGCAACTTGATCACCGACTCGAAGGCGATGGCAAACACCAGGCCTTCGTGTTTTTCGCGCGTGGCGATGTGCCGCGAGCCGAAGAAGATGGTGAACAGGATGATCAGCGTACAGAAGGCGAAGGCCACCCTGGCCTTGACCGGCTCACCGGTGAGGATGCTGATCGAGTCGGCCACCGCCTGGATCTGCAACGCCAGCAACGGCAGCACGCCGATCAGCATGATGATGGTGGTGAGTGCCCCGGCCCAGGTGCTGCGGAAGCGGAACGCCAGCAGGTCGGCCAGCGATGACAGCTGGTAGGTGCGGGTGATCTTGAGGATCGGGTAGAGCAGCACCGGTGCCAGCAGGAACGCGCCGGACACCCCCAGGTAACAGGCAAGGAAGCCGTAGCCATATTGGTAGGCCAGGCCCACCGAGCCATAGAAGGCCCAGGCACTGGCGTACACGCCCAGCGACAGGGTGTAGGTGAGCGGGTGGCGAATGATCGAACGCGGGATCAACCCCCGCTCACTGATCCAGGCCACGCCAAACAGCACCATGAGGTACCCGGCGCTGATCAGGATCATCTGGGTCAGGCTAAAGCTCATCGGCATCTCGTTGGCTCTGCAGGATGAAGGTGACGACGATCAGGATCAGCCAGAGCAGGTAGGGGCGGTACCAGGCTCCGGTCGGTTCGATCCACCAGTCCATGATGGCCGGGGAGAACAGGTAGATCCCCACGACCAGAAGCAGGACCAAACGATAGATGTACATGCTGGCCTCGATGGTTGGGCGCTGCGGGCTTGGACTTATTATTGGCGCAAATGGCTGGGGGGATGCTAGCGGGAATCCATTGCGTTAGCCAAGGTTTTGAAATTATTGGGCTTTTGTTTTTGAGGGTTGGTTTGCCTGTGCTGGCCCTTTCGCGGGTAAACCCGCTCCCACAGAACGGCACCGCCTTCGAAACCTGTGAGGAACTGTGGGAGCGGGTTTACCCGCGAAAGGGCCGGGCCTGCCTCAGCGCAAATCAGCCTCTGGCACCGTGGTCCGCTGCGCGATTGCCTCCGTCCGCCACTGCTTGCGGGCTATCGCCAACACTTCAGCCGGCGTAGCCAGTAGTAAATCGGGGTCTGTCTCTTGCCCCAGCGCCCGCAATGCCCGTAACAGCAGCGGTGTGGCATGCTCCGCCTGCAAGGGCGGCGAACGGTACGATTTGCCCAGCTTGTGCCCATCTGGCTGCACGATCAGCGGAATATGCAGGTAGCGCGGCTGTGAGAAGCCCAGCAATTCCTGCAGGTACAGCTGGCGGGGGGTGTTGTCCAGCAGGTCGGCGCCACGCACGATGTCGGTCACACGTTGCCAGGCATCGTCCAGCACCACCGCCAGCTGATACGCATACAGCCCGTCGCGGCGCTGGATGACGAAGTCGCCCACCTCACGCCCCAGGTGCTGCTGGTACTCGCCCTGGACCCGGTCGGTAAAGCGGTAGATCAGCTCTGGCACGCGCAAGCGGATCGCCGCACCTTCCCGGGCATGGCCAGCGTTACGGCAAAGGCCTGGGTAGATGCCGTTGTAACCCTCCAGCTGTTTGCGCGAGCAGGTACAGGCATAGGCCAGGCCCATGTTGAACAGGCGGTCGACTACTGCGGCATAGGCATCGTGCCGCTGGCTCTGGAACACCACCTCGCCATCCCATTCCAGCCCGTAACGCTCCAGGGTCTGCAGGATCGCATCACGGGCCCCGGGCATTTCCCGAGGTGGGTCGGTGTCTTCCATGCGCAGCAGCCAGCGGCCGTTGACGGCACGGGCATCGAGCCAGGAGGCGAGGGCGGCGACCAGCGAGCCGAAGTGCAGGAAGCCGCTGGGGGTCGGGGCGAAGCGCCCGATGTAACTGGAGTCGGTCATGGTCAGGCTGGGCATATAAATGAAACGGGGCGCATCAAGCGCCCCGTTCAGGTGGAAGAAAGATCAGCCTTTGCCGACCGTTTTTTCCTTTTTCTCGGCGATTTCCTTGCAGTCGAAGCACAGGTCGGCGGTCGGACGTGCTTCCAGGCGGCGCAGGCCGATTTCGATGCCGCACGATTCGCACCAACCGTAATCTTCGTCCTGGATCTTCTGCAGGGTCTTGTCGATTTTCTTGATCAGCTTGCGCTCGCGATCACGGTTGCGCAGCTCAAGAGCAAATTCTTCTTCCTGGCTGGCACGGTCGGCCGGGTCCGGGAAGTTCGCAGCTTCATCCTTCATGTGGTCTACGGTGCGATCCACACTCTGCATGAGCTCGCCTTTCCAGGCATTGAGAAGCTTGGTGAAGTGCTTCTTCATGGGCTCACCCATGTACTCTTCGCCCTTGGTCTCTTTATAGGGCTCGACACCGTACATGGTTTGACCGGTTTTTTGCTTTTCTACGGTGGACATGAATAGACCGCCTCTCACTCATCTGATCCAATGCGCAGGATGCTCCATCCCCGGCGACCGCCGGCCCTGCGACTGCGAGCCGCCGAACTTACCAGATAGATCGGGGGTGCGCTACCCCGCCCGATCCTGCTTATTGACATCGGCGCGAGCCGTACGTTCGTTGGCGTGCAGAGGTAGAATCTCCAGTTTAGACGCAATTGAGAGAAGGTCATGGCCCACCCCTACAGTGCGCGCAGCCGCGCCATCGAACCCTTCCACGTCATGGCGCTGCTGGCCCGGGCCAACGAGCTGCAGGCGGCCGGGCACGACGTGATCCACCTGGAAATCGGCGAGCCGGACTTCACTACGGCTGCGCCGATCGTGGCTGCCGGCCAGGCGGCACTGGCCGCCGGGCACACCCGCTACACCGCCGCACGCGGCCTGCCGGCACTGCGCGAAGCGATCGCCGGCTTCTATGGTCAGCGTTATGGCTTGAATATCGACCCGCAGCGCATCCTCATTACCCCAGGTGGTTCTGGCGCGCTGCTGCTGGCCAGTAGCCTGCTGGTCGACCCGGGCAAGCACTGGTTGCTGGCCGACCCGGGTTACCCGTGCAATCGCCACTTCCTGCGGCTGGTCGAGGGCGGGGCGCAGCTGGTGCCAGTGGGCCCGGAGGTGAATTACCAGCTGACCGCCGACCTGGTCGGGCGTTACTGGGACAAGGACACCGTCGGTGCACTGGTCGCGTCGCCGGCTAACCCGACCGGTACCGTGCTGGGGCGCGAAGAGTTGGCCAGCCTTGCCGAGGCCACCCATGAGCGACACGGCCACCTGGTGGTGGACGAGATCTACCATGGCCTCACTTATGGCATGGACGCGCCAAGCGTGCTGGAAGTCGACGACTCGGCGTTCGTCCTGAATAGTTTTTCCAAGTATTACGGCATGACCGGTTGGCGCCTTGGCTGGCTGGTAGCCCCACCCGGCGCGGTGGGCGACCTGGAGAAGCTGGCGCAGAACCTTTACATCAGTGCACCGAGCATGGCCCAGCATGCCGCGCTGGCCTGCTTCCAGCCCGAGAGCCTGGCCATTTTCGAAGAACGCCGGGCCGAGTTCGCCCGCCGTCGCGACTATCTGTTGCCCGCCCTGCGCGAATTGGGCTTCCGCATTGCCGTCGAGCCGCAGGGGGCGTTTTACCTGTATGCCGACATCAGCGCCTTTGGCGGTGATGCGTTTGCCTTCTGCCGGCATTTCCTGGAAACCGAGCACGTGGCCTTTACGCCGGGCCTGGACTTCGGCCGCCACCTGGCCGGGCACCATGTGCGCTTTGCCTACACCCAGAGCCTGCCGCGCCTGGAAGAGGCGGTGCAGCGCATTGCCCGTGGCCTGCAGAGCTGGCAAGGCTGATGCAGTTCTATCCCCCACTCGAACAGGGCCGCCTGCTGCGCCGTTACAAGCGCTTTCTGGCGGACATCGAACTGGCCAGCGGCGAACAGCTGACCATTCACTGCCCGAACACCGGCTCGATGCTCAACTGCATGCGTGAAGGCGGGCAGGTGTGGTTCAGCCGCTCCAACGACCCCACGCGCAAACTGCCGGGCACTTGGGAAATCAGCGAAACCCCGCAGGGGCGGCTGGCCTGCGTGAATACCGGGCGTGCCAACGCGCTGGTCGAAGAGGCACTGCGGGCCGGCGTCATCACGGAACTTGCCGGGTTCACCGCGCTCAAGCGCGAAGTGGCGTACGGTGAGGAAAGCAGCCGCATCGACTTTCGCCTGGAGTTCGACGGTGCCCCCGCGTACGTCGAGGTCAAGAGCGTGACCTTGGGCTACCCCGACAGCACAGTTGCAGCCTTCCCCGATGCGGTGACACAGCGCGGTGCCAAGCACCTGCGCGAGCTGGCGAAATTGGCCCGCCAGGGTGTACGGGCGGTGCAGTTGTATTGCGTGAACCTGACGGGCATCGACGCCATACGCCCAGCTGAGGAAATCGACGCAGCCTATGCCCAGGCCCTGCGTGCGGCGGTGGCGGACGGCGTGGAGGTGCTGGCCTACGGCACCCGTCTGGACGCCGAAGGCATTGTTGTTGATCGCCGCCTGCCGGTGCTGGTTACGCCATAAGCCAGATGCCCTGGCTGTCCTCGTGACAGCCCAGGGCCAGCAATTGCTCACCTTCGCAGGGCCCGGCTACGCACTCGCCGCTTTCAATCAAAAATAGCGCGCCATGGTGGGCGCAGTGGATGAGGCTGGCGCTGTCATCAAGAAAGGCATCTTGCGCCCAGTTCAGCGGGATGCCGCGGTGTGGGCAAAGGTTGCGGTAGAGGTACACCTGGCCCTGGCGGCGTACGCCGAACAGTTCGAGGCCGTCTACGCTGAAGGCGCGGCTTTGGCCTTCGGCCAGGGCGTGGGAGGTACAGAGCAAGTGCATGGCGAGGACGACTCATGAAACAGATGATGACTTGACGCGTCAATGCGAATAATTATCAAATTTCCCGCATTCGCTGCGCCTGGCTACCTATGGTGCGCAGTTCTGCCGTCCGCCACAAGGCGCGCGGCTCGCCCTCAGAAGGAACCCGATGATGCGCCGTCCAGTCGCCTTGCTCGCCCTGTGCGCAAGCCTTGTGCTCTCCACCCAGGCCCTGGCGGCCGAGTTGCCGCAACGCTGGGTCAGCGCGGGTGGCGCCCTGAGCGAGTGGATAACGGCACTGGGCGGTGAAGCACGGCTTGTCGGTGTGGACGCCACCAGCCAGCATCCGGCATCGCTGAAATCACTGCCCAGCGTGGGCTACCAGCGGCAGTTGTCGGCTGAAGGCATTCTCAGCCTGCGCCCGGATGTACTGGTGGGCACCGAGGAAATGGGCCCGCCGCCGGTCCTGGCGCAAATCCGCAAGGCCGGTGTGCAGGTGGAGTTGTTCTCCAGCAAGGCCGAACTGGCGGCGGTGGATGCAAACCTCAAGCATCTGGGGCAGTTGCTTGGCGCAGAGCAGCAAGCTTTGGCGTTGGCGGCGGGTTACCACCAGCAAATCGAGGCTGTGCAGGCCAAGGTCAAGCAGGCTCAGGCCGGGCAAAAGGCACCTGGGGTGCTACTGCTGGTCGGCCACGCCGGGGCCAAGCCCCTGATCGCCGGGCAGGGCACTGCGGGTGACTGGCTGCTGGGCCAGGCAGGTGGGCACAACCTGGCAGAACATCAGGGCTACAAGAACTTCTCCAACGAAGCCTTGGCGGCGTTGGACCCGGACGTGATCGTGTTTTCCGACCGGGCGCTGGCCGATGAGCAGGCCTTGCAGGCGCTGTTGAAGGAAAACCCCGCGCTGTCTGCCTCGCGGGCTGTGCGTGAGAAACGCCTGGTGTCACTGGACCCGACGCTGCTGGTGGGCGGGCTTGGCCCACGCCTGCCATCGACCTTGCAGTCGTTGGCAGCCACCTTCTACCCGGCAGCCCAGGCCAGCTTCGCGCAATGAAACAGCGGGTCCAGCCACGTACGTTGTTCATATGTCTGAGCCTGCTGTGCCTGTTGGCGGTCTGGCTGTCGCTGGCCCTGGGGCCGGTCAGCCTGCCGTTGTTCGACACCCTGCGCGCCGGCCTGCGCCTGCTGGGGCTGCCGATTGCGGCTGACGGCCTGCAGCAGGCCGAGATGATCCTGGGCCAGATCCGTCTGCCGCGGACTTTGCTGGGGCTGGCGGTGGGTGCGGTGCTGGCTCTGTCCGGCGTGGCCATGCAGGGGCTGTTCCGCAACCCGCTGGCCGATCCAGGGCTTGTGGGGGTTGCCGCTGGGGCGGCGATGGGGGCCGCGGTCGCCATAGTCGGTGGTGCCTGGTTTGGCGGCATGCCGGAGGCTTTCGCGCCGTATCTGCTGTCGTTCTGCGCTTTTGTCGGGGGGCTTGGCGTAACCGCGTTGGTCTACCGTCTGGGCCGGCGCGATGGCCAGACCAACGTCGCAACCATGCTGCTGGCGGGCGTGGCCATGACTGCGCTGGGCGGCGCGGCCGTTGGGCTGTTCTCTTACCTGGCCGACGACGCCACCCTGCGCACGCTGACGTTCTGGAACCTTGGCAGCCTGAACGGTGCCAGCTACGAACGGCTGTGGCCGTTGCTGCTGGTGGCGGCGGGGGTAGCGGTATGGCTGCCACGCCGGGCCAAGGCGCTGAATGCCCTGTTACTGGGTGAGTCGGAGGCGCGCCACCTGGGCGTTGACGTTGAGCGGCTCAAGCGCGAGCTGGTGTTCTGCACGGCGTTGGGCGTAGGTGCGGCAGTGGCTGCAGCAGGGCTGATCGGTTTCATCGGCCTGGTGGTGCCGCACCTGGTGCGCTTGCTGGCCGGGCCTGATCACCGTGTGGTGCTCCCGGCCTCGTTGCTGGCGGGGGGCGTGCTGATGCTGTTCGCCGACCTGGCGGCGCGGCTACTGCTGGCACCTGCCGAGTTGCCGATTGGTATTGTCACGGCTTTCATCGGTGCGCCGTTCTTTCTGGTCCTGCTGATACGAGGGCGCAGCTGATGTTGCAAGTCGAAGGCCTGCACCTGCGGCGGGGAAGCAATGAGGTGCTGCACGATATCAATCTGCAACTGAGCCCGGGACAGGTGGTGGGCGTGCTAGGCCCCAACGGTGCCGGCAAGAGCAGCCTGCTGGGTGTGCTGTGTGGCGAGCTGGCGCCCGACCGGGGGCGGGTGACGCTGCAGGGCCGGCCCCTCACCGATTGGCCTGGGCAGGAGCGGGCCAGGCGCCTGGCCGTATTGCCACAGGTGTCCAGCCTGGGTTTCTCGTTCCGGGTCGAGGAAGTGGTGGGCATGGGGCGCATGCCCCATGGCACCGGGCAGCGGCGCGATGCGGAAATTGTCGAAGCGGCGTTGCAGGCGGCGGATGCCTGGCACTTGGTGGAGCGCAGTTACCTGGCGTTGTCCGGTGGCGAACGCCAGCGGGTGCACCTGGCCCGCGTGCTGGCGCAGCTGTGGCCAGGCGAGGAGGGGACCACGCTGCTGCTCGACGAGCCGACCTCGATGCTCGACCCACTGCACCAGCACACTACCCTGGAGTCCGTGCGCCGCTTTGCCGACCGCGGCGCCGCGGTGCTGGTGATCCTGCATGACCTGAACCTGGCAGCGCGCTACTGTGACCGTATCCTGTTGCTGGAACAGGGGCGCAGTCATGCCTTGGCCTCGCCTGAAGAGGTGCTGACGCCAGCGGCGTTGAGGGCGGTTTACGGAATCGATGTGCTAGTGCAGGCGCACCCGGAGCGTGGGCATCCACTGATCATCACCCGCTAGGAGGCATTGCCGATGCGTCATCCGCTGCTGTCCGGTTTCTCGCTTTGCCTGATGTTGGCACTGGGTGGCTGCCAGGCCAGCCTGCCGCCGTTGCCCGCTTGGCAGAGCAGTGAGGGGCTTACGCATGCCGAGTTGGGGCACATTATCAACCTTGCCAGCGGCCAGGCGATCAGCCCAGAGCAACTGGTGCAGCGCTTGGCGGGCACCCCTCGGGTGCTGGTGGGCGAAAAACACGACAACCCGGACCACCACGCGCTGCAACTTTGGCTGCTGCGCGCGTTGCAGGGGCAGCGCGTGCAAGGCAGCCTCTTGCTGGAAATGCTGCAGCCCGAGCAGCAAGCGCTGGTCGACAAGGTTCAGGGGCAGCCCCTGCCGGCAGACTTGCCCAAGGCGCTGGCCTGGCAGGAGGGTTGGGACTGGCCACTGTACGGGCCGATAGTGCGTGAGGCCTTGCAGCAGAGAGTGCCACTGCTGGCGGCCAACCTGTCGCCTGGCGAGATGCGCCAAGCCTATCGACAACCCGCCTCGCTGACCGGCGAAAGGTCCAATGCGCCAGCGGTGAAGGCTGCCTTGCTGGAGCAGGTACGCGCCGGGCATTGCGGTATGCTGCCGGAAAACCAGTTGCCAGCGATGCTGGCCGTGCAGCAGCAGCGCGACCGGCGCATGGCCGAGCGTTTACTGTCGGCGCCGCAGCCGGCGCTGCTGTTTGCCGGGGCATATCACGTGCGCAAGGACTTGGGCATACCCTTGCACCTGGCTGATCTGGGGGCGTCGGGGGAGAGCAAGGTATTGCTGCTGGCCGAGGTGGGCGAGCAGGTTGAGCCAGGCGAGGCTGATTACGTGTGGTACACGGCGGCGACGCCGGAGCAGGATTACTGCGCGCAGTTTCGCCAGTAGTGTGCACGGTGGTAAAGCCAAGCCAGGCGGCACAAAAACCACAGGCAAAAAAAGACCCGGCAAAGAGCCGGGTCAATAACCGTGATTAGCCTGATGAGGAGATAATCTGAGAGTCCGAACCAGGGGCTCTTAGGTTATCCAACCAGTCTCGCGACCAGTTGTGATAATCATAACGATTCTCATTTCGTAGTCAATCCCCTTCCCACGATTATTTTGGATTTTTTTGCGTAGGGTTTTTCGCGTCCAGTTGTTGATTGAGCGCTTCTTTGCGTTCAAGTGGCAGATCGTTCCAGTGCATGTCCAGCAGGGCGCCTTCGATGGCGTACAACAGCACCTTGGAAGCGCGGAACCCTCGTGTCTTTACGGCCTGGTATGCACCCACCGCACCCAGGCGACGCAGGTCCGATGCACTGTGGATGCCGGCGGCATGCAGCCACTGCGCAGAGGTCTTGCCAAGGTTCTTCAGGTGCTGCAATTCATCGTTCATCGAGCCTCCTTGCGATGGCTGAACGTGGATTGGAGGATAAATCGCGAGCAGGTCAGAGAGGAGTGTAGCGGGGGTTAAGAAATGCGCGGCCTTTTGCCATCGGGGCGATGAGCTGTCGGGACCTGTGCCGGCCTCTTCGCGGGTGAACCCGCTCCCACAAGGTGCTCTACAACCCTCAAGGTTGGCGTAGTACCTGTGGGAGCGGGTTTACCCGCGAAGGGGCCGGTACAGGAAAGCGGCGAACTTACAGGCCAGGCAAACGCTGGCGAATCTGCTCGATCACCTGGTCCATGCTGCCAGCATCCTGGGTATCGACCCGGGTGCTCTGGACCAGCTCCTGCGCATCCAGGGCTTCACGGCTGGCCTGCTGGGCCATGACCACGTCCAGGGTGGCATCCGAAGGGTCGGCGTTTTCGGCTAGACGCTGCTTCAGCCAGCTGGCGATGACTGCCTCGGGTGCGTGGCAGTCGAGGATCAGGAACGGTACACCGGTCTGGCTGGCAACGTCTGCCGCAGCTTGCCGCTGTTCATGCTTGAGGTAGGTGGCATCCAGCACCACCGGGAAGCCGGCGCGCAAAACGGTTGCTGCAACTTCGTGCAGACGTTGGTATGTGGCAGCACTGGCATCCTGGTCATAAATGCCGGAGGTGAGCTGACCGGCGTTTTCTTGCGGCTGTTCGCCGAACAGGCGCTTGCGCTCGACATCGGAGCGCACACGAATGGCGCCCAAGGCCTCGACCAGACGCATTGCCACGTGGCTCTTGCCCACTGCCGAGACGCCATGGGTAACGGCCAGCAGCCGCGAAGGGATGGCGCTGTAGCTTTCGGCCAGGTTGGCGTAGTTGCGATAGGTGCGCAGGGTGGTGGCCCGCTGCACGCCGTCGGCATTGGCCGGCATGCTGAAGAGCGCGACTTTGGCCCGTACCAGGGCGCGATAGGCTTTGTAGAAGTTGAGCACTTCCAGGCCTTCATAATCGCCGGTCAGCTCCAGATACTGGCTGATGAAGCGTCGTGCCAGGCACTTGAGGCCGCGATCTTCCAGGTCCATGGCCAGGAAGCCGGTGTCGGCCCACACATCGGTCATGCGGAACGGCTCGTTGAACTCGATGCAGTCGAAGATCACCACCTGGCCGTTGATCAGGGTAGCGTTGCCCAAGTGGATGTCACCATGGCACTCGCGGGTGAAGCCATTGGCCTTGCGCGAGGCGAACAGGCCTTGCAGCCGCTCGAAACTGCTGCGGGCCCAAGCCTGCAGGTTGTCCAGTTGCAGCAGATCGGCCTTGTCGCTGAGGAATGGGCGGATCTGCTCGAAGTTCTGCTCGACCGGCGCCATGACGCTTTCAGGCGAGCCGTAGGGCTGCTCGGCCGATACCTTGGGGGTCTGCAGGTGGAACTCGGCGATTTGCCGGGCCATCTGGTCGATGTGCGCGGCATTCAGCTCGCCATTGGCCTGCAGGGTGCTGAGCATCTGCCCCTGGGGGAACTGGCGCATCTTCAGCGCGTATTCGATGGCTTCGCCGTCGCCACCGATCTGCGGCGCTTCGACGCTGCCGGTAACCGGCAATACCTCCAGGTACAGGCCGTCGGTCAGGCGTTGGTTCAGGCGCAACTCTTCATTACAGAAATGCTGGCGCTGGCCCAGTTCGGTGAAGTCGAGAAAGCCGAAGTTCATCGGTTTCTTGATCTTGTAGGCGTACTCGCCGGTGAGTAGCACCCAGGAGATATGTGTCTCGATGAGCTGGAACCCATCCACGGGGTGAGGGTACAGGGCAGGGTTCTGCAGCGCAGTGATAAGGGCTTGGCTCACGGGAAATCCTTCCGGGGGCAGGGAATTCGAATGCGCCATTATGGTCAATGGTGCCGTCCCTGCCTACCGCTGGGCCGTCTGCCCAGCCTTTATAAAGTGCGTATAATCCGCCGCCATGACCCGAACCCGAAATCCCCGTACCCCTCAGAAACGCCCGACCGGCCGCTCTCGCGCCTGGCTGGGCTGGGCTTTGAAGCTCAGCCTGGTAGGCCTGGTGATCGTTGCCGGCTTCGCGGTTTACCTTGACGCTGTTGTGCAGGAGAAGTTCTCCGGCAAGCGCTGGACCATCCCGGCCAAGGTGTATGCCCGGCCGCTGGAGCTCTTTACTGGTCAGAAACTGAGCAAGAACGACTTCCTTACCGAACTCGACGCGCTCGGCTACCGGCGTGAAAGCGCGGCCAATGGCCCGGGTGCAGCGGCCGTCAACGGCAACACCGTCGACCTCAATACCCGTGGCTTCCAGTTCTACGAGGGCATGGAGCCGGCGCAGTTCGTGCGCGTGCGCTTCTCCGGCGATTACGTGGCGGGCCTTTCTGCCGCCAACGGCAAGGCGCTCGACGTGGTGCGGCTGGAGCCGCTGATGATCGGTGGCATCTACCCGAAGAACCTCGAAGACCGCATCCTGATCAAGATCGACCAGGTGCCCAAATACCTGCTCGAAACCCTGGTGGCGACTGAAGACCGCGACTTCTACAGCCACTATGGCGTGTCGCCCAAGTCCATCGCCCGGGCCATGTGGGTCAACACCTCGTCCGGCTCGATGCGCCAGGGCGGCAGTACCCTGACCCAGCAGCTGGTGAAGAACTTCTACCTCAGCAGCGAACGCAGCCTTAGCCGCAAGCTGACCGAGGCGATGATGGCCATGCTGCTTGAGTTGCACTACGACAAGCGCGAGATTCTCGAGGCCTACCTCAACGAGGTGTTTGTCGGTCAGGATGGCCAGCGTGCCGTTCACGGCTTCGGCCTGGCCAGCCAGTTCTTCTTCAGCCAGCCGCTTTCGGAGCTGAAGCTGCATCAGATCGCCTTGCTGGTGGGCATGGTCAAGGGACCGTCCTACTACAACCCGCGGCGATACCCTGACCGCGCTCTGGCCCGCCGCAACCTTGTGCTCGACCTGGTGGCCGAACAGGGCGTCGCCAGCCAGGCGGAAGTCGATGCTGCGAAGAAGATGCCGTTGGGCGTGACCAAGCGCGGCAGCCTGGCCGACAGCTCGTTCCCGGCCTTCCTCGACCTGGTCAAGCGTCAGCTGCGCCAGGACTACCGCGACGAAGACTTGACCGAAGAAGGCCTGCGTATTTTCACCAGCTTCGACCCGATCCTGCAGATGAAGGCCGAAACCTCGATGAGCGAGACCTTCAAGCGCCTGTCGGGGCGCAAAGGTGCTGACGAGGTGGAATCGGCCATGGTCGTGACCAACCCGGAAACCGGTGAGGTACAGGCGCTGATCGGTAGCCGCCAGGCAGGCTTCGCCGGTTTCAACCGGGCCATCGATGCTGTGCGGCCGATCGGCTCGCTGGTCAAGCCGTCGGTGTACCTGACTGCGCTGGAGCAGCCGAGCAAGTACACCCTGACCAGCTGGGTGCAGGACGAGCCATTTTCGGTCAAGGGTGCCGATGGTCAGGTCTGGCGCCCACAAAACTATGACCGTCGACCGCATGGCACCATCTACCTGTACCAGGGGCTTGCCAACTCGTACAACCTGTCGACCGCCAAGCTCGGCCTGGAAGTGGGCGTGCCCAATGTGATCAAGACCATTGGCCGGCTGGGGGTAAATGTCGACTGGCCAGCCTTCCCGGCCATGTTGCTGGGTGCCGGCGGCATGTCACCGATGCAGGTTGCGACCATGTACCAGACCATCGCCAACGGCGGTTTCAACACCCCGATGCGTGGTATCCGCAGTGTGCTGACTGCCGAGGGCGAGCCGCTCAAGCGCTACCCGTTCCAGATCCAGCAAACCTTCGACCCGGGGGCCATCTACCTGGTGCAGAACGCCATGCAGCGGGTCATGCGCGAAGGTACCGGGCGCTCGGTGTACAACACCTTGCCGCGCTCGCTGACCCTGGCGGGCAAGACCGGTACCAGTAACGACTCGCGCGACAGCTGGTTCTCCGGCTTCAGCCAGGACCTGCTGGCCGTGGTGTGGATGGGCCGTGACGATAACGGCAAAACCCCCTTTACTGGTGCCACCGGTGCCCTGCAGGTGTGGACCAGCTTCATGAAGAAGGCCGACCCGCTACCGCTGGACATGCCGCAGCCGGACAACGTGGTGCAGGCCTGGATCGACCCGTACACTGGCCATGGGTCTGATGGCAGCTGTCCGGGAGCGGTGCAGATGCCGTATATTCGCGGGAGTGAACCGCCCGCCGGCGCGACCTGTGGCGGCGAGCAGAATCCTGCAGAATCAGTCATGGACTGGGTCAAAGGCTGGATGAATTAAGCGCAGGCTGCATTGATGAGGTGTGACGTGAACAAGTGGCTGTTTCCTGCCGTGACGGCGTTGGCTGTGCTCCAAGGGTGCTCTAGCGTCCCGCGCGGTAATATTCCGGTGGTCGATTCGAGCACTCGCGTGTCCAACAGCGAGCGCGTGACGGCCAACCGCTCGGCGGGTGGCTATAACACGGGCACCGCGCAAGCGCAGACGTTGCCCGAAGACTCCGGCGTGACCGTGATGATCCCGCAGGGCGCTGGCGCTTCTGGCATCCAGACGTTCCCGGCTGCCAATGGCGCGGCGCCGATCAGCACCTCGCCAATCACGCCGGGCCCGATTACCCCTGGCCCGGTCAGTTCGGCGCCGATGACCACCAACCCCAACCCGATCGCCGACGAGCCGTTCGACATCGCGGCAATGAACAGCACCCCGGCAAGCACCAGCGCGCCAACCGGCATTCCGCGCAGCAGCACCGCTGCCGGTGGTCTGTCGGCCGACGAGCAACTGGACGGCCCGGTGCTGGCACTGCTGACCACCGCGCAGACTCAGCAGGGCAGTGGTGACTTCAACGGCGCTGCTTCGAGCCTGGAGCGTGCACAGCGCATTGCCCCGCGCGAGCCGCAGGTGCTGTATCGCCTGGCTCAGGTGCGCCTGTCGCAAGGTGATGCAGCGCAGGCCGAGCAGTTGGCGCGTCGCGCCCTGACTTACGCCAACGGCCGCCCAAGCCTGCAGGCCGAGCTGTGGAACACCATCGCCCAGGCCCGTGAAAAGCAAGGTGACAGCGCTGGCGCGGCACTGGCCCGGCAGAAGGCGCGGGTCAATTCGTGATGATCGAGCGACGTATTCTGGACATTGCCGACCACCTGCTGCTGATCGAGCGTGAACTGGTGGTGCAAGGGTGGTGGGATGACGAGCCACCCAGCGACGAGGCTCTGGCCAGTACCGTGCCGTTCGCGGTCGATACCCTCAGTTTCGAGCAGTGGCTGCAATGGATCTTCCTGCCGCGGATGAAGATCATCATCGAGCTCGGGCAGCCGTTGCCCAACGCCTCCAGCATCCTGGTCATGGCCGAGACCGTGTTTACCGACCGGCCGGAGCAAAGTCGTGAGCTGCGCCGCCTGTTGGCAGCATTTGACCAATTGATCGCTCCTTCCGCCTGATTTCTTCAGTTTTTCCTTCAAGGGCCGCAGATTGTGGCCCTTTTTTATGGAAATGTTATTTATTCTGCTGCTGAAGCGATTTTTAGTGGTGGCAGGAATTCATCTTGGGGAAAAATTGGCAATAATTTTTCTTGACATGTTGGCGCCGAATCACAAGAATCCAACTTCCGCTGTAGAGGGACTGCCAGAAGCAGACCCGCTAAGCAGATCATGAGGTGCACACCCGCGCCGACCTGTTACACCCCGCAACGCGTTACCTCGCGCTGGGTGGGAAAGCCCCGCAACACTCAGGGGTGCTCCCAATACTTGCTCAGTCAGTGCTGACGTTTTCGCTCATGCTCTGCTTGGCAGTAAACCTATTAAGACCCGTCCACTAGGGACGGTATTCTGGCGTTTTAGAGGTGAACAACGTGGAGCTTTTATCTGGCGCTGAGATGGTCGTCCGCTTTTTGCGTGACGAAGGCGTTAAGCACATCTACGGGTACCCTGGTGGTGCTCTCCTGCATGTTTACGACGCACTGTTCAAAGAACCGGAAGTGGAACACATCCTGGTTCGTCACGAGCAGGCGGCAACCCATATGGCGGACGGCTACGCCCGCGCCACCGGCAAGGCCGGTGTGGTGCTGGTAACCTCCGGCCCGGGCGCGACCAATGCCATCACCGGCATTGCCACCGCATATATGGATTCGATTCCGATGGTCATCCTGTCCGGCCAGGTGCCTAGCACCATGGTGGGTACCGATGCCTTCCAGGAAACCGACATGATTGGTATCTCGCGGCCGATCGTGAAGCACAGCTTCATGATCAAGAACCCGACCGAGATCCCGGAAGTCCTGAAAAAAGCGTTCTACCTGGCGCAATCCGGTCGCCCAGGTCCGGTCGTGGTCGACATTCCAAAAGATATGACCAACCCGGCCGAAAAGTTCGAATACGTTTACCCGAAAAAGGTCAAGCTGCGCTCCTACAGCCCGGCGGTCCGTGGCCATTCCGGCCAGATCCGCAAGGCCGCCGAGATGCTCCTGGCTGCCAAGCGCCCGATCGTCTACTCCGGTGGTGGCGTGATTCTCGGCGGTGGCTCCGAAGCCCTGACCGAAATCGCCAAGTCGCTGAACCTGCCGGTCACCAATACCCTGATGGGCCTGGGTGGCTTCCCGGGTACCGACCGCCAGTTCCTCGGCATGCTCGGCATGCACGGCAGCTATACCGCCAACATGGCCATGCACAACGCCGACGTGATCCTCGCTGTGGGCGCACGCTTCGACGACCGCGTGGTCAACGGCCCGGCCAAGTTCTGCCCGAACGCCAAGATCATCCACATCGACATCGACCCGGCGTCGATCTCCAAGATGATCAAGGCCGACGTGCCAATTGTCGGCCCGGTCGACAGCGTGCTCAGCGAAATGCTCGGTATCCTCAAGGAAATCGGCGAGCAGCCTGACAAGGCGTGGCTGGATGCCTGGTGGAAGCAGATCGACGAATGGCGTGGCAATGGCGAGATGTTCCCTTACGACAAGGGCGACGGCACTGTCATCAAACCGCAGAAAGTCATCGAAACCCTGTGCGAAGTGACCCATGGCGATGCCTTCGTCACCTCCGACGTAGGCCAGCACCAGATGTTCGCGGCGCAGTACTACCGCTTCAACAAGCCGAACCGCTGGATCAACTCCGGTGGTCTGGGCACTATGGGCTTCGGCTTCCCGGCGGCGATGGGCGTCAAGCTCAACTTCCCGGATCAGGACGTTGCCTGCGTGACTGGCGAGGGCAGCATCCAGATGAACATCCAGGAGCTGTCCACCTGCATGCAGTACGGCCTGCCGGTGAAAATCGTCAACCTGAACAACGGTGTGCTGGGCATGGTCCGCCAGTGGCAGGACATGGCCTACAACGGTCGTCACTCGCACTCGTACGTCGAGTCGCTGCCTGATTTCATCAAGCTGGCCGAGGCCTATGGCCATGTGGGTATCCGCATCACCAGCCTGAAGGACCTCAAGCCGAAGCTGGAAGAAGCGTTTGCGATGAAGGACCGTCTGGTGTTCATCGACATCGCGGTTGACCGCAGCGAGCACGTCTATCCGATGCAGATCAAGGATGGCTCGATGCGTGACATGTGGCTGAGCAAGACGGAGCGTACCTGATATGCGGCACATCATTTCCCTGCTGCTGGAAAACGAACCAGGTGCGTTGTCCCGTGTGGTCGGCCTGTTCTCCCAGCGCAACTACAACATTGAAAGCCTGACCGTGGCCCCGACCGAAGACCCGACCCTGTCGCGTCTGACGCTGACCACCGTTGGCCATGACGAAGTGATCGAACAGATCACCAAGAACCTGAACAAGCTGGTCGAAGTGGTCAAACTTGTCGACCTGTCGGAAAGCGCTCACATCGAGCGTGAACTGATGCTGGTCAAGGTCAAGGCCACCGGTGCCCAGCGCGCCGAGATCAAGCGCACCACGGATATCTTCCGTGGCCAGATCGTCGACGTGACCTCCAGCGTGTACACCGTGCAGCTGAGCGGCACCAGCGACAAACTGGACAGCTTCATCCAGGCGATCGGCACTGCATCGATTCTCGAAACCGTGCGCAGCGGCGTTACCGGCATTGCCCGTGGCGACAAAGTGCTCAGCATCTAAATTCAAAAATTAGCGATGGCTCCGCAGGGGCCGAGATATAACCAGGGGTATTTCATGAAAGTTTTCTACGATAAAGACTGCGACCTTTCCATCATCCAGGGCAAGAAAGTCGCCATCATCGGTTACGGCTCCCAGGGCCACGCTCAAGCGTGTAACCTGAAGGACTCCGGTGTAGACGTTACCGTCGGTCTGCGTAAAGGTTCGGCTACCGTTGCCAAGGCTGAAGCCCACGGCCTGAAAGTTGCCGACGTTGCTACCGCTGTCGCTGCGGCTGACCTGGTCATGATCCTGACCCCGGACGAGTTCCAGGGCGCTCTGTACAAGAACGAGATCGAGCCGAACATCAAGAAGGGCACTACCCTGGCCTTCTCCCACGGCTTCTCGATCCACTACAACCAGGTTGTTCCGCGTGCCGACCTCGACGTGATCATGATCGCGCCGAAGGCCCCGGGCCACACCGTTCGCTCCGAGTTCGTCAAAGGCGGCGGCATTCCTGACCTGATCGCTATCTACCAGGATGCTTCGGGCAATGCCAAGAACGTTGCCCTGTCCTACGCTTCGGGCGTTGGTGGCGGCCGTACCGGCATCATCGAAACCACCTTCAAGGACGAAACCGAAACCGACCTGTTCGGTGAGCAGGCTGTTCTGTGCGGCGGTACCGTTGAACTGGTCAAGGCCGGTTTCGAAACCTTGGTCGAAGCTGGCTACGCGCCGGAAATGGCCTACTTCGAGTGCCTGCACGAACTGAAGCTGATCGTTGACCTCATGTACGAAGGCGGCATCGCCAACATGAACTACTCGATCTCCAACAACGCCGAATATGGTGAGTACGTTACCGGCCCGGAAGTCATCAACGAAGAATCCCGCAAGGCCATGCGCAACGCCCTGAAGCGCATCCAGGACGGCGAGTACGCGAAGATGTTCATTTCCGAAGGTGCTACCAACTACCCATCGATGACCGCCAAGCGCCGCAACAACGCCGCTCACGGTATCGAAATCATCGGCGAGCAACTGCGCTCGATGATGCCGTGGATCTCGGCTAACAAAATCGTCGACAAGACCAAGAACTAAGTCTTATCGAAAGATGAAAAACGCGGCTTCGGCCGCGTTTTTTCGTTCTGGCAGTCCGCTTCTGGTATAAAGCAGACCAGTGGCCTGCTGTCAGAACCTGTTTCGCGGGCCCGTGTCGAACATTTTCCATCCTGTTGCAAGGTACCCTTTATGAGCGAACGTCCCGAAGAGCCGAACAAGCCCTCCGACGCCGAAAGCCTGCTACCTATCGATGAGCACATTGAAGAAGGGCATGACGCCGAAGGCCGCAAGGTGCGCCACCGCGGCATCTACCTGCTGCCCAACCTGTTCACCACCGCCAACCTGTTTGCCGGCTTCTATTCCATCATCAGCTCGATGAGCGCACAGAGCGCCCTGAGTGCCGGTGACCCGCGCGAGGCGAGCAAATACTTCGCCTTCGCCGCCATCGCCATCTTCGTGGCCATGGTGCTCGACGGCCTGGACGGCCGCGTTGCGCGCATGACCAATACCCAGAGCGCCTTCGGTGCCGAGTATGACTCGCTGTCGGACATGGTCGCCTTCGGTGTGGCCCCTGCGTTGCTGGCCTTTGGCTGGGCGCTGGGTGACATGGGCAAAGTCGGCTGGATGGTCGCCTTCATCTATGTGGCCGGTGCCGCGCTGCGCCTGGCGCGCTTCAACACCCAGGTCGGTACCGCTGACAAGCGCTACTTCATCGGCCTGGCCAGCCCGGCTGCCGCAGGTGTGGTAGCGGGTACCGTGTGGGCGTTCAGCGATTACGGTATCCAGGGCTCCAAGCTGTCGTTCCTGGTGGCGCTGCTGGTGGCAGCTGCCGGCATGCTGATGGTCAGCAATATCAAGTACAACAGCTTCAAGGAGCTGGACCTCAAGGGGCGCGTACCATTCGTGGCCATCCTTGCCGTGGTGCTAGTGTTTGCCGTCGTGTTCAGCGACCCGCCGCGCATCCTGCTGCTGATCTTCCTCGCCTATGCAGCGTCGGGGCCGATCCAGTTCCTGTTGAAGGCGCGCCGGCGCAAAGCGTGAAAATTGCTTAACGCTGGAATAACCCTCCGGCTCCATAGTCTTACTGGTACATCCGTTATCCAGTGCTATGGAGCCGCCCATGCTCATCAAGCTTCCCAGGTCTTCCGAGTGCAAGGCGTCGGAGATCACGCCCGAAGGCATCTACCTTTCCCGTCGCACCCTGCTGGGTGGCTCATTGGCCGGCCTGGCGCTGGGCGCATTGCCGGGCAGGGCGGGCGCTGCTGAAGTTTCCCGTTATGCCGATGTGCAGGCGGGTGCCGCACCGGCCTGGTTCACTGACAAGCTCGCTACCACGCGCTGGCAGGCGGTGACGGTGAAGGGCGAGGCAATCACGCCGTTCAAAGATGCTACCCATTACAACAACTTCTATGAATTCGGGCCTGACAAGGGCGACCCGGCCGCCAATGGCGACAGCCTGAAGACCGAACCGTGGTCGATCGTGGTGGATGGTGAGGTGGGCAAGCCCGGGCGCTATGCGCTGGAAGACTTCGTCAAACCTTATCAGCTCGAAGAGCGGATCTATCGGTTGCGTTGTGTAGAGGCGTGGTCGATGGTCATCCCGTGGCTGGGGTTCCCGCTGGCGCAGGTACTCAAGCAGGTCGAGCCGACTTCCAGGGCGCGCTATGTGCGCTTCGAGACGTTGAAAGATCCACAGCATATGCCTGGGCAGCGTTCAGGGTTCGCCTTGATCGACTGGCCTTATCGAGAAGGGTTGCGCCTGGACGAGGCGATGCATCCGCTGGCGATCCTGGCGGTCGGCATGTATGGCCGCGAACTGCCCAATCAGAATGGCGCGCCGTTGCGCCTGGTGGTGCCGTGGAAATATGGCTTCAAGAGCATCAAGTCGATCGTGCGCATCAGCCTGGTGGCTGAGCAGCCGGGCACGACCTGGGAAGGGCTGGCGCCGGATGAATATGGTTTTTATGCCAACGTGAACCCGACGGTCGATCACCCACGCTGGAGCCAGGGGCGCGAACGCCGGTTGCCCAGCGGGTTGTTCAGCCCCAATGTGCGAGAGACGCAGATGTTCAATGGTTACGCTGATGAAGTGGCGTCGCTGTATACAGGGCTTGATCTGCGGAAGAACTATTGATGCGTTACCCCTGGTTTCGCCTGGCGATCTTCATCGTGGGATGCCTGTTCCCGGGGTGGTGGCTATATGAGGCGGCGATGAACCTGCTGGGGCCTGACCCCGGGAAGATCATGATGGATCGCCTTGGGCTTGGGGCGCTTACCTTCCTGCTGGTGACCTTGAGCATGACCCCACTGCAGAAGCTGACGGGCTGGTCGGTGTGGATCGTGGTGCGCCGGCAGCTGGGGTTGTGGGTGTTTGCTTATATAGTGCTGCACATCCTCTGTTACCTCTTCTTTATTCTTGGGCTGGATTGGGGGCAGTTGGCGGTGGAGCTGAGCAAGCGGCCCTACATTATTGTCGGTGCGCTGGGGTTCCTGTGCTTGCTGGCCTTGGCGGTTACCTCGAATCGGTATAGCCAGCGGCGGCTGGGGGCGCGGTGGAAGAAGCTGCACAGGTTGGTGTATCTGGTTCTTGAGCTGGGGTTGCTGCACTTTTTGTGGATTGTGCGCTCGGATCTGCGGGAGTGGGCTGTGTATGCGGTTATCGGTACTTTGCTGATGGTGCTGCGGATTCCTGCTGTTGGGCGGGGGCTTTCCAGGATCGGCAGGAAGCAGGGTAGGGCGGTTTGAGAGTGAGGTGGGGCTGCCAGGGGCCAGTCTTGAGATAGTAGTGGCTGTGAAAGGTGCTTGCCTTTGATCTTGTGCCGCCTGTGAGATCGAGCGCCGCCCGCGCGGCGCTTCGCAGCACAAGGCTGCTCCTACATCTGTTTCGGGCCAATTAT
>NZ_JAWRYI010000803.1:0-262 GCF_046534705.1 Pseudomonas sp. SIMBA_068
GACGGTTCCTGGGCATACATGTTCAAGCGTCAGACCCATGCGCCGGCAAATGCGGAGCGAGGTTTCGATTGCAGCAAAGCCGCCACGAATGTTGAACACCTCATATGCAAAAACCCGGATCTGATTAAGCTGGATGCAACCGTCAATCGTGGTTACGTTGCGATGTTGCTAACCGATTCGAAAGAAATTTCATATCAGGACCCAGTGCGATTGGATCAAATCAACTGGGTCACGATGGTGCGGAATTCTTGCCGTGATAACG
>NZ_JAWRYI010000804.1:0-262 GCF_046534705.1 Pseudomonas sp. SIMBA_068
CTAAGAGCTCGGCAACTTCAGCTTCTAAAGTATGGGGAAGTGAAAAACTTATGCCAGATGAGAGCTGTGCTTTAATTGCATCATCAACTTCTTGATCTTGGTATCCTAAACTAACGCAGAGCAAGCCGTTAACATAGTCGGTATAAATATTGTTATCGAGGTCGGTAACCAGAGCGCCTTTACCATATTTAATAAAAAGTGGCGCAGCTTTAAAAGGTAAAGCCATTTTACTTTTACTAAAGGTTTGGCTCGCTAGTGGTAT
>NZ_JAWRYI010000805.1:0-262 GCF_046534705.1 Pseudomonas sp. SIMBA_068
GGCCAGCCTCTTTTGCTTCATACAACCCTAAGTCAGCTTCTTCTAATAATGAATGCTCTGAGGTTGAGCGGCCATCTTCCATAGTTGCAACGCCAATACTGATAGTTATGCATTGTGCATTTAACGATGTTTTGTGCTCTATATTTAATTTGTTTACAGCATTTCTGAGCTTATTTGCAAACGCAATTGCTTCCTCTTTAGATACATCAGGTAAAATAGCCGCAAACTCTTCCCCACCGTAGCGGGCAATAAAGTCACTTCC
>NZ_JAWRYI010000806.1:0-262 GCF_046534705.1 Pseudomonas sp. SIMBA_068
CTATTAATATAGCCATTGAAATACCAGAGTTTAATCCAAGTCTTTACAACGAATCAGTTAAAAAACACCATATAGAATCAACTAATGCACTGGCTGCTGAATTTACATTAACTACTGAGCAATGCTTTATTGAAGAAGGCTTACCAGAAGATGTAATTCCTGATATTGCAAATCGTTTGAATAGTGAATTAGTGGTTATTGGAACTGTTGGACGTACTGGGTTAAGTGCTGCGCTAGTTGGCAATACTGCAGAGCATGTAAT
>NZ_JAWRYI010000807.1:0-262 GCF_046534705.1 Pseudomonas sp. SIMBA_068
GTAACCGGCTCAGTAGAGCTGCCAGAAGGCGTTGAAATGGTAATGCCAGGCGACAACATCAAAATGGTTGTTACCCTGATCCACCCAATCGCAATGGACGAAGGTCTGCGCTTCGCAATCCGCGAAGGCGGCCGTACCGTTGGCGCGGGTGTTGTTGCTAAAGTTATCGCATAATTACCGATAACGTTTGACGCAATGCACACGGAAAGGGCATCATTTGATGCCCTTTTTGCACGCTGTTTCATAGAACCTGGCTCATCAG
>NZ_JAWRYI010000808.1:0-262 GCF_046534705.1 Pseudomonas sp. SIMBA_068
GCATCGTTCCGGGCCGATGGCGTCGATATTGCGATTAGGCTCGGCAAGCCGCCGTTTCCCGCCGGGCTGACCGCGCAGTTGCTGTCGCCGCTCGACGTGTTCGCCGTCGCCAGCCCGACCTTGCTCGACGGCGCTTGGATGGACTGTTTCAGCACCTGCAGGGTGTCGAGCATCTGCTCGGCGTGCTCCAGCACCTTGACGCCTTCCGGGGTCAGGCTGACGCCCCGGGAGTCGCGCAGGAGCAGCTTCACGCCCAGCTCGC
>NZ_JAWRYI010000102.1:0-389 GCF_046534705.1 Pseudomonas sp. SIMBA_068
CTGGCCCGCGTGGTCGGCAGCGACCCGGAAACCGACCTCGCGGTGCTGAAGATCGATTTGAAGAGCCTGCCCTCGATCACCATCGGCCGCTCGGAAGGGCTGCGCGTGGGTGATGTGGCATTGGCCATCGGCAACCCGTTCGGCGTTGGCCAGACGGTAACCATGGGCATCATCAGCGCTACCGGGCGCAACCAGTTGGGGCTCAACAGCTACGAAGACTTCATCCAGACCGACGCGGCGATCAACCCGGGCAACTCCGGCGGCGCGCTGGTGGATGCCAATGGCAATCTGACCGGCATCAACACCGCGATTTTCTCCAAGTCCGGCGGCTCCCAAGGCATCGGTTTTGCGATCCCGGTAAAACTGGCGATGGAAGTGATGAAGTCGAT
>NZ_JAWRYI010000809.1:0-261 GCF_046534705.1 Pseudomonas sp. SIMBA_068
TGGGGCTGGAACCTGATTTGCAGGTAGTTGCCGAGTTTGGTTCGGGGCGCGAGGCGCTGGCGGGGCTGCCGGGGCGCGGTGTGCAGGTGTGTATTTGCGATATCTCCATGCCCGATATCTCCGGTCTGGAGCTGCTAAGCCAGCTGCCGAAAGGTATGGCGACGATTATGCTCTCCGTTCACGACAGTCCTGCGCTGGTTGAGCAGGCGCTTAACGCGGGGGCACGCGGCTTTCTTTCCAAACGCTGTAGTCCGGATGAAC
>NZ_JAWRYI010000810.1:0-261 GCF_046534705.1 Pseudomonas sp. SIMBA_068
GGACCTTTTAGCATCAGACCTCCAGCTGGCTCGTCGGCAATTTCCGGCAGAACCCAGACGTTAACTTCGTCGATTAATGCCCGGTAACCGAAGAAGTCATCGAATGCCTGAATTTTCAGTTGATTGGTGCTGTTGCGGATCACCGCATACGGACCGGTGCCGATGGGATGGCTGGCAAAGTTACTGAGGGTTTCCCATTCGCGCGGCAGGATCATCGCCGGAACTTGCCCCAGCAATAACGGTAACCAGCGGTCCGGTTGC
>NZ_JAWRYI010000811.1:0-261 GCF_046534705.1 Pseudomonas sp. SIMBA_068
GGCCGCCGCCTGCCTGGGCGCCAAGCCGCTGCAGGTGTTCCGTCATATTCTCGCGCCGGCCCTGCTACCGGCCTGGCTCACCGGTTTTGCCCTGGCCTTCGCCCGCGGCGTGGGTGAGTATGGTTCGGTGATCTTCATTGCCGGCAACATGCCGATGAAGACCGAGATTTTGCCGCTGCTGATCATGGTCAAGCTCGACCAGTACGACTACACCGGCGCGACCGCCATCGGCGTGCTGATGCTGGTGGTTTCCTTCATCCT
>NZ_JAWRYI010000812.1:0-261 GCF_046534705.1 Pseudomonas sp. SIMBA_068
CCGCACCCTCGAAATCCAGCGCCTGATCGGCCGTTCGCTGCGCGCCGCGCTGGACATGAGCAAGCTGGGTAACATCACCCTGTATGTCGACTGCGACATGATCCAGGCCGATGGCGGCACCCGTACTGCGTCCATCACCGGTGCCATGGTCGCCCTGTGCGACGTCTTGGCGGTGATCAAGAAGCGCGGCGGCCTGAAGGGCGGCAACCCGCTCAAGCTCATGATTGCTGCCGTGTCGGTAGGCATGTACCAGGGCGAAGC
>NZ_JAWRYI010000813.1:0-261 GCF_046534705.1 Pseudomonas sp. SIMBA_068
GGTCTGGTTCGCCAGCGCTATCGCCTCTTCAAATGTCTCATAGCGGACTATGCCTAACAGCGGACCAAAGACCTCTTCATCCGGAATGCCCTGCACGCCGGTTAAATCGATAATACCTGGCGTCAGGATGGCACTGTGGCGATCCGGCCAGCGCATTTCCAGCAGCACCTCGCCGCCCGCCTCAACCCGCCGTTGCCACTCACCCATAATCTTCTCTGCCGCGCCGGTGGAGATCACGCTGCCCATAAACGGCTGCGGTTC
>NZ_JAWRYI010000814.1:0-261 GCF_046534705.1 Pseudomonas sp. SIMBA_068
GCCGCAAACCACGCTGCAATGGGGCATTCTAGTGTTTCTTGGCGTGGTGGCTTCCGGAATTGGCTACTTTCTGTGGAACTACGGCGCGACGCAGGTGGACGCCGGAACGCTGGGCATTATGAATAATATGCACGTTCCGGCAGGGCTGCTGGTAAACCTGGCTATCTGGCACCAACAGCCGCACTGGCCAACGTTTATTATAGGCGCGCTGGTGACCCTGGCCTCACTGTGGGTGCATCGTAAGTGGGTCGCTCCGCGCTC
>NZ_JAWRYI010000815.1:0-261 GCF_046534705.1 Pseudomonas sp. SIMBA_068
ACGACATTTGCAGGGCGCTAACCATTACCTGAAGTTATCAATTGGGCGGCAGCCCCGGTGGCAGAGCGCTTGTGCATTTACCGCAGGGTGCGCAAAGGCTAGAGTGAGGGCCTTGGCTAGACGAAGGACCCCACCCCAGCACTATGGTCAGACACTCCGAACCCGATCAGACCCTGCTCAAGATGCCTTCGCTGCGCGCGGTCAAAGTGTTCGTCGCGGCCGCCAAATACCAGAACTTCACCCGTGCCGCCGAAGCGCTGT
>NZ_JAWRYI010000103.1:0-388 GCF_046534705.1 Pseudomonas sp. SIMBA_068
TGTGCTGGTGAATAACGCCGGTATCCAGCGCCGTCATCCTTTTACTGAGTTCCCTGAACAAGAGTGGAATGATGTGATCGCAGTAAACCAGACCGCCGTGTTCCTGGTATCGCAAGCGGTAACTCGTCACATGGTTGAACGCAAGGCAGGTAAAGTTATTAATATTTGCTCGATGCAAAGCGAACTGGGACGTGACACCATCACCCCTTATGCCGCATCGAAAGGGGCGGTAAAAATGCTCACCCGCGGCATGTGCGTCGAGCTGGCGCGCCACAATATTCAGGTCAACGGTATTGCGCCGGGCTATTTCAAAACAGAAATGACTAAAGCACTGGTTGAGGACGAAGCCTTCACCGCCTGGTTGTGCAAACGGACCCCCGCCGCACGC
>NZ_JAWRYI010000816.1:0-261 GCF_046534705.1 Pseudomonas sp. SIMBA_068
CATGTGATCTACAGTGATGTTGATCCGCGTCCGGCGAGCGGTTCTCCCTACTGGCTGAAAACCGTTTTGCGTCAGGAACTGGGTTTTGACGGCGTGATTTTCTCTGACGATTTATCGATGGAAGGTGCCGTGATTATGGGCAGTTATGCCGAACGCGGGCAGGCATCACTGGATGCGGGTTGCGATATGATCCTGGTCTGCAATAATCGTAAAGGGGCCGTCAGCGTGTTAGGTAATCTGTCACCGATCAAGGCAGAACGT
>NZ_JAWRYI010000817.1:0-261 GCF_046534705.1 Pseudomonas sp. SIMBA_068
CCCCAAACGTCCTCAACCTTTATTGCCAACCAGGCTGTCCACCGCCGGCACCCGCGTGTCGCTCTCCATTTGCGCATCATGCTCCAACTGGTGGCTGAAGCGCTCGAGCGAAGCATTGGCCGGCTGCGAGTCGCTGGCGAACACCGGTGGGCTCAGCAGGTAAGCCGACAACAACCGGCTCAGCGCTGCCAGGCTGTCGACATGGGTGCGCTCATACCCATGGGTGGCATCACAACCGAATGCCACCAGCGCCGTACGAAT
>NZ_JAWRYI010000818.1:0-261 GCF_046534705.1 Pseudomonas sp. SIMBA_068
GTCAAGCCGCTGAACCTCGCCACCCTGCGAGCGCACCTGGAAAGACATTGCAAAATCGCCCTACCGGCGACCAGCGTTGCGCCTCTAAAGCTGTCACCGAACATGCGCGAACTCTTTGTCACGACGCTACGCCAGGACATGCAGGTCACGCTGACGGCACTGGACAACGCCGATGCCCATCGCGTGGCGCAACAGCTGCACAGCATGGCCGGTGCATTGGGTGCGGTACAGCTCGAGGAACTGGCCACAACCTTCGTCGAG
>NZ_JAWRYI010000819.1:0-261 GCF_046534705.1 Pseudomonas sp. SIMBA_068
CGGGGTGATCGGGCAGCCCCGCGTAGTTCACCCATTCGACGTTTTCGTGGCGCGCGAGATGCTGGGCGACCTTCAGCGCGTTGTCGCTGATCCGCTCGATGCGCAGCGCGAGCGTCTCGATGCCCTGCAGGATCTGGAACGCGTTGAACGGCGAGATCGCCGCGCCCATGTTGCGCAGCGGCACGACGCGCGCGCGGCCGATATACGCGGCCGCGCCGAACGCTTCCGTGTACACGACGCCGTGATAGCTGACGTCGGGTT
>NZ_JAWRYI010000820.1:0-261 GCF_046534705.1 Pseudomonas sp. SIMBA_068
GGGTGAACGTCAGGTCGTCGAGAAACGCCTGGCGATCCACGCCGGCATCCACAAACGCCTGGGACGATGCCAGGCTCGGCGTGATCTCGGAAGCCGTGAGGCCACCGACATCGAGCAATTCGATTTCCACCGACAACGGCTGGTTCAACTTCGACTTGAGGGTCATCTCCCCAAGCTGCAGCGCCTGCGCCATACCGGACGGTTCCAACGATATTCTTGAGCTGGTCGGCCGCGCTTACCTGGCTCCGGGCCTGAACGCAG
>NZ_JAWRYI010000821.1:0-261 GCF_046534705.1 Pseudomonas sp. SIMBA_068
GAACGTGAAGGATCCGAGATCCTCCGGCACCTGGTTGGGGCACTCACCGCAGCAGATGTCCGGGTGGCCCTTGTCACGCACCTGTATGACTTCGCGCACCGCTACTTCACCGAGGGGCACGCTGAGGCGCTGTTCCTGCGAGCGAACAGGGACCAGAGTGGGAACCGCGACTTCCGCCTCGTCGTCGGGCCGCCGCTGCCCACCAGTTTCGGGGAAGACGTCTACGACCGTATTTTCGACGCACAGGATTCCCGGCCGCAG
>NZ_JAWRYI010000822.1:0-261 GCF_046534705.1 Pseudomonas sp. SIMBA_068
CGGTCTTCGGCGGTCAGCCATTTACCGGCGATGTCCACCATCAGGGAGCCTTGCAGGCTGACGGTCATGGGAAATCCTTCATTGAAGACTTAAAGAAGCCCACTGGGTGCAAGCCGCCTGTTCGATGCGCACGCGGCAATGGGCCGGCACCCGGTCGAACAGGGCAACCAAATCGGTGTTGTGCAGGCGAATGCAGCCATGGGACAGCGGCACGCCCAAAGGTTCGCTCAGCGGGGTGCCATGCAGGTAGATATAGCGCCG
>NZ_JAWRYI010000104.1:0-388 GCF_046534705.1 Pseudomonas sp. SIMBA_068
CGTAGAATCCAACCACCCCCACCACGGGCTTGAACGAGGGCTGTATGCACACCACTTCCGGACGCAGGGTCTATGGCCTGTTCCTGGCACTTCTGACCGCGCTGCTGTGGGGCATCCTGCCGATCAAGCTCAAGCAGGTGCTGCTGGTGATGGACCCGGTCACCGTCACCTGGTACCGCCTGCTGGTTTCCGGTGGGCTGTTGTTCGCCTGGCTGGGGGCCAATCGCCGGCTGCCAGCGTTCGGCAAGCTCGGGCGCAAGGGCAAAGGGCTGGTGGCTGTGGCCGTGCTCGGCCTGATGGGCAACTACGTGCTGTACCTGATCGGCCTCAAGCTGCTCAGCCCTGGCACCGCACAACTGGTTGTACAGGTCGGCCCGGTACTGTTGCT
>NZ_JAWRYI010000823.1:0-261 GCF_046534705.1 Pseudomonas sp. SIMBA_068
TCGGCCTCCGATGGTGATGTCTGGATGGCCTGGTCGTTGCTGGAGGCGGGGCGTTTGTGGAAAGAGCAGCGTTATACCGACATCGGCAGCGCGTTGCTAAAACGTATCGCGCGGGAGGAAGTGGTGACGGTGCCTGGGCTGGGTTCCATGTTGTTACCGGGCAAAGTGGGTTTTGCTGAGGATAACAGCTGGCGTTTTAACCCCAGCTACCTGCCGCCGACGCTGGCGCAGTATTTCACCCGCTTTGGCGCGCCGTGGACT
>NZ_JAWRYI010000824.1:0-261 GCF_046534705.1 Pseudomonas sp. SIMBA_068
GGTGTAGGCTATAACTCAACAGCACTTTTCTATAATACTAAATCGGTTGTTGGGCTTCATTAAAATAATAAAGGAAAACAGGATGAAAAAATCACTACTTTCAGTGGTATTAGGTTTTGCTGCACTTGGTACATTTAACGCGCAGGCAAACCTTGATCAACACGTTAAAAATGTAGAGCAGCAGGTAATTGAATGGCGACGTGACTTTCACCAAAACCCTGAGCTTGGTAATCGCGAAACACGTACCGCAGGCATTGTGGC
>NZ_JAWRYI010000825.1:0-261 GCF_046534705.1 Pseudomonas sp. SIMBA_068
GTCCGGCCAGCCTATCGGCAATGATTCGTTTATCGCTCCAGACCAGGGGCCCGGTTACTCGGAGACGCACTGAGGCAGCGACAAATCCGACTACTCACGTCGGAAAAGCGACACACCCGACTCGACAACGAGATCGATCAGGTGACGCTGTCATTGCTTGATGAGGGATGCGGATTCGATGCGAAGCTGTGGTCACCGTGGGCAACCTGCCACGACTGACTGGCGGTCGCGCACCGGCAAGGGGCGCCCGCTAATCTCGCG
>NZ_JAWRYI010000105.1:0-388 GCF_046534705.1 Pseudomonas sp. SIMBA_068
AAAAAATAGTTAAGCAAATAACAGCAAAACTAACAGTAATCGCAACAAAACTAGTGTTAGATAAAGATAAATATGACATGGTTGTCCTAATTAGAGTTAACCTTTAAGGTTTTAATCATTCTAGTACGGTTACTGATGATATAAAAGAGAGGATTGATGAGTAACGCAATACAACTTCCTATTCAATTACAAAAACTTGGGTTAAAGCGCTATGAGCAGCTGTACCCGCAGCATCCTATAGAAAGCGAAGTTGTAAGGTCATTAGCGTTAAGCGACTTTGCTTGGCGCTGTATTCAGTCTCAGCCTGATTTAAAAAGCGGGTTACTATGTGAAGACGAAATTAAAAGTAGTGACATACCTTCCCCCTTCGAAAACTTAACACTGGCAG
>NZ_JAWRYI010000826.1:0-261 GCF_046534705.1 Pseudomonas sp. SIMBA_068
GGAAACTCTCCCGACGGGCTTCCGCCTGACAGAAGACGGTGTGTTCTACGCCACCGAAGATGGTGACGCTCGCCCTGTGTGTTCACCACTTGAAATTCTTGCGCGCACTCGCGACGAAAAGGGACACAACTGGGGTCTACTCGTCGAGTTCGATGACCCCGACGGTGAAAAGAAGCGCTGGAACATCCCGGCGCGGACCATGACAGGCGACTTCGGCAAAGACGTATTGGGTCCGTTGGTCGACATGGGGCTGCGCCTTGC
>NZ_JAWRYI010000827.1:0-261 GCF_046534705.1 Pseudomonas sp. SIMBA_068
GGGTGCTGGCCACGGGCGTGGCGCTGGGCTGGCTCGGCGCCGGTTGGGTGGAGGCGGTGATGTGGCTGGTCGCCGCCCTGCTCGCCTATACCTTGGTCAACCGGGTGCGTCAGGGCCTCAAAGAACAACAATCTCTCCCTTCTGCATAAGGATTTTGCGATGCGCGAACAGCAACAGCACACCTTCAGTACCCATGATGGCGTCGAGCTTTTCTATCGGCACTGGCCGGCCACGGCAGGTGTCGGGCCGCGCAAGGCGATC
>NZ_JAWRYI010000828.1:0-261 GCF_046534705.1 Pseudomonas sp. SIMBA_068
CTTGCTGGTGGTGATGAAGCGCCAGGGCGGACAGGCGCAGTTCAGCCCGTTGATGCCTGCCGTGGCGCCGCCGGAAACGCCGGTAGCCCGGGTGCAGAACTATGTGCTCGAACACATTGATGAGGCCTTTAGCGTCGAACGCATGGCCAGCCTGGCGAATATGAGTGCGCGACATTTCGCCCGGGTGTTTGCCCGTGAAGTGAACATGACGCCCATGGAGTTTTTGCAAAGCGCGCGTATCGACTGGGCTCGCAGCCTGCT
>NZ_JAWRYI010000829.1:0-261 GCF_046534705.1 Pseudomonas sp. SIMBA_068
GAGCGACCGCAATCCGCTATTCCTGCAGGGGACGTGGCAGCAGGGCATCACTAACCTGCTGACCGGATACGGCGGCCTGACCGTCGCGCCGGGCTATCTGTCGGTGATGCTCGGTAGCGCGTTCAATACGCGGTTCGGCGCGATCGGGATGGACGTCACGCAGGCCAGCACCTCGGTGCCGGGTGTCAGGCGCTTCAACGGCACGAGTGCACGCGTCAGTTATTCGAAGTCGATCACGCAGACGCAGACCGACGTGACGAT
>NZ_JAWRYI010000830.1:0-261 GCF_046534705.1 Pseudomonas sp. SIMBA_068
GGTCGTCCCGGAGCTGTTGCAGAATCAGTTGGCAGACAGACTGTTTATTCATGGTCAATTACAGAATTGCAGGACGTTGGCCCGGCTTTTTTCGCTCGGCGCGGTCTGGTCCTGCTGCAACCAGAACTGGCATTTGGGGTTGGACAGGTTGCGCAGGTTGCTGCGGGCGTTGTCCAGGGATTGCAGTTCCTCGTTCTTGCGCAGGTTTTCCTGGTACTGCTCGAACATTCGGTTCTGTGGCTCAGGTGGCGCGGCCACCGG
>NZ_JAWRYI010000831.1:0-261 GCF_046534705.1 Pseudomonas sp. SIMBA_068
GCTCACCGCTTTCCTGCGCCCGTGCAGCCAATGTGTCGCGTATCCGCTGTGGGATGCCGCTCAATTCGGACTCATCGGCAATACTCAGCCCTGGCCGGTTGATGTTGCTGCGAAATGCGTTGCAGGCAACAGCGATCTGCGCCTGAAGGTCTGCCAGGCGCGCCTTGCCAGCGGCATCGAGCAACGCCCCGCTGGAGGCGAACTTGTCCAGATGCCAACGCAAGGTGGCGCGTTTCTGGGCATCCAACTGCTTGCCAATGT
>NZ_JAWRYI010000832.1:0-261 GCF_046534705.1 Pseudomonas sp. SIMBA_068
CCTCCCGCACCTACGAGCACGCGCCCACCGTTCTGCATCAGCCCCATGTATGTCAGACCAACACCCGTAGCAGCACGCGCGATGCTGAACGCTTCGTTTGCTGCCGAATAGCCGTCGTTGACCGTGCGTAACGTCAGCTTTCCGACACCATCATGGATGATTTCCCATCGCTTTTGGTCGGCAACCGCGCCTTCGCGTGTGAGCATGACCGACGTTTGAGCCGTGCCGCCGCCATTCGACGCCACGAGCGCGCCCGTCGTG
>NZ_JAWRYI010000833.1:0-260 GCF_046534705.1 Pseudomonas sp. SIMBA_068
GCAGTAGTGGTGGAGCCAAACGGGATCGAACCGTTGACCTCCTGCGTGCAAGGCAGGCGCTCTCCCAGCTGAGCTATGGCCCCGTATTTCTACAGGCGTTTCCCACACAAAATTGGTGGGTCTGGGCAGATTCGAACTGCCGACCTCACCCTTATCAGGGGTGCGCTCTAACCAACTGAGCTACAGACCCAATTTCGGGCTGCTTCTTATCGTCTTCTTCAATGAATCAAGCAATTCGTGTGGGAGCTTATGGAGCAGCT
>NZ_JAWRYI010000106.1:0-386 GCF_046534705.1 Pseudomonas sp. SIMBA_068
CACATCAACCAGCCGCTGGACCACGACCTGGTCGTGACCCTGAGCAACAACGCTCAGGTCACCATCAAAGCCGGTGATACCAGCGCGCCGTATACCCACGATGCGCAGGGCGACGACGTCTACAACGACGCCGGTGAGATCAGCTTGGGCATCAAGTCCGCTGTGGACGTTGACGGCCGTACCTTCGAAAACCTGGAGTTGGGCGGCTCGGCGAAGGTCGACGTCACCGACACCACCGACGAAGTGGTGGCGAAACTGACCGCCACCCCTTCGGTGACCGAAGGCGGCGAGATCACCTACACCATCACCCTGACCAACAAAGACGGTCTGCCGATCAACAACCACGGCGCGCTGACCTTCACGCTGAGCGACGGCAAGACCGTCAT
>NZ_JAWRYI010000834.1:0-260 GCF_046534705.1 Pseudomonas sp. SIMBA_068
GGTACCGACGTTGATCAGCCGCGTAACCTGGCCAAGTCGGTTACGGTTGAGTAAGTAGCGGACAGTCGCTGTTCAAGAGCCCTCCACACGGAGGGCTTTTTGTTGTGCGCCAGGCATGGCGCGTTGCGCGTTAGCGCAACCCGTTTGGTTGTGGTGGCCGAGCGGGTGACTTGGAGGTGAAAGTCCTCTACACACCCGGCAAGGGGAAGTGTTAGCCAGAGGCAAGGGTGTCGCGGGCGACTGCGAATCTGAAGGAAGCC
>NZ_JAWRYI010000835.1:0-260 GCF_046534705.1 Pseudomonas sp. SIMBA_068
CTTCAACGAATCAGGCATTTCTATGTTTTTGCAATAACGCCAAAACTCACTGTCATCTCTATTTGTTAGTTTATAATGTAAAATAATAAAATCACGTATACGATGATATTCCGTCTCAGTTTGCTGATTAAATAAATCAATATCACACTGTGTAAAGTCTTTACTAGGGAATAATGTCATTAATTTTGCTATCGCCGATTGAATCAAATGCAGACCGGTTGATTCTAACGGTTCTACAAAACCTGCTGATAAACCAATAG
>NZ_JAWRYI010000836.1:0-260 GCF_046534705.1 Pseudomonas sp. SIMBA_068
GCGTCAGGCTATCGGCCAAGCGCTGCTCTACCTGCTTGCGCTGGCTGATATCGATGGCGATACCCAGGTAACCACTCAGCCTGCCATCAGCATTGTGCGATTCGCCGCCATCAGTTCAGCGAGTTTGACTATCTGCGCTTCCGGTACGCCAGTAATTTCCGCCGCCCAGGCCGCGCTCTTCGGAGTATTATCGCTCTTACCTGTCAGATATTCTTCAAACTGCGGATACCCGGTGGTGTATTTTTCAAGGAACACTTTAT
>NZ_JAWRYI010000837.1:0-260 GCF_046534705.1 Pseudomonas sp. SIMBA_068
CGGTGGCATAACCATATTCAAAGGCCAGTACCGCCTCTTCTGACAGCACGGAGTCCCACACCTTGAACTGACCCTGTCCGCTGTGCACGTGGTGCAGAGGGGTATAGGTTGAGCCGTTCGCCTGGTTATGGACTACCGCGTGACGATGGAAGAAGGTTCCGCGACCGGTATCCTCACCCGACAGACGTACCGGAATGCCTTCATCAACCAGCGTGGCGTATGCCAGGTTTTCCGCGCCGCCCCAGTCCAAGGCTTCCTCG
>NZ_JAWRYI010000838.1:0-260 GCF_046534705.1 Pseudomonas sp. SIMBA_068
GGTCTATTACGCTGTTACGTAGTGCTGACATAACTCCGCATTATGTCGCGGGTCACGTATTGCTTGGGTTAACCGCAATCTGTGCCTGTCTAATTGGCCTTGTTGCCACAATTGTCCATCAAACACGTAATACGTTTTCAACTAAAGAACACTGGCTGTGGTGTTATTGGGTTATTTTTCTCGGCTCAATCACGGTACTGCAGGGGATATACGTCTTAGTCAGTTCCGATGCAAGCGCCCGACTGGCTCCCGGCATTATT
>NZ_JAWRYI010000839.1:0-260 GCF_046534705.1 Pseudomonas sp. SIMBA_068
ATACCTATTCCTCCTTTTGTGTTTTTTGACTTTACTCACAAACCATTCACCTTTTATACATGATCTAAATTACAAATAATGCTAGGTTACGGCAATTTTATAACTTTAAGAGCAGGGTATGACAGACTCCACACACTCACCTAGCAACAACCCAAATAAGGGGTTGTTTAATCGGTTTTTAGCCACCGTCGAATTTTTAGGCAATATGCTGCCTCATCCAATTACACTATTTGCAATATTTGCAGTGGCAATTGTTGTGT
>NZ_JAWRYI010000840.1:0-260 GCF_046534705.1 Pseudomonas sp. SIMBA_068
CCGTAGCGCAGCACTTCCATCGCTTCCGAACCGACAGCAAAACCGCCAATCGAGGCCAGACTTTTACTGAAGGTGCCAACGATAATATCCACATCATCTTCAACGCCGACAGCTTCAGCCAGTCCGCGCCCCGTTGCGCCTAACACGCCAAACGAATGCGCTTCATCGACAATCAAATAACCACCGAGACGACGTTTGATATCAACAATTTCCGCTAACGGCGCAACGTCACCGAGCATGCTGTAGATACCCTCAACGAT
>NZ_JAWRYI010000107.1:0-386 GCF_046534705.1 Pseudomonas sp. SIMBA_068
AGCTCCGAATGGTTGTTGATCGGCAGACCGTCTTTGTTGGTCAGCGTGATGGTGTAGGTGATCTCGCCACCTTCGGTCACCGAAGGCGTCGCGGTCAGCTTGGCCACCACTTCGTCGATGGTGTCGGTCACCTTGACCGAAGCATCACCGCCCAACTGCAGGTTTTCGAAGGCCGCACCGGTAGCGTCTACCGCCGACTTGATGCCCAGGCTGATTTCGCCAGCGTCTTGGTAAACGTCGTCACCTTGCGCGTCGTGAGCATACGGCTCGCTCGAGGTCTGACCGGCCTTGATGGTCACAACCGCGTTATTGCTCAGGGTCACGACCAGGTCGTGGGCCAGGGCGGTGTTGATGTGCACGGTGAAGGTCGGTTTGACGTTCTCGGC
>NZ_JAWRYI010000841.1:0-260 GCF_046534705.1 Pseudomonas sp. SIMBA_068
GTGTTAAAATTTAGGCACAAAAAAACCACAATTAAGTGGTTTATATATAGTATATGGTGGAGAGGGAGGGATTCGAACCCTCGATAGAGCTACAAACTCTATACTCCCTTAGCAGGGGAGCTCCTTCGGCCACTCGGACACCTCTCCAACGCATAACCGGTTGTATTGATGATATAAAAAACCACCAATTAAAATATGGTGGAGAGATAGGGATTTGAACCCTAGATAGGCTACAAACCTATGCCGGTTTTCAAGACCGG
>NZ_JAWRYI010000842.1:0-260 GCF_046534705.1 Pseudomonas sp. SIMBA_068
TGCTACGCTGCGCAGTCGATTATTGCCACAGGTTTCATTAATAACGCCAAACTTGCCCGAAGCTGCCGCCTTGCTCGACGCGCCACACGCGCGCACCGAACAGGAAATGCTGGAACAAGGGCGATCGCTGTTGGCGATGGGCTGTGGCGCAGTGCTAATGAAAGGTGGTCATCTGGATGATGAGCAAAGCCCGGACTGGCTGTTTACCCGCGAGGGTGAACAACGGTTTACCGCACCGCGCATTATGACCAAAAACACCC
>NZ_JAWRYI010000843.1:0-260 GCF_046534705.1 Pseudomonas sp. SIMBA_068
CTTTACCGAATACAGTTATGACTTTGCCTTTTTCGTCAGATTTTGAATAAATTGAAATTGGCTTAATGTCTAAAACAGGGGTGGATAGTTTTATTAAAGCAATATCACTGCTTGATTCCAAAACTTGCATAAGCGGCGCTAAGTCGCCACTAAGTATATTGTTGCTAGGTTTAACATATTCCGGATGGATATATACTTTTTCAATTTCATATTGTTTCGAACCGACGTTTAGCTAGACCCTGCATAGTCGTGAAAGATAG
>NZ_JAWRYI010000844.1:0-260 GCF_046534705.1 Pseudomonas sp. SIMBA_068
GTGGGCAATGGCCTCGACCCGGGTCGAGCGCAGCTTGACCATGGCGAACTCCGCCGCAACGAAAAAGCCGTTGAGCAGGACCAGGATCAGAGCAAAAAGAATCATGCCGAAGTCGGCGAAAAGAGACGCGAGGGTAAAACCAGGGGAAGGGTCCATGATGGAGTTTTGCGGGTTCCGTGTATTCGAAAAGGAAGGAAATGCGGTGCCTGAAAGGCAGGCACAAGTTACGCAATGTAGCGGCTGACAGGGCAATTGCCTAG
>NZ_JAWRYI010000845.1:0-260 GCF_046534705.1 Pseudomonas sp. SIMBA_068
CTTTTCCATCTTCAGGATGGGTGAAGATCGCTTTTGCGGTCGGCGCCAGACGCAGCGGCCCGAAATCAACGTTGTAACCCAGACCGGCACCGTAGGTGCTGCCGTCATGGTCGCTACGCAGCCAGTTACCTTTCAGAAACAGACCGGGTGTTGTGGTGCCCAGACCCACATTCAGGTTGGTGTTGTGTTCGCTGACATCAACACTGCCTTCAATCGCCTGAGCGGCACCGCTCATTAAAACCAGCCCGAGGGCGCTCCCG
>NZ_JAWRYI010000846.1:0-260 GCF_046534705.1 Pseudomonas sp. SIMBA_068
TCAGTGTAATTTGTGTATTAATAGTGCTGGTATTTTTAAAATTTTGAGATTTTAAAAAATTAATTATTTTTTCAATTGTTGAGTCAGTAGCTTCATCAGTAGATAGCATTAGTGAAAGTGCTAAAGAGCGATAATACATAAGCTGAAATTTATTGTTTTTTGGATCTTGTACTAAAGCTTCATTGATAACTTGATTAGCCAAGCTGGCTTTTTTATGTGCCATCCGTTTATCACTCAAATAGCTCAGTAAATAACTTTGT
>NZ_JAWRYI010000847.1:0-260 GCF_046534705.1 Pseudomonas sp. SIMBA_068
TCTCGCTGATGCGCATCCCGCAGTGGATCGGGAACCCGCAACATGGAAAAAAGTAGTGCCATAAACAGTGGCTCATCAGGCGGTACAGGCTGGAGCGCCCGACGCTGCCAGTGGCGTCCAATTTCCTGCGCTACCTGAAATTCAAGGCAGGATTCCGCCCAGCGACGTTGGAGCGGATTAAACTGAGGCGTCATTCCAGCGTGGTGCTGCAGCAAACAATATTGCAGATACAGACACAGGAAATGAATATCGCGCGATTC
>NZ_JAWRYI010000848.1:0-260 GCF_046534705.1 Pseudomonas sp. SIMBA_068
GGCGTTTCTGACCGATTATCATCAGCGTCTGCTCGCGGCTTATCCGGCTCAGGCCGATGGTCAGGTGTTGCTCGCCTTCCCGCGTCTTTTTATGGTTGCGGTGAAAAACCGGTAAGCGCAGTGGAAAGCTGGCCGCAAAAACAGCGTAATAATGGTGAGTGACCTTGAAAAAGCAGTTTTTCTGCACCACCTTCAACCCACAGCCAAAGGGAGAATCGCAATGGATGATGAGCAATTGCAGGCGCTTAGTGCGCAGATAG
>NZ_JAWRYI010000849.1:0-260 GCF_046534705.1 Pseudomonas sp. SIMBA_068
TGCTCCGTTGCATCGTCTGTTTTATCTCCCTGTATCCCAGTTCGATTTCCCAGCGATGACTGTACAGATCCCCCATTTCTCCTCCGGGGAAGCGCATGGCGTCCGTCATCGACGTCAGCAGATGGCAGACTTTTCCTTTGCGCGTCACGGTCAGCAGGCGGGCAGTCACTTCATTTCCCAGTCCCGGCCACTTTTTTCGTGCCTGCGGGCTGGTTTTCAGCTTCACCAGATGATCGCCTTTACCCAGTTTTCTGATCTCT
>NZ_JAWRYI010000850.1:0-260 GCF_046534705.1 Pseudomonas sp. SIMBA_068
CCCAACCCACACGTTACAACGTGCAAGCGCTAACCGCCTTTGTCGAGCAACTGTTCGTAAAAGCCGGTGCCGATAGCGAAGTCGCCCAAGTGGTCACCCGGGTGCTGCTCGAAGGCGAACTGCTCGGGCACCGCACCCATGGCCTGAACCTGGTCAGCCGTTACATCGATGGCATCCTCAGCGGGCAGGTCAAGGCCCGCGCACAGGCGCTGGAGCACGTGTCGGACAGTGGTATTTCCAGCGTGTTCGATGGCCACTAT
>NZ_JAWRYI010000851.1:0-260 GCF_046534705.1 Pseudomonas sp. SIMBA_068
GTAGTGAGTTTGCTAAGCAAGTATTCGTACAAATCGCCTTTGGTGTCTGAGTTTTCAAGGGGTAAGTCGTTTACCATTTCAACGGCTTTTACCAATAAGCTTTGCTTTTGGATCATCAATTGCGCGTCTTTCATAAACTCGTTAAATACCGCGCCTTCTGGCGATACATCATCTGAGGTTTTTGAAAAGTACGGAAACAGTTCATCTTTAACCAGTTTGTATAACTCTTCTGCCCCTAAATGGCGCAGGTTTTGCCAACG
>NZ_JAWRYI010000852.1:0-260 GCF_046534705.1 Pseudomonas sp. SIMBA_068
GGTGCATTCATGCGAATACACCCTGAACTGACGCGCAAACCGACGCTGTCCGGCGCACTGGTACCATGAATGAGGTATTCGCCATTACCATGCGCGAGGCGCAGTGCGTAACGTCCTAGCGGGTTATTTGGTCCGGCAGGAACGACTGGCGGTAATTTAATGCCACGCTCCAGCGAACGCTGACGAATGCCTGCCGTAGGCGTCCAGGTTGGGTTAGGGATTTTCTGCCCAACACGCGTTTCCATCACCGGCGTTTCCAG
>NZ_JAWRYI010000853.1:0-260 GCF_046534705.1 Pseudomonas sp. SIMBA_068
AGGGATGCAGATGCTGATTTCATTACCCCCGGTGATTACTAAAGGAGAGGCTAAAACGACTTTATTCCCCTGGTATGTGTATCCACCAGTAGAACCCTTCGTTGCCCGAATGCTGGCAGGAACTGTTGGCAGAACGGCAACATTTTTTTTGTCGTTGACCTCACCATGTCGATCACTGTGCCTGTATCCCACCTTACTGGCTGACAACCCCACTATGCCGCTGGTCTGTAAATCCCTCATATCTCTCCTCGCGCGCAATT
>NZ_JAWRYI010000854.1:0-260 GCF_046534705.1 Pseudomonas sp. SIMBA_068
CCTGACCGTTCGCCACTTCACTGCTCAGCGTCAGCGTCAGTTCGCCGATATTGGCGGGCAGACTGTAGGCCGCGACCGGACCGGCAATGTGTGGCGCATTCAGCGTCTGTCCGCTGTTAGCAAGTTTTGTGGTCTGTGTCTGAGAAGCAGACAGCGGTTGCCAGCTCAGGCGTTGCAGTGTCTCGGGTGCCACGACCGGTGCGGACGAGAGATCCTGCGGCACCAGATTGACATCCGCCAGGGCGGGAAGCGCGTGTCCT
>NZ_JAWRYI010000855.1:0-260 GCF_046534705.1 Pseudomonas sp. SIMBA_068
CACGCGCCACTCATGAGATCGGCCAGGCTGAATGCCTTGTTATGGAACTCGATACCCGCTGCCTTGGCAGCCAGCATGTCCCCAGTCTCCTCAAGCACTTCTTCCAGTGTGTCGCAGATGATGATGTCGCTGCGCTCAACGACCGAAACGTCAATTTCGCGCTGTTCAGGAATGGTCGAGCCAATCGAGACAACCGTTGCGCCAGGTTTCAGCCACTCTGCAAACAGGATCGGCTCCTCGCCACGAGAGCGTGCCGCGGT
>NZ_JAWRYI010000856.1:0-260 GCF_046534705.1 Pseudomonas sp. SIMBA_068
GTTGTGTAAATGCAGATGCTTTATTTAGAGTTAACAAGGTAATTGAGCCATAGCCAATACCCAAAAAGCCGAGTACATTTTCGTAATAGTCTTCAGACATTATTAGCACTAAAGCGTAGGGAAATAACAGAATAAAAGCATAAGCAAAACAGGTCAGCTTATGTGCTGACAAAACATTGGCAGAGCCACCACCAAGAGCCGATAATATAATTATGATACTTGTGGCTTCTAGGGGGGCAAAAGAAGTGTGAAAATACAAG
>NZ_JAWRYI010000108.1:0-385 GCF_046534705.1 Pseudomonas sp. SIMBA_068
CAGTGCGCAGCGCCATCCAGATTGCCAGGCAAACCAGCCAGTTACACAATGCACCTTTGAAGAAGAGTACCATTGCCGGTGCAGTGGTTTTAGCCAGCGCGACGGAGTGAACGATGCTGGTATCTACCGGCAGCAGGCTACCGCCGCCCCAGCTATAGAGCATGGCAACGAAGACGGAACCGACCAGGTTACCCAGCCAGGTTTGCGGCAGGATTGCCCACATTTGCCCGTGGCTGATGCTGCCCGCTTTTACCCCAAAGGTGAGGAACATGGTGTGTCCGGTGAACAGTTCAGATCCGGCGATAATCACCAGCGTTAAGGCGATACCAAAGGTCGCGCCCACCACCAAAGGGCGTACGGATGGATCGAGCAAATTACCGAGCGT
>NZ_JAWRYI010000857.1:0-260 GCF_046534705.1 Pseudomonas sp. SIMBA_068
GTTCTGCAAGCAGTTTCATATTTGTATTTTGCGCTATTAACGACTCGGTGTCTGACACGGGTATACCGTAAATACGCTCCATCACTAGCACGTTGTTTCGGCTGTAATCACTGTAAACAGTAGGGATATAGAGCGCATCTGAATCATCAAAATTACGTTTTAATTGAATGCCATTGGCACCTTCACGCATTAGGTCTAATTCATCAAGCAGTGTTTTTTTATACTCTTTTACTACTTCAACAGGGCGCAAACGTTTTGAT
>NZ_JAWRYI010000858.1:0-260 GCF_046534705.1 Pseudomonas sp. SIMBA_068
CTTCCATCGCTGCAGTAGCTTGACCAGATTGTAGTAATTGGTCTAATACATCTGTCGTAGCTTCAATATCACCTTTAACTTCTTTAAGCTTATCAGATAGACTACCAACTGATTCACCTAACTCATCTACACCTTCGCCATTTTCATTCCAGGTTACTTTTGCTGAATCACCAGCATTTTTAGCCTGATCTAACGAATCTTTAAGAGTAGAGTAGGAGAGGTTTAGGTCATCAACTTTTACTTTCCCGTCCGAAAATTCT
>NZ_JAWRYI010000859.1:0-260 GCF_046534705.1 Pseudomonas sp. SIMBA_068
TGCTGCGGCAATCACGCTCCAGTCCTCATTGAACTTGTGTGTCCAGTCAAGATTCATCGACCAGGCATAAATTCCCGATCCGGCATCATATCGGATAAACCTTGATGCAGCCGATTGAGATGCACTGACTCCGTAGTAAGTCTGCATGTATTTGTCCGTCCCCCAGCTGCCGGTCAGCGCCAGCGTTACTGTATTATTCGGTGAGGTATAGAGCGGGCTATTAATGCCAAAATGCAATGCCGTGCCATTGTTTTGCTCAG
>NZ_JAWRYI010000860.1:0-260 GCF_046534705.1 Pseudomonas sp. SIMBA_068
CCTACAGGGATTTGCCTTGGCATGCCGGAGCGGGAAGCGGCTACGCTTTGCGCTGTCTTTCACAGGAGTGACTTCATGCGGGTACTGGTGCGTAACGACAAGGACGATTTCCGGGTCAAGGCCTATGCCGGAACCAACGGGGTGCTGCTGGCCATGGACCTGGATGCGTCGCGGCGCCAGGGCCTGTTGGGTTTTGCCATCGAAAAACAGACCGGCAGCAAGCCCTGGCTGTTTCTGTTCAACAGCCTGACTTTCCCCGG
>NZ_JAWRYI010000861.1:0-260 GCF_046534705.1 Pseudomonas sp. SIMBA_068
GGTGATGGTGACGGTGCCAAGGGCTTTGCCGCTCGCGCTCTGCCCGGCCTGCCGAGGCAGCACCAGCAACTTGCCGTCGGCCACCTTGGCCGTGCAGTCGTACTGCTTGGCCAGGCGGGTGATAAAGTTGAAGTCGGATTCATTGAGCTGGTCGACCCGGGGCACCTTGATGGTGACCGGGCAGACCGGCTGCCAACCATTGCGAATCGCTACATCGCGCACGATCTGCTGCAGAGGGACGTTTTCCCAGCTCCCACTGC
>NZ_JAWRYI010000862.1:0-260 GCF_046534705.1 Pseudomonas sp. SIMBA_068
GGCATCATGTGCGAAGACCTGGAGAGCGTACTGGCAGCCGCCCAGCGCTATGGCGTCAGCGAAATGCCCCAGGGCCGCAACTGGCTGCGCCTGCCGGATGGTCTGGCGGTGGAGTTCATTCAGGCGTTGCCGGCGAAGTGTGTTGCCCAGGCACTGGCCATCGACCCGCGTGCGCAGGTGCAGGCATGAGCGGGGTGGAAAGATACTGGGATGATGCCCGCGAAGGCGATGAGTGCATCAGCCCCACCTATACCGTAACC
>NZ_JAWRYI010000863.1:0-260 GCF_046534705.1 Pseudomonas sp. SIMBA_068
ATATTTTTCTTCCAGTAATACCGCCAGCCACTTGAAAGAATTTTGTTGTTGCTGCGACCATTTGGGGTTGCGTGATTCAAGCTGGTGCGCGGCCAGTGTTGGTTGCATTTGTTCCTTTGGAATTGAGAATGCCAGATATGAAAATGCGACAGTAAGGGCATTTACATCATCCCGAAGCTTGGAAATGCAGTCGAGCAACTCCTGTAGAGAAATGGTGCTATTGTCCATAAACAATCCTCTCTATTGTATTTAACTATTCC
>NZ_JAWRYI010000864.1:0-260 GCF_046534705.1 Pseudomonas sp. SIMBA_068
AAACGGAGCAACAGATAATGAGCTGGTGGTTACTGGCTATTCTGTACGGCCTGGCGGGATTTGGTTATATCATCGTCGCGACTTACCTGCCGCTCATGGCGAAAGATGCAGGCTCACCATTGTTAACCGCCCATCTCTGGTCGTTAGTCGGCTTATCAATTGTGCCTGGTTGCTTTGGCTGGCTATGGGCAGCAAAACGTTGGGGGGCTTTGCCCTGCCTGACGGCGAATTTGCTGGTGCAGGCTATCTGTGTGCTGCTT
>NZ_JAWRYI010000865.1:0-259 GCF_046534705.1 Pseudomonas sp. SIMBA_068
CGTGACTTTGGCATTCCGCGCTTCACCTATGACGAAGGGCTGGCGCAGTTATATGGCGATCCACCCGCCTGGCCAACGCCAACGCGCGGCGTCAGTGAAATCCGCCTGGCGCTACGTTTTAAATCGAATGATTCGCTGCTACGCCACTTTAAGGATACCTCCACGCTGTATCTGGAAATTGTGGATTATCCCGGCGAATGGTTGCTCGACCTGCCGATGCTGGCGCAGGACTATTTAAGCTGGTCGCGCCAGATGACGG
>NZ_JAWRYI010000866.1:0-259 GCF_046534705.1 Pseudomonas sp. SIMBA_068
TTTCGATGCGCGTCAGTGCGTCGCGCAGCGTCGCGTACAGCTGGTCGGCAACGAACGTCGGCTGGATGCCGTCACGGGTGCGGCTGAACAGGGCGTCGTCGAACAGCTCGCGCAGGCGCGCCAGGCCATAGCTCACCGAAGGCTGGGTGACGAACAAACGCTCGGCAGCGAGGGTGACGCTGCGGGCTTCGTAAAGGGTGACGAAGGTGCGGATCAGGTTCAGGTCAATGTGGCTCATGGGCACTCGCGTCGTGCATGG
>NZ_JAWRYI010000867.1:0-259 GCF_046534705.1 Pseudomonas sp. SIMBA_068
TACGATTAATGTTGTTTCTTCAGTGAAAGGGTCAAGTTTTACTGATTCAGCAACAGGCATTAATACCATGTCTGATTCGTTTATGCCTTTCCAACCAGCAATTGAAGAACCGTCGAACATTTTACCGTCTTCGAAAAAATCTTCATCAACTTGGTGATGAGGAATAGATACATGTTGCTCTTTACCCTTTGTATCAGTAAAGCGTAAATCAATGAACTTAACGTCATTTTCTTTAATAAAATCTAAAACCGATTGTGAC
>NZ_JAWRYI010000868.1:0-259 GCF_046534705.1 Pseudomonas sp. SIMBA_068
CCAGCTAATATCTAACGGGCCAAAACTCGCAGGTTCGGGCTTCTGCTTAATGTGAGTGAGGCGGCCAGCCATTGCTTCAATATTGGGTAAACGAATGAATTCATGTCCCTTGTGTACCTCAGGATGAATACCCAAACCATAAGGATTTTCATCGTGTCCTTCCCCGCCAAACGCCCGACTCCAGTCGAGCCGCATTGATTCAAACGACTGCGGCTGCGTTATCTGGTTTCCGACCCAGTAGCGATCGCCAAACACCGCT
>NZ_JAWRYI010000869.1:0-259 GCF_046534705.1 Pseudomonas sp. SIMBA_068
GGGAGATCGGGTTGATCAGCCGTAGCGGGATGGGCTTGAGCCCGGCGGCGCAGCGCTGCTTTGAACTGCTCAACAAAGCACTGCCTGACACGCCGCCGCGCTGAATGTGGGAGCAGGCTTGCCTGCGATGCAGACACCTCGGTTTAGCCGGGGCACCAGGGTGACGCTATCGCAGGCAAGCCAGCTCCCACATTGGACCGAGGGAGTCAGTCGAGCATCGCCACGTACTTGGGATGACTGGCCACGCGCTGCAACCACG
>NZ_JAWRYI010000870.1:0-259 GCF_046534705.1 Pseudomonas sp. SIMBA_068
ATGTCAGACAACATGCCGAATCCGGAAAGGGGTTTTCCAGTTCTAATGCTACCCACTTCCCCTCATTAAGCCACGGTTTGGCGAAATGTGTTGGCACCATCCCTATGCATAATCCTGCCGAGATACAGGTTGCCGATGATTCCCAGTCAGGCACGACAAGTCTTTTTTGGTTATCCAGCAACCAGGTAATACGCTTAGGTAGCGTTCGCGAGGTGTCTTCGCGCACCAACGACGGCCAGTTGCGCAACGTATCATCGCT
>NZ_JAWRYI010000871.1:0-259 GCF_046534705.1 Pseudomonas sp. SIMBA_068
TACCGAATGCTGCTGCCACATGAATTGGTGTTCGTCGCGCTTGAGAGTGCCGTTGATGCCCACCAGCACGGCTTTTTCCCCCACAAGGTCCGTGCGCATGTCGATGCCGTCGCTGCCTTCGGTACCGAACCCCGACAGCCAGACCACTACCGGCCAGCCCTCGCTCGGGGCCTTGCCCTGGGGAATGCTGAAGGCCGCAAGGCCCGCATCCCTGGCCTTGGCCGGGTAGTTCTTCTCGGCGGCCTGCAACAGCTTCTTG
>NZ_JAWRYI010000872.1:0-259 GCF_046534705.1 Pseudomonas sp. SIMBA_068
CTTGTAACTGCTCAATATACGCTTGTGACTTTTCAGCCCAGTCGGCAGGTAAATCTGAATTTGTACGGCGTTTGTACTCAGCTGCAAGCTCTGGGAATGCTTTTGCATAGGCTGCAAACTTTTCGTCCCAGCTTGATTCAAGTTCTTGGCCTTTAGCTTTTCCATCCCACTGTGCGTAAATGTCTTCAGGGATTTCAAATGCATCACCCGTCCAACCTAAAAACTCACGCGATGCTTTAATTTCGTCATCGCCAAGTGG